>NZ_VUMT01000039.1 GCF_009696045.1 Velocimicrobium porci | reverse complement strand
CGTCAGACATGATAATTATTTATGATAACATCTGATGAAGGAAGAACACCTTCTTCTGTTATCTGATTTATAGAAACTTGTTAATTAAGTAGTCTTAATTGACTACATCATTATTATACTAGGAGGTAGAAATGTTATTTAGCAGTTTACTATTTATTTTTCAGTTTATGCCGATATTTTTCCTAATATATTACATCATACCAGTACGATTTAGAAATGTATTTTTATTTGGTGCCAGCTTGTTTTTTTATGCATGGGGAGAGCCATATTTTCTACTATTGATTTTGTTGTCGATTCTTGTGAATTATGTGGCGGGCTTGTTGCTTGAAAAAAATAGCAATATAAAACAGAGAAAATTTATTTTAGTATTATCTCTTATATATAATTTGGGAATGCTTGGATTTTTTAAATATAGTAATTTTTTTGTAGAAAATCTTAATTATATATTGAAAAATACACTTTCTTGGAAAGAGGTTTTGTTACCACTAGGAATAAGTTTTTATACATTTCAAATTATGTCGTATACAATTGATGTGTATCGAAGGAAAGTTGAAGCAGAATCATCATTTGTAAATTTAGGAACATATCTTTGTATGTTTCCTCAATTGATAGCTGGTCCGATTGTTGTATATACACAGGTTTCAAAAGAGTTAAAGGAGCGGACATATTCACTTGAACAAATAGAAGAGGGATTGAAGGTATTTGTGCTTGGACTTGGGTCTAAGGTTTTACTTGCTAACAATATTGGGAATTTGTGGAATGACTTAGGCGAGTTAGGATATAGTAAAATTTCAATGCCACTTGCATGGCTTGGAGCCGTTTCATTTGCATTACAGATTTATTTTGACTTTCATGGTTATTCTCTTATGGCAATAGGACTTGGCAAGATGATGGGATTTGAGTTTCCAAAAAACTTTAACTATCCTTATATATCGAAATCAATGACAGAATTTTGGAGAAGATGGCATATTACTTTAGGAAGCTGGTTTCGAGAATATCTTTATATTCCACTTGGAGGAAACCGAAAGGGAAAAGGACGTTTGATTTTAAACTTACTTCTCGTATGGTCCGCAACAGGATTTTGGCATGGAGCGAGCTGGAATTTCTTGTTATGGGGAATTTTCTTTTTTGTTCTTCTTACAATCGAAAAGCTTTGGATGAAAGAATGGCTTAATGAACATAGAGTAATTTCAAGAATATATTTTTTAGTGGGAATATTAGTAAGCTGGATAATTTTTGCTGTTACTGATTTAAGAGAAATTGGTACTTATATTAGAAAAATGTTTTCTTTTACAATTCAATCGGACTGGATATACTATATTAGAAATTATGGATTGAGCTTAATGATTAGTATTTTGTTTGCAACGCCAGTCGTACGAACATGGTATCAAAAGACTAAAAATTTACCAGTAGATATTGTTATTATGACGGGGATATTTTTACTTTCAGTAGCATATTTAGTCGATGCGGCGTATAATCCGTTTTTGTATTTTCGCTTCTAATGGATAGTAAGCTTTAATTTTTTTAAAATTGGAGGATTATAATGAAAGGAATGTGTTCCAAAAGCATATGGAAAATGGAGATAACAATGAGGAAAATATTAAAATATCCTTTTATCGTTATAGTGGTCATGATAGTTGGAGTATTGTCAAGTATTCAACTGACAAAAGAGAGTACAAAATTTTCTGATTGGGAAAATCGTTATTTAGAACAAAAACCAAAATTCACAATGGAAAGCTATTTGGATTCTTCGTTTGGCAAAGCTTACGAAACCTATGTAAATGAGCAGTTTCCAATGAGAAAACAGTGGATTCAGGTAAAAGCTGTTACAGAACAGATTTTAGGAAAAGTTGAAAATAATGATATTATAAAGGGACAAGATGGGTATTTGTTTTCAAAACAGTTATTTGTTTCGGAACAGCTTGAAAAAAATATAAGAAAAATTGAACAATTTGCAAATCGGAGTCAAAGGAAGATTTATGTCGGCGTGATACCGAATTCTTATAGTATTTTAAGGGAAAAGTTACCAAAGGGGACGCCGAATATTAATCAGGATAGTTATATTCGCAATCTTAATAAAAGCTTTGGGGAAAATAAGTTTATACATGTAGTGCCAATACAAGAAATATTAGCTGTTCATAAGGAAGAACCTATTTATTATCGTACAGATCATCATTGGACAACATTAGGCGCTTTTTATGGATATCAGCAAGTCTGTGAAGAAATGAACATAAATTCCATTGATGAAAGTCAGTTGGAATCGTGTGAAATTAATGATTTTTATGGAACGTTAGATGCAAAGTATAAAGGAATTGATGTAAAACCAGATAAAATTATTTATTATCAAATTCCAATTCAATCAATGTCTGTAAATGGAAGATTAAAAGATTCTTTATATGATATGAAAAAAGCAAAAACAAGAGATAAATATGGAATGTTTTTATATGGAAATAATGGTCTGACAATTATCCGCTCTGGTTATCGCAAGGTGGAGAATAAGAAGAATAAAAAAAAGCTACTGATAGCGAAGGATTCTTTCTCTAATAGTTTGATTCCGTTTTTAACGTTTCAGTTTGATGAAATTTATGTAGTTGATTTGAGATATTTTCTTGGAAGTATTTCATCGCTTTTGAAAGAAAATGAAATTGATTCCATATTATTTTTATATAATTTCGATACATTAAGTACGGACAATCATTTTTATCGGTTAAAGTGATTCAATAAGTTATGAGTTGTAGGTGGTAAGATGAAAAGACGAAAAAAGTGTAAAAAATGGTATTTGTTTTCTATTACGATTTTTGTTTTAGGCATAAATATAATATGTTCAGCTTGTGGGAAAGAGCAGAATCAAAATTCTATAAAAAGTTTGGATAGTAATAAAGAAAAGGAATCAAGAGAAAATGGAGTTTTTTATGAGTTACAAACACCAAGTCCTGAAACTATAAGTATTCAAGAAGGTGTTAGAATAAACAAGCTAAGGAAGGCAAAAGAAAGGGAGTTAAAAGGGAAAAAAAAGAAAGAGTCGAAACATTCAAATATCCAAAATAAAGTACAACAAGAAAAGAAGCAGATAGATGAATCCTATTTTAACGATGCGGTATTCATCGGTGATTCTCGAACAGAAGGGTTTGGTCTGCAGTCCGGATTGAAAAATATTACTGTTTATACAGAAAAAGGATTGATGGTTGATACAATTTTTACGAATCAACCGGTTGTAATTGATGGTCAGAGAATGAGTATAATAGAGGCCTTGCAAAAACAATCATTTGGAAAAGTATATATTATGTTTGGGATAAATGAACTGGGCTGGGTATATGATGAGATTTTTATTAAAAAATACGAAAAGGTTATTGATGCAATCAAAGAATCGCAGCCGGATGCAGTCATATATATACAAAGTATCATTCATGTAAGTGGTGAAAAAGAAAAAAATAGCGATATGTCAAATGAAAAAATTAATCGAAGAAATAAGCTAATTGAAAAGATGGCGAAGGAAAGAAAAGTGGAATATATTGATTTAAATAAGGTGCTTACAGATAAAAATGGAAATTTGTATAAAGAGGCTTCAGTTGATGGAGTTCATTTAAATCGTACCTATTGTCAGATTTGGAAAAATTATTTATTAGAAAATACAAAAAAATAAAAAGGAGTATCGAATGATGAAGAAAAAGATGAAAAACAAAGTATGGATGTTTGGAGGAATTTTATCAATTTGTTTGATGGGAAGTTTAACAGGGTGTATAGAATCAACTAATCAGCAAATATCGGTAAAGGATTTAGCAAAGGAACTAAAAACAGAAATTAATTACCAAGATGAGCTTTCAAAATTAGATAAGGATGTCGCAATTGAGATGTACCAGTTAGATGGGATAGAAGTGGAGGATTGTATTGTTTATGTCAGTACAGGAGCAACGGCTGAAGAGATTGCAGTTATTTCGGCAAAGAACGGAACAGATGCTTCGAAAATAGAAGAGGCTTTTGAAAAAAGAGTGGAAGAGCAAAAAAATTCATTTAAAGATTATGTGCCAGAGGAGTTAAAAAAACTTGATGAAGCCGTGATTGAAGAAGAAGGAAATATAGTTGTTCTTAGTATTTCTGATGAAGATGAAAAGGCTGAAGCATTAATTAAGAATGCAGCTAAATAGTACAGTAAATATTTTAGTGCTGAAATAAGGGAACTGAGAAGTAAAAGTAAACAAAAAGAGAGAAAAAGGATTTATAATTTTCTCTCTTTTTTAATGTTTTTTTAGCGTTTTATCGATTTTATATTAGAATATCCGCCATAAATTGTTTTGTTATTTAATTTACGATAAGTTGCAAGTTTTATATAATAAGTTTTCCCTTTTTTTAATGATGCTGTTATATAGGAAGTTGTTTTATTTGAACTAATTGTTTTTAATGCTTTATAACCAGATGATTTTTTTGTTGAATAATAAATAACATAGCCGGTTGCGGAAGAAGTTTTACTCCATGTTAACTTTGTTTTAGCAGATGTACTTTTTACTACTGTTTTTAGAGTTGTGTTTTTCGGCTTAGTTGTCGCTTTTAGAGTAACTTTTTTTCCGTATATTTTTTTATTGTTGGCGGTTTTATATGGTGCAATCATAAATGTATAGGTTGTACCTGCTTTTAGTGTAGTACCTGATTCTCCATAGTTTTTCCTGACTGTATAAGAAGTAGTGCTTTTGGATAACGTTTTTATTGCTTTTCCATTTGGTCGATAAAGGGTATATCCATCTGCTTCCGGTACTTTTTTCCAAGAAAGCTCGATAGAGCTTGTTGAATCAGCTTTATAAGAAAAGGAAGCAACGGCTTTTGGTGCAGTAGCATCGGGACTTGTATTCGAAGCAGTGGAATCGGTTCCAGAGCTATTGTTTGGGTTACTATTAGAAGGACCTATATTGCTTTCATTTGTATCAGCTTGTACCGTTATAGTACAGGATGCTTTTTTTTGTGTTCCATCTTTAGATGTTGCAGTAATAATAGCATTACCTGGAGCTACAGCGGTAACTGTTCCATTTTTAACAGTTGCGACAGAAGAATCGGAAGAACTCCAGCTTACAGATTTATTATAAGCATTTTTAGGCGAAATGGATGGAGTAAGTGTTTTTGATTCTTTTGGAAGCAGGGAGATAGCGTTTGTATCTAATGTTACTTTAGAAACCTGTGCAACAGGTTCATTGCCAATAACAAAATTTAAATCAACATTACCATTAATTCCAGAAACCTTTCCAGTGCTTGTACATTGCCACATATTATAAAAACCTGTGTATTTACAAATAGCGTTATATTGGGCAACCCAACGATCCCAATTATTAAATACCGGGTCTGTAAGCCGATTGGTAAACCAGTCAGTGTTAGCGTAGATTGCTGCTTCGTAGCCAGCATTTTCTATCGTTTCACAAAATGCTGCTGCGATTTTTCCAAGTGTTGCTTTTGATAAATTTTGTAAAGATACATCTTCCAAATCATAATAAATCGGATATTGTAAATCGTATCCTTCGATTAAACGAAGTACATGCTTGGCTTCTCCAATTGCTTTTTCTACAGTTGTAGCATAAGAGTACAAATAAGTTCCAAATGGAATATTATATTTTGTACATGCATCGGCATTTGTTTTCCAATACTTGTCATCTTGACTCGTCAAGTCCTGACCATATCCACATCGGATAATCGCGTAATCTACATCCGTTTTACTTACCTTTTGCCAGTCAATTTCTCCCTGATGATGGCTGACGTCAATACCTTTTTGCGTAGCACCTTCAATTGGTTCTAAATTACTGTTTACAAAAGAACCATTGATTTTTGTCCAGGCATTGGACTGCGTAGAAGCCGATTTAAGAGAAAATACGGAAGGACTCTTGGTTGGTTCTCCGTTTTGATAACGAAAACTATTGGCATTATCTCCAGTTTCTGCTTCATTTGTGATGAAATCCTGTGTTGTTGCTGCCTTTGTATAATTAAAGGGAAGGGTTGATGGTGCTAATATTGAAAAACATATTGCACCTACTAGGCATTTTCTTATTATCGCTTGTAGCATATGTATTTATTACCTCCTGTTAATTGGTTTGTTTTTTAGAATAGATGAAGATTGTGACAGTTTTAAGTTGAAATTAGTTCAAAAATTAGGTAACTGGAAAAATCTATATTTGACCTGGCATCAATTTTTTTATATAATGAGTCGTAACTGTCCATTGACAGAATATCAAGAGAGAAAGAGGTAGAAGTATGAATAATATGCAAAAAGTGTGGGTTTGTGGTGCCAATGGAAGAGTTGGACAACAGATTGTAAAGCTATTAGAACCATCTTATGCAGAAGTTTTTTGCACAGATAAAGATTCTGTAGATATTACTGTGCCAGAAGCAGTTTCAGGGTTTGCTGAGTTAAATCGACCTCATTATATTATTAATTGTGCAGGTATGACAGATGTTACTGCATGTGAGAAAAACATAGAAGAAGCATTTAAGGTGAATGCACTTGGAGCTAGAAATTTAAGTGTCGCAGCCAGAAAAATTAATGCAAAGTTAGTTCAATTATCAACAGATGATGTGTTTGATGGTGAGCAACAGATTCCATATAATGAGTTTGATGTGGCAAGACCTCAAAGTATTTATGGAAAATCAAAGCTTGCAGGTGAAAATTTTGTAAAAGAGCTTTCACCAAAGCATATTATTGTTCGTAGCTCTTGGATTTATGGAACTGGGGATAATTATGTTAATATGATTTTAAAAGAAGCAAAAGAAGGGACAGAAATTAGAGCGGCGGTTGACCAGATTGCTTCGCCAACAAGTGCTTTGCGTCTGGCTGAAAAAATGCTTGAACTAATGGAACATGCACCGGATGGACTTTATCATGTAACAGGACAGGGTTATTGCAGTCGCTATGAATTTGCAAAAGAGATTCTTGAACTTGCAGGTTTAAAAGCAAAATTAACACCTGTTACAGGAAAACAGGATGAGCTTACGGTAATGCGCCCATCTTATTCCGTTTTAGATAATTTGATGCTTCGCATGTCTGAGATTGAATGTCTTCCTGATTGGAAGGAATCTTTAAAAGAGTATATTCAAATTCGCATGCAGAAAGAAAATAACTGACACGAAAGGAGAAATTGCGTATGGAGAGAAAAGAGAAGAAAAAACTTGGTTTAACATCAAAAATATTTATTTCCTTACTTTTAGGTGCGGTAGCGGGGGTACTGATGCACTATTATTTACCTGCGGGCACGTTAAAAGATACAGTTCTTATAAATGGTATATTTTATGTTGTGGGTAATGGATTTTTAAGATTGATGCAAATGTTAGTTGTGCCATTAGTATTTTGTTCCTTAATTTGTGGAAGTATGTCGATTGGGGATACAAAAAAGCTTGGAAAAGTTGGAATTAAAACAATGGTATTTTATCTTGCAACAACTGCGATTGCAATTAGTGTTGCGTTGTCGATTGGACAATTGATAAGTCCGGGAATTGGACTTGACATGTCTGCAATCCAAAAAGCAGATGTAACAATTGGGGAAAAAACAAGCTTTGCAGATACCTTGTTAAATATTATACCTACAAATCCTATAAAATCATTGGCGGATGGAGAAATGCTTCCAATCATCTTATTTGCTGTATTGATTGGTATTATTTTAGCCAAGCTCGGTGAAAATGCAGAAATTGTAGCAAACTTTTTTAGTCAGTTTAATGATGTTATGATGCAGATGACAATGATTGTAATGAAATTTGCCCCATATGGTGTATTTTGTCTGATTGCGAAAACATTTTCTACAGTTGGTTTTGATGGTATTGGTCCATTACTTAAATATATGGGAGCGGTTCTTTTAGCATTGGTTGTTCAGTGTGCTGGTGTTTATATGTTATTCTTATATGGATTTACCCGTTTAAATCCATTCCGGTTTTTGAAGAAATTTGCACCTGTTATGGGATTTGCATTTTCAACTGCAACATCAAATGCTACGATTCCAATGTCAATTGAAACATTGGCAACAAAGATGGGAGTTTCAAAAAGGATTTCTTCTTTTACAATCCCACTTGGAGCAACAATCAATATGGACGGAACTGCAATTATGCAGGGAGTGGCCGTTATTTTTGCAGCACAGGCCTATAATATTATGCTAACACCTGCAGACTATATAACAGTAATTGCAACAGCTACACTGGCATCTGTTGGTACAGCGGGAGTTCCGGGAGTTGGAATGATCACTTTATCAATGGTATTTGCAGCGGTCGGTCTTCCAATCGAAGCAATTTCTATGATTATCGGTATTGATAGAATTCTCGATATGAGCAGAACAGCGGTAAATATTACTGGAGATGCTGTTTGTACAACAATTGTTGCACATCAGGATGGTTCTTTAAATAAAGAAGTTTTCAATCGGAAATAAAGAAATTATTGATTGAAAGAGATTTGTCTGTAAAAAGAAAGTAACGCTCTATCACTGCACTTTAGTAATAGAGCGTCATAATCTATTTTATTGCATATAATCTAACGAACGAAACAGAACTTCAATCATATTGATTGCCAAAAGTTTTTCTTCTAGTGAGCGACCATCTGTTAATTGCAACCAGATTTCTAAATCCTCTTTTTCCTCCGTTGTCAGAGAAGGGGATAAGAGAGAGTCAACGGTCACATTTAAACGATTTGCAATGATTACAAGATTTTCTAGTGTTAAGCTTCGTTCGTTTCGTTCGATTTGTCCAATATAAGCAGTAGAGAGTTGCACTTCCTCTGCGAGTTTTTCTTGGGTCAAATGGTGTTTTATGCGTTCTTCGCGGATTCTTGATCCTAATATTTCATGGTTCATATAAGTGCCTCCTATTCTTATATAAACTTTATTAAATTGAGAGAAAAATAATAATATGCAGAGTGCAGTAAAACCATGCAAAAAGTTGAGAAATAAAAAATATTGTTTATAAATTGACAAACTCGAAGGAATGTGCTAAAATGACAATAATTGATATTTCTTTTACGAAGTAGTAAAAGAAAGGAACATGATACGTTGAAGTGTCTTGAGTCATGAGGATTCAGGACACTTTTTTTTCGTATAAGAAAGGAGAGGACTTATGGATTGTTTTAATGTAGGAACAAAGATAATGATTGGTGCCAAACGTTTTCCTGAAATTTTTGAAGGAATGAGTAGAGTATTTGTCGTGACAGACCGCTTTATGTTTGAAAGTGGTAAAGTGTCTTATGTAACAGACCGTTTGGAAAAGATGAATATTGAGCATCAGATTTTTTCAGATGTGAGTGCAGACCCGGATATTGACATGGTTACAAAAGGGGTTAGTGCAATTATTCAGTTTGAACCGCAAGCAGTTGTTGCCTTTGGAGGAGGTTCAGCAATTGATGCAGCGAAATCAATTGTTTTCTTTGGAAAAAAAGAGGGCAATATCAAACAGTGTAAATTCGTCGCAATTCCAACAACAAGTGGAACAGGGTCGGAGGTTAGTCGCTTTTCTGTTATTACAGACAGAGAAAAAGGAATTAAATATCCATTGGTAAACGATAGCCTTTTACCTGATGTCGCAATTTTAGATGCAGAACTTGTGAAAAGTGTACCGCCATCTGTTACAGCGGATACAGGAATTGACGTGCTTACGCATGCGATTGAAGCATTTGTGTGTACAGAAGCAAATGATTTTACAAATGCTGCAGCTGAAAAGGCAATTAAGTTAGTAAGAAGCTATTTACTTCGGGCATATCAAAACCCAGATGATATGGAAGCAAGACAGGGAATGCACAATGCATCTTGTCTGGCGGGAATTGCATTTAGTAATTCCGGATTAGGGTTAAATCATGGAATGGCACATGCTCTAGGTGGTAAATTTCATATTCCACATGGAAGGGCAAATGGAATTTTACTTCCATATGTAATGGCATATAATGCAGGATGCCACGACACATTAACACCTATAGCAAAAAAATATGCCCAGATTGCAAGACTATTACATATTGACAGCTCAAGCATTCGTCAGAGTGCATTTAATATGGTGCGGACGACAAAACAGTATATTGGAAAATTAAATCTTCCAAATACAATTGAAGCTGCGGGAGTTAAGCAGAGTGAGTTTGAGCAGGAACTTGATGCATTGGCAACAGCTGCATTGGCAGACAGCTGTACAGCAACCAATCCAAGAGAATGTACAAAAGAAGACATTATTACTGTCTACCGAAGAGCGTTTTATGGAAAGGTAATCTAGAAAAAATTTCGTGGTGAAAAAAATATTGTCGAATCTGTATAAAAATACAGGAGAAATGTTGACAAAAGTAGATGAATTTGATAAAATAACATTGTTGATTTGTGAAGAAGTATATAAAAACAAAATATGAGGTACGATGTAGTACTTTATATTGAGAGAGTGTGAACGATGAAGTTCCTTGGTGCTCCAAGGGACTTTTTTGGACTTTTTTGGACTTTTTTAAGAATCAACAGAGAAGGTGGTGAGTTTCGTGCTCGATATGGAAGGAAAAGAACGAATTATTCAGGAGTTCGTACCAGGTAAGCAGGTAACACTTGCTCATGTCATTGCTCATCCTGTAGGAGATTTGTATGGAAAAATGGGATTAGTTGATGCAAAGGGAGCAATCGGTATACTTACAATTACTCCAAGTGAAGGGGCAATTATAGCTGCTGATGTTGCCAGCAAGGCCGCTGATGTTACAATCGGATTTGTTGATCGATTTAGTGGTTCGGTGTTAATTACAGGAGATGTTGCAGCAGTTGAAGCAGCATTGAATGATGTCATGCAGCTATTATGTGACATGATGGGCTTTACAAAGACAGTAATTACAAAATCATAACAGAGGACAAACAGATGGAGAAACAAAAAAGAATTGTACTAATTGGTAAAACAAAGGCAGGTAAAACAACGCTTTGCCAATATATCAATAAAGAAGATCTTGTTTATCATAAGACTCAGACAGTACAGGTTATTAATGATAGCTTAATTGACACTCCGGGAGAATATTTGGAACGTGTCAAAATGAGAGGAGCATTAAATGTTATTTCGGTAGATGCGGATCTCATTTTATTTGTTCAGGATGCAACTGAGAAAGAAACCATGTTTCCACCAGCTTATGCTGGAAGCTTTGCAAAGCCGACAATTGGCGTTGTTACAAAATGCGATTTGGCTACAAAGGAACAGACGGAGCGGGCAGCTGGGTTTTTAAAGATGGCAGGAGCCAAAAAAGTATTTATTACAAGTAGTGTGAATGGTACAGGGTGTGAAGAACTTCTTGAGTATTTGGGCTTTTCAAAATGAATATGAAGAGGTAAGAAAATGGAGAACAACAAAATTCGAGTTGTCATTATAGACGATGAGCCGATTACCCGTATGGATTTACGGGAGATTATGGAGGGCGAAGGGTATCAGGTGTTAGGCGAAGCAGCTGACGGATTTGATGCCATCGAACTTTGCAAAGAACATTTACCTGATTTAGTGCTGATGGATATTTGTATGCCATTGTTAGATGGTTTGTCTGCAGCAAAAGTAATTTATGAAGAGCGATTAGCAGATACCATAGTTTTGTTGACCGCATATAGTGAAAGAGAATATATAGATGGCGCAAAAGAATGTGGTATCAGTGGATATCTTGTTAAACCAATTGATGAGAAGTCATTAGTACCTAGTATTGAATTGGCAGTGGCAAGAAGCAGAGAAATGAACCGGCTTCGAAAAGAAAGTGAAAAAGTAGCGAAGCGTCTGGAAAATCGGATTTTGATTGAGCGGGCAAAAGGATATCTTATGACCTGTAATCATATGAGTGAACCGGAAGCTTATGAGCATATTCGAACTATTAGTCAGAAAAAAAGTCTTTCCATGCGGAGGGTTGCTGAGATTATTCTTACAAAGGTAGGCGATTAAGCATGGAAGATATGGTGGAACAATTATGTGAGAAATATACTAATTTGTCAAAGGAAGAAATCGGCACTATCCGGATGATGGCAAATATGCTGCAACCGTTATCTAATTTAGAAGATGCAGATATATTTATTGATTGTCCATTGGGAGACGGAGATGCAATTGTTGTTGCAGAAGCAAAACCGTCAGGAGTTCCTTCTTCTTACCAGAATAGTGTTGTGGGCATGCTTGCCAAGCAGGAGAATGAACCGGCTGTTGCGAGAACATTTAAGCTTGGCATACCAACGAAACAGATGAAAGCATTGACACAGGAGAGTATGAGTGTAATTCAATCTGTAGAACCGATAAAAAATGGCTCGAAAGTAATTGGAGTTTTAATACGGGAAAAACGGTTGGATGATCAATATGCTACCAGTGAGAAGCTTCATCTTTCAAAAAGCCGATTTGAAACGGTTGCCCATGCCTTGACTCATATGGTAGACGAAGAGAACTGGTTGACAGAATGTATTGAAGAAGCATTGCTCTTAGTCAATCAAGAAGGTTACGTTGTATTTCGCAATACGATTGCAAAAGAGTTATACCAGGACGTAGGATATTGTGAAGATGTTCTTGGGCAAAAGTATGATA
Source organism: Velocimicrobium porci (assembly GCF_009696045.1). GTDB lineage: Bacteria > Bacillota > Clostridia > Lachnospirales > Lachnospiraceae > Velocimicrobium > Velocimicrobium porci. Next base: position 1,034 of record NZ_VUMT01000039.1, on the reverse strand, counting down.
ATATATGTCTGACCGAATTGGATCAGATAAAAAAAGATGGAAATAATTCCTTCATCGAAACGAAAGTTGGAAAATATACATTAAGTATAAGACATATTCATCTAAAAAAAGAAGAGATTGCATTTGCAGTTATTATAAGGGATATTACGTGGATGAAGGAACAGGAAAAAGAATTGATTCTAAAGTCGGTGGCAATTAAAGAAATGCACCACCGGGTGAAGAATAATTTGCAGACAATTGCTTCTTTGATTCGTTTACAGATAAGACGAAGTGAAAGCGAAGAAACAAAAAAAGTATTAGAGGAAACAATGAATCGTATTTTGGCAATTGCAGCAACTCATCAGCTTTTAGCACAGAGCGGAGTAGATGAGGTAAGCATTGGTGAAGTTATTACTAACATTAAAAATAATACGGTTCGGTATTTTGCAAAGCCTCATTTTGATATTACTGTGACTTTGCAGGGAGATGATTTTTTAGTTGATTCTGATGTAGCAACTTCAGTTGCGTTAGTTATCAATGAATTGCTTCAAAATTCTTTAAAATATGCTTTTGAAGAAAAGGAAAAGGGAAGCATTTGGATTACCGTAAAAAAAGGTCCATTGTATTCTAAAATTGAAGTAATCGATAATGGTTGTGGTTTTGATATTGAAAACCGCAAGAAAGATCGACTAGGTCTTAATATTGTTAAAACTTTAGTAAAAGATAAGCTCCACGGAAGCTTAGAACTAAAGTCAGATACGACTGGCACGAAAGCAATATTTGATTTTTTAACTTGACAATTTAGTCTTTTATGCAAAGAAGCATAAAAGAAGAAAACCAGACGTTGTAGTCCGGATTGCAGAACCAACCGTAGTGGTCTGCGTCCGGATTTTTTTGCTTTATAGGAAACTTCGTCCTATTTTAAAGATAAAGTCCAGCTAATAAATGTCAATAGAAAAATGAAAAAATTTTGATTTTATTATCTGACTAAAAAAGGGCGCACTTACCCCTTGGTGAAAATATCATTTTGTAAAAGATATTGTTTCGCTAAAGTT
>NZ_VUMT01000038.1 GCF_009696045.1 Velocimicrobium porci | reverse complement strand
TGAATTAATTTTTAAATCTACAATGATGCTGCTTTTTAAAATCATACTGTTTACCTCCATGGTAACAGTATAGCATCTGTACATTTTTATTTTGGATTTTTTGTACATATATATTGTACCATTTATACCATAAAGGAGGTGGATAATATGGCTTATGTACCCGTACCCAAAGATTTAACCAAAGTCAAAACCAAGGTCATGTTCAATCTGACCCGAAGGCAGCTGGTCTGCTTTACCGCCGGGGCGCTTGTAGGCGTACCGCTGTTCTTTTTGCTCCGTGAGCCTGCGGGAAACAGCATGGCCGCCATGTGTATGATGCTGGTCATGATGCCCTTCTTCCTGCTGGCAATGTATGAAAAGCATGGACAGCCCCTGGAAAAGATCGTCGGCAACATTCTCAAAGTAGCTATGATCCGTCCCAAGCAGCGTCCCTACCAGACCAATAACTTTTATGCCGTATTAAAGCGGCAGGAAATGCTCGATAAGGAGGTGTATGACATTGTTCACCGCAATGAAAAGCTGGCTGCGCCGTCTGCTGGGAAAACCGGAAGAAAAGACCGTGCAGCCGGTAAAGATAAAGAAAAAGCTGTCCCGCGCCGATAAGAAGCAGATCGAAGCGGCCATTGCCCGCGCCAACCGCACGGACAAAAAAGGAAAATCAGCACAGGACAGTATCCCCTATGAACGGATGTGGCCGGACGGGATCTGCCGTGTATCGGACAGCCACTACACAAAGACCATTCAGTTTCAGGACATCAACTATCAGCTCTCCCAAAATGAAGATAAGACCGCGATCTTTGAGGGCTGGTGTGATTTCCTCAATTATTTCGACAGCTCGATTCACTTCCAGCTGTCTTTTTTGAACCTTGCGGCATCGGAGGAGACCTTTGCAAACTCCATTTCCATCCCTCCCCAGGGGGATGCCTTTGACAGTATCCGTGAGGAATACACCACGATGCTGCAAAATCAGCTGGCCAGAGGAAACAACGGTCTTATCAAGACCAAATACCTGACTTTTGGTATCGACGCGGACAGTATCAAAGCCGCCAAGCCCCGCCTGGAGCGTATTGAGACCGATATACTCAATAACTTCAAGCGTCTTGGTGTAGCCGCCAGAACACTGGACGGTAAGGAAAGGCTTTCCCAACTTCATGCGGTATTCCACATGGATGAACAGCTCCCGTTTCAGTTTGAATGGGACTGGCTGGCTCCTTCCGGTCTGTCCACGAAAGATTTTATTGCACCAAGCTCCTTTGAGTTCCGCACCGGCAAGCAGTTCCGTATGGGCAAGAAATACGGGGCTGTTTCTTTTTTGCAGATTCTTGCACCGGAGCTGAATGACCGTCTGTTGGCTGATTTTCTGGATATGGAAAGCTCGCTCATTGTGAGTATGCACATTCAGTCGGTGGATCAGGTGAAAGCCATTAAGACGGTAAAGCGCAAGATTACCGACCTGGACCGCAGTAAGATCGAGGAACAGAAAAAAGCAGTCCGCGCAGGGTACGACATGGATATCATTCCCTCTGACCTTGCCACCTACGGTAGCGAGGCGAAAAAGCTGTTGCAGGATTTGCAGAGCCGAAACGAGAGAATGTTCCTGGTCTCCTTTTTGGTGCTGAACACAGCGGACAATCCCCGTCAGCTGGGTAACAACATCTTTCAGGCAGGTTCCATTGCCCAGAAGTATAACTGCCAGCTGACCAGACTGGACTTTCAGCAGGAAGAAGGGCTGATGAGCTGTCTGCCTCTGGGACTCAATCAGATCGAGATCCAGCGAGGGCTGACCACCAGTTCTACGGCTATCTTTGTACCGTTCACCACACAGGAATTATTCCAGAACGGCAAAGAGGCGCTGTACTACGGCATCAACGCCCTGTCCAACAACCTCATCATGGTAGACAGAAAGCTGCTGAAAAACCCCAACGGCTTGATTTTGGGTACGCCGGGTTCCGGTAAGTCCTTCAGCGCCAAGCGTGAGATTGCCAACTGCTTTTTGCTTACCAATGATGATGTCATCATCTGTGACCCGGAAGCGGAGTACGCACCTCTGGTGGAGCGTCTGCATGGGCAGGTCATCAAGATCTCGCCTACCTCAACCAACTACATCAATCCGATGGATCTGAACCTGGACTATTCGGATGATGAAAGCCCGCTGTCCCTCAAGTCTGACTTTATCCTCAGCTTGTGTGAGCTGATCGTGGGCGGTAAGGACGGATTGCAGCCGGTGCAGAAAACCATCATCGACCGTTGTGTGCGTCTGGTCTATCAGACCTACCTCAATGACCCGCGCCCGGAGAATATGCCCATACTGGAGGACCTATATAACCTGCTCCGTTCACAGGAGGAAAAGGAAGCCCAGTATATTGCCACGGCCCTTGAAATCTATGTAACCGGCTCCCTCAATGTGTTCAACCACCAGAGCAATGTGGACATCAATAACCGCATTGTCTGCTATGACATCAAGGAGCTGGGCAAGCAGCTCAAGAAAATCGGTATGTTGGTGGTCCAGGATCAGGTGTGGAACCGCGTTACCATTAACCGCGCTGCCCACAAGTCCACCCGCTACTATATCGACGAGATGCACCTGCTTTTGAAGGAGGAGCAAACCGCTGCCTACACAGTAGAAATTTGGAAGCGATTCAGAAAATGGGGCGGAATCCCCACCGGCATCACGCAGAATGTCAAAGACCTGCTTTCCAGCCGTGAAGTGGAGAACATATTTGAAAACTCCGACTTCGTGTATATGCTCAACCAGGCAGGCGGAGACCGACAGATTCTCGCCAAGCAGCTGGGCATTTCCACGCATCAGCTTAGCTATGTGACCCACTCCGGTGAGGGCGAGGGTCTGCTGTTCTATGGCTCCACGATCTTGCCGTTTGTGGATCACTTCCCGAAGAATACCGAGCTTTACCGCATTATGACCACCAAACCCCAGGAACTGAAAAAGAAGGAGGATGAATGATGATGAACCCCAACATTTTGAATCAAAACCCGCTGATGTTTTTTGACAGGGCGGTAAATGCCCAGCGCAGCCAGCTGCTTACGGTCATGGCCGATGCGGTAAGTGAGTGCCGCACGGCGGCAGATCAGGCAGCAGAACTGAATGAGACCGGTCAGGTGGGGCTTCTCCGTCTGGCAGAGGTCTGGAGCGCCATCCGTGCTAAGGAAGGCATGGGCGGTCTGGTTCTGGAAGGAACCGAAGCGAAGATCCTGTCCGATGTGGTGGCACAGTTTTATGCCTACCTGTCCGGCTGTATGTTCAACGATCCTGTGGGGATGGCCATTTATGCAGAGCTGCACTACATGATGTCCTCCCTCATGCTGGGAGAATGGTTTGAATAAGGAACCGCGCCTGCGCTTTACTGATGAGGAACGGTCTGACCCAGCACTGGAAAAGCCAATCCGTAAAGCGGAGAAAGCTGCGGCCAGAGCAGATAAGGCGCAGGCCAATATCCCAAAGAAAAAGGTCAGGCAGACGGTCATTGACCCGGATACCGGAAAAAAGGCCTCGAAGCTGACCTTTGAGGACAAGAAAAAGCCACCCTCCAAAGTTTCTCAAGGGGTCAAGGAAGCTCCTGTCCATCTGGTCGCGGGCAAGCTCCACAAAGAAATCCGGGAAACAGAACAGGACAATGTGGGCGTGGAAAGCGCCCACAAGTCCGAGGAGGCGGTGGAGACCGGCGTTTATCTGGTGCGGGAGGGCTACCGCAGCCACAAGCTGAAGCCCTACCGCAAAGCAGCCCAGGCAGAGCGCCAACTGGAAAAGGCAAATGTAAATGTCCTGTACCAGAAATCCTTGCAGGAAAATCCTCAGTTTTCCAGCAATCCTCTTTCCCGGTGGCAGCAAAAGCAGGCCATCAAAAAGCAGTATGCTGCCGCCAAGCGCACTGGTCAGACTGCCGGAAACACCGCCCAGGCTGCGTCCAAAACCGGAAAAGCCGCAAGGACGGTAAAAGAAAAGGCACAGCAGGCAGGGGCATTCGTTATGCGCCACAAGAAAGGCTTCCTGATCGCAGGGGTTTTGTTCCTCATCGCCTGTATGCTGATGAATACCATGTCCTCTTGTTCCATGATGGCGCAGAGCATCGGTTCCGTTCTCTCCGGCACCACCTATCCGTCGGATGACCCGGAAATGCTGGCAGTGGAAGCAGATTATGCAGCCAGAGAAGCCCAGTTGCAGGAGGAAATTGACAACATCGAAAGCAGCCATCCAGGGTATGACGAGTATCGCTATGACCTTGGCATGATCGGCCATGACCCTCATGAGCTGGCGGCATTTCTCTCTGCTGTCTTGCAGGGCTATACCCGGCAAAGCGCCCAGGCAGAGCTGGCGCGTGTGTTTGCAGCACAGTATCAGCTGACGCTTACCGAGGAAGTGGAAATCCGCTACCGCACGGAGACCTCCACCGATCCGGAGACCGGCGAGACCACCTCAGAAGAAGTCCCCTATGAGTATTACATTCTGAATGTGAAACTCACCAGCAAGCCCATTTCCGCTGTGGCGTCGGAGCTATTGACCCCGGAGCAGATGGAAATGTATCAGGTCTACCGACAGACCATGGGCAATAAGCCGCTGTTGTTTGGCGGCGGTTCCCCTGATACCAGCGGCTCTGAAGATCTGTCCGGTGTGCAGTTCATTAACGGCACCCGCCCCGGCAATCCGCAGCTGGTGGAACTGGCGAAAAGTCAGGTGGGCAATGTGGGCGGTTATCCCTACTGGAGCTGGTATGGCTTTGACAGCCGCGTGGAATGGTGTGCCTGCTTTGTATCCTGGTGCTATAACCAGGCAGGAAAAAGTGAGCCGCGCTTTGCAGGCTGTGAGTGGCAGGGTGTTCCGTGGTTCCAGTCTCATGGACAATGGGGCGCAAGAGGATATGAAAACATCGCTCCCGGCGATGCCATTTTCTTCGATTGGGATCTGGACGGTACTGCTGACCATGTGGGAATCGTCATCGGCACCGATGGCAGCCGTGTTTATACCGTGGAGGGAAATTCCGGCGATGCCTGCAAGATCAAAAGTTATGACCTGAATTATCAAAGCATTAAGGGCTACGGTCTGATGAACTGGTAACAGAGATTTTTTAGAAGGAGTGATAGACGATGGCAAAGAACAAAATTGAACGCATTGACCAGGAGATTACCAAGGTCCGCGAGAAGATTGCGGAATATCAGGAAAAGCTCAAGGTGCTGGAGGCACAGAAAACCGAGGCGGAAAATCTGGAGATCGTCCAGATGGTGCGCGCACTGCGTATGACCCCGGCTCAGCTAAGCGCCATGCTGTCCGGAGGCATAGTTCCCGGCAGTATGGTGGATGACAACAACGAACAGGAGGAAAACAGCTATGAGGAATAAACGATTGCTCCGAACACTTTCCGCCCTTTGCCTGACGCTGGTTCTGGCATCGGGCTTTACCGTTCACGCTTTTGCCCAGGGCGCAGCGCCGCCCCCGGCAGAGGATACCACTAATGACAGCAATGTGGTGGTGGAAGAACCCGAAAAAGCACCTCCGCTGACCCCGGATGGCAATGCTGCTCTGGTGGATGATTTTGGTGGCAACAAGCAGCTCATTACCGTTACCACCAAGGCAGGCAACTATTTTTATATCCTGATCGACAGGGCCAATGAGGATAAAAAGACTGCTGTTCACTTTCTGAACCAGGTGGATGAAGCGGACCTGATGGCGCTGATGGAAGATGGAAATGCCAAAGAGGAGCCGCCTGCGGTGTGCAGCTGCACGAAGAAATGTGAAGCAGGGGCAGTCAATACGGCCTGTCCGGTCTGTGTAACGGATAAGAGTAAATGTACGGGAAAAGCACCGGAACCTCCGGCAGAAACACCGAAGCCAGAAAAAGAGAAGCCTGCCGGACTGAACCCGGCTGCGCTGATCCTGCTGCTGGCTCTGCTTGGTGGAGGTGGTGTATTTGCCTACTTGAAGCTCGTTAAGAACAAGCCTAAGACCAAGGGCAATGACAGTCTGGACGATTATGATTATGGCGAGGAAGATTCCGAGGAATGGGAAACCGAGGATGAGGAGTCGGACGAGCCTGACGCTGACGGGGGCAGCGCAGAAAATGATGACGAGGACAGCATGAAATGACCCGTTTCACAGACAGTCCCTATGAACGCATGATGACACGCAGGCCGGAGGGCGGGAAGAAAACTTCCCGTCCTCCTTCTTTACCCCCAAGCCACCCCTGTTATGGCTGCGGGAATTATGGAAGTCCCTGCGTAGGCGTCTGCCACCGGGAAATGGAACGATGGCTCAAAGAAAGGAAACGAAAAAAATGAGTGTTCTGATTATATTTATCAAGCTGATTGTTGTTTTTGACCTGCTGGTGATCGCCGTGTATTTTGGCGGAGACATTCTTTCTACCATGTTAAACAAACTTCGGAGAAAAGCAAAACAGGAAGATTCCTTTGACTTTTCTCAGGATGCCGTGATGGTTTCATTATCCATAGATTCTGTCCGTCAGCTTTATTCCGGTGACGCGGCAGATTTTGTGGAAGATAAGATTCTGCCAAATGCGGAGAAAACGATGGCTGTTTTGACGGACCAGGAACAGGCAGCAGCCCGTCTGCTCTTATCTGCCCTGATCGGTTTTCTTGCAGCAGAAGCTCCTATGGATGAACAGAGCTTTCCTATGGTAATGGAACTTCTGAACTGTATGGAGGGTGAAAAAGAGGATGGTTGTCAGGATGCAGTAGAAAGTTTGCTTGAAGATGCTGTCCGCAATACCCACCGCCATGAAGAATATTACAGCAATTATCAACGCTACCAGCTGATGCAGGTGGATAAAACTCGTGTCATTTTGGCTTGCCGCATCATCATCAATGACCTGCTGGGGAAACTGTACCGCTATGACTACCGGTTTGGTTATAACCTGCTTCTGGATGAGGAAAACAGCATTGAGAAAAAACTGCACACGCCTGTGCGGGAAGAATGGGAGGTTGAAGAATATGAAGCTGGTGATTGCTGAAAAACCATCAGTTGCCCAGAGTTTGGCGGCGGTGATCGGTGCAACTGCCCGTAAGGACGGGTATCTGGAAGGCGGTGGCTGGCGTGTCAGCTGGTGTGTGGGCCATCTGGCCGGTCTTGCGGACGCAGACAGCTATGACCCCAAGTACGCAAAGTGGCGATATGATGACCTGCCTATTCTGCCGGAGCATTGGCAGATGGTGGTGGGAAAGGATAAGAAAAAGCAGTTTGATATTCTCAAAAAGCTGATGAACGCCCCGGATGTGACGGAGGTGGTAAATGCCTGTGATGCCGGACGCGAGGGCGAGCTGATCTTCCGAAGTGTCTATGAGCTGGCAGGCTGCCAAAAGCCGATGAAAAGGCTCTGGATTTCTTCGATGGAGGACTCCGCCATAAGGGAGGGCTTTGCAAACCTGCGCCCCGGTGCGGACTATGACGGGCTTCGGGATGCTGCTCTTTGCCGCGCTAAGGCCGACTGGCTGGTGGGAATCAATGCCACAAGGCTGTTTTCCGTGCTGTACCACCGCACCCTCAATATCGGGCGCGTGATGTCCCCAACGCTGGCGCTCATTGTCCAGCGAGAAGCTGAGATCGACACCTTTAAGCCGGTTCCCTTTTATACCGTGGCGCTGGAGCTGCCCGGTCTTACCGTATCCGGGGAGCGCATGAGTGACCGAGCAAGCGCAGAGCAGCTGAAAGAAGCCTGTCAGGGTGCAGCTGTCACAATCAAAAAGGTGGAGTGCAAGGAAAAGTCCGAAAAGCCGCCTGCCCTCTATGACCTGACTACTCTGCAAAGAGATGCCAACCGCCTGCTTGGATTTACAGCTCAGCAGACCCTGGACTATCTGCAAAGCCTGTATGAAAAGAAGCTCTGCACCTATCCCCGTACTGACAGCCGCTATCTGACCGGTGATATGGCAGACAGCCTGCCGGTGCTGGTCAATCTGGTTGCCAATGCTATGCCGTTTCGCAAAGGGATCGCCATTACCTGTGATCCGCAGACAGTCATCAACGATAAGAAAGTAACCGACCACCACGCAGTAATCCCTACCAGAAATCTCAAGGATGCAGACCTTTCTGCCCTTCCTGCGGGAGAAAAAGCGGTGCTGGAGCTGGTGGCCCTGCGTCTGCTGTGTGCCGTAGCCCAGCCCCATATCTATTCGGAAACCGTTGTGATTGCAGCGTGTGCCGGTGGGGAGTTTACCGCCAAAGGAAAAACAGTGAAGCACCCCGGATGGAAAGCGCTGGAGGACGCTTACCGTGCCAAAATGAAGGATGCAGAGCCGAAAAAAGAGGGTGCAGAGAAAGCCCTGCCGGAGCTGACCGAAGGACAGACCCTTTCGGTTTCTGCGGCAATCGTCAAAGAAGGCAAAAGCAGTCCGCCTCAGCACTTTACGGAGGACACCCTATTGTCCGCGATGGAGACTGCCGGAAAAGAGGATATGCCGGAGGATGCCGAACGAAAAGGTCTGGGGACACCGGCCACTCGTGCCGGTATTTTGGAAAAGCTGGTATCTGCCGGTTTTCTGGAACGAAAAAAGAGCAGGAAAACGGTGCAGCTTCTCCCTTCCCACGATGCAGTCTCCCTGATAACAGTCTTGCCGGAACAGCTGCAATCGCCGCTTCTGACTGCCGAGTGGGAGTACCGCCTGGGAGAGATCGAGCGCGGGCAGCTTGCCCCGGAGGAGTTTCTGGACGGGATCAGCACCATGCTGAAAGATCTGGTGGGAACTTATCAGGTCATCAAGGGAACCGAGTACCTGTTCACTCCGCCCCGTGAGGTGGTGGGCAAATGCCCCCGCTGCGGCGGTGAAGTTGCAGAATTGCAAAAAGGCTTCTTCTGTCAGAATGATTCTTGCAAATTTGCAATCTGGAAAAATAACAAATGGTGGGCTGCCAAGAAAAAACAGCCCACCAAGGCTGTGGTGTCTGCACTGCTGAAAGATGGCCGTGTCCGTGTAACGGGCCTATATTCGGAGAAAACCGGAAAGACCTACGATGCCGCTGTGGTTTTGGAGGATGATGGACAGTACGCTAACTTCAAGCTGGAATTTGACCAGCGGAAAGGAGGCAGCCGATGAAGCTCTCTTTAGCGGAACGAGAAACCATTCTCCTCTATAACCAGGCAGAACCAATGGCTGAGGTCTACACCCATGATCCCCGTCTGATGGAGAAGCTGGAACTGCTGGCAAAAAAGCACCCCGACCAGATTACCCGAAAGGATGCCCATAACTTTACCGTCCCCAAGCGGTGTGTATCAGTCAGGGAGCCATACAGCGCAGAACGCCGCAAAGCTGCCAGTGAGCGTGCGAAAGCTGCCGGATACCAGCCCCCTGTGAGAAAGGCCGGCAGTTAAAGGCACATGGCAGAGAATGTATTTGAAGCAGTCAAGCAGTCGGTCAGCACCAGAGAAGCGGCAGAGTTTTACGGGATAAAAGTCAGTCGAACTGGCATGGCCTGCTGTCCATTTCACGATGATAAGAACCCCAGTATGAAGGTAGACCAGCGTTACCACTGCTTTGGATGCGGTGCAGATGGGGATGTGATCGACTTTACCGCAAAACTCTTTGACCTCTCCCCAAAAGAAGCGGCGGAGAAACTGGCACAGGACTTTGGCCTGATCTATGACAGTCAGGCCCCTCCCCGCAGGAGGTATGTCCGGCAGAAAACCGAGGCACAGCAGTTTCGGGAGGACCGGCAGAGGTGTTATCGCATACTGTCCGATTACTACTATCTGCTGAAAAAATGGGAGGCCGACAATTCTCCCCAGACACCGGAGGAAGAACCGCACCCCCGCTTTGTGGAAGCAATCCATAAGAAAACCTATGTGGAGTACCTGCTGGATCTTTTTCTTTATGAAAGTGAAGAAGAACAAAAGGCATGGATTGCAGAACACACAGCAGAAATCACACACTTGGAAAGGAGATTGAAAATCATGGCTGAGAACAAACCCACCAACCGAGAACGACTAAGGGAAATCACAGACGGCATCGAGCAGGGCATCAAGGAACTGTTTGAGAGTGAAAAGTATATGCGCTATCTGTCCGTTATGTCCCGCTTCCACCGCTATTCGGTAAACAACACCATGCTCATCTATATGCAGAAGCCGGACGCCACTTTGGTAGCCGGATACAATAAGTGGAAAGACCAGTTTGAGCGTCATGTTAAAAAGGGAGAGCATGGCATTACCATCATCGCCCCCACACCGTACAAGAAGAAAATCGAGGAGCAGAAACTGGACCCGGATACCAAGGCTCCGATTCTGGATAAAGACGGAAAGATCATCACAGAGGAAAAAGAAATCGAAATCCCCATGTTCCGCCCGGTCAAGGTCTTTGATGTGAGCCAGACTGATGGGAAACCTTTGCCGGAGCTTGCTTCCTCCCTTTCCGGCAATGTACCAAATTATGAGGCATTCATGGAGGCCCTGCGCCGCAGCGTGCCGGTGCCGATCACTTTTGAAGCAATGGCCGCCGATACGGACGGTTATTTTTCTGCCGATCATCAGAAAATCGCCATTCGTCAGGGCATGAGTGAGGTGCAGACGGTTTCAGCCACAGTACACGAGATTGCCCACAGCAAGCTCCACAATCAGAAAAAGATTCAGATTGCCAATGACGAGCAATATCAGGAGATCGAGATGTTTGATAAACCCGGTCTGTTCTCCAACGGGCGGATTGCCCGTGATGATTTGCCGGAGGGCGTTTATTGCTATGACCTGCGCGGTTCTGACTACGACCCCGGAGAGCCGGTCTGTGTAGAAGAACGAGTGGTTGTAAACCATGCAGGTTCCGTTCTGCTGACAGAGCCGCTGGAGCTGGCGGAAGATGGACGCCTGATGCTGACCGAGGAAGAAGGGCTGAATTTTGTTGGCGGCTTTTCTACCCTCGCCCAGTTTTTGCAAGAACAGAGGAAAGACCGCCACACGGAGGAAGTGGAGGCTGAAAGCATCTCCTATGCAGTCTGCAAGTATTTTGGCATCGAGACCGGAGAAAACAGCTTCGGCTATATTGCAAGCTGGAGTCGGGGCAAGGAACTGAAAGAGCTGAGAGCCAGTTTGGAGACCATCAATAAGACCTCCGGCACTTTGATCTCTGACATTGAGCGCCACTATAAGGAAATCTGCAAAGAGCGTGGAATTGACCCCAATGCAAAGGCAGAGCCGGAAACCGCCCCGATAGAGCAGCCGACCGGCAATCTAACCTACTATGTAGCAGAGTGCATGGAGTTTCCAAACCTCGGAGAATACCACGATAACCTGTCTTTGGAGGAAGCGGTCCGCATTTATCAGGAAATTCCGGCAGAGCGAATGAACGGGATCAAGGGCATTGGTTTTGAGCTGAAAGACGGAAGCGACTATGAAGGACCTTTTCCGATTTTGACCGGGCAGACCATTGACCTGGATACCATCCAGGCAATCGACTATTACCGTGACAATCCGCTGGTGCAGAAAGCGGTAAAGGAACTGGCGGCGGCCATACCGGAAATGGAGGTGCTGGGGGCGGACGCCAACCAGCAGGAGGCTTTGTTTCTGATCGACGATGCCACCTATCTTCATATCCAGCCCTGTGACAGCGGCTGGGATTATACCCTTTATGATGCTGCGTCCATGAAAGAGATGGATGGCGGTCAGATGGATATGCCGGAGCTTTCCCGCATGAAGGCAGTTCTTCAGATTTGTGATGACAACGATTTGGGCAGAGACTCGGTAAAATACGCACCGTTGTCCATGATTGAGACCTTGCAGGAAGCTGCCTATCAGCAGATGCAGGCAGAGGTCGGTCAGATGGCCGCTTCTTCCCAGCTGCCGGAGGCACAGGAGCAGGCACTGGATGAATACCCCATGCCCGATGAGCAGGTCTCCACACCGGATATGCAGGAATACGGCTACTCCTATGATGGGATGCTTCCTGTTACCAGAGAACGGGCGCTGGAACTGGATGCCGCCGATTTGACCGTCTATGTGCTGCATGAGGATAATACGGAGAGCATGGTGTTTGACCCGCAGGAAATCATGGATCATGGCGGTCTTTTTGGCGTGGATCGTGAGGAATGGGAGAAAAGCCCTCAGTTCCACGAAAAGGTCATGGAGCGTCAGGAACATCAGCAGGAACGAGAACAGGCATTTCTCTCCCAGAACAGAGATTGCTTTGCCATCTATCAGGTAAGCCGTGACGATCCGCAGAATGTGCGCTTTATGAATCTGGACTGGTTAAAGTCCCATGGCATTTCCATAGACCGCAGCAATTATGACCTAATCTACACCGCTCCGCTGAGTGAGTCTGGCACTGTGCCGGAGCAGCTGGAAAAACTCTATCAGCAATTCAATCTGGAAAAACCTGTGGACTATCACAGCCCCTCCATGAGCGTCAGCGACATCGTTGCGATCAAGCAGGACGGTAAGGTATCCTGTCATTACTGTGACAGCGTTGGTTTTACCCAGATACCCGGATTCTTGCCGCAAAATCCGCTGAAAAATGCGGAGATGGCCGTGGAGGACGATTACGGCATGATCGACGGCATCATCAACAATGGCACAAAAGAGCCTACGGTGGCAGAGCTGGAACAGCAGGCCCGAAGCGGTCAGCCCATTTCCCTGATGGACTTGGCTGACGCCGTTCATAGGGAGGAACGGGAAAAGAAAAAATCCGTTGTGGATCAGCTGAAAAGCCAGCCCAAAGCAGAACACAAAAAGACAGCACCCAAAAAGAGTGCGGAAAGGGAGATTTAATATGGGAAACTTTACTTTTGAGGAAATGAACCTGATGTGCATTTACAATACCGGCAGCCGCACCGGATTGATCGACAGCCTGCGTGAGATGCGCGGCGAGCTTTCGCCGGAGGAAACGGAACTGAGGGAACTGACCGACAGCACCCTTACGAAGCTCTGTGCGATGACCGATGAGGACTTTGCCCAGCTGGAGCTGTACCCGGATTTTGACCAGTAAACACCATAACCGCAGGGATGGGGTGGCAATTTGCCACCCCACCTTTTACCCCAAAACCGAAAGGAGGACAGAACACCATGCCAACCAAAGCTGAACTATATGCACAGATGGCGGACAAGGTGGCAACGCAGCTCACGGGGAGCTGGCAGGAATGGGCAGGGTTTCTCACCACTGCTTCCCGACTTTACAAATACCCGTTCCATGAACAGCTGATGATCTACGCCCAGCGACCGGACGCCACCGCCTGTGCAGAGTACGATTTGTGGAATGAAAAGATGGGCCGGTATGTAAGGCGCGGTTCCAAGGGGATCGCGCTGGTGGACGATTCCGGGGACAGGCCCCGCCTGCGCTATGTCTTTGACATTTCCGACACCGGAACCCGTGAACATTCCCGCACTCCCTGGCTGTGGCAGCTGGAGGAGCGCCATCTGGATTCGGTGCAGGCCATGCTGGAGCGCACCTATGATGTTTCCGGTGATGACCTTGCCGGACAGCTCACTGAGGTAGCCGGAAAACTGGCTGAGGAATACTGGACGGAGCATCAGCAGGACTTCTTCTATATCGTTGACGGTTCCTTTTTGGAGGAATATGATGAGTATAACATCGGAGTGCAGTTCAAGGCAGCCGCCACCGTCAGCATCACTTACGCTTTGATGTCCCGCTGTGGACTGGAGCCGGAACGCTACTTCGACCACGAAGATTTCATGGCGATCTTTGTGGTGTTAGAATGTAAATAGTACAAGTTAGATATGGAATAATCCTTAATATAGATTTATTATTAAAGCTAAAGATTGGAGGAGTAAGACATGGCTACACAGTACACAGAAGAATTTAAGAAGAATGC
>NZ_VUMT01000037.1 GCF_009696045.1 Velocimicrobium porci | reverse complement strand
CATCCAAGCGTTTAACGAAAGTCGAACTTTCCTATAAAGGAACAAAGTGGACAAGTCCACCTCAACTCCCTGTATCCCTCACTCATGAGGGACTTGCTCCACTTTGCGTGCCAGATGCGTGTTGCATACTTTTTGCAACAATACTCCTTTCGCATCTGTGCACATCCTCGCGGAGCGTTTTTGCTTTATAGGAGACGAAGTTTCCTATAAAGCAAAAAAGGTGTTGCAAAATCAACTAAATTGATTTTTACAACACCTTTACGATTTAATTTAATTATTTACATAATTTTTTAAACTCATCTGCCACAAATTGTACCTGTGTTCCGATGATTACCTGAACACTCGTCTTACCCGGTCTGATTACTCCTGCGACCCCTGCTGATTTAATTTTCTTTTCATTTACTTTTGTATAGTCTTTAATTTCAAGACGAAGTCTTGTGATACAGTTATCAACCGATGTAACATTTTCTTTTCCACCTAAACCTTCTAAGATAATTGAAGCAACCTGCGTATAATCATTATTTGCTAATGTTGCTTTCATATCTTCGTCTGCATCGTCATCATCTTCTCTTCCCGGAGTTTTTAAATTCAATTTCACAATTACAAATCGGAATACAACATAATAAACAACGCCAACACCAAGACCGACAATCAGTAACAGCCAAGGTTTTACTGCCATTGGGGCTTTAAAACTCAAGAACCAGTCAACAAAACCTGCACTGAAAAAGAATCCTGCTCTTGCCGGCAAAAGCGCAACAATCGCACAAGTAATACCGGTTAAGAATGCATGAATCACATATAATACCGGTGCCAAGAACATAAATGAGAATTCCATTGGTTCGGTAACACCTGTAAAGAAAGAAGATAATGCTACTGCAAATAACATACCTGCTGCCGCTTTTTTCTTTTTATCCTTTGCTGTATGATACATTGCTAACGCACCTGCCGGTAAACCAAACATCATAACCGGGAAAAATCCTGCCTGATACATACCTGTCTGACCAAGCACACCACCTTCAATTGTTCCCCAGAACTTACCAATATCATTAATATTTGCCACATCAAACCAGAATACAGAGTTAAGTGCATGGTGAAGTCCTACCGGAATTAATAGACGGTTAAAGAATCCATAAATACCTGCTCCGATTGGTCCGGTTGAAATGATTGCCTCTCCAAAGCTTACAAGACCGGAATAAATTGGAGGCCATAAGAAATATAACACTAAACATGCAACTAATGAAGATACTGCTGTTACAATTGCAACACAACGTTTCCCACTAAAGAATCCTAAAAAGTCCGGCAACTTTGTATTTTTAAACCGATTGTAACAAGACGCACCGATTAAGCCGGCTAAAATACCGATAAACTGAGTTTCAATTTTTGTAAATGCGACCGGTACCTGAGATACATCAACGTGACGGAATACAGCTACATTTCCTGCTGAAAGAATCGTAGTAATCATAAGCCACGAAACTAAACCGGCAAGCCCTGCCGTACCATCATTGTCATCTGACATACCAATTCCAACACCAATTGCAAATAAAATCGCCATATGGTCAATCAATGCACCTCCTGCCTTAACTAAAAAGGCAGCAATCGTAGAAGGCTCACCCAATCCTGACATTACATTTGGATCAATCCAATAACCGATTCCCATTAAAAGACTCGCTACAGGCAGACATGCTACCGGAAGCATTAACGATTTTCCCAACTTCTGAAGATATTTCATCATAAAATACCTCCTCCTTTCCTCTCCTGATACATTTTATAGTGTTGGGGTCAAAAAATATTTTGACCCCTGATACCTACAGATGACTACGCACTTTGTGCTTTCGTCATCCTAAAAATATTCGAAATCCGCCCTGTTCGGGCTACTTTCTCATGTTTTTGCGGGTCTCAAAGTTATGCTTTTTCATGCCAGCATGAAAAGCATGACCTTTTGCCCCTGGTATTGATACATTTTATAAATTATCATTTAAAAAACTTTCAATTTGAACTGCTGCCCTTTCTTCATCTACCCCCTTACATGCAAATGTAACTTTATCTCCTTTTTTCACTCCAAGACTCATAATTCCAAGAATTCTCTTGCCGTCAGCCTCTTTTCCATTTGCACTTAGGCGGATATCACTTTTAAATCCTCCTGTCACCTTTACGAGCAGCCCTGCCGGTCTGGCATGAAGCCCCAATTCATCCTTTACGACATAAGTTACTTGTTTCATTGTTCTTTTCTCCTCTCTATTTTTCATTTTATTTATTGTATTATTTTTAATACCTCCGTTAACTCTGACACTTCTCCTGTAATTGCCTCTATATTGGAGAATTCTTGTGAATTGCATACAACAATCGGACATATCGTGTCATATCCTTCTTCTTTTATTTTTTCGATATCAAATTCTAACAGAAGTGTTCCAGCTTTCACATGCTCACCTGCACTTACCTTTGCTTCAAAAAATTGCCCCTTTAAATTCACGGTATCTAAACCGACATGAATCAAAAGCTCTGCTCCATGCTCAGTTGTTATGCTCAAAGCATGCTTTGTATCAAACACCATGGAAATCGTCCCGTCACATGGTGCAACAACTCTTCCGGTAAGCGGTTTAATTGCAATTCCTTTTCCTAATATCTCATCGGAAAACGTTGGATCATTTACTTCCTTTATACTAACTGCTTCTCCTCTTATAGGTGAACCAATTTTTTCTTCTTTTTTCCACATATTTTTCAATTTATTTAACATAATTCTAGCCTCCTAATGTTCTAAACTGGCATCTCTCATCCTCTTAATATGAATTGCAAGATACATTAATTCTTCATTTGTAACTTCATAATCGTATTTATCATGAATAAAACTTCCAATCTTTTTACTGCAATCATATTCCTCCGGATAATTTTCCTTTACCATTTCTACAATTTTTTCATCCATGCAATTTAATAATTCTTTTTTCATGATACGCTGGCATAAAAATTTTACATGGCTTACAAATCTGGAATAATGAAGACTCTCCTCATCTAAACGAAATTGGAAACACTCTTTTACCTTATCAAGAATCTCCTGAATCATCGTTGTTATTTTCATTGCTTCACCCATTTTCGTATTATATTCTGCATTTACAATATGCAAAGCAATCGAAGCTGCCTCAGACTCATCAAACAGAATCCCTGTTTCTTTTTTTATTAATTGAACTGCATAATCTCCTATTAAATATTCACTTTTATAAAATTGTTTCACTTCCATAAGTAGCGGATTAACAAACTTCATTCCTTTATGATAGCGCTCAATTGCAAAATTAATATGATCCGTTAATGCAATATAAATACTTTCATTTAAATGTTTCCCATACTTTGTTTTTGCATAATCAATAATGTCCGAAGTAAGTCGCATATGCTCCATTGGAAGATTTCTCAATAGTTCTTGAAATTTTGTTCCCTCTTTTGAATCTTCAATCCGAAATATTTTCTCAATTATCTTTTCGTCAATTTTCTTTCCAGGTTTTGTTCCAAATCCAATTCCTTTTCCCATAATAACAACTTCTTTCCCCTCTGTGTCATAAGCACTCACAAAGCTGTTATTAATCACTTTTAATACTTCCATACCCTTTTCCTCTCTTAAATGCACAAAAAAAAGACTCAACTTCACGAAAATATTCCTCTGCTCGTAAAGTTAGTCTTGCCTGCATTATCAGTAACACCTAACTACAAATTTTCTATGCACTTTTTACAATCAATCTATTATTAACATACCACAGATTATAAAAATTGTCAACTAATTATTAGTTCGGTTTTCATCCTTTTATTCACAACTACAAATTTTCACTTATCTACTTCAATTTATTTATAATTAATAAATCTTTCTTGTATATCTTTTATCTCGTTTTCCTATAATAACAAAGAAAAAGGCGAAACAGCTTGCATACTTTTCTACTGCATTCTGCATATTATTATTTCCGACATTTTTCTTTACAGTTATTGTATTAGAATTTGTGTTTTATAAATAGGAGGTTTGGAGATATGGATTATACTATTCTGGGACAAAAAATAAGGAAAGAGCGTCTAAGGCTTCACCTTACCCAGGAAAAACTGGCAGAAGAAGTCTGCCTTTCCCCCGCTTATATTGGTCAGATTGAACGTGGTGAACGTGGGCTTACAATTGAAAATCTCGTTCTTCTTGCAAATCGTTTTACTGTTACAGTTGATTATCTACTTTCAGATTCCCTTGTTGTAAGCGATGAAAGTAATCTTTCCCTTTGGTTACAATTGATGGATGGTCGTTCGGCAAAAGAGAGAAACCTGGCTGTTAATCTTGTCAATGCACTCTTTCTTTCATTGGATAAAGAAAAGCCTATTGAATAGAAAAAAGCTAATTGCATACTAATATTTTTTTTATTCAATATCGGGTAGAAGGAAAACGTTATTTAATTTTCCCGCCTACCCGATAATTTGTTTCTCTATTTTATTTGTTCATTTACACTACGCTTTAAAATTCTTTTAATATTTCAAAACTCTTCTTCCAAATAACGCCAAAGTGCATCCTGCCACTTTGGCAATCGCTTAAATCCTGCCTGCTCTAAACAACTTTTAGATAATCTGGAATTTTTCGGACGTATTGCTTTTGTCTTATATTCTTCTGAAGAAATTCGCTTTACAGTTACAGGCATTTTTGCAATCCGAAAAATTTCTTCTGCAAATTCTGCCCATGAACAAACCCCTTCATTCGTTGCATGATAAGTTCCATATTGTTCTGTCTCTATCATATCACACAGTAACACAGCTAAATCTGCAGTATAGGTAGGTGAACCAATCTGATCCGCAACTACACTGATTTCTTCCCTCTCTTTTCCTAAACGAAGCATCGTTTTTACAAAATTATTTCCATTTTTTCCGAAAACCCAGGAGATTCGAACAATAAAATATTTGTCAATCCATTTTTTTACTGCTTCCTCCCCTAAAAATTTTGTTTTGCCGTAGTAACCGATGGGGGCAGGTTGATCTGTGATTTCATAATATTCTTCTCCAGTCCCTGAAAAAACATAATCGGTACTAATATATAACATTTTTATATCAAGTGTTTTACAAATCTTCGCTATATGCTCTGTACCTTCCACGTTTACTTTATAGCATAAGTCTTTTTCTTCTTCTGCCTTATCGACAGCCGTGTAAGCTGCACAATGAATCACCGCATCCGGAGCTTCGTCGATAATAAATCGTTCTACCGCCTTTTGATCTGTAAGATCAAACTCTTGTCTTCCTGCTCCAACACAATCTATCTTTCTTTTCTTTAAACACTTCATGACATCATAACCAAGCTGCCCATTGATTCCTGTAACTAATATTTTCATTTTATTCTATCGCTTTCCATACATTTTTTCATAGTAATTTTGATATTCTCCACTGATTATATTCTCCCACCATGATTTATTTTCCAAATACCATTTTATCGTCTTTTTAATTCCCTCATCAAATGTTGTCAAAGGCTCCCAGCCTAACTCCTTTTTAATCTTAGCAGGATTGATTGCATATCTTCTGTCATGTCCCGGACGATCTGTAACATAAGTAATTAACGCTTCACTTTTATCAAGTGCTTTTAGAATTGTCTTTACAACTTCTAAGTTTGTCTTTTCATTGTGACCGCCAATATTATAGATTTCACCTACTTTTCCTTCCCTGATAATCAAATCAATTGCTCTGCAATGATCTTCGACATATAACCAGTCCCGTACATTCTCTCCAGTTCCATATACGGGAATCGACTTATTATTTAAAGCATTCGCTATAATCAATGGTATCAGCTTTTCTGGGAAATGATATGGTCCATAATTATTTGAACAGCGTGATATTGTCACAGGTAGCCCAAATGTACGATGATATGCCTGTACTAATAAATCTGCTGAAGCCTTTGATGCAGAATATGGGCTTGAAGTATGAATTGGTGTTTCTTCTGTAAAAAATAAGTCTTTTCGATCAAGTGGTAAATCTCCATATACTTCGTCTGTGGATACTTGGTGATAACGTTTTATTCCATATTTTTTACAGGCATCCAATAAAACTCCTGTACCGACAACATTTGTCTGTAAAAAAATCCCCGGATTCTCTATAGAACGGTCCACATGACTTTCCGCTGCAAAATTAACAATAATATCAGGTTTTTCTTCTTCAAATAACTGATATATTGCATCACGGTCAGCTATATCTGCCTGTACAAATTTAAAATTTTTATTGTCCATTACAGGTTCCAAAGTTTCTAAATTTCCTGCATAAGTCAATGCGTCTACACAAATAATCTCGTCATCCGTGTGTTCTTTTAACATATAGTGAATAAAATTCCCACCAATAAAACCTGCTCCGCCAGTTACTACTATTTTCATACTGTTTCACCTCTTATAATCTATAACATTATATTTAAAATCAATATCGCTTTCCGAAAGCTTCGGTGCATTTTTATCCTTTTCCGAAAGAATTGGATTATCAATTCCCCAATCTACACCGATTTCTTCATCATTCCATGCAATATTTCTATCAGACTCTTTGTTATAAAAATTATCTGCTTTATATAGAAATTCTACTTCATCAGTCAAAGTTACAAATCCATGTAAAAAACCACGAGGTATCAATAATTGTCTTTTATTTTCTTCCGACAATTCCACCTTCACCCATTTTTTATAAGTTGGAGAACCTTCCCGCATGTCGACCGCAACATCCATAACAGCTCCTTTATTACAGCGAACTATTTTTGCCTGAGCATGTTCACCCTTTTGAAAATGAAGCCCTCTTAATGTACCTTTCTGTGTTGAATAAGACTGGTTATCCTGTACAAATTCATAATGTAATCCTGCTTCTTCCATTGCGTTCTGGTTGTAACTCTCCATGAACCATCCCCTGTTATCGCCAAATACTTGTGGTTCTAAAATATATACATCTTTTAATTCTGTTTCAATGATTTTCACTAAAAAAACTCCTTACATGCTTATTTTCAACTTAAAATTCTTTACTATCAATATATTTTCCATCCATAACATCTTTTAAATACATACCATATTGATTCTTTTTATGAATTTCATACCGTTTTTCCATCTGGTCTTTTGTAATCCAATGATTCAGATAAGCAATTTCCTCTAAACATGCTATCTTTCTATGCTGGTGTGTTTCAATTGTCCGTACAAAATTAGTCGCATCTACTAAAGAGTCATGGGTTCCTGTATCAAGCCATGTGAACCCTTGTCCTAATAATTCGACATCTAACTCTCCCTGCTCAAGATAAATACGATTTAAATCTGTAATTTCTAACTCTCCACGTTTTGATGGTTTTAACTGCTTTGCATACTCAACAACCCGATTATCATAAAAGTACAACCCTGTCACACAATAATTACTCTTTGGTTTAAGTGGCTTTTCTTCAATCGAAACAGCTTTTCCTTCTGAGTCAAATTCTACAATACCAAAACGTTCCGGGTCATCTACATAGTATCCGAAAACAGTAGCACCAACTCTCTTATTCACAGCATTTCTGAGTTTCTTCGTCAAACCATGTCCATGAAAAATATTATCTCCAAGTACCATTGCCACATTATCATCACCAATAAATGACTCTCCAATAATAAATGCCTGAGCCAGTCCATCCGGTGAATCCTGTACCGCATAATTTAATTGAATTCCAAATTGACTTCCATCCCCGAGCAGTGCCTCGAAACGTGAAATATCTTCTGGTGTTGATATCAGTAAAATATCCCGGATTCCTGCATTCATTAATACGGAAAGTGGATAATAAATCATTGGTTTATCATAAATCGGCAACAATTGTTTTGACGTTACTTTTGTTAATGGATATAAACGTGTTCCGCTACCCCCTGCTAATACAATACCCTTCATTAGTGACCTCCTTATCTGCTCTATCTTTGAATAGAGTACCCAAAAATTAATTCTGTAACTTCATTTTATAAGATGACGTAACGTCACTGTCAAGCAGAAAGTTACATTTATCGTTAATAATATACTAGCAGTAAATTTTTTACTAATGAAACTTTTATTTGAGAATATCATTTATCTATGTTAGAATTGAGTAAAAAACAGATGTTGTGATAAAATATAATATAATCTAATAAACAAATCTAAAAAAGGAGCGAAATAATGCAATTAGATATAAAAGATTTTGCTAAAATAAAAGAAGCCTCTATAAATATAGATGGTATAACCGTTATTGCCGGAGAAAATAATACTGGAAAAAGTACTATAGGCAAAATTATCTTTTCAATTTTTAATTCCATGTATAATATGAATCAAAAAGTAATGCAGGAAAGAGAAGATAGAATATACCAAATTGTTTCTTTATTTTTTCAAAGTTATTTGACTCAAAATAAAACTATATCCGAACTGCCTATAAGAAATTATACTTATTATTCCCGTAAATTTACTGAAAAAATTATGAATATGATACAAAATAATAACAATGCAGCTCTTCCATATCTTATAGAAAATTTTATTTTTGCCAATAACTTAACTGAAGCAATTGATGATATAAACGATTTTATAGATAATCTTTCAGATAAATTAAATGTTCTTATTGATGTTTCAGACAAAAAAGTAATGACTGAAGTAATCACCAGATGGTTTAATAAAGTATTTGAAAATCAAATATCACCTTTAACTAAAGACAGCTTAGAATCTATAATAGAATTAACTATACAAAACAAGAAGATAAATCTCCATTTTCAAAATGACACTTGTATTTCATGGAATACAGAATTAAATATATTACATGAAGCCTTTTATATAGACAATCCTTTTGTTATAGACAGCATGTCCGATTACTATTTTAAAAACTCTATAAAAATTACAGACTCCCACTTATTAAAATACCTTTGCAAAAAAGATAACGGCATACTTGATGGGATTTTTGATGCTGTCATGGTAAAAGATAAGTTAAATGAAATCTATAACCTACTCGGGGAACTATTAGGTGGAGATATCATTGAAAACCAAGATGGACAATACTACTTAAAAACAACAAAGTACAATCACCCACTAAATATTAAAAATTTATCAACCGGTTTAAAATCGTTTGCAATAATTAAACAACTTTTAGAAAAAGGCAGTTTAAAAGAAAAAGATATTTTAATTCTGGATGAACCAGAAATACATTTACATCCAGAATGGCAACTACTGTACGCAGAACTAATCGTTTTATTACAAAAAAAATTTGATTTAACAATAATTATCACTACGCATAGTCCTTATTTTCTCGATGCTATAGATGTCTTTACTGCAAAACATAAAATATCAGATAAAACTAATTATTACTTAGCAGAAAATAATGACTTAGGCTCTTATTTATATAATGTAACAAATAATATTGACAAAATTTACAAAAAATTATCAGATCCCATGCAGGAATTAGAAAATATACGACAGTCTATTTATACTTTTTGATTTACAATATCAAGACCAAAATGGTCTCCCTGTTAACTCAATATCCTACACTCGTAAGCATATGAATTATATTCTCGTATATAATAAAACCAAATATTTAGAGGCAGGACCAACGCGCCAAACGACAGAAGGCTTCGAACGCCAAAAAAGTGAAGTCGGGAAGTCGTCACATAGAGATGTGTTATACAAAACTGTAAGGCGATTAGCAAACGAAGAATTCATATTATTTGGATTAGACCAATTTAAAAATTACCTATTTAAAAACATATATACATACACAGTTGAAGAGTTTGAAGAAAACTTTATAAACCAACAAGACCACCATAATTCTTAAAAAATATTTAGAATACGTTTCATTTCCTGCAAATAAAGACTCCCGCCTGTTTTGTCACAAAAATTGCTCCAAACCGTTTTATTTTTTCTTCTACAAAACAGCAGAACTCTTGATATCTTCCGGAGAGAATCTCTTTCTGATTCCCGTGGCAGGACAAAATGTAATCAACTAATGGTTCTGCTCGGTTAATGATAAGCGAATCTTCATAAATTTTAAGTTCAACCCTTGAGAAATATGGTTCTAATATTGTTTTTCCATTTTCGATTCCAAATTGCTCCTGCAAATTAACCTGGGAAAGAGTAATTCTTGAATCAAACTCTTTTGCCAATTCTGTAATTTCATGCAAATGATCGAATCCATAAGTACTGCAGTAAAATGTTCCGTTTTCTTTTAAAATGTCCGCAATATTTTTTATTGTGCAATCTAAATTTTTTATATAAAATAAAACATGGTTCGCTATTATAATATCCTCAGAGCTTTTTTCCAATGTAAGCTTTTCCGCATTATAAGGCTTATATTTTATATTAGTTTTCTTAAATCCCGGTTTATTTCCATTTTCTTTTTCCAAATTTTGTTTTGCTTCTTTTATCATTCCTTTTGATATATCAGACAGACATATTTGTTTATCTGATAACTTTTCCCAATCAGCATTAATCCATAATGCCCCATTTCCACATCCAAGTTCTAAGATTGTTTCTGCCTGATCAAAGCAAATTTGAGAATAAAGCCATGGAAACCATCCTTGTAAATTCGTAGAATATTTGTTATGTAATTCTATCCGGATATTTAAATTATTGGCAGTTTTATATTGTTCCACTAATTCACGTTCCATATTCGTTACATGAATTAAATTTAAAATCTCATCCCATTTTATATCCTTTCGTCTTTGAAACATTTCTTTTGTCTGAATAAGATTTTTTTCCATCAATTCCAAATGTTCTTTTCTTTTTTTTACTAACTGAATCTGTAGCTCTAAAGATTCTTCTATTTCCTCCGTAGAATCATATAATGTCATCGTTCGAATCTCTTCCAAAGAAAACCCTAAGTATTTTAGTGTTAATATTTTTTGTAATTTTATAAAATCTTCATCGCTATAAAATCGGTAGCCCGAATTATTTCGAAAAGTCGGTGATAAAATTCCCTGTTTATCATAGTAGCGGATTGTACGAATTGTTATATTCGCTTTTTTAGCAAATTCACCTGATGTATAATATTTTTTATCGTCCATCTCTGTCTTTATTTCCTTCTTCTTTTTATCTTGTCTTATTTTTTTATTCGTTAATTTTTACTATTAGTCTAGTTTGCATTTGCTATTTTGTCAATGAACCTTTCTATCATCAAATATCAAATTTTATTTTTTAACAAAAAAGTTGCAAAATATAACTTTTACCTCAGAGACCTTTGCCTAATCGACCGTTATACTTTGCAACCGTTTATCAAACTCTATATTATTTCAATTATCTTTTATGTATATTAAAATCCGGGAACTAATATCTCATTACTATTTTGTTTTCTTAGTCCTTTTAAAATTGTATTTTCAGATACTGTAGTCTGAAATTCATTATATATTTCTTTTACAAGTTTTAATTCCGATCTTATATCAGCTCCAGTTACACCTGAATTAATCAATTGTTGCTGATATAAATACACAAATGTAGATAAATCAATTTTAGACAAGTCTACAATTGATTTTGTTCCGACAAAACAAGTTACTTTTTCAGCTTTTGAATACAATGATTTGCATTGAATCGATCGATACCAACACTTTACATCGAATCGTACCGCACTGAGTCCTTCTGTTAAAATATAATATTTTTCTGTCTGACCAATTGCTCCTACACTTTCTCCTAAAAAGACGTTTAAGGCACCTGATAGTAACTTTCCTATTCCACCTACTACATCCTTATTTCCTCCTAAAAAAGCATCCAGACAACCTGCTACAGTATCTTGAATATCTTCTGTACTTTTTGCTGTCATTGCACGAATTTCTCTGGTCTGTGCAACCAAAGAAGTAACAGGAATTTTCTTATCTCCTCCCACTTTAATCGAATCCATAATTTCCATCATAAAAATATCTGCCTGCTGCTCTGCTACTGTATATAAAGCTTCAAGTGCCTCTTTTTGAGCTGCTTCTAATTCATTTGTATCATCACAACTTTCAATCGCTTTTCTAACTGTAGACATACTAAACCCTCCTATTTCACTTATCAATTTATATTTACATATGACAATGTTTAGGGCAAAAAGTGTTTTCCCCCATGATATAAAATATAGAATTCAATTTAATAGTACCGGCACCAATTCTGTATTCTATATTTGATATCATAACATTTACTATCAGAAATTCTTCGGAATAATTTTCTTACTAAAACACTTTCTTTCTAACATTCATATCTTGCAATTATATTTCTATATTTTTCAACAATATCTAACATATCCTTTCTTTGATAATATTCAATTACTACTTCAATCAGCTTCCAAAATCTTATTTCATAGTATGCTTCCCATTGACTAATCCAATTATAACATTGATGATAATACAAGGGTCCTCGATATAACTGAATTGCTGCTTCACAAGAACGTATATCTCGTCTGTTTTCATAGTAAGATTCAAACTGTTCCAAATCAATTACACAATCATCTGAATTAAAATACATATGATTTCTCTCTGAAATAATTGGGATTTCTATATTCATTTGTGACAAATTACAAATATACTTCCACACTTTGTAAAGACATTCCATTGATTTGCGTTTTTCCGCTTGTGGCCATAAAAAGGTTGCAATCGTTTCCTTTAATACCGGATATCCTCGTTCACAGATTAAAAAAGCAATTAACTCTTCCGCCTTCTTGTTACTTAAAAGAACCAGCTTACCATAATTATAAATTGCAAAATGACCAAGACATTCAAAATATAATTTACTATTGTTTTTAATTGTATTATTTTTTTCAAAATATTCCTTTTTTGTTAAATCGGCAGTTTCTGTAGGTTTTCTTTTTTTACTTTCAAATGGCGTCAGACAAACTGTCTGGTTTATAATCTCTACTTCCATCTTATCACCTTCTTTCAATTCTAATTGCTCTACTACCGCCATTGGTAATGTAATCTGCGATTTTTTTCTAAATTTCACCTGCATGATTCTCCTCCTCAATCACCAAATACATTTTTCCCCTCAAAATTCTATTTTATGTCAATTATAATTATATTTTACATAAAGTGAAAAATCAAAATACAGTCTGCTTTTCGTTCAATAACCTCTCCATTGGTTTTATTTGTGCGTATTTTTTGTATGCGTATTTACTTTATGCGTATTATATGGTAATATAATAGTGCAAGGAGGAAAACGGTATGCCAATGAAATCAAGAGAGATGGAAAAACTAATCCTTGCTGATGGGTGGCTGTTCAAAGAGCAGAATGGCTCACATAGACAGTACATACACCCTACAAAACCTGGCAAGGTCACAATTCCCTTTCACAAGGGTAAAGACCTAAACAAAAGGACCGAGGATTCCATCAGGAAGCAGGCGGGGCTTAAATAAGCCCTTGCCATTCCTTTACCATATACGGGAGGTGTAAACTATGTTATCTATGTATCCAGCTTGTTTCTACAGGGAAGATGATGGGTACTCTGTTATCTTTCCTGACCTGAACTACCTTGCAACACAAGGAGACACTTTAGAGGATGCTATGGAAATGGCTGTTGAATGTCTGGCCGCACATCTTCATTCATGCAAAGCAGATGGTGAAGCTGTTCCCGCTCCTTCCAGTCTTACAGATATAGACCCTGTTGCTGTTTCAAAAGAGGTTTCTCCAGATGAACCGGTAGGAGAGGCATTTGTGAATATAGTTTCTGTTGATGTTGAAGCTTATGCAAAGGCTCATTTCGAGAAATCAGTCAGAAAAACACTCACAATTCCTGCATGGCTCAATACTGCCGCCTTAGAGCAGGGAATAAACTTCTCACAGACATTACAGGAAGCCCTTCTTTCCAAAGTGCAGGCAAAATAACAGAATCGGCATTGATTTGCGTCCGTTCAGCAGATTTTACAGTTAAAGGCTCATGCTCACGCATGGGTCTTTTCATTGTGTAGCAGTCTTTAATAAAAAAGTGTCTTCGACACTTCAACTCCCCTGCCCTCAATCTTGAGGGAATTTAGGGGTTTCTTTTTGTTAATTTTTCCTGCATAATAGGGTTATGAATATCTTACAAAGAATCTTTACCGAC
>NZ_VUMT01000036.1 GCF_009696045.1 Velocimicrobium porci | reverse complement strand
ATCATGCACATGTAATTACAATATCCGGAAAATCATATCGGCTTAAAGATCATATCCAGACTGAAAATTAAAAAAGTTGTACATTATTATTTTGGAACTTTTGTACATTTTTGTATTGACATTTATACATAGGTTATGTACCGGAAATGCCGTCTATGAAATTGTCAAGCTCCACATTGGGAGAATGTTCTTCCCTCAATGGGTAGGCACTGATACGCTTCATTTGTTAAGTGTTATTCAAAAATTTTTTTATTTTTTTAAATCTTTGTGCAACAGCACTTCTGGAACAATGCCAAAGACGTGCTACATCAATTTGACGATAACCATCCACAAAAAGTAATGTCAATAGCTCCAAATCTTTCTTCGACAGCTTCTTCAATCTCAACAGTAGTTGTTCGTTTTCCACCGAAGCCAACCATCCATATCGCGTTTGATCAATCTTATCAACATCCCATTGATAAGATAACGATGCAAACTTTCGGAACAGCTGTGATTGACCACATACTTCATCATATTGTTCACAAGGTATTGGTTGCGTATGGTTTTGAAAAACCCTTTGACTGCAAAACCATGCCCAGTCATATTCTTTCATGGCAGCAATCTGTTCTTCGCTCATCCCTGCATCACAATACTCAACTTCTAAACGCTTCCATCTACTATCAAACTTCTTTTTCTCATATCCATAATTAAATCCCATTATTAACCTCCTGTAGATTCAATTTGCAAAATTCACCATGCAAACTAAAATCAGGAGGAGATCGACAACGAGAATCTCTGGGTTGTTTTCCATCCCCAGAAACAAAAATGCCAGCTGATCTTAAGGACCAGCTGGCATTTTTATTCGCGCACAAAGAAAACGCATTATTAAGATTTTATAAGTACAACAAGTATACCAAGCACAATTCGATACCAACCAAACACCTTAAAATCATGTTTTTTGATAAAGTTCATTAGGAATTTAATTACTAAGACAGATACCGCAAATGCCACAGCCATACCGAGAACAAGAGCGAGCAGTTCTGCACTTGTAAATTCAAACCCGAATTTTAACAGCTTAAAAGCACTTGCTCCAAGCATAGTAGGTACTGCGAGGAAAAAAGTAAACTCTGCTGCTGCCACTCGTGAAACTCCTATGAGTAAAGCACCTATAATCGTTGCTCCCGACCGTGATGTGCCGGGTATAAGTGATAACACTTGAAATGCCCCTATCAAGATTGCTGTTTTATAGCTGATGTCAGAAAGTGCCATAGTAGTAGGAGTACGCTTTTTATTCCAATTTTCTATGAGAATGAATAACAAACCATAAAAGATTAACATGATTGAAATCACAATGGGGGTTTGGAGGTAAGCATCCAAATAATCATCAAATAGAATCCCCATAATAGCTGACGGTACACAAGCTACCGCAACCTTGAACCACAACGAGAAAGTATCCTTTTTAACAATTGACTGTGCTTTGTTCTTAAATTGAAAGGGAAACATCTTGTTCCAAAACATTACAACCACTGCGAGTATAGCTCCAAGTTGAATAACAACAAAAAACATTTCTTTAAATGCTTCGCTCATATTAAGTGTGATAAATTCGTCCACAAGAATCATATGTCCTGTGCTGCTGATAGGTAGCCACTCAGTAATACCCTCAACAATTCCAAGAAAAATAACTTTTAAAATTTCTATAAAATCAAGTACCATTATTTCAAATCCTCCTTTTTAAAATGATGAAAGGTCATAAGAAAACCAACTGCTGATACAAGAATAATAATAGATACAGACAGCAGTGTAGGATAGCCGGTACTCTGAAGTTTACCCTGCACCAAGAAATAGGTGGCTGTCCACGGATACAACGCTCCCCATTCTTGATTTGAAAGTGCGGCACTTCCCATGACAATCACGGCAGAGCCAATCATCGGGGCGACAAATCCTTTTGTTTTCATAGCAACAAACACAAAAGGAGAAACTGTTAAAAACATCAGGATACTGCCAAACAAAAACTTGGGGAGCCATACTATTGCCACTAGTAAGCTATATCCCTCCAATGTAAAGACAGCGTCATATAGCCCACAAACGATAAATATACCTGCCCATGTTACAAGGGTTAGCATAACAATCCAAAGAAGCAGGGTGCAAAATTTTCCAATTAATAGTTTTGTCCTTGAAATGGGTATGGGCAATATGGTTTTGAGGGTGCTTTCTGTGTACTCTCTGCTAAACAAGTAAGCTGCAATTGCCACATATATCATAATGTTTACCAGCAGCATGATATACAGTACACTGTCGCTGTATATGTCAGACAAGGTAAAGATAATCTCCGGCTTATCAAAATGTGTTTGCAAGGCTTCTATTAACATCAAAAGTGGGGTAGATAATACCCCTGCCACACTAATTAGCACCATTTTTGAACGCTTTAGTTTTAATAATTCACAAGAAATAAGATTAAGCAATACCGCCACCTCCAATCAGTTTAGAAAAGTAGTCCTCTAAGTTTTCCTCACTATCATTTATCCTTGTCACGAGCAGTCCATTTCGTGCAAATTCTCGATTGATTTCTCCAACACTTTGGCTAAAGTCATAAATTCTCACCGTACCGTCCTGCACTGTAAAATCCGTCATGTGGTAGTGGTTTTCTAAAATCTTTCCGGCTATCTCACTGTCAGATAAATCAAATTGAATGTATTTTCGATTCCTTTTGTGAAGCTCGGATATATTCACTTCCTCTACTAAATGCCCCTCGTGCATAACGCCGATAATATCTGCTATCTGTTCAATCTCGCTTAAAACATGGCTTGAGATAAAAATGGTAATGCCATGATTGTGACTAAGTTCAGATAAAAATGAGCGTATTTCAACTATTCCAATGGGGTCAAGTCCGTTAATCGGTTCGTCAAGTATTAAAAGCTCCGGCTCGTGCATAATGGCGGCGGCAATACCAAGCCGTTGCTTCATTCCGAGGGAATAATCGGAAAAGACTTTTCTTTTCTCCTTATGCAGCCCCACAACTTCAAGAGCTTTTTCTACTCCACTTTTAGATACTCCCCCTCGCAGTTTAGCGAGAATTTGCAAATTCTCATACCCTGTTAAATTACTGTAAAATCCCGGTGTTTCGATAATAGAGCCTACTTTGCTATAAAGGGTATGGATATTTTCCTTATAGTTTGTGCCAAACAAGCGTACCGTTCCCTCCGTTGGGAAAGCAAGCTGCAACATCATTTTCATTGCTGTGGTTTTGCCTGCTCCGTTTCTGCCGAGCAAACCATAAATTTTGCCCTTTGGCACATGAAGATTTACCTTATCGACAACGGTGGCTGTTCCGTATCGCTTCGTAAGATTTTCTGTTTCAATGATATAATCCATATTTGATTCTCCTTTCCGTGGGTTGCTGTTCTTGTTTTCGCTGACCACAATCTTATTATCCACGAGTATTGCATAGAAGCCAAGAAATCTACCGTCACAATGCCGACACAATAGATGTCAGCACGAAAAAAGCTCCGACACTTATCGTGTCAGAGCCTATTTTAAAGGGTTTATGGCATTTTACTTTGTTTGGGTTTGCTTTATCCAGACAAATATTTTAGCAACAAATAGCAGAAACATAAGGGCGGTTACATAGGGTTGTCTTGCCGCAGCGAAGAAGCAGATAAAAAGCGTACTCAGCACGAGAGAGCATTTTGTGATTATGTTGCTCCATGATTCCTTTTCAAAACAAACACACATCAGTTTCGCTATCCCAAGTGCAATCAAAACAATAAAAACAATCCAATAGATTGCAAGATATATTGGGGTAGTGTCTGTAAATGAAAGTAGATTGACAGAATAAATATATCCGTCAACAAGGTTACCATACAACGGCAAAAGTATAAAAGTAACCGCCATCATATCTAATATTCCATAAATGAAACTGTAAATTTTTTTCAAGTTGGAACGATTTTCAGTTTCGGCAAGTGTAATCAGTTCTTCGCCCGATAGCAGTTCATCTATGGTCACAGAAAAGAATTTAGAAATACACTTGAGCGACTCAATGTTAGGGTAACCCTTGCCGCTTTCCCATTTTGAAATGGCTGTTCTTGATACATATAATTGCTCCGCAAGTTGTTCCTGCGTTAAGTTCTTTCCAGTCCTAAGCTGTTGTAGCTTTTCATTAAATTCCATGATTCTCCTCCTGTTTGTTCCTTGTTTTCATACGTCCATCAACGGGTTTTTCTGCATCTTTTGGTATCATCCATGCACGACCAAATTTTTCAGTTCCGTCAATGCGATTTTCCTCACATAATTTTTGTATCCGTCTTTCCGATATGCCCCATTTTTCAGAAGCGGCTTTCACAGAAATGTAATTCATAATATCAACTTCCTTTCGCAAAGAGTATATAATTATTATATACGGAATGACGAATAATAGCAAGTTTCTCTCCACTAATACGAAATTATACACTACTAAACATAAAATCATACTTCGTTCAAATATCATCACCCGAAATGTACAATGATATAGGATGATATTAAAATGTACCAAGATGAAAGAAAACTTGATTTTAAGCCGTTAGGTATAGCGATAAAAAAAGCTCGGGAAGCAAAAGGGTGGACACAGGAATATCTTGCCCAACTGGTAGACCTTACGCCACGCTCTATTATGTATATAGAGAACAGGGGGCAGCACCCAAGGCTTAACAAATTTTATCTCATTACTACCTTGCTTGACATCTCTGTAGACCAGTTCTTTTTTCCATGCAATGAAGATGGCGACAACAATCGCCGCAAACAAGTTGATGTACTGTTGAATGATATGGAAGAAAAGGAGCTTATCGTGATGGAAGCTACGGCTCAAGGCTTGAAAAAGGCAAGAGAAACTGCGGAATAATTAACGCTGTTTTCGTAAGCCAAGCCAACTGAAAAAAGTGCGACACCTACACAGGCTATCGCACTTTTTAGGTTATTTTTTTATTCTCCACACAAATCATAAAGCTGTTCACATCGGTTTTGAATATCTAAGATTTCTGTTTCGGTTAAACTCCTGCGGTTATGAGTAAGTTGTTGCTCTAAAAAATCACGATAGCCATCAAGTAAGGCATCCCGTAAAAGCTCGGGGGCTTTGCAATGTTCCACACCAAACCATTGCTCATCTTTTTCATCCCAAATCATAACGGTGTATCCTCGCTTAGTGTTCACCACCTCCAAAACACTATCTTTATTTAGGTAATCGTTGAATACTTCTAAAACCTTTTCAAAGGTCATCATTTTATCAGCCCTTTCATATTTTAGGTGCTTATATGTAAGTAGTTTATATACTTATTACGACTATGATAATAAAAGTAAATCATCGTGTAAAGGATACGGATATTGTTTGCGAACAAAAGTGGCAAGCAATGCCGGTGTTAATACACACCGACCCGCAGAGTGCAAAATCCCTCCATGATTTTTCTCTCCGCTTGCTTGTTGAGGGCAGCGCCCCCAAGCCCCTTTGAACACAGAATTTCATTCTGTGGCTGCGCGTTCTGCGAACGCTTTTGACCAGGACCAGCTTACCGCTGGCCGTGGTCTTTTTCTTTTTCAACATCCTGTTCTACCTCCATTTTCAGCACTCGATCCACATTGGCCTTTGCCGTCAAAAGCTCCCGCATTTCCTCACGGGAACGCCGGTACTCGGCATAGGTCTTTTTCTTTTCTTCCAGCAATTTTGCGTACTCCGTCTGCAACTCTTTAACCTTAGGCAGCTTCTTGACTCCCATTTCATCAAAGGCATTCTTGGCAGCCTGGTGGAGCAGAATTTCTTCCTCATGTTCTTCCCGGAATTTCTTAGAGTAGCCGGCCTTGCGGTATGCCACATAGACCTCACGGGTCTTGGCATAATTTACGATGTGAGTACGCAAAACAGCAATCTCTGCCATGCGCTTTTCAGCCGCTTTGATCTGCGCCGAAAGCTCATTGTGATGTGCCGTGGCAGCCGCAGCCTTTTCTTCTAAAATCGCATACTCCAGCAGGTTATGCTCTGACAAGTAATTCATGGTCTGTGCCATTTGTTTCAGATTGAAAACCTTGGCCCAACGAGCATAGCCAGCACCTTTTCCTGCCTGCAATTTTGCCTGAATGTCCACCAGCAGATTGACCTTCGGCGGCTCTGCCTGTGTGACTGTTTTCTTTCGTGGGGTATGCGCTTTCTTCCCGGAGAGAACTGCCCGCAATTCTTCCACTCCATACCCTTCGCCCAGACTGTCCACGCGGGCTGCTTTCTCCCAGCCGGGGAGCTTCAGGCGATACGATTTCCCGCGCTTTGATACTTCACAGCCGGACTCTTGCAGCAACTTCAGCAGTTCCTCAAAATTAGCAGGGCTTTGTGATAATGCGTTGTCAATCGCCACACGAAGCAGCTCTCGGTGAGAGGGCTTTGCCTGATCGCCCAGCCATTTGTTATAGCTCTTTCCGTGAGGGTTCGGATTCTCTACAATGGACAGTCCATTCTCAATACAGATGGTGTCACTTAGCCGCCGAACCGCCTTGGTGCTGCCCCAAAAGTTTCGGAATTTCCGGTCATATTCCAAGCTGACTGATGACCAGATAATGTGATTATGAATGTGCGACTTGTCTATGTGGGTGCAGACCACAAAGGCATGATTGCCTTTGGTAAAACGCTTGGCAAATTCTACACCCAGCCTGTTTGCTTCTTCCGGGGTGATTTCGCCGGGGCGGAAAGACTGGCGCACATGATAGGCAATCACATCATCCGCACCGCGCACTCGCCCGGTAGCGGCAATGTACTGCCGCTTTGCCAGAAGAAACTCTGCATCCGCAGTCCGGCTGTCACAAGCATAGCCGGTAATGAGCCTGCCGTTATCTGTTTTCTTTGGATTGGCCACATAGTCGATGATGTCACTGATCGCCCGACTTTCTATGCGGCCCTTGCCGACATGAAGCGGCATGATGCGGGTTGTTGCCATAGGTCAGACCTCCTTTCCGAAAAGAAAACGGCCTGCCGTAGCAGACCGCTTTCACTATTCTATAAAACTTTTTCATCGAAATAATTGAACTCATCATCTTCTAAATGTCTTGGTGGAAATCTCATTTCATATTGCTCTTGCGCCAATGCACGGACATCAGGCCGCCTATCCTTTAGTCGATTTTTCAGCCAGGACAACTGCTCTTTCGATAGCCTCCATGGAAGATTCAAAAGACGATTCAGTGTCATCAGTTCAGCCTGCTTTTCTGCTGGTAGCGAAGCACAGGATTTACAAATGTGGGCTGCATGACCTTTGCCTGAAAATTTTTCGTTGGCTTTGTATTCGCCACAAATTTTACAATAATGTCCATGCTTTTTCATAAGCTGATACCTTTCTCGCAAAGTGCATATAACCTGCGAATTGCTTTCATAATCACATCCCATTCCAAATCAGAAGCATAAGAAAACTTTTTACGGTATGCCTCCCAAAGTTTTTGCATAACCGAATCATTTTCTACTTCGTTAAAAACTTCTTCAGCCTGGTTAAGATACTTCTCAGATCCCCGTTTATGGGCAGTTGCCAGAAGTGCATCATGTAAAATATTTGGGTTCAGTGTGGTTCCATGTAGCTGTTCTAAAATGTAAATATCGTAGAAATCTCTCATGCGGGTATTAGTTGTGGTTCTGGTAATAATGGTTTCCAATTTTTCTGCCAGCACAGTTTCTAAATTATAAGCCCAAATATCAATGAAGCGATCTTCCAACATAAGTTTGAATGAATACCGGACCTCTCTTGGTGTAATCGCATCTCCCGTAGAAATATCAATTTTCAAAGGGGTCACTACGCCATCGAATGTTGTACTCATGCTGACACGAATCCCTGGATACTCTGCTTCATCCATAATCTCCGAAATACTTTTCAGCTGAAATTTAACACCATCATCAATCGGAACAGTTACGATTGATGAAATTAGATTCTCAATATCCTCCACATTGACATTGGCTCCTTTTATGGTTGCATCCAAATCCATCGTAGAACGGGCATCCAATCCAACCATAGCCGCTACCAACATACCACCCTTCAAGATAAACTTATCACGATACTCAGAAAGAGAAATACGCTCCAAAAAACGCTCCATCATGTAGTTCCTCATTAAAATCTGAGCATCTGCGGATTTTTCTCTGGAAAGGTTTCGTATTAAATCTTTAAGCTGCCTTGCTGTTTTTATCATAAAAGTACCTCCAAATACTGTCGTAAAATTTTTTCCACCTTGAACATCCCAGCATATTGCATTAAAGCTCGCAGGTTCTTATCTTTTCTACGAGCATACGCTTTCAATGCCCCCTGAAAGGTTTGAATTTCAATTCTACTGCGGCTTCTGAGCAAATCACAGATCGTTCGCTCCATATCATAAACCGGTACGGTATGCCCAAAAGGTGTCTGACCGCTGGACAACCCAACATCAAATAACTCTGGCTTCATGGTGTAAACAGATAGCCCTTCTGCTTTTAAGCGAGTCGGACTATAACCACGCCGTACTGTAACAGAATATTTGGAGGGTTCTCTGTCAGTCAAATCATGAAAAAACAAGGCCGATTCATGGGAAAACACTGCCTGATTACACCGCAGATGCAAAAGGAACATAGCATCTACCCAGGCATCTTCGGAGACATAAATACCATGGGCAACCTGTTGAAGATTTTTCTCTTTAACATATTCATAAAAAATGGGCTTTACAATTCCGCTGGCAATTACCTGCGCAGTTTGTAGCATCCCATCATGCTCGGTCAGAAGTCTGTCTAATTGCTCAAACCGTTCTGATCTGGTCACGATCATCACTTCCTTTCGTGCTACTATTATACACGAATATAGCACGAAAGTAAATAAGGTAATTATAGATCCACCGTGTATCATTTTTTATAGTTTTGCGTATTTTATCCATAAACCAACTCCTGAATTGCAAATTTCAAACTCTGCACCTTGCCCAGCAGCCAGATCGCAGCCAGCGGCAGCCCCATCGGGCTAATCAAAAATGCCATAACCAGCAAAATCACACCGTTCTGCGGGGAATAGGTAATCAGCACAGCCACGCCAAGCAGAGCAATCACCATGCTGAACAGACCAAGCACCAGACCGGATATGTAGATCAGCCCCGTGCAGAGCCAGACAAAAAGTGTCAGCACCAAAATAACCGGCGCAGTTACGATCATCAACAGGCATTTCAAAATCTTCATTCCAGTTCCTCCTTCCAACGCTCCAGATGCCGTTTACACAGGGCATCTGCTTCTCTCTCATCATCTTCCGTCACTTCCCGTTTACCTTTGGTCAGTTCAATCTCCAGATAAGTCCGGTAATCATCAGCTAAGAGGTCGAACAGTTCCTTGGGAGTATGGCACACCTCGCCGGTGCAATAGCGAAAGTCTTGGTCAAATTCAACCCTTACACATCCATGACGGCTGATATAAACTTCGGTGGTCTCGTCTGCGGCCAGATAGTCCGCAAAAATCTCCAACACTTTTTCAAAGGTCAGCATCTGTTTTCACTCCTTTGCTACGCTTCTTGCTCTACTCATATTATCCGGTACGGACAGGCAAAAGACAAGGATACCGGCAAAAAGAAAAAGCGGAGGGAGATGCGGCGAAGAAACGCCGTTCCTCCCTCCGCAAATGGAGTATCTTTCCCTGTTATGAAAGTTTAGAAAGCTGGGTAAGGATTTCCTTCACCCCCTCCCACAGTTGTTCCTGCCGCTGGGATATATCCTCCAAATCAGCATCATAAACCCGCCCGGTCTCATGCACTTTACGGGTCAGCTGATTCAAGTTGTTGCTGCTTCGGCGCATCAGGGAGACCAGCTCCTTCAGTTCCGGCAGATCCAGCTGCACCACATACCCATCCAGTGCCATTTTCCGCAGATAGGCACTCAAATTTTCTGTCCCGTATTGCTGCATCTTTTGATGGATCAGCTCCAGTTCCTCTGCGGATACCCAAAACAGCACCGGAACATCCCGCTTACGCTTTGCCATAGTTATCGCTCCGGTTCCCGTTTCTTCGGGGCGGCAGGCTTGTGGGCAGGCAGTTCCTGCTTGAGCTTATCCCGTACAGAGGGACGGGACGGTTGTATCTTTTCTCCCTGAGTACGGCTGAGCTGCTGTTCTTCTCGCACCAAATCAATAAAACCATCCAGTACAGCAGGGTGGCTGTTCAGGACATAACCACAACGGACAGTTTCGGGATTATCGTTGGGAATGGTCTTAGCCCATTCCTTATTGCGTCGGGAGTAACGCCCATCCCAGTCCTGAAGCTGGACGGTGTTGGCAAGGACCAGCGCCACACGCTCCATGCCATAGTTCTCGATCACACCCTTTGCCGCATCGTGACTGAGATACATTCCGTCGAAGTGTTCCCGCACCGCCGCTTCAATGGACTCCTTGCATTGGAGATTTACATTGTTGGAAGTTCGGTACTGCTCCAGCTCCCCATGTTCTCTCGCATAGGCGGCAGAGTAGGGATAGACCGGTGTTGTTCGCAGTTCCTCTTTAGCTCTGCACACATCATCGGCTCGACTTTCAATACTGTCCCGGATCACATCCATGTGGCCGGTCTCCAGCTTTTCAAAATAGCGGTACACATCCGCCAGCGGCGAGGGAGATTCCAAAAGTGCCTGAGCCTGGGCGTCGGTCAGCTCCAGTTCCTCCATCGCCATCACGATGTCCTCACGGACAGTATACTCATAGGTGTGGTGCAGGATTTCTTCCGGGGGCTGGCTTTTCAGCCAGTCCCTGTATTTGTCCTGCTCAGCAGCCATCTTTTCATAAAGAGCCGTATTCAGATCGTTGGTATTCATGTTATCGCACCTCCTCATGCTGTTTTGGTTTCTTATCTGTACTGCGGGGCGGCACCGGGCGTTTCAGATGGTCCAATACCGAAGGCCGTGTGCTTTTGGCAACGACAGCTTCATCGTGTGCCGGTCCCTTTCCGTCGATGTTGAGCAGGGTATCCAGCTCCACCAGGCGGGCGTTTTTGCTTCTCAGTTCTTCTTCATAAAGGAATGGCTTTCCGACTTCCTCCTTTGCGGCAGCCTGCTGCTGATAGAGATTATCCAGCTGTGCCTTTGCCGCCTCCAGACGCTGGGGCATCTGGGCGAGGGCATTGTCGATACGGGTAAGATTTCCGCGAGGGTCTGTACCAAGGGTTGCCCTGTGGGTCATCTGTCCTTTCAGCAGGAGCGTATATTCCTGTTTCCAAGCGGAAAATTCCACGGACATGGCATAGCCCCGGTAGCTGCCGATCTGCACCGGATCGGAGGTTTTGACCTCCTTGCAGGCATCCAAAAGGGCTGCACCGGCGTTCTCCTTATCGGTCAGCAGGTCGCCACGGATCTCCATACCGGCAAAGCCGTCCTCCGGGTGTGGGTGAGCTGCCAAAACCTCAAGGTCAGATTCAAAGCCCTTGATAAAGCCCTTGTGCTTTTCAATCTCCTCCGGGAAGTATTTGAGCAGCTGGTCCTCCAGACGATACTGCTTGCTCTGGTGGTCGGCTTTCATCAGCTTCAGGCGGGATACCTCCACATCCAAATCCATACGCTCTTTGATACGGGGATCTCCGGCGCACAGAGCCTTGATCTCGGCAAAACTGAGGGCGGTTTCATCCACATCATCGCAGGAGCGCACCGGCGATTTAGAGGTCATAATCTGGCTGATGAATTTCTGCTTATTCTCCACCGTCTGCCAGAGATAAGCGTCAAAGGTTCCTTCGGTCACATAGCGGTACACATGGACAAGAGGATTCTGGTTGCCCTGGCGCTCGATACGGCCCTTACGCTGGGCAAGGTCTCCCGGTCTCCACGGGCAGTCCAGATCATGAAGTGCCACCAGACGGTCCTGCACATTGGTGCCTGCGCCCATCTTGGCGGTGCTGCCCATAAGCACACGCACCTGACCGGTACGGACTTTAGAGAACAGCTCCTTTTTCCGCACTTCGGTGTTTGCTTCATGGATAAAAGCGATCTGGTCGGCAGGCATCCCCTGGGCAATGAGTTTCTGACGAATATCGTCATATACCGTAAAGGCCGGTTCCTGCTCCGGCAGAGGCACAGCGCCTTCCAGTGCGTGAAGCAGTGGATTATCCAGCGTTTTCGCCGCCTTGCTTGCAGGAGCTTTTGCCTGCGGTGTAGAAATGTCGCAGAACACCAGCTGGGTCAGCTTGTCAGCTTCGCCATCCCGCCAGATCTGCATGATGTTCTCTACGCACTGATTGACCTTTGTTCCGGGTTCGTCCGGCAGCATCTGGTTGACGATCCTCTGGTCCAGCCCCAGCTTACGGCCATCCGAGGTAATCTTGAGCATATTGTCCTGGGATGGGTCAACGGTTCCGCTGTGTACCAGCGATGCGCGCTCCGAAAGGGCCTTGACCATTTCCTGCTGATGTTCGGTAGGCTGCGCCACGATGTTGTGGTATTCCACTTCCGGGGTAGGCAGATTCAACTGGTCGGCAGTCTTAATGTCCGCAACTTCTTTGAACAGGTTCATCAGCTCCGGCAGATTAAAGAACTTGCTGAATCTTGTTCTTGCCCGGTAGCCGGTGCCTTCCGGTGCCAGCTCCAATGCTGTGACAGTCTCCCCAAATCGGGAAGCCCAGCAGTCGAAGTGGGTCATGTTCAGTTCTTGCAGGCGTTCATACTGAAGGTAACGCTGCATGGTGTAAAGCTCGGTCATGGAGTTGCTGACCGGGGTGCCGGTGGCGAAAATCACGCCACGGTTTCCGGTGATCTCATCCATATAGCGGCACTTGGCAAACATATCGCTGGACTTTTGGGCATCGCTGGTTGAGAGACCCGCCACATTCCTCATTTTTGTGTATAGAAACAGGTTTTTATAGTTGTGGGCCTCGTCCACAAACAAACGGTCCACACCCAGCTGCTCGAAGGTTACCACATCGTCTTTTCGCCCCTCGGCTTGCAGCTTTTCCAGCCTGGCTTCCAGAGACTTTCTGGTACGCTCCAGCTGCTTGACGGTAAAACGCTCACCACCGCTGGCCTGCACCTCTGCGATCCCCTCGGTGATCTCGTCGATCTGCTCATAGAGAAGCCGTTCCTGACGCTCCCGGCTGATGGGGATACGCTCAAACTGGCTGTGTCCCATGATGATGGCGTCGTAGTCACCGGTCGCAATACGGGCGCAGAACTTTTTGCGGTTATGGGTCTCAAAGTCCTTTTTTGTGGTGACTAAGATGTTGGCGGAAGGATAGAGGCGCAGAAACTCCGACGCCCACTGCTCGGTCAGGTGGTTGGGAACCACAAAGAGAGATTTCTGGCACAAGCCCAGGCGTTTGGCTTCCATAGCAGCAGCTACCATCTCAAAAGTTTTGCCTGCGCCTACTTCATGTGCCAACAGGGTATTTCCTCCATACAGCACATGGGCGATGGCGCTTTTCTGGTGTTCCCGCAGGGTAATGGCTGGGTTCATGCCGCCAAAAGTGATATGGCTTCCATCATACTCACGGGGACGGGTAGAGTTCATTTCTTCGTTGTACTGGCGCACCAAAGTCTGGCGGCGCTCCGGGTCTCTCCAGATCCAGTCCCTAAAGGCTTCCCGGATCGCCTGCTGTTTTTGAGCAGCCAGGGTGGTCTCCTTGGCGTTCAGCATGCGGCGCTCTTTTCCGTCTGCGTCCTCTATGGTGTCATAGATACGGACATCTCGCAGATTCAGGCTGTCCTCCAAAATCTTGTAGGCG
Organism: Velocimicrobium porci; assembly: GCF_009696045.1. GTDB lineage: Bacteria > Bacillota > Clostridia > Lachnospirales > Lachnospiraceae > Velocimicrobium > Velocimicrobium porci. The sequence continues at coordinate 425 of NZ_VUMT01000036.1, read as the reverse complement.
TTGGCACGGCTGGTTCCGTAGGTGGTGTAGGCTGCCACATCGTTGTAAGATACAGAAGATTTCCCCTTGATCTGCCATTCAGCGGTAAAGGACGAATAGTTGACCTCGATACTGCGCTGGAGATAAAACGGGGTGTTGAAGGTCTCGTACATAAACTGCTGGATGTACTCTTTGTCGATCCAGGTAGCGCCCAGACGCACCTCGATCTCCGACGCATCCAGGTCTTTGGGCTGGGCGGCGGTAAGAGCTTCCACATTGACTGCATAAACCGGGTCCTGCTGTGCCGCCCGCTGCGCCTGATATAAAGTTATACTTAAATATGTACAATAAATATTAAATAAGAATGTACAAATGTTATGATATATGAGTTACAAGGAGGAACTCATATGATATTAAATAATCGGATCATAACAAATATAAAAATA
>NZ_VUMT01000035.1 GCF_009696045.1 Velocimicrobium porci | reverse complement strand
TCACCTAATGAGTATGAAAAGAAATATTGGATAAAATTAAGACACTTGGAAATAAATGCGGCATAAGACAGAATATTGAGGTGAAAAGTTCACGTTTAACTTGTACTTTTTCTTGACATAGGACCAATAGTTCTTTATAGGAGATACCTCTTGGCAAGATTCTCATGTAAGCTGTTATGCTCTCCTGTTCTTTTAAAAATAGGTGATAGGATTCTTTATCTTTCGAATCAATATCTTGATAAGCACAGTGTTGTTCTACAATAAAAACTTCAGTTCTTATTTTTAATATTTCATATAATTCATCTGTAGTTAATTCTGCAAATTTTTTAATTTCCCAATCCATTAAATTAATCCTCCTTGCGACTTTGTTAATAGATAATTTTAGTTTATCAGCTTTCTATGTTTGTGTCTATATTATATTGCATCGTGTGGTCAAATTCCGAACAATATCCGAATCGTTGCAAAAGAACGGGAAACACGGAGTAGGAATTTGTGATATAATGAGCGTAAACGAGCAGGAGCAAGCGCAGCTTGTTCATAGCGAGTGGCGAATGTCGATTACGATAGCTGCGTATGTAGCGGTAAGCACTGAAGGTGCGAATCGTGATATAACGAATGTGAAAGGGTTTATCTCAATTTGTTTACAACGAAATTGAGAACGAAATTGAGAAAGGCAGGTAAAAAGCAGTGTTTGAACAAGATAATACTTATAATGAAGTCAGGGAAAAATCTATACGAAGCTGGTTAGAAGAAATGAGCCGGCATGAGGATGTTGCTGTTCGAGGCGGGGTAAAGGTGACAACAGAATACCTGGATGATTTGAAGAAAAAAATTAAAGTTTTGGAAGAAAAAAACAAATTAAAGGATGATTATCTTAAAAAGATGAAAGAACGATATAAAATAAAATAGTATAAAAGATACTAGAATAATGAGAACGAATGGAGGAAACTTATGAATAAGAAATTAGGCTTTGGATTAATGCGGTTACCACTTTTAGATGAAAATGATGCAGCCAGTATTGATTTGGAACAGATGAAAAAAATGGTAGATACATTTATAGAGAAGGGATTTACTTATTTTGATACTGCTTGGATGTATTGTGGTTTTCATAGTGAAGATGCAGTAAAAGAAGCATTGGTTGACAGATATCCAAGAGATACTTATACATTAGCAACAAAACTTCATGCCGGTTTTATTAAGACAAAAGAGGATAGAGATAAGATTTTTAATGAGCAGAGAAGGAAAACAGGTGTAGAGTACTTCGACTATTATTTACTTCATGATATGGGATACGATCATTATGAAATCTATAAAAAATTAGATTGTTTTCGTTGGCTGGAAGAAAAAAAGAAGCAAGGTCTTGTAAAACATATTGGATTTTCTTATCATGACAATGCTAAACTTTTAGACAAGATTTTGACAGAACATCCGGAAATGGAATTTGTTCAGCTACAGATTAATTATTTAGACTGGGACAGCGAGGGAATACAGTCGAGAAAATGCTATGAGGTTGCCACCAAACATGGAAAACCAGTCATTGTCATGGAGCCTGTAAAAGGTGGAACATTGGCAGTGGTACCGGACGATGTAGAAAAAATGTTTAAAGAATATAATCCGGATGCGTCGATTGCCTCTTGGGCAATTCGTTTTGCTGCCAGCCTTTCTAATGTGAAAATGGTTTTAAGTGGAATGAGTAATATGGAACAATTAAATGATAATCTAAGTTATATGGAATCATTTATTCCACTTAAGAAAGAGGAACAGGGCATTATAAAGAAAGCGGTAGAGATGATTAATCGTAATATAGCGATTCCTTGTACCGGCTGTTCTTATTGTATTGATGGATGTCCAAAGAACATTGCAATACCAAAATATTTTTCTCTGTACAATGCCGATCAACAGGAGATAAAAGAAAAAGGATGGACACCGCAGGGTGAGTATTATAATCGCTTAAATGCAATCTTTGGAAAAGCAGGCGACTGTATAGAATGTGGCCAGTGCGAAGGAGTCTGTCCGCAACATCTTCCAGTTATTGAGTACTTGAAAGAGGTTGCAAGTTATTTTGAAAATTAAATTAGCGCTGTTTTACAGTAATCTTTTAGAGTGCGTTAAAAGTTGACAGAAAAAATAATTGGTGATATGATAAAAATAAGTACTTACAATTTAATATATTAAAAATAAAGAAAAAGGTGATGTGATGTTTAACTATGAATATGCCTTGGGAGCGACAATCGCAAAACCCAACTGTGATTATAATTTTCTCTATCGGGATGAGAAGATTAATGTTAAGAGGATTATAAAAGATGCCATAAAAAAATTTAATGAATTGAGCAAAGATGCTAAAAATCCAAAACAGATTGTCGAAGATAGAGTAACTATATCAAAGTCAGAAATAAGATGTATTTTGAAAAGTAAGAATGAACTTGCTGCACCCGGGCGGGGAATGAGGGTATTAAGTCAGACATTGGCAGAACATGAATATTTTAAAGACAAAATTTATAATCATGGTTTGTTAAAATTTTATTGTTTAGATACAAATGAGATAAAATTAAATGAAAAAGACCTCATAAATCCAGATATGATATCAGATGAAGTTTTTATCACATCATTGATGCGATATTTATTAAAAGCAAAGGGAGGTTATACTCCGGAAAATTATAAGCAACAAAAGGCATTAGAACAGATGAAACTAATAGCGTATAATTGCAACATGATAGAAAAATTAGAAGAGCGGAATTAAATAATAGGAAGGAAGACAAAATGATTACACAAAAACAATTGATTCGGTTAGCAAGAATTACATATAAGAAAATGCAGGGGAACTCCTCTAAAATGATAAGAACTTCATTAAAAAATGATGATTGGTGGAACAGTTTATCAGGAACGCTACATCAGCAAATAGGAAAAGTGATTGCAAAATATCATGATTATTTTGTAGTTAATTGCGAAGTTGATGTAAATCATAAGTATATTAGGACGGATTATTGGGGAAACGGAATCTATTCATAAGACACGGAAAAAATCAGGATGGGAAAGGAGAAAAGTTGAGAATTTATGACATTAGTACAACTAAAATATGTAATTACAGTGGCAGATTCCAGTTCAATGAATGAGGCAGCAAGAAAATTATTTATATCTCAGCCAAGTTTATCTTCGGCAATTAAAGAGTTAGAGGAAGAGATTGGAGTTGAATTATTTCGGCGGACAAACAGGGGAATTTCAGTTACTTTAGAAGGAGAAGAATTTATAGGTTATGCAAGACAAGTTGTGGAACAGTACCATTTAATAGAATCCAAATATATCTCAAAAGAAAATTTGAAAAAAAAGTTTAGTGTATCTATGCAGCATTATACATTTGCAGTCAATGCTTTTGTTGAGATGGTGAAACAATTTGGTATGGATGAGTATGAATTTGAGGTGCATGAAACGAGGACTTATGATGTGATTCAAGATGTAAAGAATCTAAAAAGTGAGATAGGAGTTCTTTATGTCAATGACTTTAACCGAAAAGTTCTGACAAAGCTTTTTCATGAATATAATTTGGAATTTCATGAAATTTTAAAATGCAGTATTTATGTTTATATGTGGAAAGGACATCCTTTAGCAAATCGGGATGAGATTGCATTGGAAGAATTGAGAGAATATCCTTGCCTGTCGTTTGACCAGGGAAATTATAATTCTTTCTATTTTGCAGAAGAAGTACTAAGCACATATGATTATAAAAGATTAATTAAGGCGAATGATAGAGCCACATTGCTCAATTTAATGGTAGGGTTAAATGGATATACCCTTTGTTCTGGAATCATCTGTGAAGAATTAAATGGGGTGGAATATTGTGCGGTTAAATTGAAGTCCGATGAAGTGATGTCAATTGGTTATTTGGTAAGAAAAGGGGTTATTATTAGCTCATTAGGACAGAAGTATTTGGAAGAAATTAAAAAATATAAGGATAAGGCAATAGGATAATAACAAATTTGCAATAGCATAAATAAAAATATAACAGCTTGCTATAGAATAATTCTATAACCAGCTGTATTTTTTTTGAATTAACACTTTTCCTTTTAAGATGATATAGTATTAATCATCAATAAAAGCAATTTTAGAAAGGTGAACATATGTCGGAAATAGTAATTGAGAAGTTATCGAAAACTTATCGTTCCAAAGACGGGACAGTCGAGGCGTTAAAAAATGTGAATTTATCGATTGAGTCTGGAGATATTTACGGAATTATTGGTATGTCGGGGGCTGGGAAAAGTACATTAGTACGATGTATGAATTTTTTGGAAAGACCAACAGAAGGAAGGGTGCTTATAAAAGGAAAATCATTAGGTGATTTTTCGAAAAAAGGATTGCGGAAGCAAAGAGAAGAGATTGGTATGATATTCCAGCACTTTAATTTGTTAATGCAGAAATCCGTTCTGGAAAATGTATGTTTTCCTTTATACATACAGGGGAAGAGAAAAAAGGAAGCAAGGAAAAAAGCATATGAGCTTTTAAAATTAGTAGGTCTGAGTGATAAAGAACAGGCATATCCATCACAGCTTTCGGGAGGTCAGAAACAGAGAGTTGCAATTGCAAGAGCATTGGCTTCAAACCCTAAAATCCTTTTATGTGATGAAGCTACAAGTGCATTGGATCCACAGACAACCTCTTCTATATTAGAGTTATTGAAAGAAATTAATAGTCAGATGGGAATTACAATTGTTATTATTACTCATCAAATGTCCGTTGTCAGGGAAATCTGTTCTCATGTTGCAATTATGAAAGATGGAGAGGTTGTGGAACAGGGACTTGTCACAGAGATTTTCAGTCATCCAAAGTCGGCTGTTGCAAAAGAATTGATTCGAAAAGATTCCGCACAGGAACCAATGGGAAGGCAGACCGTGCAAAATATAATTCAAAGTGGCGAGCAGATAAGAATTGTATTTTCGGAAAATTCGGCATTTGAGCCGGTAATTGCAAATTTAATTTTAACATTTCACGAACCTGTTAATATACTTAAGGCAGATACCAAAAATGTTGGTGGAGTTGCGAAAGGTGAAATGATATTGGAATTTAGCAAAGACAGTAAGAATACAGAAGCAATGAAAAGGTATTTGAGGGAACGAGGTTTAGAGATAGAGGAGGCGGTAGATTATGTGGACTGATGAAGTGATACAAATGCTTTTAAATGGAGTCAAAGAAACATTGTATATGACACTGGTTTCTACAATAATTGGTTATGTAATAGGCTTGCCGATGGGAGTTCTCTTAGCTGTTTCTGATAAAGATGGTTTGAAACCAAATGCAGTCTTATATAAAGTACTGGATTTTATAGCAAATGTTGTAAGAAGCATACCATTTTTAATCCTGCTTATTATAATTTTACCTTTTACAAGGGCTATTGTCGGACGAAGCTATGGTTCTACTGCTACCATTGTTCCGTTAGTTATTGCTGCAGGTCCGTTTATAGCACGAATGGTAGAATCCTCACTAAAAGAAGTAGACAAAGGAGTTATTGAGGCTGCCAGGTCAATGGGGGCAAGCGATATTAGAATCGTAATTAAAGTGTTGTTAGTAGAAGCAAGAACTTCCTTGATTACAGGAGCTACCATTGCAACTGGAACAATTTTAGGATATTCAGCGATGGCAGGAACAATTGGTGGAGGCGGATTGGGTGATATTGCAATTCGATATGGTTACCATCGATATCAGCCAGAAATTATGATTGTGACAGTAATATTACTTGTTGTATTAGTACAGGTATTTCAATCAGCAGGTATGCTGGCAGCTTCAAAGCTTGATAAAAGAAAGTAGTATAAATTGAAAAACAAAAAAGGAGGAAATACAGATATGAGAAAATTATTATCAGTTTTATTAGCAGGAGCATTAGTATTAGGAACGTTGACAGGATGTGGAAGTTCATCTGATACAGATGCAACAAAAAATTCAACAAATACAGAAAGTTCATCAACGGGTGAAAGTTCGGATAGTAAAGTTATAAAAGTAGCAGCATCTGCGACTCCTCATGGAGAAATTTTAGAGCAGGCAAAAAAGATTCTGAAAGACAAAGGGTATGACTTGCAAGTTACGATATTTGACGATTATGTACAGCCAAATCAGGTAGTAGAAAGTGATGAATTTGATGCCAACTATTTTCAACATGAGCCATATCTTGACAGCTTTAACGAAGAAAAGGGAACCCATCTTGTAAATGCCGGTGGAATCCATTATGAACCATTTGGAATTTATCCAGGTACGAAAAAAGATTTAAAGGATATTGCAGATGGTGACAGTATAGCGGTTCCTAACGACACTACAAATGAGGCAAGAGCACTGTTATTATTACAGGATAATGGTATTATTACTTTAAAAGAAGGTGCCGGTTTAAATGCAACAGTAAATGATATTATAGAAAATCCACATAATGTAAAAATTGTAGAGTTAGAAGCTGCACAAGTTGCCAGAGTGGTAGATGAAACAGCATTTGTAGTATTAAACGGAAATTATGCATTGCAGGCAGGATATAAAGTCAGCAAAGATGCTCTTGCTTACGAAACATCTGATTCAGAAGCTGCAAAGACTTATGTAAATATCATCGCAGTAAAAGAAGGAAATGAAGAAAACGAAGGTGTGAAAGCATTGGTAGAAGTGCTGAAATCAGATGATATTAAAAATTATATTAATGAAACTTATGATGGGGCAGTTATCCCATTTGAATAACTAAAAGAAAATAAATAGAAAATTATTTGGCTGTTGTAGAATGTAAATTTTGCGACAGCCATTTTCCTGTGAATCGGAACTTTGTTTCTTATGGTGAACTATAAATGCCAGGAAAAAAATAGAGAAATAATTTAAATTAAGAATAGTAATTAATAAAAGATATTGTTAAAATGGGTATGTAAAAAAGTTGTTTGTTAATATTTAAAAATTTAAAGTTGGTGTGAGGTAAAGCTATGAATTACAAATGTCCATGTTGTGGGTTTTACACTTTCAAAGAAAAGGCTGGTGGGAGTTACGATATATGCCCTGTATGTTTTTGGGAAGATGATATGATCCAATTGGAAAATATGTATACAGAAAATCAATTAGTAAAAATTGCAAAAAGAGAAAATAACAAAAAAAGAAACTATTTAGTCGTAAATAAAATACAAGGAAAACATATCCCGGTGATTCCCTCAAAAGCATTTGCAATGTTTAAAGAATTGGCAGAGCTTTTGAAAAAAGAATATTTTAATGAGCGTCTGTTACTGGTTGGATTTGCAGAAACGGCAACAGCAATTGGAGCAAGTGTTGCTTCTTTTCTTAATTGTAATTATATTCAGACAACAAGAGAGCAGGTTAGCAACGTAGAATATTTGTTTTTTTCGGAAACTCATAGTCATGCGACAGAACAAAAATTAGTAAAAGACGATATTGATGCCGTTATCGACAAAATAGATAGGATTGTTTTTATTGAAGATGAAGTTACAACAGGAAACACAATTAGAAATATTATTGATATTTTGGAAGATACGTATCAAAAAGGGATTAAATTTTCAGTTGCTTCACTTTTAAATGGTATGAGTCGTGAAGCGGAACAAAACTATCAGGCAAAATCCATTCAAATGCACTATCTTGTTAAAACAAATCATGCGGAGTATGAAAAAAAAGCAGAGAAATATAAAGGGGATGGGTTTTATTATAAAGAAGAAGATTATAAGGAAGAAGCATTCCAGTTAAACTTAGATGAATGGATACAAAACCATTGTATTACCTGTAGCGGATATTTAAATGCGAGGAGAATTGTTAATAGCAAAGGATATGAAGATTCCTGTGCCTTATTGTGGGAGCAAATAAAGAATAAGCTTTTGCTGCGAGAAAGAAGAATTTTGGTTTTGGGAACTGAAGAATTTATGTATCCTGCGTTATATGTTGCGTTACAGATTGAAAAGGAAATTGGATGTAAATGCGATTCTGAATCAGAAGTCAGGTTTCATGCAACGACTAGAAGTCCTATTATAGTAAGCAGGGAACAGGAATATCCATTCCATGAACGTTATCAGTTGAAAAGCTTGTATGATAAAAAAAGGACAACTTATTTATATGATTTAAAAGATTACGAAAGAGTAATTGTTATTACCGATGCTCCTGCCGATGAAAAAGAGGGGTTATACTCATTGCTTTTGGCATTACGAAAGAGTGGAAATCAGAAGATAGACATAGTAAGGTGGTGTTAAAATTGAGAAGTTCATATAGTAAAGAGGATGTTATTTTATTGCTAAAAGATATAACAGGTATGGTAGAACCTAAGTCTACAAAAGAGAGAGAAAAGCTGATTCAAATGGGAAGGCATTATTGTGAGATGCTCCCAATTGAATATTCACCATCCGAACAATATATGGAGGCATACAAGGAGGCATTGAAAAACTATGCAAAGCCTACGGCAAATGCAATTGGCTGTCTTGCTGATGAAGTTATTGCGAAACGGGGAAAGGATGTTGTACTTGTTTCACTTGCGAGAGCAGGGATACCGGTTGGGATATTATTAAAACGATATATAAAATGGAAATATAAAATAGAAGTTTTTCATTATTCCATTTCGATTATTCGAGGAAAAGGAATTGATAAAAATGCAATACAGTACATATTAAAGCATCATAAAGCCGAGAATATTTTATTTGTAGATGGCTGGATTGGAAAAGGAGCAATATTAAATGAACTGGAAAAGGATATGAAGGAATTTCCTAATATATCTTCTGAATTAGCAGTTGTTGCGGATCCGGCAAACATTACAAAGCTTTGTGGAACACATCAGGATATTTTAATACCAAGCTCGTGTTTAAATTGTACAGTATCCGGGTTAATAAGCCGGACTTTTTTAAGAGAAGATATTATAAAAGATAAAGATTTTCATGGTGCTGTTTATTATGAAGAACTAAAGGAACGGGACATGTCTTATGAGTTTATTGAGGCGATACAGCGGGAATTTGAACCTGTTAATAGACCGGATGATACAGCATCGGAACAAAAGGGAATGAAAGAGGTAACGGCGATAGCAGAGAAATTCGGAATAGACAATATTAATTTTGTCAAGCCGGGAATTGGAGAAGCAACGAGGGTATTGTTGCGGCGTGTTCCATGGAAAGTGTTAATCAGAGAAGAATATAAAGACGATATTTCGTTAAGACATATTATAAGATTAGCAGAAGAAAAAAATGTACCTGTAGAATACTATCCATTAAAAAACTATAAAGCTTGTGGGATTATTAAAAAAGTGGCGGATATTTAGTAGTAAGGATTAAATCTGAAAACAGGCTGGTGTAAATATAGTTAATTTACATCAGCCTGTTTTTGAAGTTTAATAAGCAATTACATTTTTCTCTTTGTATATAAAATCCGGATGGAATTTAAAACACAAAGCATTGCTACACCAGTATCAGCGAATACAGCCATCCACATAGAAGCGATTCCAGCAAGACCAAGAATCATGACAAGTGCTTTGACAGCCAGAGCAAAGACAACATTTTGCATTGAGATTTTATTTGTTGTTTTTGCAATATGAAGAGCAGAAGGAATTGCTTCCATATTCGATGTCATAAATACAACATCGGCAGCTTCAATTGCAGCATCGGCCCCGCTTCCCATCGCTGCTCCAACATCGGCACCGGCAAGAACAGGAGCATCGTTGATGCCATCACCTACAAACATAACAGCACCATGATTTTCACGGATTTCTTGTAGCTTAGAAAGTTTTTCTTCCGGAAGAAGTTTAGCATGGGTTTCCTGAACACCAACTTCTTTTGCAACTGCTTCTGCATTTTGTTTTGAATCTCCAGTTAGCATAGCAGTTACAATACCAAGAGAGCGAAGGGAAGAAATAGCGGGCTTTGCATCTTCCTTGATTGTATCCGAAATAATCAGATATCCGACAAAAGTTCCATTAAGAGCAGCAAATACTTCTGTACCGGAATGACTTATTGCTTCATTTGGAACTTTGATTTGGAAGGATTCCATAAGCTTGCGATTCCCGCACAAAAATTCTCCCTCTGACAGTATCGCTTTTATTCCTTTTCCGGCAATTTCTTCAATGGAAGAAGGGGTAGAAAGGGAGAGCTGTTGTTGCTTTGCAGCTGTTACGATACTTGTTCCGATAGGATGAGTGGAGTTTAACTCGCTTTCTGCACAAAGTCTTAATAATTCAGAAGCTTCAAAGGAGTTAAATGGAACTGTTTTGGAAACAACAAAATTTCCTTTTGTAATAGTTCCTGTTTTATCCATAACAACAGCTTTAATATTCTTCATTGCTTCCAAAGAAATACCACCCTTAAATAAAATACCTTGTTTAGAACCGACACCGATTCCAGAGAAAAATGCAAGTGGTACACTCAACACGAGTGCGCAAGGGCAGCTTATAACTAAAAATGTAAGAGCGGTATAAATCCAATGATTCCAGTCACCGGTAATGAGAGATGGAATAATGGCAGTTGCAGTTGCCAGTATTACAACAAATGGAGTATAAATACGGGCAAATTTAGTAATAAAATGGTCAATTTTTGGTTTGCTTGCCGCTGCATTTTCAACAGAATCTAAAATTTTACTTACCATAGATTCTTCTAATCCTTTTTCCACTCGGATTTTTAATAATCCGGATGTGTTAACACAACCTGAGATTACAGAATCATTTTTTTGTGCGGTAACAGGAACCGGTTCACCGGTTACCGGTGAAGTATCAATATAACTTTCTCCCTCTAAAATAACGCCATCTAGCGGAATACGATCACCCGGGCGTACTAAAATAATATCGCCGGGTTTTGCATTTTTTGCAGGGATTTCTTTTGTGCCAGAATCCAATACAAGATTTACAACTTCCGGTCGCATATCGACCGCTTCCATGATTTGGCTTCTGCTTTTTTCAACCGCGATATGTTCGAAAAATTCTCCAATTCGATAAAATAACATAACACCGACAGCTTCGGGATATTCTTTAATAGCAAATGCACCTAATGTGGCAATGCTCATTAAAAAGTTTTCGTCGAAAATCTGACCTTTTGTTAAATTTTTAAGAGCGGTCCATACAATCTCCCAGCCAAGTACAAGATATGAAATGATAAAAATTGGAACAGATATTGTTCCATATCCAAGCTTTTCTGCAATTTCGCCAATGATAAACAGAATAGCGCCGGCAGCAATCATTGGAAGTTCTTTTTTTTCTGATTCCATATGTTCATGACTGGATAATGAAGTTTCTTCTTTTGGAAAAACTTTTACTTCAGATTCAATAGAAGAACAGATTTCCTGAAGAATTGGGAGTAAATCTGTCTTTGAAGTTGAAGTTACTTTTAATTGCTTTGTGGCAAATGTAATGGTAGCAATATTGACTTCGGGGAGAGCGTTTATTTTTGCCTCCATTTTAGCTGCACAATTGGCACAACCAAGATTTTCAAGTTGATAGATTGTAGTTTTCCCATGAAAAATTCCGGACACTTTTTTCTCTTCGGAAGTAGAAGCAGTTTCTATGTTACAACAACAATCAGTACCATGTTGATGTTCATGGTGCTCATTTGAATTGTGTATATGTCTATGGGAATGGTCATGCGGTGTGTGATGCTTATCAATAGAACATGTTGCTTCTAATGTATCTCTCATAAAGAATCGCCTCCTTAATCGTTTAATATGTATATATGCAAATATTTATATATGAGTGACTGTTCATATGTTAATATAAACATAATTTTCTTCTTTTGTCAATAGATTCGGCAAATAAAATTTATATAATTTTTTCTTGACTTTGGAGTTGGATTATGGCGTATACTTTGTAAGTAGGAAAATAACGTAACTATTTAGACTGTATGGAGGGTAAAATTATGAAGCTGTTATATTTAGAATGTAATATGGGGGTAGCTGGAGATATGTTAATGGGGGCATTGCTAGAATTGCTGCCTGATAAGGAAGATTTTATAAAAGAAATTAATAAAATAGGAATTCCAAATACAAAAATTGAAATGAGTTCTTCAACAAAATGCGGAATAGTGGGGACACAGATGTCTGTTCGGATTGGAGAAATCGAGGAAGAAAGCATAGAAACAAATAATCATCATAAACATCATACGCATTTAAAAATGAGTGACATTGAACATATTATCGATTGTCTGCAAATAGAAGAAACAATAAAAACAGATATAAAAAATATTTATCATATGATTGCAGATGCCGAAAGCAGAGTGCATGGAAAGGAGGTTACAGAGATTCATTTTCATGAAGTCGGAAGAATGGATGCGATAGCAGATATTACAGGTTGTGTAATGCTTTTACATAAGCTTGGTGTGGAAAAAGTAATAACTTCTCCAATTAATGTAGGATTTGGACAGGTAAATTGTTCCCATGGCATGCTTCCGGTACCAGCACCTGCTACAGCTTATATGTTAGAGGGAATCCCATGTTATGCAGGACAAATAGAGGGAGAATTATGTACTCCTACAGGAATAGCGCTGGTAAAATATATTACAAAGGAATATGCTAACATGCCAGGAATGATAATTGAAAAAATTGGATATGGAATGGGAAAAAAAGATTATAGGGCTGTAAATTGTGTACGTGCAATATTGGGGAAGAGTGATGTCTGAAGAGACTGCCGCACTAAATATTTTTGTATAATTATTAGAAATATTTAGTGCGACAACCACTCCAAAATTTTTAAAACCTATTCGGCGATGTGTTCTAAACCTTGGCTAAGCATTGTCTTTACGTGGTGATCCGACAGAGAATAAAAAATAGTTTTTCCATTTCTTCTAAACTTTACCAAACGGCTTTGCTTTAAAACACGGAGCTGATGAGAGATGGAGCTTTGCGACATATGAAGCAGAAGTGCAATATCGCAGACACACATTTCACCTTTCATTAAAACGTATAGAATTTTTATTCTTGTTGGGTCTGCAAAAATTTTAAATAAGTCAGCTAAATAATAAAGTTCTTCATCATCAGGCAGAGCATCGAAAATGGTTTGCGCAAATGTTTTATCAATACATAAATAATCTTTAACATGTTCTTCGCTCATAATTACTTCCTTTCAAAAATAAGTTCATATGTTCATATATATAGTTTAATTCAATTTAAAAAAAAGTCAATTGCTTGTCGCAGGGTATGACAAACAATTGGCTTTTCAAAATAACTATTAAGAATCTGGGTGACATTTTTTACATGCAAGATAGCCGGCTTTTCTACTTTCCTCGTAGGAAGAAAAAGTAACTTGATTGTCTTTGTCAGGGAGTGAACTGCAGGAAGTTCGATGAACCTTTTTTGTATTTTTATTTCCAATCAGTTTCTGGTCGGGTTTTGATATGCTCTCTTTGCTATTTGGCTTTGACTGAAGCGTAACTGAATTTTTTGCAAAACTACTATGTTCAGTTGAAATTTGAATTGTTGTTCCGTCACTGGTTGCAGTAATTGTTCCATTTGTATCGGTACGATAAATTGGAATGGAAGCTTTCTTTAAGCGATTAAGAATTTCTTCGTTAGGATGTCCGTAAGAATTGTCCGCACCTACACTAATTATTGTTGTGGAAGGATTCATTGCTTTCAAGAAAGCCTCAGAAGTAGAAGTAGAGCTTCCATGATGGCTGGCAAGATATACATCACAAGATACGTCAATTCCATTTTCAAGAATCTCATATTCACTTTCGATACTGGCGTCACCGGCAAATAAAAAACGATTCTTTCCGTATTCGAATAAGATGGCAATAGAATAATCATTATCATCGCTATAGTGGGTACTATTAGGAGCGAGAATTGTAAACTGCCCATCTCCGAACGGATAAGTTTCACCAGCTTTAGGATGAACGGAAGTAATTCCTTTTTCTTTTTTCATAGTCTGATAAGAAGCGAAAATTTTGGAATCGGTTGTGTAATCCGGGTCTAGTACTTTAGCAACCGGGTAACAATTTAGGACACCTACAAGACCGCTCAGATGGTCAGCATCATAATGAGTGGCAATAACATAATCAAGTGTTTCTACATTATGTTTCTTTAAGTAGGAAACTACTTTTGAAGAATGGGAGCGGTCGCCGCCATCAATTATCATTGCCTGTTCTTTGGTCTGCAATAAAACGGCATTTCCCTGTCCTACATCAATATATTGAACGGATAGAGAATCAGTTGGGACAGGAAGAACAGAAGAAGATGATTTTGAACTGCTTGTATGTAGATTTGACTGATTTGTGCATCCTGTTAAAGAAAAAATAATGCAAAAGAGTATAAGAAGATAGCACCCGTTTAATCGATAGAAATGTTTTTGCATAGTGAAAATCCTTTCTGGTTTTAATTATTACGATTTTTGTATATTATGTTTGTATATAACAAAAAAGACCCTGTAATTACAAGGTCTTTAACAGGGGTGGAAGGAATCGAACCCTCCTCTGGAGTTTTGGAGACTCTTATTCTACCGATGAACTACACCCCTAAAATAAGTAGTGCAACAACACTGCTTATATATTATATGATATATAATAAGATATGTCAAGAAAAAAATTAGAAAAGAACAAAATACAGACAAAAAACAAAAAAAATGGGGATTGATAGGAAAGAAAATAGACGGGTCTTTGACACTTCTATTTTAGAAACATTATAAAGAATCTTTTATTTAAGCCATTTTTGGCTTATTTTTTTGTCAAATTTTGCGTTTTGCTATGTACTTGTTTGTGCTTGTGTGTTATAATAGAGACAAGAGGTGATTTGTTATGTATGTAAACATTACTGGTAGTCCAAACAATAAGGACGTATATATTTATCAATCTTACAGAAAAGGGAACGG
>NZ_VUMT01000034.1 GCF_009696045.1 Velocimicrobium porci | reverse complement strand
TCATGCACATGTAATTACAATATCCGGAAAATCATATCGGCTTAAAGATCATATCCAGACTGAAAATTAAAAAAGTTGTACATTATTATTTTGGAACTTTTGTACATTTTTGTATTGACATTTATAGCAGGATAAGGGGATTGTGGATTTTATGATGGTCACAAACCATTTTTTCCATGACTTAGGGAAATGGATTGCAGAAATGGACGATCCAAGAAATCAGAGTTATATCACGTATCATCAGACCGATTTAAATTATTTAGCGATTCTAAAAAATGTATGCGGTCAGTTTTCCATGCGTGAGATGGAAGAGAACTTTAATAACGAGAATTGTATTCATACACTCAGTCTAATGTCTGGAAACACAAGGCTTAATGAAATGCCCCATTATGACACCTTGAATTACTATCTCGAAAGGCTGTCACCGGAATGTCTTTCAGATTTGAGAAAAAAGATGGTAACAAGTCTGATAAGAGGAAAACATTTTAATAGAAACCGGCTTCTCGGAAAACACTGGAGAGTGATACTGGACGGAACCGGATTGTCTTATTTTAAGGAAAAGCACTGTGAGAACTGTCTCTGCACAGAAAGACAGATGCCGGATGGAAAAAAGAAAAAATTCTATTACCACAAGGTATTAGAAGCCAAAATTGTGCTAAGTGACAGAGTCATAATCAGCCTTGGAACAGAGTTTATTGAAAAGGAAAAGGAAGATGTGAGTAAACAGGACTGTGAAATAAATGCGGCAAAACGCTTGATGGCAAGAGTAAAGAAGGAGTATCCAAGACTGCCCATCTGTATCCAGGGAGATGCACTTTATGCTGCAGAACCAATCATGCAGCTGTGCAGAAACAATCACTGGGAGTATTTATTTACGCAGAAAGATACACGGCAGAAACTGCTGAATGAAAGTTTTGAATGGATAAAGAGCGGAGGAGGAGCAGAAAAGAAAAACAGATTGTGCAAAGAAAACGGGGACGCCTGCTATGCCAATCATGTAGAGGAGGTTGCAGGGAAAAAAGAAGTTATGAATGTATTCGAATATGAATATGAAACGGAAGAGGAAGAAGGAACCAAGCATACAACACGATTCCAGTGGGTAACCAGTATAGAACTGACAAAACGAAAGATTGAGGAAATGGTACTCGCAGGAAGAGGACGCTGGAAAATAGAAAATGAGGGATTTAATAATCAGAAGAATGGTCTTTACCGGATCGAGCATCTTAACAGTAAAAACAGTAATGCCATGAAAAATCATTATCTGCTGACGCAGATATCGGATATCCTCATGCAGTTATATCTGGCATGGAATCCATACATCAGGGAACTAAAGCAGACAATAAAAAATACATCTTCAGGGCTACTGGAAAGTTTTCGAGGCCTAACAGTAACGAAAGAAGATGTATCCTACATCTCCAGATACACAACGGTGTATTTGGAATAACAAGGTTATTTTAACACAGGTGGTGGTCAAATGGAAGATGAAATAACAGAATATTTATCCACAAAATACAAAAATTGGATTTTTAGGCCTATTGGATGTGTATAAAATCCAAAATAATAGGAAGAATGTGGATAATTCTTAAAATACCTAGAGAGAAACATTAAGGGACGGAAATAATATTTTTTATTCCTCACCGCTGAATCTAATACATTTTGTTTGAGTTCCAATTAAACTTATGTTATAATAAAGAGATATCAGGGGGCAAAATATCTTTTGACCCCAACATCATAAGGAAAGTTTAGCATAAAAAACTATAATACGATGGAATTGAGGTGGAATATCCATGATTATAAACGAATCCGCTGAAAATTATTTAGAAACAATACTAATATTAAGCAAGGCTCGTCCCGTAGTCCGTTCTGTTGATATCGCAGAGGAATTGGGATTTAAAAAATCCAGTGTTAGTGTAGCAATGAAAAATTTACGAGAAAAAAATCACATCACTGTAACTAAAGAAGGCTATATCTATTTAACAGAATCCGGCAGAGAAATTGCTGAAATGATTTATGAGCGTCATGAGCTTCTTACTTCTTGGTTAGTTCAACTTGGAGTCGATAAAAATATCGCTTCTGAAGATGCCTGCAGAATTGAGCATGTTATTAGTAAAGAAAGCTTTGAGGCAATTAAAAAACATATTAAATAATTTGTACTTAGTTATAAAAGAAAAAACTGGTTTAGCAAATAGAAAATTAATATTTTAATTTTCACTTGCTAAACCAGTTTTTTCTCTAAATTATTTCTTCCTTTTGATAAACATTTTTTCCGCTTACAAATGTATGCTTTATATTAATTTCTTTGTCAAAAATTACAATATCTGCATCTTTACCTACTGCAACCAGAAGCAAAAATCCAAATAAATACATCTCAAGTAGCTTTTACTTAAGATGTATTTACCTTGTTATCACTATTTTGTTAAATATTCTATCTAATTCTGGTTTTCCCGGTCTGTTCTTCCAATTTCTGTTTTTCATCTGCTGACAAAGAATCAAATAAAAAGTTTCTTCCTTTTATCTGTTTATCCAAATACTCTGTCTGCAGTTCTTTACTTGCTTTTTCGATCTCTTCTCGTAATTCTCTTGCCGAAAGTAAAAGGCTTCCCTGCCCTCTTGTAATAATCTGTTCTAAACAATCCGACGTTGCAACTGTAACACGATACTTATTTTTATTTTGATGAGCAAATTTTTCAATAAATTGATCTGCTGTTTCTGCCTCTTTTGTATAAACAACATGTATATTATGATAGTCAAAAATCTCTTCCTGATGTCCCTGAACACGATAAGCATCAAATACAACAATCAGGTTACTTCCCTTTATTCCCTGATAATTACACAATATATCCATCAGTTTATCTCTTGCACTGTCGATATTAACTTTGGATAGCTCTTTTAAATCCTCCCATGCAAATATAATATTATATCCGTCAACTAACAAATACTCTTCCAACTTTTCTGGCTGATTCCATTTTCTCACTGTAGGTGTCGCTGCAAATTCTTTTTTTCGAGCCACACTTTTTTTCTGTAACGATTTGTCCTTTTGATTTGCATAGAATGTCCTTGCTAAAATGGAATCAATTTCTTCAACATCAATCCATTCCTCTTCTATATCATTTTTCCTGCCAGCAACTTTATTTTCATCAATTAGCTCAGTTTCTTCAACCAATTGGCTTTCAACATGCATGTAGTTCTTTACTTCATCCCAACCGACAAAAAACCCGGAACCATGGGAGCAAAATACGGAACCTGCAGGGTTTTCTATATCTTTTTCTGAATCATAATGAATCCGGTTAACTACCTCTTCTGTATTATGACATGGTTCATATCCCTTTAACGAACAAAAAAGTTTTCCCATTCCCTTTGTATATGCAATAACCTCTTTCTGATAATCCTGCATTGTTACGACTGGAGCAATTCCTGTTAAAACCGCTACATCACTTTTACTCTCTTGTATCTCAAACGTTCCATACATTCTTTCTATATCAGTCATAGCTCGTCCAATCAATTTTTCCGGTACTTCTAACCGATATTCATAATAAGGCTCTAAAAGAACAGATTCCGCCTGTTTTAACCCCTGTCGGACCGCCCGATAAGTTGCTTCACGGAAATCCCCTCCTTCTGTATGTTTTTGGTGTGCTCTTCCTGCCACCAAAGTAATTTTCACATCAGTAATTGCAGAACCCGTCAAAACACCCTTATGCTCCTTTTCTGCCAAATGTGTAAGAATCAATCGTTGCCAGTTCTTTTCTAACATATCCTCACTACAATTAGAAGAAATTGCAATTCCACTTCCCGGCTCTGCCTCTTCCAAAATCAAATGTACTTCTGCATAATGTCTTAAAGGTTCAAAATGACCCACACCCTCTACTTTTCCTTTTATTGTTTCTTTATAGACAATATTGCCTGTCCCAAATTCTACATTTATATGAAAGCGGTCTTTTATCAGACTCTTTAATATTTCCAACTGTACCTCACCCATAATTTGAACCTGAATCTCTTTCAATGTTTCATCCCATACAACATGAAGTGCAGGCTCTTCCTCTTCTAGAATTCGCAAGTTCGGAAGCATCGTAGCGGCATCACAGCCCAATGGCAATAAAACCTGATAAGTCAACACCGGTTCTAAAATTGGAGCAAATGATTGTTTTGCACTTCCAAGTACCTCACCTGGTTTCGTTTTTGACAGACCTGTAACTGCACAAATACTTCCGGCTGACACTTCATTTTCTACCTCATATTTTTCTCCGGAATAGACCCGAATCTGATTTACTTTTTCTCTATATCCTTCAATCTCTGTTTTTACTTTTAAACTCCCACCTGTTATTTTCATATAAGTTAATCTTGTTCCCTGAACATCTCTTGCTATTTTATATATTTTTGCTCCAAATGCATCGGGATAACAAGGGACTTTTGTGTATTGCCCGAAATCATTTAAAAATTCTTCCACTCCCTGCATTTTAAGTGCAGAACCAAAAAAACAGGGAAAGATTTTTCTCTCTGCAATAAACTGTCTTACTTTTTCTTTCTCAATGCTTCCCTGTTCTAAATATGCTTCTAACAATTCTTCATCACACATCGCAACCGTTTCATAAAAAGATTCCTTTTCTTTCTCGTTAAAATTAATGCAATTTTCACTCAAACGGCTTTTTAATTCTTGCAGAAGCATTTCCTTTTCTGTTCCATTTTGATCCATTTTATTTATAAATATAAATACTGGAATCTTATATTTTTTAAGTAAATGCCATAACGTTTCTGTGTGTCCCTGCACACCATCTGCTCCACTTACAATTAAGATAGCATAATCCAATACCTGCAAGGTTCGTTCCATCTCAGCCGAAAAATCCATATGCCCAGGTGTATCAAGAAGAGTGATTTGTGTATTATTCCATGAAAAAACTGCTTGCTTCGAAAAGATCGTAATTCCTCTCGCACGTTCTAATTCATAATTGTCCAAAAACGCATCTTTATTATCTACTCTTCCCAATTTCCGAATACTTCCACCAAGATAAAGCATTGCTTCTGATAAGGTCGTTTTTCCGGCATCTACATGAGCCAGTACTCCTACTACTAACTTTTTCATCTATGTTCTCTCTCGTTTCTATTCCTTTTATATTTCATATTTTCCTTTTGTTTCATCGTTCAAAAGTTTTTAGCATTACCATTATTTAACATTAATTTTTCCCTCTTTTATTAGTCGAATAAATATCTCTGCCAAGTCGGGATCAAATTGTGTCCCCTTATTCTTTTCCAATTCATCAACTGCATATTCAATCGGCATTGCCTCTTTATAAACTCGCTTTGAAGTCATTGCATCAAAACAGTCACAAACAGCTAAAATCCGTCCGAGCAATGGAATTTGTTCGCCTTTCATTCCTCTTGGATATCCCTTTCCGTCAAATCTCTCATGATGAGCGACAACTGCTGGAATAACGTAGTTCATATTCGGAAGAAAATGTATCATTTTAATAGAATTGGCAACATGCGTTTTCATAATTTCATATTCTTCCTCCGTCAATCTTCCCTTCTTTTTCAAAATATCTTCTGGGATTCCTATTTTTCCAATATCATGTAATAGACCAGCTTCCTTTACAATCCGAATTTCATCTTTTTTTAGTCCGGCCTCTTTTGCAAGTAAAACTGCATATTCTGAAACATTGACCGAATGTTGAAACGTATACGAGTCTTTTGCGTCAATTGCTGCTGTCAAGGCATATATTGTCGGTGCAATCTGGTCATACCCATTCCATTCCGGCTGTTCATTTTCTTTTTGTTCTAAGTTCATTTCATAAAGTTCAATTCGGTTTTTTCCGTTTCTTTTTGCAAAAAAATTAGCTTTTTCCGCCTGTTGCTGCAATTGCTCCAAATCTTTTGCCGTATCCGGATAAAATGCAATTCCGATACTTAGTGTAATTGATTGTAATACCTCTGGCTTTTCTTCATCATCTTTTGCAATGTTTTGTTGAATCTGCTTTGCAAGTTCAATTACTTCTTCTTTTCTTTGAAACTTGATATAAGTCAAAAATTCATTCGATCCAACCCGAAAAGACAATCCTCGTCCATCTACTGTTTTTAAAATCTGCTTACTACACCACCTTAAAACCTTATCTCCACAAGCTTCTCCATACAATTCGTTATATAATTTAAACCCATCAATGTCAAAATAAATAGACGCCTGCGAACTCCCAGTATCCAATCCTTTTTCCTTAAACTCTTTCAAATACGTACGGTTATATAACCCTGTCAAATCGTCATGAATCGAAACCTGATATACCTTTTCATAAACACTAATATTTTTTAAACAGATGGAAGCGTAGGCACTGATCTGCCTATAATACTCAAGTTCCATATAATTCATTTTTACTTTTGGAGGCAGTTTTAAAAAAATAAAACCTTTTATCTTGTTATCATACACAATTGGTGCGTATTTCGCTAACTCAGAAGCTTGTAAAGACTCTGCATTTTGCAATTCTTTCCCTATCAATTCCAATTGTTGCTCCGAAAAAGCAAGTTCTTTTTTATTCGTGCGAACAATTTCATACTTTTCTTTTTTTCTTACAAAAATGCAAATTGCAATTGTTGCATTCGGGAAAAATTTTTCTAATATTGCCATTGTCCGGTCAAAAAGTTCTTCTTCACTAAAAAGCGATGCCGTATTGTTGCGATAAGTCTGTAGTTGTTCTAATTTTTTCTTTGTATTTCGAATTAAAATTTGCTCTACTAATCTTCCTGCTAAGTAAATAACCAGTCCCGAAAATAACGTTAAAAGAATTACAAGAATAACTACAATTTCTCCTAATTGTTCAAAATCTTTATTGATATATTGTCCAGCATTTTTACCAAAATGCCACATAACAAAAAAAATCAAAAGAGCAGATACCGTATAAATAGTCCCAATTGCAGCTCTATAGGACATATCAAATAAATATTGCTTGTGCATAATAAAAACAATACAAAAAGCCAACACAAGTCCGCCTAATGTATCAAAAGGAAATACGTTTTCTGGTATTAGTGTTAAAAGGTTTCCTACAAATAAAGCAATTGTTCCTACAACCAAAGGAACGATTTTCTTCGCTTTAGGTCTGTCATCTCTAATACATTGATAAGTCATGGCAATGACATAAGCTATCATTATTCCCTCAATTATTGCTAAAACGTACGCCCCCGCCGGCATATAATAGCGGTAAACAATATCCCCGTTTGCCTCTACAATTACATTTGGTGGCGGAATCAAAATTCCCCAAATACTATTAACCACCGCTGCTAAAACGGTAAGAAAAAACTGAATCATCTTAAAAATTGGACTTTTAATCTTTAAGATATAAAATAAAAAATATGTAATTGATAATGGAATCAATACAAGCCCCAATATAGATATATTAAACCAAAACTCAATGCCCGGTTTTAATTGCAGACGCATAAGCGTTGCTCCTCCTGTCCATAATAAACAGGAAAAAAGCACAAATCGAAAATATTTAACAATTTTATTATTTGGTGCCTTCAAAAAACAAAGCATTAAAAAGAGATAACAGCACAATGCTCCCAGCGGTATCTCAATAAATGGTATACTTTTTATCATTTGTTATCCTCCTGCTTGTCCATTATTTTCAAACCCTCACAGCAACTACCTTTATTCTCCTACCTCTTGTAATATCAAATATTATACTTATTATATAATAAAAATTCAATATTGCAATCAGCATAAACTACCCATTTGCTTTTTTCTATTTGATGTTGGAAATTCAACATATATTCTCTTTATCTCTGTGATAAAAGAAGAACCAGAGTTCACAGCTAAGTGAACTCTAGTTCTTCTTTTATGCATATACTTGTTCATTCCCTTTTAATGCCTCTTAGTTTACTCCCACCTTCAGGGTAACCGTTTTTGTCTTACCATTCTTCAACGTAACTTTTGCCTCAATGGACACAGTTCCAGTCTTCTTTGCAGTAACCTTGCCACTCTTGCTTACCGTTGCAATGGTTTTATTACCGCTAGAATAAGTAATCTTCGCTACATTATCCATATCCAGCTTACTATTCAGCTGTACAGTGATCTTATTGCCTTTCTTTACTGTCACTGAAGTTTTCTTAAGTTTCACCGTATTAAGAATTGCTTTTTCAACCGATGCTGCTTCCTTCGTATCCATAAGCTGATATGTTTCACCCTTAGGAAGTGTCAGCTTAACATTGCCTTTTTCACTGACAGTATATGTTTTTGCATTGACAAGAACATATTTTCCAGTCTTTTTATTAACTACAAACACTTTTAACTTATTGCCTTCGTTAATATCCCCTGTGTCCGCTTTCACAACAAATTTCTTTGTTCCTGCAGAAACTGTCATTGTTATTGCAACCGATTCCGTACCAGCAGCATCTATAATCTGTGAAACTACAGAACCATCCAATGTTGCTGTT
This sequence comes from Velocimicrobium porci, assembly GCF_009696045.1. Classification (GTDB taxonomy): domain Bacteria; phylum Bacillota; class Clostridia; order Lachnospirales; family Lachnospiraceae; genus Velocimicrobium; species Velocimicrobium porci. Next base: position 7,288 of record NZ_VUMT01000034.1, on the reverse strand, counting down.
ATACCCGTCTTACCAGTGGAACCTGTCTTGGTAACTTCCGCCTGAGCATTTGTAATCTCACCTGCGGCATTTTTTTCTACTGTTATCTTTGCATCCGCATTCTTAATAATCTGGTCAATAACAGTCACCTGGGTTATTCCAGTCACATTGCCTTGCCCATCCTTTTGTGTTATTGTGGTAACCTCTGCAGAATTTCCGACTTCATTCTTAACCACTTCTGTTTTGGTTTCTGTTGTAGTTCCATCCGGATTTGTAATTACCGTTGTATCCGGTGTAGACGGCTTTTCCGGTGTTTCAGCAACGCCGGAAGAAACTCCCGAATTTGTTCCACCTGTACCAGAGTCACCAGATGGGATTGTTACCTTCTTCTTAATAATTGTATATGTAGAAAACTTATCACTGGAGAAATTCACTACAATGTCATTGTTATTCTTTTCAACCATCACCGGAACTTCCGTATATTCTCCGCTATGGTCACGCACAATTGCCAAAGTTTCATCCGCTGCCAATGTAACCCCATCTAAATTAAGGGCAACATTAACTGGATTCTCCAGTTCTGCCAATCTATTTCTCCAGAATTTCTCTTCCGTAACTGCTAGACTACCATTTTTTGCCTGATACTGTTCTGTTTCTGACAATTTTCCTGCTTTCGCAACAATCTGATTGACTGTAACATCAAGGGATACCACTTTTGTTCCACTCACTACCTGCATTGCGGCAGTATCGTCATAATCCGTGTCATCGGCTACTGTTAATGCAACGTTTCCAGTTTCCACAGCATTTTCCGTTCCTGTAATCTGTGCACCGGAAACTTCACTAGCGGCTATACTTACAACATCGGACGCTTTCTCAAATACTGCTGAAAAATGTAAATTCGACGTTATTTTAAATGTAAACTGACTTGTAACTTTCTCATCTGGTATCAAAGGCATTCCATTTAAAGATGCACTTAAAATCTGATAACCTGGATCCGGCGTTAATTTTACCGTGACCAAAGAATTAACTGGAACATTACACTGTCCGCTGGCTTTCTCTGCAGCTTCTAGCATTTCTTCTGCTGAAAAGCCGCCATGTGCTCCATCATATCCTGGTCTTAGAGTATTATCGCCAAAGTCATAACCAGCCTTTCCAAGGAACACCACGAAATTTTCATCCATACCAGGATCAGCATGCCAGCCAGGCTCGTTGGAATAATATACATCACTTCCATCCCCACTGACAACCTTAACCAGCTCCACAGTTCCATTTTTCACCCAGTTGTCATCACTGACATGATCTCCTGCCGCTTCTACCTGCTCCTTGTACTTTGCATTCCACCAACTGATGTTCTTGCGACTGTCAAAAGGAAGGACGCCTCTGAGAATATAGTTCGCCGGCATCGAATTTAAATCAATAATCAATCCCTTAGTTGGGGTATCCACTCCATCTACTAGATAAGGCTTGCATTTCATGTAGTCTTCCCAGTCACGATTGTCATCAGACATAGTAACAAATCCACCAGTTCTATAATCATAGTAGGAAATCTTTACGTCTTCCTGACGGACTAAGTTTCCCTCGCTATTTTTCTGAAAGACCTCAAACCCCAGATGATTTCCGCCTAAGTCTTCTCCTGCCGTAAGTTTCATGTACTGACCTGACGGTGTAATTCCAAATAACTTGCTTTTAGCTTCCTGTTTTTGTTCTTCAGTTGCCGTCGTACTCTGTAAAGTGGATAACCATCCTTCTATTGCTGTTCGGCTTAGTTCAGCCTTAGGACCGGTCCAGCTATCCTTATCATTTGAAAATTCATACGTTATTTTTCCTTCAGAAGACCCAATCCAGGTCGAAAGAATATTGATGCCTTCTGACAAATATGGATCATAAGCATTCTCCCATGAGCCTTCTCCAACAGTTTCTTCTCCACCTCCATTTTCCAGTTCCACCATAAAATTAACAGAACTTGTTAAATATGTTTCCGCAGGTATATCCGCAAGAGTTGTTTTATGATCTGTCACTGTTAAAGTAGTATTGAAGTTATTTACACCATATACTTTCACTTTCATGCTTGTTGGATCATAGTTTTCATCCAGTGTAAACGTGACCTCATCCTCTTTCCCATATGGTACAACTACACTGGAATCCGAAACCGCTGCTACGATGCTGGAGCCAGAAACCACCCCAACTTCTACATTAACAAGCTTTTCTCCAACCTTATATGTAATCGTATTGTCACTGATTCCTACAACAGTACCACCTACAAAAGACACCTCAATTCCACTATCGGAATTTCCTGGTTCTTCTGCCTTGACCAGCAGTGGTATCTGTCCACTAATTAACATAGAGAAGGCCACCAAAACGCTTAGAAAACCAGCTATTGTCCTTTTCAGTTTTATCTTCATACCATATCACTCCTTTTACAGCTTGTTAATTTTGATTTAATTTTATCACAATTCTCTTGGTTTTTTCTGAAATTGCCAGATAAGTCATTTGACTATTTCGACAATTTTTTCTTTTCATCTTCTATTCTATACATTATAATGTAAGAAAAGCACTTAACGATATTCCCAAAAATTTAGCACAAGAAAAATCTAGGAGGATTTTTATGAAATTCAGAGATTATTTGAATCAATATATCAACCTACTGGGATGCTCTGCTAAAGAACTGGCAGAGGCCTGTGAATTATCATCTGCTGTCATCAGCCGTTATCGTACGGGAAATCGCGAACCTGCCCCAGACAGTGAACAGTTTAAAAAGCTCATCACCGGTCTAGTAAGGCTTGCCCAAGAAAAAGCCATTACGGATATAACGGTTCAACGGATTCATAAAGATTTTGAGTCTTCACTGAACAGGAAGAATTCCGATTATGAAAATTTTTTCAAAAATTTTGACAGTCTTTGCATTGTACTGAATATAAATATGAAAGCCTTGGCTCAGGCATCAAACTTTGATGTGTCTTATCTGTACCGGGTTCGCTCCGGTCAAAGACATCTCAGTGATCTAAACGCTTTTTGCAACAGCCTTTGTCACTATATCGTATCCTACCACAGCAATCCAGCTGATAAAAATGCAGTGGCTTCCTTGTCAGGCGTCCCTGTAGAAGCGTTTCAGACCGATGCTGACTATCTGGCACATCTGCAAAACTGGCTAATCAGCGACTCCGCCCCTCATCAATCCGATGATATGGAAAGATTTCTCCAAAATCTGGATTCCTTCAATCTTGATGATTACATTCGTTCCATCCACTTTGATGAATTAAAAGTACCTACTGTGCCTTTTCAACTGTACTCACCACGTTCCTATTACGGAATTGTGGAAATGCGAAAAGGAGAGCTGGACTTTTTTAAACATACAGTTCTGGCAAAGTCTATGGAGCCCATTTTCATGTGCAGCGATATGCCCATGTCAGATATGGCAGAAGATATGGATTTTAACCGAAAATGGATGTTCGCAATTGCCATGTCCTTAAAGAAAGGACTTCATTTGAATATCATTCATAATATTAATCGACCATTTCACGAAATGATGCTCGGTCTGGAAAGCTGGATTCCTATCTATATGACCGGACAAGTTTCGCCTTATCACCTGCCGAATGTATCCACCCAGGTGTACCATCATTTCAATTATGTGTCCGGAACAGTAGCACTGATTGGAGAATGCATCAGCGGACATCATGACCACGGCAAATATTATCTTACCAACAAGCACGAAGAAGTTGCCTACTATAAGCAAAAAGCCGCCGACCTTCTCTCAAAGGCACAGCCTCTTATGGAAATTTTTCGTTCAGAATCCAAGTCATTGTTTGAAACCTATCAACGTGCAGAAAGCGAAAAACCTGGTGACCGGCACAATATCTTATCCTCGCCGCCCATCTACACCATTGCACCGGAACTTCTTACACTGATTTTGGAACGTGCAGGGCTTTCGATGAAAGAAAAGGAGATGCTGTTACAGTATGCTCAAAACCAACGCCTCCTCATAGAAAAGACCTTAGAACATTCGTCCGTCTGTGATGAATTCGCAACCATCTCACCGGAAGAATTTCAGGAACATCCGGCACACCTTTCTTTAACGGATGCTTTTTATGAAACCGATTTCGTATACTCATATGATGAATACCTGGCTCATATCCGTCAGACAATGGAGTTTTCTGCTTCTCATCCCAATTATCGTGTTCACCCGACAGCCAAACAGACATTCCGCAATATTCAAATCCATATTATTGAAGGGAAATGTGTACGTCTGTCTAAAACCAAAACACCAGTCATACACTTTGTGATTCGCCACCCAAAAATGATAAGTGCTTTAGAAAATTTTATTGCCCCAGTGGAGGAATAAACATCCTCCGGCATCTGGTAATTTCAAAACCACCCAAATTTCATTTAAATAGGCTTACTCAATAGCAAAACGAGATACAGTTTTGCTATTGAGTCTTTTTAATCTCTCTTGAAACAGTTGTCAAATTCATGTCCTCAAAACCATAAAAGAAATGGACATTCCTCTTTGCATCTATCACATCCAATATTCTCTTTCATAATTCCCATACAGTTATTTTTTTTATTATTCTGTACTTTATTATATTTCTCAAAAAATCTAACATCATTTATACTATTTACAACTACCTGTGCTGATTTAAGTGCTTCATAAATCGAATTCGTAGTTGGTATACCTCCAGTATGTTCTTCTCGCGTAACTGCATTAATAATATCAGCCCCATCTAATATAGCCATATAAGAAGCCCCTATTGCAGCAGACACATGATCCCATCCAACTGCTCGATCCGTAGGTATTGACCCTAACGGCATAAAAGGTATATAAAAATCCTCTCTTATCAACTTAACATATTTTTTTAAGTCACCCAAAGAGATATGTCCAACACCTTCCATCATTACATCAATGCCTCTTTTGCGTAATACGTTTATTATATCTTTTTGCATTCTAATTTCATTTAACTGAATCTCATCCAATGCATCATACAAAGTTGACGGTCTAAAAGTTGTTCCAACACTTACTACTACAGAATATTTCTTTAATATTTTGCAAATATCATCAAAACATTCAAATAAAATATTCTGTTTTCTCTTATTAATATATAAATCTCGAAGCACTAAACTTCCACCTCTACTAATAACAGAAATATTTCTATCTATAGTCTTTCTATAAATTTCATCCACAGCAGTAAAATGTAACGTCATAAATGCTATACCATTTTGTGCCTGTCTTTCTATTTCTTCCAAAAACTTATTTTTATCTATTCCTTTCCTACTGTCAAAACATACGTATACAGGGACTGTACCCACAGGGCAACCAATTTCTTTTTGAATTAAATCATATAATGGCTTCTTTGTAGAAATAATACTTAAATCCATCATAGTATCTGGCAAAACATCAAAACATGCTATTTTAGATATTTTATCCGCTTCGTTTTTGAATTCGCTTTCATCACTTAATCCTACCGAACTATTTATTTTTAATTGCAACCCTTTTCCCACAAGCGTATCATATTTTTTACCTTTTAAGAGAACTACTTCATTAGTCTGCATTTTTTCTTTCAAGTTTTCAATATCGTTATGGTCATTATACCTTGTCTTCATAATATTACTCCATTAATACTCCTTTGCATTTTCTTCTTATATTCTTCTTTTATTATAAATTCTTTAAAATCATAAAACGATGTACTTGAAATAGAATTATTGATAATTTCTAATTTTTTCAAAATATAGGAAGATATAGCCGCTCCTCCCGAAACGCCTAACGCAATATTATTAATGTCACTACCAGAAAAATAATTAACAATTAAACCAATAAAAATCGTGCCTGATATCCCATAGATCGCTGACAACTTGCTCCAAATTCTACGTTTAATATTTTCTTGAAGTAACATTGCATTTATATGTTTATTTGTCTTCTTAACTATATTACTCTGCTCATAGTATATATTCTCAACAAGATTATTGTAGCTAATAATAAAATTCAAATATTCAGGTGAGTATTTAATTCGTAACAATTCTTCTACTGACAAAGACTGAATCATACTTTTATTAATTCCAAAATTTTTTAGCAGTTCTATATATATCTCCACATTTGCCTTATATACTAACTTATTTTCAGCTGACTTTGAAATGTAAAAATCACTTTGACTAGCCCTGGCATTTGCTCTCAAATACAACCATGATATTCTTTCCTGAAACATTAATTTCACATTTTGTGAGATATTTAATTTCAAAATATGATCAATTAATGTACTTCTAGAAAAATTTTCATAATCAACATCATTTTTCAACTCATGTAAAATAACCTTATAAAGTGAAGAATCAATATTGCTTCTATATAATATCATAGATATCGCATTAATATCTGTATTATTTGAAAGATCATTTTTCCACAAATCTATAAATTCTTCTTTGACTGATTTTTCTTCTAAGTGTAGACAACAATTCATACGATTCAAAAAGAGCATATCTTTTCTATCGTCCGAATCCGCTATTTCAGTCGCTAAGCTCGGAATTTCAAAGACTTTCTTATTTTTAAGATCTTTTGTTTCATTCTGCCGTTTTTCAAAATAATCTTTAATATCCCGTGTTTCTTTGCTCTTCCTTATTATTGGCAAAACATTTTCTGTTAATATTAATGGTTGAATTTTATACATAACCTCTTTCATTTGTTCCGATTGCCACATATATGCTGCGGGTATAAAAACAACATCATACAATAACGTTGCCATTTTTATTTTGAAAATCAACTCATCTTCCGTATATCCATTCTGTACAACTGTATAGGAGTCTGTATCACCTAAAAATATTTTTTTATTTTCTTTATATGAAGAAAGAAACTTTTCCATACTCATATCCTCCATATTATTTTACAAATCGCTGATAGTATCTTTAAAATCTTCTCTCGTGTAGAGTCGAACCACATTTCCAAGTCTCTGTCATAAAAACAATACATTACTTCACCTTCGCTATCCTTAGTCGTTTTCTTAAGGCAACTAACATATCACAAATTATATCAATTTTCGCTCTCCGCTCTGGATTTACAACAGCTGATTTTCCTTCTTGGCATATTCTATCATGGAATACGGGTCTGTCAAAACATTGTATAATCAATTCTAATCAGACAGTGAACTACCCCCACTTACAGAAGTGGGGGCTTCTTGCTTCAACCACTACTGCTTAGCAATACAACAGTTGTATTACTAAGTCTTACACAATGTCCACAAGCGTTGAGTTCGGCTGGTTCCCAGCCTACTGTGTAGGGTTGCCTACTGTCGATAATGCTTATACTTCGGTATACAACAGACGCAAACCTTCC
>NZ_VUMT01000033.1 GCF_009696045.1 Velocimicrobium porci | reverse complement strand
ATCATGCACATGTAATTACAATATCCGGAAAATCATATCGGCTTAAAGATCATATCCAGACTGAAAATTAAAAAAGTTGTACATTATTATTTTGGAACTTTTGTACATTTTTGTATTGACATTTATAGACAATGCCACCGGCAAGTGGCGAGTGATATACCGTTACACGGATATCACAGGAAAACGAAAGCAGACACAAAAACGCGGCTTTGAAACAAAGCGAGAAGCAGTAGCCTGGGAACATGAGATGATGCTTAAGTCTCAGGCGAAGCTTGATATGACCTTTGGCAGTTTCTATGAGATATATGAAGCGGATAAGGCATCAAGATTAAAGCAGAGTACCTGGGAGACAAAAAGTCATATCATAAAAACAAAGATTTTACCATATTTTGCAGACCGTAAGATTGATGAAATTGAAGTTAGAGATGTGATTGCATGGCAGAATGAGCTTCTGGCAGCCTTTAAGAATGAAGGAAAGGAAGAAAGATATTCTCAGGACTATTTAAGAACGATACAAGCTCAGCTTACAGCAATATTTGCACATGCGATGAAATATTACAATCTTCCGAAGAATCCGTCCTCACTGGCAGGAACCATTGGTAAGGAGGTACCAAAGGAGATGCAATTTTGGACGAAAGAAGAGTATCTAAAATTTGCAGAGGTAATGATGGACAAGCCGCGTTCCTATTATGCTTTTGAGCTTTTATATTGGACGGGAATTCGTTCAGGAGAGTTGCTGGCACTTACGCCAAGCGATTTTGATTTTGAAAAGCAGACATTGCGAATCAATAAAACATTCCATCGCTCGAAGGGGGAGGATATTATTACGACACCTAAGACGGTAAAAAGTAATCGAATTATTACTTTGCCACCATTTTTGTGTGATGAGATTAAAGATTATCTTGGAATGTTTTATGAGATAGGTGAAAGTGAGAGAATGTTCAGTTTTACAAAATCATATCTTGGTCATGAGATGGAAAGAGGCTGTAAGGCATCGGGTGTGAAAAAAATCAGAATTCATGATTTACGTCATAGCCATGTCTCTCTTCTTATCAATATGGGATTTAGTGCATTAGCTATAGGGAAGCGTGTGGGGCATGAAACAGAGAAAATTACTTATCGCTATGCACATTTATTCCCGACTGTGCAAAATGAGATGGCTGAGAAACTGGAAATTGAGAGAATGACGAAGGAGGCGTAACAATATGGAGAAAAGTTTAGATGCTAAAGGCAGATGGAGAAATCGCAATGTTGGATTTCGAGTATCTGAGGAAGAAGCAAAGTTGTTAGATGATTTAGTGGAATTATCCGGACTTGCAAAGCAGGATTATATCCTGCGAAGATTATTAAATCGTGAGGTAGTTGTTCAGGGAAATCCGAAGGTATTCAAGGCATTGAAGAATCAAATGACACAGATATATGAGGAACTCAAACGTCTGGAATCCGTCAGCGATGATAATGAGGAGCTTTTGATTGTGGTGGAAATGGTGGCAAAAATTATGAAGGGAATGGTAAATGAGTATGACGGATAAGCAAAAAGAAAAGGCTGCTCGGATTCCGGCTATTGGCGTAGCCGGTGAGCAACCTTCCCATATGTATAACAAGACAATTATAGCAGATACCGTGGAGTCTGGCAATTTGCAAACCACAGAGGAAGTATCAATGTTTGAAAGAATGGGTGGGCAGTATGAAGAAAGAGATGGAATCTTCTATCCACTAATTTCTATGGAAGAAGAGCATGTCGATGTGGGAAAGTATGGACTTTTTTGGATGGAATATATGAAATCAGAATATCCTCAGAGATATGTCAGCCTAAAAAGATGTTGCAGATTAAGAGAGAAAGCTGCAGAAGTAAACGAAGAAGCATATAGGATTCTTGATGAGATTACAGATAAATATCTAAAAGGTAAAGTGGAGCATTCAGATTCTACAATGGAAGTGTGGAAGCTTAGAGAACAAGCCAGAATGATGGCAGAAGAGATAATTTTTGCTGAAATTGTAAATCAGTTTCATTAAAATATTGAATATTTATTCAAGGAAAGAGAGGCAATTATGACAGAAGGAAGAAATACAAACTACTACGCAGTTGATGGACTTATTATGCAAGGAGAGCATATGGATGTAAGCACGCCGGTTAAAATAGCATTAGACCATGGATGGAGCTCTATTAAAGGAGAACACATTTTTATGGAGAATCTTGTTACACCGGTAGATTATACGCCGCTTACTAATAATGGATTATTAGAGTATCGTGGCAGGAAATATATTATCGGTCAGGGTAGAATGGGAAAACAGGCAACTAAGACAGAAAACGATAATTATTTTCTTCTGACGCTTGCAGGAATTGCAAAGGAGCTTAGTTATCAGAGGATTGAAAAGACAACGCATGTTGAACTATATGCCGGTGTACCGCTTACAATGTTTGGTGCAGAGAGAAAGGCATTTCGTGAATATCTATGGCACAAGGAACAGCTTTCCTTTACCTTTGAGGGTGTGCATTATTGTTTTTATCTGGATAAGGTGAAAATCTATGCTCAGTGTTATGCGGCGATTGCAAATCGTATGGGAGATATGAACAGACTTCGATGTGTGGATTTAGGTTCATGGACAATGGATGTTCTGAGTGTAAAGGATAAGGTGCCGATGGATAAGGATGCCTACACCTATGAAGTGGGACTTATCACAGCCTTTGAACGAATTAAAAAGGAGGGGCTCCCAAAAGTGCATTGTGAAATTCCTGAAGAAGATATTACAGATTATATTAAAGGGAATATTACCAGTGTAAATGATGAGTTTATCCCAATTATCGAAAAAGGCTTGCAGGAATATGCTGATAATGTTGAAGCAAAGCTTAGGGAAATCAAGGTGGATTTGAAGCATGAAAACATCATTTATGTGGGCGGTGGTGCCAGCGTGATGAAAAAGTTCGGAAGAACTAAGGGTATGAATATTCAATATGTTACAGATGTGAAAGCAAATGCAATTGGGTATCGTTATCTTGCAGATAATATCGGATAGGAGGCACTATGAAAAATTCTATCACCTTTCGTTTGAATCCGAAACATGCAGAGGATAGAGAAATTATGGAATGGTTAGATGCAAATGCAGCTGAGGAGGGTGGGCAAACTGCCCTCGTCAAATCAGCATTGCTATCTGTCATTCATGGTAATAAAGAAGCGGACTATTATCAGAAAATGCAATATGAAATTCAGAAGGCGATATCAAAAGAAAATGAAATATTTTCGGATACTGTAAAAGAAGTGATGCAATCTATGGTAAATCAAATGTTTGCCGGTTCTCTTGCAATGATTGGACAAACTCAGAATCCGTTACAGGTGGCATATCCACAACAATTATATTCGTCTGTAGCTGCATTAGATTCCATAAGTAGTTGTACGGCGGAAAAAACACAAGCTGCTGAGGTTAAAGACCTTGAGGCGGATAATTGTAAATCTATGGATGATGATACAAGAAATGCTCTAGGAAGTTTGTTTGATGATGAGGATTAATCAAAAAAATAAGAGAAAAACTTATAAAGGTGTTAGCCAGACTGTCTTACAAAAAGGTTCATTGTCAACCAAAATGTAAGGCAGTTTTTTATTGGAACAATTTGAGTTGGATGAAATGTCTTACGTGGAGTGTCAAGCCGAAGAGTGAAAAATCCGGCTTAAAAAAGCTGGATTTTTTTGCTCACAGGCGGGGATGGCTGGGGCTTGGGGATGCAATCCCCAACAAGTCCTGCCCTGTGTACACACAGGGCGGAACTTGCTCTACTAATTGCGACTTTAATGGAGCACCCGCCGGCTTTAGTCGGCTTGCATCAGGGAATAATCGAGTTCTTGTGTAAAAAGATGCAATGGCTATTGGAAGATTTCAATAGGAAATGGAATATAGATGATTTCTGTAAGACAAAGTGTTTAACAAATTTCCCCATATGCACCACTGGCGAATAGCCTGTTTTGTGGTGCAGGAACATTTCTTGGTTTACGATATCCACGAAACGCAGTGGAGTGTATCACGAGCGAAGCGAGTTATTCGTGAGTGACCATAGGGGAGCGAGCGTATAACCGGAGGGAGGAGCAACAGCGACGGCGAAAAATATTGCCGTATCCGGCATTAATAAAAATTGTAACTGTTAACCAAGCAGATAAAGTGAAATGACTTTAATTTCTGCATCATCAATGGAAGGAGAATTGAACACTATGGTAAAAGATACAGATAAAAAGAATGAAGCAATGACACGTATCGAGATGCGTATATCCAAAAAGGATAAGGCAATCATTGAACAAAAGGCAAGAAAGACAGGTCTTACCACATCGGAGTTTATCAGGAGAAGTGCTCTTGGAAGACGTCTTCCGTGTTATGGAGATACTACACTTTTACAGGAATATTCTATGCAGCTTGGAAAGATTGGTTCAAATTTGAACCAGATTGCAAGGTGTTTCAACCAGGGATTTATATCGGATACTCTTAGAGGCGAAGTTAGAGAGGCTTGCAGGGAGCTTTTGAATTTGAAGTTTCGGATTTTACCGGCACTTGAGGATGTAGCCTGTGGCAAGAAATATCAAAAGAAAACAAAAAGTACAGCAAGCGGCAAAGAAAGTGGGTGATTAAGTGGCTATATTAAAGCATATTCCGGTTAAGAACCGTTATTATTCATCTGCTGTAGAATATCTAACCTGTCAGTTTGATGAATACACAAACAAACCGATTCTCAATGAAAAAGGAAGGATTATGGAACGGGAAGAGTATCTGATTGAGGGTGTGAACTGTGAGGTGGATACTTTTGGAGCAGAATGCATTGAGACGAATCGTTTCTATGGAAAAAATAATGCAGTGAAGGATGTGAAAGCACATCATTATATTATATCCTTTGATCCCACCGATAATATAACGATGGATGAGGCACTTGCATTCGGAAAAGAATGGTTATCTGTCTTTGCTCCGGGGCATCAGGCAGTAATTGCAGCGCATCCGGATGGCCATCATGGCAGCAAAAATATGCATGTCCATATTGTGTTAAATTCCGTAAGGAAATACGCAGGGAAACAGGAGACGTGGCACTATAAACCCTGTGAATGGAAGCAGGGATGTAAGCATAGAAGTACAGGAAAAATGATGCATTATGCTAAAAAGTGGGTAATGAGAAAATGTCTGATTCAGGGATACGAGCAGGTGGATCTTCTTACAAAAAAGCATCGTGATGATTACTGGGTAGAGAAACGATTAATGAAATCCAATGCTAAGGATGGTGTTGGAACGACTTCAAATAAAGAGCTGATACGAAATACCATTGATAAGCTGATACCGGCAGTAAAATCATTTGAACAGCTGGTGGAATGTCTGACCAATATATATGGTTGGAAGATTCGTGTAACGGATAAAGCAGTAACATTTACCATGCCGGATATGAAGCGGGGAATCCGTGGTAATAAGCTTGGAGATGGGTATGGAAAAGCTGAACTGACGGAACGAATTGATGTTGCTATCAAGGAAAGGGCTGCTGCAGAAGCTAAGAGGATTGCAGAAGAAAAGGCAAGAGAAGAAGCTAGGCGGATTGCAGAGGTTAAAGCTAAGGCGGAGGCTGAAGCAAGAGAAAAAGCCAGAATCAAAGCAGAACGAAAAGCGGCGGCTGAAAGAGCAGAACAGAAGAGAAAAGAAGAATTGTCCCAGAAAAAGAGAAAATTGGCATTTGAACGAAATGGTATTCAATATGAGTATTTTATGGCAAATTCTGATTCTGAGAGTTGGAATCCTGAGTATGCGGAGTATCTGATGGCAGAGAAGATTGCTGATTATGATTCCAAAACATTGGAAGAGTTATCTATACCGATTTTGAAGAAAGAAGAATTCGAACGAAAGCAGATTGAAGAACTGCAGGAGGAAATTTGCAAGAAGGCGCATGAATTATGGAAGGATACTCTCAATAATATTGATGGGGTAGTATATCCGCACAAGTGGGAATATCTGAACTATTTAGAGGAGATAAGGTATCGAAAGGCGTCTGCACTTACTTTGCAGCAGGTAAAAGAACCTATTCTTTCTTTCTGGGAATTCAGTGAAATGATGGAACGTGAAAGTGCTATGCCTGCGGAATCGGTTGGAAACGTTCGGGATGTTGTAGTGGTAGAGGCGGCAGAAGAAATAGAAGAAACAATAGGTACTGAAAAGAAGCTGGCAGAAGCTCTTGAGGTTCAGGATATTTCAATACTGGAATCAACAGTAGAAGAGGTGGCTGTCATTGAACCGGTTGTTGAAAGAACATTAACTATCGAGGAAAGGGCAAAAGAAATATCAACTGTTATTCGTAATAATTATGGCAGATATGACAATGTGCCGGTAAAGGTGAAAGTAGAGCTATTCCAATTTTCTATTGATGATTTAGAAGCAGATATGAAACTACATTCATTAGTGTTAAAAGAGCTTAATGTGAAAATGTATAGTTCGGAACTGTATGATGATTATATGAGCGTTGTGGATGCGACGGATAAGAAGCCGGTTGAGGAACAGAATGTGAATTATTACAACAATGAAAAATGTTGGAATAGGAGTAGGTAAACAGAATTATTGACAAGATGGACAGGTATTATATTGACTAAAAATATCTGTTCTTTACATAAAAATTCTTTTAAGTTTTAAATTTGCATTGGGGCAAAACTAGAATTTAAAAATACACATCATGGCAAAAAAGAACGAACGAATGTTTGGTGAAAAACGCTTGTAATTATTCAGATAAATGAATATAATATAATGTATAGGACAAGGAGGAGAAACATGGAATATTTAACCACAATAGAGATGTCAAAAAAGTGGGGAATTACCTCGAGAAGAATTGCTGTATTATGTGAGCAAGGTCGAATAGTAGGTGTTGTGAAAAAAGGAAAAACATGGCTTATTCCATATGATTCAGAAAAACCTGAGGATGCTAGAAAAAATAATCATAGTAAACGAGGTGCGTTGGAATGTTAAAAGATAAAACATTAACATATATAAGTCTTTTTAGTTGTGCTGGAGTTGGTTGCTTTGGATTTAAGAAAGCAGGATTTGAGTGTATAGCTACAAATGAGCTAATAGAAAGAAGACTGAATGTTCAAAAATTCAATAATAAATGTAGATTTGAGTCTGGATACATTTGCGATGATATAACTACAGATCAAACTAAGGAGAAAATTTTTGCGGAGATAAATAGATGGAAAAAACTGGGGAATGATAAGGTAGATGTTTTAGTTGCAACACCACCTTGTCAGGGGATGTCCGTTGCTAATCATAAAAAGGCTGAAAATGAGATTGTTAGAAATAGTTTGGTAGTAGAGTCTATACATCTAATACAAGAGATTAATCCAAGATTTTTTATTTTTGAAAATGTAGCTGCCTTTATGAAAACCGGATGTACTGCTCCTGATGGAACAATTAAAGCAATAGGTGATGTGATTTATGAAGAGTTAAGTAACAAGTATATTATTGTTAGTAGGATTCTTAATTTCAAGAACTATGGTTCTAATTCATCAAGAACACGTACGGTTGTTATTGGTGTCAGTAAAGAAATGTCGGAACATGTTGCACCTATTGAATTGTATCCTACATATGTGGAGGAAATGACTTTAAAGCAAGTAATTGGTAATATGCCAAAGCTTGAATGGGGAGAAATCTGTGCTACTGATTTTTACCATGCATTCAGAACATACCCAGAAGAAATGCGTTGTTGGATACATGATTTAAAAGAAGGAGAGAGTGCTTTTGATAATGAAGATGAATTGAAACGCCCTCATAAGGTTGTTAATGGGAAGATTGTTCCTAATATACGGAAAAACGGAGATAAATACACTCGTCAGTTTTGGGACAAAGTTGCTCCCTGTATTCACACAAGGAATGATCAATTGGCAAGTCAAAATACAGTTCATCCAGAAGAAGATAGAGTTTTTTCAATTCGTGAGCTGATGAAGATTATGACAATTCCTAGTGATTTCCGGTGGATTGATAAATCCTTAGAAGAACTTAATGCATTGCCAGAAAAAAGTAAAAAGGCATTACTCAAAAGAGAAGAAATAAAGATTAGGCAGAGTATTGGGGAGGCTGTTCCTACTGAGATATTTTTCCAAATTGCTTGTAATATAAGGAATTTTATGGAACAAGAGCATTTTACTAATGCAATGATAAATAAAACAATAGAAGAGTGTAAATTGGAGGAGGCAGAAAAACTAATTGATTTTATTATGAATAATCCGCTTAATTTGGGAAGTGCTTCGTTGGCAAGAATTGCAGAGTTAACTAATTCTAAAAGAGAAAATAATGCGGCGTACTATACAAATAAATTTATTGTAAATGAAATTTATAAGCAGCTTCCTGATTTCGAGAAAGATGAAATTAGTGTGTTGGAGCCATCTGTTGGAGTTGGTAATTTTCTACCATTTATTTTCAAGAAGTATGAGGGAATTAAGAATGTCAATATTGATGTAGTAGATATTGATCAAAACAATTTACAAATTTTGCAATTACTATTAAAAAAACAAAGAATACCGTCCAATGTAAAAATGAATTTTATTCATGCAGACACATTGTTGTATGATTTTAAGAAAAGGTATGATTTAGTAATTGGTAATCCACCATTTTCGAAATTAAAAGCAAAAGAAGCAAAAAAGTATTTGAAGAATAATGTGAACAAAGATACAACTAATACTTTTGAATTTTTTTTGGAAAAGGCAATATCTATTGCGGATTATGTTGTGATGATAATGCCGAAAGCAGTGTTGAATACGCCAGAGTTTAGTACTACTAGAGAGTTGCTTTCTGGAAAGAAAATAGATTGTATTCAGGATTATGGTGAAAATGGATTCAAGGGTGTACTGGTTGAAACTATATGTATGTTTATTGATACACTTGGTCAACCTAAGAATACAAAAGTGGAATCGTTGACATTAAAGAAAAGTATTATCCAAAATCAAAAATATATTACGGATAACGCATATCCATATTGGATAATTTACAGAGATGATTTCTTTGATAGTATTTCTAAGAGACTTGATTTTGATAAGTTTACTGTTTTTAGAGATAGACAGATTACTAATTCTAATACAACGCAAAAAAATGAAAAAGATTGTTTGAGAGTAATTAAGTCTAGGAATATTAGTGATGATGGAAAAGAAATTGTTGATATACCAGGGTATGATTCCTATATTAAAAAGACTACGGCAGAGGCTTTAAGTGCATATAAGTATGTAGGAAATCCGAATGTGTATTTGACACCCAATATGACATATAAGCCAAGGGTGATGCGTAATACGGAGAACGTAGTTGTGAATGGTTCTGTTGCTGTATTGATACCCAAGGAAGATTTGGAATTATCAGAGGAACAAATGGAATATTTCTCAACTGATGAATATAGACAGTTTTATCAGATTGCAAGGAATTATCAGACACGTTCTTTAAATGTAGATGCCACGAGTGTTTTTTTCTATGGAGTATTGAAGGAGTGCTGTAATGGATAATGAAACTATACAAAGATTTTTAGATGAACATGATTATGATGTTAGAAAGACACATAACGGACGTTGGATAGACCAAAAATGTACAATGGATGTTGTGTGTCTAGTATCAGACTGCATTGTGGAATACACGAGTAATACCCCTGATAAGACATTTACAGTAAATGATATTTGGTATAGTGATTATACTGTAGAGAATGTTCAGCAGATTTTTAGTAAACCGGATCCTACAGAAAAAGCTTCAAATGAATACGATAAATATTTTGGTCAACCTATTAAATTATTGGATGCTGCTGGAATTATTCGTGGGGAAAAAGGTGGGCGAGGATATAGGTATTCCATTGTTAATCAAGAATTGTTGGAATATATAAGTTTTAGGGAGAGAAACAGTTATAATTTTCTTTGTCTCTATATTGAAAAAGTACTTAAAGATAGTGGCCTTTATAGAATGTTTGAATACTTTTTTCGCTTACAAGATAAGAACAGCTTCAAAGAATTAAAAGATGCTTATACATCATTTACAATACAGAATACACCAATTAATGGTGCAACAGAATGTGGCCGTATTTTTACAAAAGTGTTAAATCCACTGGCATGTAAATATAAAAAATGCGGAACTGAAAGAGGTCATTTATCCAAGGATATTATTACACAGGATATGATTATGTATAATCAGAGAAACTGGAGAGATATTTTATCAGAGAAACCGAAAGATATGACAAGAGTTGAGTATGAGGATACTTTGCCTAAGCCAGACAATGATTATATGACTACATATCGTATTAATCGTGCCAAGCGAAATTTGCGTAGATATAATGATATGTATCGTGAGGGTAAAACAGAGGTGTTCGATGAAAGACATATTATGGACCCGGCAACTCAGATGCATCATATTTTCCCGGCTAATGAGTTTCCGTCAATTGCAGATTATTTGGAAAACTTGATAGCATTAACACCTACGCAGCATTTTACATACGCTCATCCTAATAATAATACGCAGTATATTGACAGGGCATATCAATATTTGTGTTTGATAGCAAAGACTGGAGCAATTAGGGATAATTTGCTTGGAAAAAAGCATGAGCCGATAATTTATGATTTTTATTTATATCAAACAGTGCTAAATACTGGATTAGAAACCGATGAGTTTTTTGAAGTTCAAGAAATGGATTTTGAGGGTTTGCTAAACAGAATTGAAAAGTACTATGAATAAGGAGACCAGCTATGAAAAGAAAAGAGTTTAAAGAGAATTTATTTGCGGCGTTAGATAATGATGTTGATGATATTACTTATGATGAAAAAATGGTATTAGTACATAATTTGCTCGTGGATTACGAAAAAGAAAATGAAACAAAAAGAGATATCACAAATAAGGGGGAAAAGTGGACGGATGAGGAATTAAAGATAATTTTATCTGCTGCACCTACAAAAGAGAATTGTGTAAAGTATGCGAGATTATTTAAAAGAGGATACGGAAGTATTGAACAGATTTATAGATGGTCTGTGACACCGAAAAAAGATATGTCAGATGAACGTAAAGAAGACAGTTTTGTAAAGCAGGTAAAAAGAATAGCAAAAGAATTAGGAATCAGAGGATAGGGAAAAAATTTTATGGTATTGGATTGGGGAAATGTTTTAAAATTTGATAACGAAAAGGACTACTATGAAACATTAGGATTTTTGTCTAAAGATGATGAGTATATAAGAATCTATACAGAAAGTAATGATAAAGCAGGTGCATGGGCAGGTCAAGGAAGAATGTCTTTACGTAATGTAGATATTGATTCATTACCGGAATCCTTGCGTAATGCTTTCAAAACAAGCACTGATGGTAGAATTAGTGAGACTCGGTATGTAAGAAACCTTAAAGAAAATCATTGTTTTACAAAAGAGGTTGATCCTACAGGAAGTGATTTTACCAAGAGGTTGTATAAAGAGTCTCTTGAAAAAGTCCTTAATACAGTTCCAGAAGAATATGAGAACGACTTTTATAGGGGCTATCATTGGAATTGCGAAGTTGTAAGAAGAGTACGGAAAGCATCTAGATATGATATAAACTTAAGTGACGAATCACAACATGAGGAAATAGAACATCAAACAGAAGGACGAAGAACAGTATATTATACAACTAAATATGAACGTAGTGCCAAGAATCGTGAAGCTGCTATACAAATACATGGGACAAAGTGTATGATATGTGGTTTTGATTTTGAAGAAAAATATGGGCAATTAGGTAAAGGCTATATTGAAGTTCACCATATTAAGCCCTTGTCGGAACTTGATGAAGAAATAGTTGTTAATCCGGAAACTGATTTGATATGTGTATGTTCAAATTGTCATAGAATGTTACATAGGTTTAAAAGCTATATTGTTTCAGTGGAAGAACTAAAGCAGATTATAGAGGATAATGAAGAATAGGAGGAATTTGTATGGTACAGTTAGATTGGGGAACAGGCATTGGTTTGCATTTTCATGATGAGGCGGAATATTATGAAACATTGGGTTATTTAGCTAAAAATCCTGCATTGGTAGATGTATACACTCATGATAATGATAGAAGTGGAGCGTGGGCAGGACAAGGTAAATTACAAAGCCGGGTAAATAAAAGCAGGCTTCCAGATGGATTGCGTCGTTCGTTTGTTCTGTCAGGAGATGATAGATTGAGTGTAACTGACTATGTAAGAAATTTAGTTTATAATCATGCGTTTACGCAATATTATGATCCGACGGGGAATTTTTATACATTTTATAGATTCCCTGATTCAGTAACAGCTGTTAGGGCAACGGTTCCGAGAGAAAATTTAGATGATTTTGATAGAGGATATAATTATTAAAAGTCAGATTTTTTTCAAACAGGTTGGTCATACTCAAAAATCATGGTAGATTATGAGGTTTTTATAGCAAATTATACGAGGTGAAGACATATGAGTACAAAAGAGTATAAACTTAATATTGACCCGGCAATTTTAGAATTGTTGGGACCTAGCTTATATACAAATATTTATTATATTATTGCAGAGTTAATTGCAAATGCTTATGATGCTGATGCTCATAATGTTTATGTGATTGATAAAAAAGACAGCATAGTAGTTGAAGATGATGGAAAAGGAATGTCTTATACTGATGGTGATATAGATAAGTATTTAAATGTAGCTCGTGTGTCTAGAAAGAGTAAAGAAGACGAGGTAACAGATTTAGGAAGAAAGAAAATGGGACGAAAAGGTGTTGGTAAACTTGCCGCATTATCTGTATCTGAGAATGTTCTGGTGAAGACAATGGTCAATACAGAGAAATCGGGATTTGTGTTATCAAGAAAGGTAAATGAAGATAAGTTATTACAACCAATAGAAGAAGAAAAAATTCTGTTTGATAAGATTGATGGGAATGGAACATCAATTGAGATGATCAATCCGCAGTATAAGTTGCATTCAACAATAAAAGCAATTAAAAGAAATCTATTAAAAATATTTCCAATGGTAAGTGATGAGTTTACAATACATATCATTAGAGGTGACGACGAAGAAATTATAAGTAGCTTTGATAAGGAAATGATTGGAGAATTATCAACATTAATAACTGTGGGAGAAAAATTTAAGTATCTGAACGATTATTTTAAAACAAGCTACTCAAATAATATTTCTGAATTGTTAGATAATAGAGAAAGTATTAAAATTCCGTTATCACTTTTCAATAGAGAAGGAGAATTTAAAGAATATACTTTAGAAATAAAAGGTTGGATTGGAACATATATAACAACGAGAGGAAGAAAGGTAGAAATCACTGATTTTCCTGATAATTTTATCTCGCTATTTGCAAATAATAAAATGGGTGAGTTTAATATCTTGCCGGCGGTCGGGCAAAATAAGTTGAATGAAGTGTTCGTTGTAGGACAATTACATGTGGATTTATTTGAGTTGACAGAGCTGCCAGATATGGCATTAAGCAATCGCCAAGGATATAAATCAGATGATGTTCGTTACCAAAAGGTGCTCGAACAAGTAAGAAATGTGTTACTCCCTGATATTTTAAAAATGAGAGACAAATTTGTAGCACTTGGTAAGAATGAAAAAGAAAAACAAAAATTGGAAAAACAAAAAGAAGATGAAAAGAAACTTAGAACATCGGTAGATAATTTCAAGAAGAAGTCATCAACAAATGTCGCACATAAATTATCAAAAAAAATAAAGAATATTTCTCAAGAAAATATTGAAGAAATACAGAAAATCGTTGAGGACGAAATGAATGCTAATAGCATAGATTTGGGATTGAAAAGTGTTGTAGATAATAATAAAAAGAAAATCCTTATTAGCCAAACTTACAAAGATAAAGATCTTGCAGATATTGTATTTAATATGTTGTTGTATAATGGAGTTCCTGTGGAGGATATAATATATACTAATTGTGATGATGAGAGAGCTCGTATTCCTGAGGTTGCAAGTGGAAAAAGTGGAATATATGATTATTTAAGAGACTTTTTTGTAAATAGTTATTCAACTCAAAAAATATATATTATATTTGTAACTAGTGAGAATACAAAGAAATCATGGGGAGCATTGACTGAGGTCGGAGCTGCATGGATAACCCAAATAAATCATAAGGTTTTTAATATCGCTGATTTTAGACCAGAACATCCATTAGATGACGAGTCACAATGGCATATTAGTTGTAGAGATTCATCTGGAATTCTTACAATGTCAAAGTTATCATGCGACATATTTGCACAAAAGATAGAAGTGATTTGCGAGTATTTAGGTTACAAGAAAAAAGACAGAGCGTCAAATTTGAAACATCTTGAGACATTAGTAAAAATCGTTTGAGGAAAGGATGTGGATGAAAAATGACGTATGGTGTTGTTGACTTATTCTGTGGCGTTGGAGGATTGACATGTGGACTTGAAAAAGCAGGATTGGATGTTGTTGCTGGTTATGATTTAGACGCTAGTTGTGAGTATACTTATACTTATAATAATAATGCTATTTTTATTAATCGTAATGTGGAGGAAATATCGGGACAAGAGATTAAGAGACTGCTTAGAGGTTATGATATTAAAGTCTTGGCCGGATGTGCACCATGTCAACCATTCTCTCGACATCAAAAGGATAAAAAAAATAGAAAGAAACATAAAGATTGGAAATTATTATACCAGTTTGGTAGACTTGTTCGGGAAGTTAAGCCACATATTGTATCAATGGAGAATGTACCAGAGTTGGAAGCAGAACAGGTGTTTAAAGATTTTGTAAAAGTGTTAGAAGAATTAAAGTATAATGTAACGTATAAGGTAGTTAATGCAGCTGATTATGGAGTGCCACAAAGAAGAAAAAGACTGTTATTATTAGCATCAAAAAAGAAAAAAATCAAATTTATTGAACCAACGCACAATACACCTGTTACAGTAAGACAAGTTATTGGGAATTTGCCACCAATAGCAGCAGGAGTACAAAATAATGTGGATAACTTACATATTACTGCAACTTTATCGGATATAAATCTTGAGAGAATACAACATTCTATCCCAGGGGGAACTTGGAGAGATTGGCCGGAAGAACTTGTGCTAAATTGTCATAAAAAAGCCAGCGGACAGTCATATTCTTCAGTTTATGGAAGAATGAGATGGGATGATGTGGCACCGACAATAACGACGCAATTTATTGGTTATGGAACAGGGAGATTTGGACATCCTGAGCAAGATCGAGCATTAACATTGCGAGAGGGGGCTATGATTCAAACTTTTCCAGCAAATTATTCTTTCGTTCCGCAGGGAGAAGAGGTCGTGTTAAAAAATGTTGCTAGACATATTGGAAATGCGGTTCCTCCGCGCTTGGGTGAAATTATTGGGTTGAGTATAAAAGAACATTGTGAAACAAAGAGAAAATATACAAAGAAAAATAAGTATGTAAAGAATGAGTGATGTTGAAATTTTTAATCGTCAATTTGTTAAATTGATTTATTCCAGGAAATAAGCGTACATTATATGATATTGGGGGAAATAGTCCATGGAGATTGAGAGGGGGAAGAGGAGGATTCAAAGACATATCAGATAAATGTCGATAGAGATGTGGCGTCTGTTGACTTTAGAAGCCTTTGTAGAAACTTTGATAAAGATAGATAGCTTTTATTAATCTTGTTTCAGAATGTGGATGGCTTTTTTAACACATCAAGTGAATCCTGAGTATCTCGTAGTTTATGTTTGAGACGATTAATTTCTATTTGTTCTTATTCGTAGCAACCAGAATCAAAGGTAGGAATATCTCCATCGTTATATCTAAGCTGTGCTTCCTGACGAACCAGATTAATAGCTCATTCCGAGGTTCTTGGCATATTCAACCTGAGTTAAATCAGGGTGTTCTTTTCGATAGTTGATAGCCTCCAACTTAATTTGTTTATTGTGATGGGTTTACTTACATGACATAATGAATTTCGCGTAAATGTTATTATAACAAGGGTTGAGAGAGTTGTCTCATTTAAATTGTGCAAATTAGATGCTAACATTAAAAATTATATAAAAATGAAAAATGGAGGATTATGACAATGAATGGTGAAGAATTGCAAGAGATTATAGAGCGTTTGGATTTAATTGAGTTCAGACAGGAGTTGTTATTTAATAATACAGGTATTGATAGGAGTATGTTTGAGTATGGTATTACACGAAAACAATATCAATCAATTATGAATCTAATGGATGAATTTCGAGAGAAAATAGATTCTGGAAAACATTGTTCACATGGTGAGTTTGAAAACAAAATGTATGCAATTTTGCCTGATCATTATGGCGATTATCATATGTGTGAAGAATTTGCAAAGGGATTTATGGATGAAGGAAGATGGGAAGAAGTATTTATGGCTTTGTATGGAGATATGCCAAAATACTCGTATTTAAAGAAGGAGCAATAGTGTGTGGGAAATAATATCTAACATTTCAAGTATATGTAGTATTCTTGGATTACCTTTAGCATTGTGGCAAATATGCTCTATTAAGTCAAAGATTGAATCAACAGAGAAAGGGATTAAGAATATCTTAGACATTAAAGAACATGAAGAATTAAATCGAATTTTTACGATTTTGGAAAAGGAATATGCGGAATTATCTGACTTGATTACACAGATAAACAAGCCAGGAAAAACAAGCAAATCTAGTAATGAAAAATGTTGTGCTATTAACAGAGAAATAGGTAATTGTATTGTTATGATTCCACCTAGGTATAATGATATACTAGAAAATTTTAATAAAACAATGGAACATATCGAAAGCTTTGTTGAATCAGATATGAAAAGTAATGTTGAATTAAAGGAAGCTAGAGATTATTTAAATAATGCATTACAAAAAGTGAAAAAAGAACAGAAGTTGTTTGAAAGCAAGGAAGTGCATCTTGCATCACATAATAATGAATAATGTAAAAAAGTGTTAAAATGAAAGTAATAGTCAAATGTGAAAATTGTGGAAATGAGGTAGAGGTATCGCCAGTTACAATAGGGAAAATCGCTTATTGGGGTCAAGAACTTCGAAATATGAATTTTGATCTTGATAGCACTGATATTGACATTGAATTGCTAGAGAGTGAAGTTAAGTGACCCAGATGATATTGAAGCAAAATTAAAAGAAATACGAGTAGATTGCAGAAATTGTGGCGATTATATTTGTCTCAATTGCGAATAAAAATGCTTGCTTCAAAAGTGTGTTCAAGTTATAATATTTACATGGCAACAGTTTGGCAACAACCATTCAGTAGGTCGAAATAATCATTGTAATTTATATAAAAATATGCCCCATATTTGGATGGAACTTAAACAAAATAAGTTAATTAGATTATGGGACATAAAGAGTTTGAGTAAATTTTTTTAGCTCAGAATGTTGCAAAAATGCAATGTTCTGGGCTATTTTTTTACTTTATAGGAAAGTTCGACTTTCGTTAAACGCTTGGATGAAAATAGCCCGCACAAAGGCGGGCATGGGAAATAGACGACACTGTTTAGAAGATATAAAAACCTTCTACACCAGCCTCATCGGCG
>NZ_VUMT01000032.1 GCF_009696045.1 Velocimicrobium porci | reverse complement strand
AAAAGTGTATAAAACTGTATATAAATATAAGCACGTTAAAAATATACAAATACATTTAAAACCTGTAAATTACAGTGTTTTCAGATAGTTTTGAGTACAAAGCAATTATCCTTACAAAAATGTAAGCTTTATGTAAGCTAAATCGAAGGAATCTTTTTTATAAAATTGCTATAGTAGATTTGTAGTTTAAAAGAAGATTTCGGAGGTTATGCAGATGAATTCATTTCAATTAAAAATAATAGCATTATTGCTTATGACATTTGACCACATTGGCTATATGTTAGGAGGCATTATAGAAATTCCATTTTGGTTTCATTTAATTGGAAGACTGGCAGCACCAATTTTTATTTTTATGTGTGCAAATGGATATAGATATACGCATGATAAAATTGCTTATATGAAAAGACTGTATTTTTGGGCGGCTTTTATGAATGTAGGAAATTATATAGCAAATACATATTTTGAACATCCAAATGGTGCAATGATTGTTAATAGTATTTTTAGTACAATGTTTTTTATTGTTTATTATTTGTATTCTTTAGAAACAATTTCGAAAGGTAGAGAAAATCCGAAACAAGTGATAAAAGGGATTCTGTTATTGATTATTCCGATATTATTATCTGGAGTCGTACTTGGTCTTATGGCGATGCCCCAAACATTAGAAATTCCACATTTTAATATTATTTTTCTTGTAATTACAACTATAATTCCTACACCTATGTTAGCGGAAGGGTCATATATATGGATTATTCTTGGAGTTGGTTTCTATTATTGTTTACAGAATAAAAAGGCTTTAATCATTTTTTATACTATTGTTTCTGGAGTTTTTTTCATATCTGCGGTCACAGGTGGAGCTACAGTCGCGAATTTATTTATGATAAATAATCAATGGTTTATGATAGCTGCGCTACCTTTTTTATTGTTCTATAATAATCAAAAAGGCAGAAGTATGAAGTATTTGTTTTATGTATATTATCCATTACATGTCTATGTATTGCTTGCAATTGCTCATTTACTTGCTTAAAAATTGGCAACCGATTTACCTGCTGGTTATCGCAAAGAATAAATTTTCTCAATTGACAGATAAAATAGACCGAATTATACTATCTATATTATTGATAGAAACTGTAGACGAAATAGGTGTGAGGATAATGCAGAATGAAAAAAGAGGAGCTTGAACATGAATTCAGAAGATAAGCGATACCAGACCTATGTAGATATTTTAAGAGAAGAATTAATACCAGCAATGGGATGTACAGAGCCAATTGCAATTGCTTATGGTGCAGCTGTTGCAAGGCAGACACTCGGAGCAGTTCCAGATAAAGTATTGATTGAAGCCAGTGGAAACATTATTAAAAATGTCAAAAGTGTTATTGTTCCAAACACAGGAAAATTAAAGGGCATTGAATCGGCAGCAGCGGCAGGCATTATTGCAGGGGATGCTAAAAAACAGCTTGAGGTAATTTCTGAAGTTACAGAAGAACAGCGACAGAAAATTTTAGAATACAAACAAACCTGTCCAATTACAGTGAAACCTTCTGATAGTAATTTTATTTTTGACATTATTATAACCGTTTGGAAAGAAAAAAGCTATGCTAAGGTAAGAATTGTAAATTACCATACCAATATTGTACTAGTCGAGAAAAATGGTGTAATTGAAGAAAAGGTTGAATTTGAAGAACATCAGGACGAAGGATTGACGGATAGAAGTCTTCTTACAATTGAAGGAATTGTTGAATTTGCAAATACAGTTGACTTGAATGATGTACGTGATGTGATAAAACGGCAAATTGAGTATAATATGAAAATAGCTGAGGAAGGATTAAACAATTCCTATGGTGCTAATATTGGAAAGGTTATTTTACAAAATAATGAAAATACGATTACAAACAGGGCGAAAGCTATGGCAGCAGCAGCTTCTGATGCAAGAATGAATGGATGTGAATTGCCGGTTATTATCGTTTCAGGCAGTGGAAATCAGGGAATTACATCTTCTGTACCCGTGATTGAATTTGCAAAAGAATTGAATATATCGGAAGAAAAATTGTATCGTGCATTAGTGCTATCTAATTTGGTTACCATTCATCAGAAAACAGGAATTGGAAGGTTGTCGGCTTATTGTGGTGCAGTGAGTGCTGGCTGTGGAAGCGGTGCAGGGATTGCCTATTTACACGGAGGCGGGTATGATGAAATTTCTCATACAATTGTAAACTCAGTTGCTATTCTTTCGGGAACAATTTGTGATGGTGCAAAATCTTCTTGTGCTGCTAAAATTGCGTTAGCAGTAGAGGCAGGGATTCTTGGATTCCAGATGTATAAAAACGGACAGGAATTTGTTGGCGGTGATGGGATTGTTTCTCATGGCGTGGAAAATACCATTGCCAATGTAGGAACTCTGGCACGTGATGGAATGAAGGAAACAGATAAGAAAATTATTCATATTATGACGAAATAGATTTTGGATTAATAAAATTTTAAACCGGTCTCAAAGTTAGTGGTCTGATTTTGAAACCGGTTCTGTTTATTTTTTTGACCTATTTTTTGTGTGTGAATACACTTAGTGTTTTTTAGACTTTTTTTTTGGTTCCCTGTTAATTTTAAAGCATGTTTAATTGTGTACTTGTTCATAGTTTTTCTATATCCTCCCTTTAATTATTAAATAATGGAAAATTTTTACATCATTTTATAAAACTTGTTAAGTTGATAAGTCTGAATAATCGAAACTTTGTTTTTGGGAAATGATTGAACATATTTTTAAGATGTTGTATACTTATTATAAATGTGGAGATTATAGATAAAATGAATAAATAGAAAGAGAACGAATAGATGGAGATAGCAGGTGGTGATTTGATGGACGCTTATCATACAATAAATGATGTGCTGGTATCGTTATTTAATGAAATCATGGAGATTGAACAGAGAGTTTTAATAACAGACGAATTTAAAGATATATCAAATAATGATATGCATATTATCGAGGCAATTGGAAAAGAAGAGCCGAAAAATATGTCAACGGTTGCTAAAAAATTAAAAGTTACGGTTGGTACACTGACGATTGCAATTAACAATCTTGTGAAGAAAGGTTATGTTAATCGAATTAGAAGCGAAGAGGACAGAAGGGTTGTACTGCTTTCTTTGAGTGATAAAGGAGTCAGTGCTTACAATCATCACGAAGCGTTTCACAAAGAGATGGTTACTGCCACATTGGAAGGTTTGAACGAACAGGAACAGAAAGTTTTAGTTAAGGCACTTACCAATTTAAGTGGTTATTTTAGAAGGTACAATTAGAGAAGGAGGAATTTGTAATGGAAGATAAGAAGTTATTTACGAACGATGATTTAGCTGATTTATTTATTGAATTTGAATCAGAAGAAAATCAAATCAATGGTGTAAATGATGAGGAGATGGAAGCTTCAGAACGCAGATATAAAGAAATTATAAAGAAGCACAAAGGTGAAGAGTAAATTTTAGTGGTAAGTGGAAAACGAAAGAACAGAAGGTAGTCGGATTAAAAAGACGATGGAATAAGATGATTTAGTTGACATCTTATTCCATCGTCTTTTGCTGTTCTTATATAGTAAAGAAACTTAGTTTAATTCATTTACAACTTTTTGAATTGCCTCTAAAGCATCTGCTGGAAGCTTATCATAGCCACCTTTTACTTCATCTCTAGAACGAACAAATTCAACACGGTCATTCATACGGGCTTTTAATTGTTTTACATATTCTGGGTCATTTAAGTCTGGTACAAATCCTTCCCATTCAAGAATTTCAATGTCAGAGAATGGACCCCATTGTTTAAATTCGGCTTTTCCCTCAACAATTGCTTCGATAATACCTAATGTGTCCTCTTTTTGGACCTTTTTACCCATAAAGTCACCTGTATTGATGATATAACAATCAACATTTTTATCAGCAACTAATTTTTTGAATTTTTCGTAATCATTTACTAATGGATAAGTTCTAAATGGGTTTGCATAAGGTTCTACAACTAATGCATTAGGGTCTACGCCTGGAGCAAGACGCTCTGCTGTGGAACGTTTTGTTGCCAAAGTGGCACCCATTACAGAAGCCAGGGAAGCACCTTTTAATTTAACAACAGGTGGAATTGTAGGGTCTTTCATAATCCAGAAGATAGCATTAACTGGGGAGTTAATTTTATCAACACGGTTTGGTGACCATAATTTGGATTTGATAGCACGTCCATTACCATTTCTGATATCTTCGGTTACAAGAACTAATTTTCCTTCATCGTCTAATGTAGCAGAGCAGTTTTGTGCTGTTAAAAGATATTTGTTGTCCTCACATCCGATTGGATAGTCTGCAGTTTTATCAAAATATGTAGGTTCCATAGCAATGGAAGAACATGTTTCTGTATTGATAATGAATGCATCATCGTGAAGTACTGTTACTCCATATTTTCCACCATGTTTTGCATGAGTAATTGTGGATTTACCAGAGCCGGATAAACCAAATACAGATGCAACATATTTTTTGCCATCTGGTAAAGTATATTCTTTTTGTCCGCCGTGGCAGGAAGCGTATCCGTTACGGTTGGCAATTGCCCATCCGATTGTAAGAGTTCCTTTTTTATGTTCTCCGAAGTATCTCATTCCAAGGATAGCGGCACAGTTTGTTCCTGTGTTGAAGTAAGATAAACATTTTCCTTCGCAGATGTCTGTACGGTCAGTTCCTTTCCATTGAGGATCGGAGAAGATATAGATATCTGGTTCGTTGCCAATTGGGCGGGAATTTTTGTACATTTTTACGTATTCGTCAGACATATACTGGAAGTTTAACATCCAGGAATACATAATATTTTCTTCGCCCTCTGGAATTAATAAGTGAGCTTTTACCATAAATTCAGGGTCTAAACCGATGAATACTTCTGCATGATACATTTTTTTCCATCTTGTATCATAAACAGCATCCATTACAAGTTTATCTAGAGCATCGCAGTCGACATTTGGTTCGCCGGCAATTCTTCTTGCAGCGGCATAACGACCTGTGATGGAACCATCATTAAATAAAAGAACTTTAGCATCTTTTTCAAGACCAAATTCTTCACCCTTATATACAGGCATATCAGTAACAACGGTACCTGGAGAGTTTTTAGCAAGATTGTAAGCTTCCTTTAAAGTGTTAACTTTGATTACATTGTTTCCGTAGAAAGCTGCTTCAATAATGGAACGTGTTTTTGCAAAACCCGGTTTACCAGGTCCGATTTCGTCATGTTTGTAATAAGCTTTTGTTGACATAATAATCCTCCTAAAATTATTTATATTTGACCTGCTAAAATAAAGCAGGAACATTTGACAATATTGTTAAAAAAGTAACTAAGATTATTAATTTTTCTCGTTTGCCATTCTAAGTATATAGTTTTGGCTGTTGATTGTCAAATAAAATATATATAAATAAAAGAGAAATAGAACAATTGAAAAATTATTATTAAATAGAATGAAAAATGTATGCTAAAAAATTAACATAGATATTTGCTGTAAATTAGGAGGCTTTGGAATGTAGTCGGGCAAGGGAAAGGTATTGGGTTAAAAGAATACGATTAGCAGTATCATTCTTTTGAACTTGTTCCTCGAAATGTGGAAGGAGTGGATTGTTATCTTGTTCTCCGCAGATATCGATTCCTAACAGCTTAGGGTGGGAAAGCAGAGGAGAAAGCAGTTGGGATAAGACAGGAAGTGTCATTGTTCCCTGACTCCACTGAGTGGAAGCATCTTGGCTGCATAATACATCTTTATCAATTGAAATATAAATAGGGTGACTTGTCGGTAAAGCACGAAGCTGAGCTAATATTTTCTTTGGGTTTGCCTGAATGGATTCTTTTGTAAAATAGATTATTTTAGATTGATAATGGAGTGGAATGGACTGGCATAATTCATTGGAAGCACCAATTAAAATAACTTGTTTTAGGTTTGGATTCTGTTCTAAAGTGTCTTTCACCCAACTTCCGCAGGAAGTAAGTGTATTAATAAGTGTAGGCTGCATATCAGGATGATGGTCAAAAAGAATAAGTGTAAATGGAATAAGTAGTTTGCCTAACCATAATTTGGTCACATAGTGATAATTTCCGGAATCAATAAAGTGGATTCCTGATGGTTCGATTTGCGATAACATTTTTAGCAAGATTTGTTCAGTTTCATTTGAGCAGTAACAATTTGTTCCCTCTAGTTTTGAACAGTCCAGAAAGTTATAGTCAAGAGATTCGTAGAAATGTTCCTGATAATATATATCTGAGAAGTTCATAATCGTAGTTGTTTGTTTCATGATTGTTTCCCCCTTTTGATATTCTATTATGTTATTTTTAAATACAAGGATAGCGGGGAAAAATCCCCGCCAAATGGTTACTCTGTTTTATGCAAAAGCCATATTTTTTGACTTATGATTTAAATTTTTTGGAATAAAAACTCTTAAAACATTTCTCTTATAAGATGGTTTGATGTCTGCTTCTGTAACAGAGTGTCCAATATAGAAACGTCGTTGATAAGTTTCTACAGAGTCTTTCTCCTCCCCTTTTGTTGAAGCAGATATAATTAAAAATCCGTTTTCTATATCTGTTGATATGTTTTCCCGTTCAAAACCTGGGAGATTGACGGAAAAAATGTAGTAGTTTCTTTTTTCGCAAATACCGCCTTTCATTGGATAATTTTTGCGTGATATCATCATAATACTTCCTCCCTTTCGATACTATGAGCGACATCTTTTTTTATTTTAAAACAGCTATTTGTCATTATGGCAATATAACATATTAGTACAGTAATGTCAAGGATACGGGTTACTGTTCACTTATCCATTCGTCCATATATTTTCTGATTACATCAAATTGGGCAGAACCCATTTTTAAGAAAAAGGTATGAAAATTTTTTAATTTAAAATTATCACCAAGCTCTTTTGAAGCCCGATCTCTTAAAGCCATAATTTCCAAATATCCCAAGCTATATTGCATGTAGTTAGCCGGTTCTTCAATCATTGTGTAGTATACGGTTTCTATTGTTTTTTTATCGGTTATTCCAAAATCCTTTAAGTAATCAGCCGTGTCATTTAAATCCCAATTCAGATAGTTGACACCGAGATCGATTTTGGCATACATACATAGAGAAGCAACCTGGTTATTCTGCAGGACTTTTGCTATTTTTGTGTCTAAGCCACTCATATAGTAGCTGTTCATTTCAGCATAAGTTGCCCAGCCTTCAGAATATCCGCCGAAGCTTAGTAATGAGCGAATTGGTTGTGGCGATTGCTGATTAAAATAAACAGTCTGATAAAGGTGTCCCGGATAGCCTTCGTGTGCTAACGTTGTGAAAATATTGTCTAAGTTATATTTGGCAGAACCGTTAATATAAATAGAGTTTCGGGAACAATCATCAAGTGGTGGAGTTAAGTAAAATGCAGGACTTAGATTGTCTTCCAATGATTTATGAACATATTTTATTGTGCAGCTAACGTCGTTTAGTGGAGGATAATCCTTTTTTATGGATGTTTTTAAAGATTGGATGATGTCCTCAGGATTTGTAAGAGGAAAACTTGTATTATCTGCCTTATCTAAAACAGTGACATCTCCCTCTGTTGCCTCAGACATTCTTTTAATACTGTCTGAAATGGCATAATCTAATGTTTTATTAATTTCGTTGATAGAGCGGGAAGAGCTTGTTGAGGTTGCAACAAGATAAGAATAATAGTCTTTCCCCTTTGGATAGCCCGCTAACCCCCCATCTACTTTCCCTGTGCCTTTTAATGAATTCAAGCCATCAATTAATATCTGATAGGCAGGAATTACGTATTTTAATACATAATCTTTATTTTTTGCCTCATACTTTTTTTGCTCTTTTTTTGATAAAATAGACACTTCATTCATACGATCATGAAAAACTTCGATTAAAAGGTTGTCTTCTTTATTACTAATAAATTCTTTACACTGTGAAATAATAGAATCGGCAGTATGATCACTCATAAAAAGTCCGGCTTTTGATTTTTCTTGTTCATAGGTTACAATTTGCTTGAAGTAACGGGGCATGTCTTTTAATAAAGCCAGATAATTGTCGATATCTTCTTTATCATAATAATTATATTCTGCCAGCAATACAGGGAGCTGGGCCTGAATTCCTGTTGTAGGTCCAAGGGTTTCTGCGTAGAGTAAAAAATCACTAGATTCCATATCTTTTGCTAAATATTTTTTTAGAATATCATATGTAATCTGCTGTTCTTTTGTAAGTGAAGTGTAATCAAAGCCGGATAATGTAGCCAGATAATTTTCAGTTACCGCCAATTCCGATTTCATATGTTCCAACGAAAAATCGCCAAGTGACGGTTTATAATTGTAAATGCCATAATTCTCGGGTTTTGATAAGGTATAGTTTAATGTGAGCCCGTCCGTTTGCACTTCATCTATAAAGATTTGATTAACAAATTCATCAAATTTTGAATTTGGAGTTTGGGAATGTTCCGCTATTATTACATGATTACAGCCTGTTAAAAAACAGAGTAGAAAGAAAAACAATACAGCTAGCGAACAATGCTTTTTAGAATTCATAGAACCTCCTTTTATATTGTGTAATATAATATCTAATACATATAATAGTATAATATGTTATAAATGTAAATGATATACCAAAAGGGATTTATAGACTTAATGCTATTTTTATTACAATAGAGAGAGATTTTGGATATAATAGAATTGTGATATTAAAAGTTATCAACAATATATTGTTGATAATGTTGATAAATATACAACATATAGATTTTTGTATACGAAAGATAAGAAAAACGGAGGATATACGGATGCAGATAGTGTGCATTTTAGTTGTTACGATTATTCTTTTATCATTAAAACCATTTATAATACGTGTAAAGTATTGGAAGTCTGGTTATTATAGGCAAACGAGAAATTCTTATAGAGAAGTTTTAAATGATAAAGGACTATATGGGGAATATTTGACTGGAAGATGCTTGAATAAATTAAAAGGTGAGAAAAAGATTTTATACAATATTTATTTGCAAAAAGAAAATGGAGAAACAACGGAAATTGATATGATATTGCTGCATGAATCAGGAATTTACGTTATTGAAAGTAAAAATTATTCTGGGACAGTATCAGGAGAAGAGGAAGCCTGGTATTGGAAGCAGACACTACAAAATGGAGAGGTCTATTCCTTTTATAATCCAATTCGACAGAATGAAAGTCATATTAGAAGCTTAAATCATATATTAAAAACAACGCCGAAAGAAATGTATTATTCAATTATTGTATTTGATGACCGGACGGTGCTAAAAAAAATAAAGGTAGAACAGAGGCATGTTTTTGTAATAAAACGAAATAAATTAACTCGATTATTGAGATGTCTGTCACTTGCTCAAAAAAAGTGTTTAAATGAACAGATGAATGATATATATGAAACATTAATTCAGTTTTGTAATCCATCGGAAGAAGTGAAACAAAGACATCGTGATTCAATTCGTAAATTGTATAAATAAAATATAAAAAATCCAGGTCTTATCCCATCTGTTATAATAAATATAGGAATGGATAAGACCTAGAAAGTGTAATCCGCTTTTATTGATTTAAACCTTGCACTTGAATTTCGTAAATTCGTACGGCAGTATCAGCACCTTGTGTAGGTTTTATTGCAGTGACTTTCACATATCTTGCTTTTACAGGTTTGAATGTATCTAGTGTTTCTTTTTCAGTATTTTTTTTAACTTCTTTAACTAGTTCAAATGTCTTACCATCATTACTGGTTTCGATTGTATACCACATTGTATTCATATCAGGGCTTTCATTTCCTTTTTCTGCATGAGCCATATAAACTTCTGCTATTAATTGTTCGTGACCAAGGTCTATTGTTATGTCGTGGGGAGCAGGACCGGTTGCACACCACTTGGTCTGTAAGTTTCCATCGACTGCAAATCTTGGTGCTTCATTTGAATTTACATAGCCGGAAGCAGTTGTTGCTTTGCCTTTTGATAAAATAGGAAGTGTGCCTTTAGCTGCCTTTTTTATCTGTATCATGCCAGTTATCGTTTTTTTGTCACTGCCTTCTTTATTTTGTGCAGTTACAGACACGGTATAAATACCTTCTTTTGAATAAGTAACGCTTGGGTTTTCTTCATTGGAAGAGGTAATATCAGCACCTTCGAAAGTCCATTTTATAGTTTCTGTATTTTTTGAACAAAGGCTTGTGAAATGAACGAGTTCTCCAGGAGCGGCTAAAGTTTTGGAGACTTTAAAATCGGCTTTTGGGGCACTGATATTTGGCCAGTTAATCGAAACGGTAGTACCCTTTCCACGATTTAAATACTTATTTACAGGTATTATTTCGAAGGTAGAAATAGTTTCATTTTGTTCACGTTCTAATCCATGGATATAGTGTGCGGAAGCTGTTGTTGAACCTAAGAAGGATTTAGAACCATCTTCATAAACTTTATAAATTTCGTAAAAATCTGCATTTTTACATTTTTCCCAGTCGAGCATAATACCGGCATATAAGCCCTCATCGTCAAATTCACAATCAGTTATGGATGCTGATTGAACTGGATCAATGCTAGTTTCTGTTTTATTTTCCAATGCAAGACGGCCAATGTTAAGTTGAACAGTTTCTGTTTTTGTATTTTGACAGAAATCGAGACCAATGGATGTAATTGTTTTGCCTTTTAATGAAGATAAATCGAATGTTATGTTAGTCCAATCTGAGTTAATTGTGTTATCTCCTTTAATCTGTTCTGTCGATCCATCTTCTAATTTTAATATTAAAGAGAGTTGCGTTTCGAGGGTTGCCATTGCAGATACGGTAGCAGTGGTATTCTCTTTAATTGGAAGATAAGCACTGTATAGAGTGATTTCGGAATGGCGATTTTTTTCCATAGTTCCATATAGATTGATGGAATTACCACCATAGTAAGCGTTATCATAATCGAAGGAAGGATTTAAGGAATTAGAGCCTTCCTGGGTTAAGCACCAGCGATAGGTTGGCATAATATCTGCCATACTGCGGTTGTTCCAGTCAGATAAGGAAACTTTTTTTCCAGCAATAAAGTAATTGTAGCCATTTCCTAGGTTAAAGTTTGTGATGAAAGGCAACGAGTCTATAGTTGTTTTTTCAATTGCATAGGTGGAAATTCCATGCCATTCGGAACTAGATACAGTTGATACCTTCGAAGGGTCTCCTTTTTCGTTTACCCATAAACGGTTTTCTTTTTGCTCAAAATCATTTAGGTTTTCAGCAGAAAAATATGCCCAGCTAGGACAATATAGCCCCAGAGAGGTATATGGCACATTGTTTTTGGAAAAAGAATTCCAGTTAACACGAGTGTTAACGCCATTTGCCTGTACATCAATTCCGGCAAACAGGTTGTATGGGTTGATTCCAAGTGATTCTGCCTTTTGTTTGGAGTTTGCTAATAAAGAGCTTCCTGACCACCAAAAATTAAGAAACATATTATCAGCACCTTTTTCGCCGTTTTTGCCGGTGAGATAGCAGGAGTTTTGGTTTGTCAGTGCATTTTGCCATTGAATTCTTCCGTCTTCTGTCATAGAGTCGTACCAAAATAGGGTTAGAGAATCTTTCGCTTTATTTTTAAATTCATAAACAAATTCTTTCATAAGCTGAGCATGCTTTTTCG
Organism: Velocimicrobium porci; assembly: GCF_009696045.1. Taxonomy (GTDB): domain Bacteria; phylum Bacillota; class Clostridia; order Lachnospirales; family Lachnospiraceae; genus Velocimicrobium; species Velocimicrobium porci. Next base: position 7,354 of record NZ_VUMT01000032.1, on the reverse strand, counting down.
TCAGCGGTGCGTCATAAGTTCCTTGTGTTTCCTGATTAATAAACCAGCCATCAAAACCAAGAACATTGGCAGCTTCAATTAGTTTATTAACCATAGGAAAATGACCGTTTGCATCTTTAACTAGAAAGTCATCAAGCCATTTTATTTGTCCTCCGTGTTCTGTCATTGGAAAAAATACGGTTCCAAGGACAGGCACGCCGTTTGTGTGAGCGGAGTCAATTACATCAGCAGAAGGGGGAACAATCAGGCCTTCTCCTGCAGAGCCGCCCCAATAAACTAATTTATCAATATATTGCCAATAAGAAAATGTATTTGCATCGAATTTATTAAGTCCATGTGGTGCGTTGCCACTTGTGCTGGCATTCATAATAGAAAGTGCGGCAACTTGAAAATCTTTTTGCTGTGTTTTATTGACAGGTGTTAACTTGCTTTTCGTAACACGTTCTTTTAATGGAATATTACTTTGATAGAGGGAAAGATTTTTTTCATCGGAAGGATTCCACTCTAATAATTCATTTGGAAACCAATAAGGTGATTCCGGTTTGTTATTCATGTTAATTTGTTGATTGCTTTCTTTTGTAATCCGATAAGTTACCTTCTCTTTGTCAGCATTTGAATAAGTCCCCAGTTGTCTAACCGTCATACCGCTGCACATGTTTGAACATATGGTGAGTGATAGTGTTAGTGCCAAAATAGCGTTCCATGTTTTTCTCATTTTTATTTCCATGCATATCGCAAGTCTTACTGCGATACTGCCCCAATTGACAGACTGAAAGGGAGGGCAGTTGCATATAATCCTTTCTTTATAATATGATGTTGGGGTCAAAAGATATTTTGACCTCTGATACCTACGGATGACTACGCACCTTTTGAACCTGGTATCATAATATTCTTTCAGTCTATATTTTCCTTTGAATGATTGCTACACATAACAAGTGTACCACGATAGGATGGAAGGTGGAAAGTGGAAAAATTTCATAATAAATGGAAGGATTATATACAAATAGAAAATATAAAAATTACATTGTTTCTAACATATGTACTTTTGACGCTTATTTAAAAATTATTTATAATAAAAGGAATATAGTGGAGCGATGTGATTTTGATTGTTTGTGAAATAAAGGAGAGAATATGATAAAAAAGTATTGCATGAAAGATTGGAAGATGCCGGTTGCTACGAATGCAGTTGTTATGGATGTGGAGTGTTGTGATTGGAATGAAACATTATTTTTGGATGTTCAAAAGACAGATGAAACGCTTACATTTTGTTATCATTTAGAAAGAAAAGATAGAATTTATGGGTTAGGAGAACAAGTAAGGGGAATAAATAAACGAGGCTGGCTTTATGAAAGCTATTGTAAAGATGACCCAAATCACACAGAGGATAAACATGGATTATATGGAGCCCATAACTTTTTTATTATAAAAGGAAAAGAGATATTTGGGTGTTTTATTGATTGTGGAGGAAAAGTAACATTTGATTTTGGTTATAGTGAATCTGACAGAGCGATTATTAGGACAAAAAATCCTTGTGAATGGTATATTATTACTGGAGAAAGTGTACTTGATATTGTGAGTCAGTTTCGTCTGGCAATCGGAAAAAGTTATGTTCCGCCCAAATGGGCATTTGGTTATCAGCAGAGTCGCTGGGGCTATAAGACAAAACAAGATATTCAGAACGTGATAAAAGAATATCGAAAACGTGGTATACCGATTGATTCTGTGTATCTGGATATTGATTATATGGAAGGATACAAAGATTTTACAGTTCATAAAGAGAGGTTTGCAGATTTTGAGAAATTTGTAAAGGACGCAAAGAAGGAGCATGTTCGTCTTGTGCCTATTATTGATGCTGGTGTAAAAATTGAAGAAGATTATAAGGTATATGAAACAGGAAAAAATCAATTTTTCTGTAAAGATAGAGAGGGGAAAGATTTTATAGGAGGAGTTTGGCCGGGACTCGTTCATTTCCCTGATGTATTAAATCATGAGGCTGCCGAATGGTTCGGACATTTTTATAAGGATTTATTGGATATAGGAATAGAAGGTTTTTGGAATGATATGAATGAACCGGCGTTATTTTATTCCGAGGAAGCTTTGAAGGCGGTTTATGAAAAGGCTGGCGAATTGAATTGGGAACAATTTGATTTGAATGATTTTTTAGAATTACAGCCGATGATAAATCAGCTTGGAGCAAATGAAGAAGATTTTAAGAGGATTTATCATAATGTAAATGGAAGAAAAATTCGCCATGACAAGGTACATAACCTGTATGGATATTTTCTCACAAGAGCGACAATGGAGGCAATAAAGAAAGAACTTCCGGAGAAAAGAACTCTTTTATTTTCAAGGGCATCTTATATAGGAATGCATCGGTATAGTGGAATCTGGACAGGTGATAATAAATCGTGGTGGTCACATTTATTATTAAATATTAAAATGATGCCTTCTCTTAGCATGTGCGGTTTTTTGTATGCAGGTGCAGACATTGGCGGATTTGACGGGGATGTAACAGAGGATTTGTTAATGAGATGGCTTGAGTTTGGAATTTTCACTCCGTTGTTTCGAAATCACTGTGCCATTGGAAGAAGAGAACAAGAAATCTATCAGTATCCGTCATGGGAACAGATGAAGGAATTAGTTCGTCTTCGGTATCGTCTGCTTCCTTATCTGTATAGTGAATTTATGAAGGCTGTCTTATTTGACAAAATGTATATGAAACCGCTTTGTTTTTTATACAAAGACGATGAAGAAGCAGAAGAAATAGAGGACCAGTTATTAGTTGGTGAAAGTATTATGATTGCACCGGTCTATGAACAGAATAAATCGGGACGTTATGTATATGTGCCGGAGGATATGTTAATGATACGTTTTGTAAATGCTTTTTCTTATAAAAAAGAAATAATTGAAAAAGGACATCATTACATTTCAATGCCGGAAGGAGAAGTTGTTTTGTTTGTTCGAAAAAATCATTTGCTCCTTTTAGGAGAAGGTGGACAGTGTGTCGAAGAGGCTTTCCAGGGAAGAATTGGAATTGTTGGCTGGATTGATAGGAGGGCAGAATATTCTTATTATGATGACAACGGAATTACATCGGATTATGGAGAACAGAATATAGAAGTGTTGGCAATTAGTAAGGAAGAGGAGTGGAGATTGTGGGTGAATGAAAAGGAGGAAGGTCTTGAAAAGAGGAAGTATTGGCTGGACATGGAAGATGGATTTCATTTTCTGGAGAGTATTAAGAGAAAGGACTGGAATTTGTACACTAAAGATAGAAAAAATAATATTGTTTTTTGAAGTAATATTGGATACGATAAATGAGAAAAGTGTGAAGGGTTTGTGCGGAACAATATAATAAGGGGAATTGCAGACAGAAATAAAGGAGGGCATATGTTTTATACAGAACAAAAATTGGAAGCAAGAGTGGCGGAAATTCAGAACTACCGTTATCGTGATGTGATTGGACTTGAGGAGTTACAGGTTAAAGAAGATACATTAAAAGAAGTGAATCCGAATGTACCGGTTGAATTTGAAAACTGGGATTCTTTGAAAATTGGAGATACATGGAAAGGGCGTGACAAGTATCTTTGGTTACATAAAACGGTTACGATTCCGGCAAAATGGAAAGGCAGAAAGGTTTTAGGAATTTTTGATTACGGGAATACAGGAGCAGGAAATAATTCAGGATTTGAGTCTTTATTATATTTGAATGAAAAACCATATCAGGGTGTTGATGTAAATCATAAAGAAGTTTTTTTAGAAGAAGAGTTGATTGGTCGTGAAGTCGAATTCACCTTTCGGTTGTGGTCCGGTCTGGAAGGCGGGGGAGTGCCAAGGGAACAGGAACATAGAATAAATCGTGCTGATTTAGCATGGCTTGATGAGCCGACAGATGATTTGTACTATCTTTCCCTGATGCTTGTGGATACTTTGAAAAATTTGGCGGAAAGTGATCCGGTTCGTTTGGAATTAAAAAAATATTTTGATCAGGCATTTCAAATGATTGATTGGGCATATCCGGGCAGTGAAGAATTTTATGAATCCGTACATCGGGCAGATGAATTTTTAAATCAGAAAATTGATGCCATGGATAAACACTCCCTTATTGAAGTAAAGTGTGTTGGACATACACATATTGATATGGCATGGTTATGGCGTCTAAAGCATACAAGAGAAAAAGCTTCCCGTTCCTTTTCAACGGTTCTTCGTTTGATGGACCAGTATCCGGAATATATTTTCCTTCAGACACAGCCAAAGCTTTATGAGTATGTGAAACAGGATTTTCCGGAAATTTATGAAAAAATCAAGGAAAAAGTAAAGGATGGCTCATGGGAAGTAGATGGAGCAATGTGGGTGGAAGCAGACTGTAATTTGACAAGTGGAGAATCTTTGACTCGTCAGATACTAATTGGAAGTCGCTTTATTAAGGAAGAGTTCCAAAAAGATGTAGAATATTTGTGGCTTCCTGATGTCTTTGGATATTCATGGGCATTGCCTCAGATTTTGAAAAAGTCGGGAATTGACATGTTTATGACAACAAAGATTAGCTGGAACCAATATAATCGTATGCCACACGATACGTTTATTTGGAGAGGAATTGATGGAAGTGAGGTTATTACTCATTTTATAACAACACCAGAGCCGGACAGCACGCCAGATTCTTGGTTCTATACTTATAATGGAAAGCTGACTCCAAAAACCGTAAAGGGAGTATGGGAAGCTTACAAAGATAAAGATTTGAATCAGGAGCTATTGATTTCTTATGGTTACGGAGATGGTGGAGGCGGTGTAAACCGTGATATGTTAGAGCAGAGAAGACGGCTTGATAAGATACCGGGATTACCTGCAGTAAAGACCAGTACAGCGAGGGAATTTTTCCGTGATTTAAAGGATAAAGTGCGAAATACAAATCAATATGTTCATACATGGGATGGAGAATTGTATTTGGAATATCATAGAGGAACTTATACAAGTCACGCTTATAATAAGAGGATGAATCGGAAGTTAGAGTATTATTATCGGGAAACAGAATGGTTAACTGCATGGGCGGCAGCTTTGAATGGGAATCTTTGTGTAGATAATCAGGAACGGTTAACGGAAGGATGGAAAATACTTCTTACAAATCAGTTTCATGATATTATTCCCGGCTCTTCGATTAAAGAAGTATATGATGATACGGTAGAGGATTATGAAAGAGCTTATGATATTGCAAATAATGTTTGGAATGAAGCAAAAGATATGTTTATTACATCTTCCGAGAATCAATATACAATTATAAACAATTCCAACTTTAAGAGAACAGAAAGTGTATTCATTCCATTTGAGGGTAAAAAAGGTTTCTTTAAAGATGAAAATGGAAAAATATTAAAATCTCAGCTTGATAATGATATTTGGAAAGTAGAAGTAAACAATATATTACCTATGGGATTTGCTACGATTACATTTGAAGAAGCCGAAATGGAAGTGGGAACTTCTTGTTTACAATTATCAAAGGAGCGGGTGGAAACACCATACTATTTAATTTTATTGAATGAATATGGACAAATTGTTTCACTTTATGATAAGGAGTATAAGCGCCAGGTAATAAAAGAAGGTGAGAAAGCAAATGTCTTACAGTTCTTCGAGGATAAGCCTATGGGAAATGATGCCTGGGACATTGATATTTATTATCAGGAAAAAATGAGAGAAGTGAATAATCTGGTTCAAATAGAAGTAAAAGAATGTGGTCCGGTCCGGGGTGTTATTTCAATGGAATGGAGCTATATGAATTCAACAATTAGGCAAGATATGATTGTGTATTCGAATAACAGGAGAATTGATTTTAAGACATTTGTATCTTATCATGAAAAACATCAGCTTCTTAAAGTGGCATTTCCGGTTGATATTCGCTCAACTTATGCAACTTATGACATTCAATATGGAAATGTAAAGCGTCCAAATAATTGGAATACAAGTTGGGAGCAGGCAAGATTTGAAACAGTGGGACATCGATTCGCTGACTTATCGGAGCATAATTATGGCGTAAGTCTGATGAACAATTGTAAGTATGGATATGACGTAAAAGGTCATACGTTGCGGCTTACTTTGTTAAAAGCAGCAACCCACCCTGATTATTTGCAGGATCAAGGGGAGCATGAATTTACTTATTCCTTATTGCCACATGAGAGAGATTGTGTAGGAGGCGATACAGTAAGAGAAGCATTTTTCTTAAATCAGCCTTTAAAAGCGGTAAAGGGAGCATGTAAAGTAAAACAGATGAGCTTTTTAGATATTGATTCGGAACAGGTGGAAGTAGATGCAGTTAAGTTATCGGAAGACAAAAAATATCTGGTACTACGTATTCACGAATATACTGGTTCAACACAGATGATTACATTGACACCGGGTATTCCAATAAAAGGATATATGGAATCCGACTTAATGGAACGTCCGATTGAGGAAATGAAGAAAGAGGCAATCATTTGTACAAAAATAAAGCCTTATGAAATAAAAACATTTTTATTAGAAATTTAATGTTGATAAAAGAGAAAGGAATGGAAGAAATGGATCAGATATTCGATTTAGAAAAGATGTTAACATTTTTCAATATCATTTTTTATTCCCTTGTACTAAATATTTTATTTTTGTTCTGTAATCTCCCATTCCTTTTCTTTTATTTTTTTGTTGGAATCGGGAGCATAGGAGAATATTTTCCACTGTTTCTTTTATGTCTTTTGCCAGTGGCACCTGCGTTATCCGCCTTGCTTCATTCTATGATGAAGCTGGTTGAATATAAAGATATATGTCCGGTGAAGGAATATAAAAAGGGATATAAAAATAATTGGTTTAAAGCAATAAAAACAGGAACGATACAGATTATATTTGCTTTTATTTTGAAAACAAATATACAATTTTTTAAGCAAATTCCGCAGTTATCCATACTTGCGGGAATGTTTATGATTTTTATGCTAATTCTTATTATGATGACGCCATTTATTTATCTTTTGATTGTGCGGTATGATATGTCGGTTTTACAGATTTTAAAAGCTGCATTGACCATTACAATAGGAAAACCGGTTTATGCGATTGCCAATCTGATGATTGCAGGTTTTGTATTCGTTTTATTTGAACTGATTGCAGGAACGACATTTTTGTTTATAGGAAGTCTATATGCAGGTCTTCTTGTTTTATCCAATCAAAAATTGTTTCACAAATTAGAGAGCCGTTGACTCTCTTTTTGTGTTTCTATAAGTGCGCCTTGCGGCGCACGTTTCTAATGGGTGAAAGTCCCTAATCCGCCCTAGTAGTGGGAAGGATACAGCCAAGACCAAGGGTGTCCTATTCATAGCAACGACTATGATTAACGCGAGGGGAA
>NZ_VUMT01000031.1 GCF_009696045.1 Velocimicrobium porci | reverse complement strand
TTCCCCTCGCGTTAATCATAGTCGTTGCTATGAATAGGACACCCTTGGTCTTGGCTGTATCCTTCCCACTACTAGGGCGGATTAGGGACTTTCACCCATTAGAAACGTGCGCCGCAAGGCGCACTTAAAAAAAGAGGGTATCACTACCCTCTTCTCTCTTTCGTAAGAACCCAAAATGCCGTTTCCTGAATTTTGACTCCTAGCCAATGCTAGGTGGGTCGCCTCACATAAGTTTCAATCTTCCGCTGCAAACGACGGCTTGACATCTTCTTATAAATATTAGCATCCCGATTCAATTACTGTAGGTTCAAAATATCAGGATTGTCGCACATCCCAGGAATTTCTTTCTGCTTATAGTATATCACCATTTTGCCATTTTATCAAGATTTTTTACATATGAATAAATTTCCAAATTTTCAATTATGACTTTGTGAACTACTTATAGACTATCTCACCTATAGCTTAAAATCCTATACCTTTTTTCTTAATCGACAACTTTAATTGTACAAGTATCTTTTCCACCATTTTGAATCGAAACTGTAATTACAGCAGTTCCTGGGGATAATGCTGTTACATAACCTGTTGAAGCTGTTACAGAAGCAACAGAACTGTCACTGCTTTTAAACTTTCCATCTTCTACTGTATTACCCGGCTTCAAAATTGCTTTTAATGTTGTCTTCTCTCCTACTTTCAGCACAACTTTAGAATCAACTAACTTCACACTTTGTGCAGGCGGTCCAACGTATACGGTTATTACAATTGTCTTTATTTTCCAAAATCCATCACGCACTGTTACGGTAATTTTGGCACTTCCTACTTCTTTTGCTACTAACGTTGCTTTATTTCTTGTTTCTTTCTCAATTCTTATAATATTACTGTCACTGCTTTTAAATGTTGCTTTTTGGCTATCCTCCAGATTATATACTCTCAAAATACACTCTTCACCGGATATAAGATTTTTACTTGACTTAATATTAAGTCGTATATTTTCTGAATTATCTTCACTTGCAGCCTGTGCTATCTTTGGATTCATAAAGGTTCCGGGAAACGGAATCCACTGAATCATTAGCAAAAATACTCCAAGAAATACTATTTTTTTTAACATTGTTACTTTCTTCATGTTCATCCCTCCAAGATGGGTATGATTGCATCACATTCAGAATTTACAATTTGAGTATATTCCCTGTTTGTGACAGAAAAATGGCAAATTGAAAATATTTCAGCTTGTCTTCCAATTTACAATTGATTATAATAAATTCATAACAATCCGTGACAAAACCCCTCATTTTTTTGTCACATAATTGTCATAATCATTAATTATATATTATAATACCAGGGTCAAAAGGTCTTTTGACCCCAACATCATATTATACATAGCTAAATTATTTAGGAGGTCTTACTATGCAACATATGTTGATTGCCGATGATAATCAAGATATAACAGATATTTTATCTGCCTACGCAAAAAAAGAAGGCTTTACTCCTGTTATTGCTGCCGATGGCGTAGAGGCATTTGAACTGTTTCAAAAATACAACCCCAATGTTGTACTTCTGGATGTTATGATGCCAAAAGAAGACGGATACGAGGTATGTCGTAAAATACGCGGACAATCAAATGTTCCAATTATATTAATTACTGCCCGCGGAGAAGATTTTGAACGTATTATGGGACTTGACATTGGAGCAGATGACTATATTGTAAAACCATTTAGTCCAAGCGAAGTAATGGCCAGAGTCCGTGCTGTATTAAGACGTATGGTACAAAATAATACTTCTGCCTTAGTCGAAAATGAAAATGTAATCTCTATCAGTAATATTACAATTAATTTAGATGAATACACCATGTACATAGATAATCAAAAAATATCACTTACAAAAAAAGAGATTGAAACTATGTGGACACTGGCAGGGAATCCTAATAAAGTATTTACAAGAGATAACCTTCTTGACAGTTTATGGGGATTTGATTACTTTGGAGATAGCCGGACGGTAGATTCCCATATTAAACGACTTCGTGCAAAATTAGATAAGGTCGAGCACCCGGACTGGTCAATCAAAACAATTTGGGGTGTTGGATACAAGTTCGAAATAGAAGGGAATTAGAATGAAAAAGTTATCACATTCTACTAATTTATTAGACAGCTTATTTTTCCGTATTTTCTGCTATTTTGCAATCACATTATCTGTATTTGCATTTAGCATTACTTACGTTTTTATGAATCTTTATCGGCAGAATACGCTCAGTTCCTACCAAAACCGTCTTCTCAATCAGGCAAGAAAGTTTTCAAACAGTGTGTCCACCTATGTTATAAATGATGATGTCACTCATTTTACTGCCTATCTGCTTCCATGGCAGGAAATGCTCGCCGTAGAAAATACCGACCTGTGGATACTCCCAAATGCGGATTCGAAAAATGCATTAAAACAAGATTATACAAATGTAAATTTGGAAAGTATGGAGCTAAGTAAAGATACACAAGCAGTTATTGATTCAGCGATTCATAATAAAGCCCGTTGTATCACAAGTTATGAGCCTATGTATGGAAAAACGGTAATGCGTATCTCTACTCCAATTCATGATTCCGGTGGAAATGTAATTGGAGTTATTTTGTTAAACAGCTATTTAGATAACATAGCAAATGGAACCGGAAACAGTAAAAGCATTATTATAACAAGTATTTTATTTGGTTTCATCGTTTCTTTCCTTCTTGCAATATTGTTTGCAAGGCAACTGGCACGCCCTGTTTCACAGATGAGAATCGCAGCTTTAGAATACGCTGACGGTAACTATAGTTATACAACCAATATTAGACGAAAAGATGAAATTGGTGAATTAGCTAATACTTTAGATGTTCTTGCCGAAAAGCTAACTGAAAACGAGAAAGAACGACAGTATCTTGAACAGATGCGTCTTGATTTTTTTGCAAATGTATCTCATGAACTTCGAACCCCAATCACAGTCGTTCGAGGTTATACAGAAACATTAGCTGACGGTATCGTTACAGATTTTGAAAAAATCAACCAGTATTATCAACGAATTCTTTCAGAATGTAAAAGTATGGAACGGTTAGTAGGCGATCTTTTGACACTTTCGAAAATGCAAAACCCAGATTTTCAAGTTGAAAAAGAACCTGTCAATATAGTTCAAATTTTTGATGATGTACTGCGAAGTACTCATATGCTTCGTAAAAATAAACGAATTCATCTCGATTATGAAAAAACAGATGAACCAATTCTTATGCTTGGAGATTATGACCGTCTTCGTCAGATGTTTATCGTTATTCTTGACAATGCGGTTAAATTTTCTTCTGAAGATTCAACCATTCATGTATCGTTGCAATGTACTGATAAGATAGAAATCAAAATTCGAGATGAAGGAATTGGCATTGCAAAAGAAGAACTTCCAAGTATTTTTGATAAATTTTATAAATCAAAACTTCGACAAAACGCCAGTGGTTCAGGGCTTGGTCTTCTTATCGCAAAACAAATTGCTTTAAAACATAAGGGAACAATTGATGTAACAAGTGAACTTGGAAAAGGAACCGAATTTACTTTTACTTTTTCAAAAGAATCCTTTACAGAAAAAGAATTTGTATAAAAAAGTGCAAGAATGAATACTCCACTCTAACAGATTCATTCTTGCGCTTTTTAAATTGAATTTACCTCTCCTGTTATATTTTTACTATCTAAAATACACCAATAATAGCTCTCATTTAGCTGATTTAAATCAACAAACTCACTATCTAGTATCGTTTCATTTTCTTCTTCGTCCAACGATGCAATCAAAAAATATGGTTTCTCTTCTTCCAGTAAAAAAGAAAAACTTTCCTGTGTCCATCCTTCCTGACAAGGCAACACCCGTCCAATCTCAACTTTTTCATTACCGGATATCGTTTTTATTCTCTTCCACAAATTTTTATTTTGCGCATGTTCCTGTTCAACATAATACAACCCAACTTTCCTTCCTGCAACAGGTAAATAAGAATTATTTTGGACAGCAATATCAACAACCAAAAATTTTGAGCCATACACTTGTCGATAATCCAATACTTCTTCTAACTCTTTATCTCCAATTAATAACTCAGCATCATGAACAAGAATTGATGGTGCATAATACTGTCTCTTATTTCTTCCCTCCAAATGTTTAATAAGGCATATATCATCAGGCAAATTCTGATTATGTGGTATTAATTGAAACACACCTGTCACATCCTTTTCTCAAAAATCTCTTAATTATCTCTATTTTATATATTTTTCAAGTTTTTTTCAACTATTTTTTCTTTTTTTAATCTATTTGTCGAAAATTGCGAGCATCTTATGTTGTTTTCATAAAGAAAAAACACTATAATAATATCGGTAAGAAAGGTGGTACATATGTTAAAAGTTTATATTTGTCCAAAATGTGGTGCAGTAAGATTTGTTTCTAAATATAAAACCCAATGTTTTAAATGTGACTGCGAGATGAAATTGTCAAAAACTTCATATGAAGATTATATTCTTCTGACAGAATCAGAACGTCAAAATGAGATTGAAAAAGTTCAAATTCATTAGTTATTTCTCTATCCAATATCATTTTTCCGTTCTATTTTTCTTGACATTCTTTTCTATATAGCGTAAACTATTCGAGTTGCCCGCGTTTAATTGTATATGAGTTTTTCATCAGGAGATACTTATATACATAGAAAGGAAATATATAGGTGAATAAAATGGAAAACCTTCAATTTAGCGATTTAGAACTAGATTCCAGAATATTACGGGCCGTAGCAGAAATGGGATTCGAAGAAGCCTCCCCAATTCAGGCAAAGGCAATTCCCGTTGTTATGGAAGGAAAAGATATTATAGGACAGGCACAGACAGGTACTGGAAAAACAGCCGCTTTCGGCATTCCTTTACTTCACAAAATTAATCCAAAGGATAAACATCTCCAGGCAATTGTACTTTGTCCAACAAGAGAACTTGCAATTCAGGTATCAGAAGAGATTCGTTCTCTTGCCAAATTTATGCACGGCATCAAAGTCCTTCCAATCTATGGTGGTCAAAATATAAATCAACAGATTCGTTCTTTAAAAACAGGAACCCAGGTTGTTATTGGAACTCCAGGTCGTGTTATGGACCATATGAGAAGAAAAACTTTAAAATTAGAATCTGTTAAATTAATTGTATTAGATGAAGCAGATGAGATGTTAAATATGGGATTTCGTGAAGATATCGAAACTATTTTAAAAGAAATGCCAGAAGAACGTCAAACTGTATTATTTTCTGCTACTATGCCCAAGCCAATTATGGACATTGCGAAAAAGTATCAGAAAAATGCACAAATTATCAAAGTAATTAAAAAAGAATTAACAGTTCCAAAAATCGAACAATATTATTATGAAGTAAAAGCTAAAAATAAAGGAGAAGTTTTAACAAGGCTTCTTGATATGTACTCCCCAAAATTATCTCTTGTATTCTGCAATACGAAAAAATGTGTTGACGAACTTGTAGATAAGCTTCAGGGAAGAGGCTATTTTGCTGAAGGACTTCATGGCGATATGAAACAGCTTCAAAGAGACCGGGTTATGAAAAAATTCCGAGATGGCAAAACTGATATTTTAGTGGCAACTGACGTAGCTGCTCGTGGAATTGATGTCGATGATGTAGAGGCTGTTTTTAACTATGACTTACCTCAAGATGATGAATACTATGTACATCGTATTGGTCGTACCGGTCGTGCCGGTCGCGCCGGTCGTTCTTTTACTTTCGTTGTTGGAAAAGAAGTTTACAAATTAAAAGATATTCAAAGACACTGTAAGACCAAAATTCTCTTTCAGCCAATTCCTTCTCTTAATGATGTAACCGGAATTGTCGCTGAAAAAATCTTAGACCAAGTGGATGACATTATCGAACATGTAGATTTATCCAAATTAATTGATATTATCGAAGCCCGTGTAAATGAAGAAGATTACACTTCTCTTGATGTCGCTGCTGCTTTCTTAAAAATGTCAATTGGAGAAGACAGAGATATGGCTGACTCTGGTCGAGAAGATTTTGGCGATACCGGTGCAGAAGAAGGTATGGTTCGTTTATTTATCAATATCGGTAAAAAACAACGAATCAAACCTGGTGATATTCTAGGTGCAATTGCCGGTGAATCAGGAATGCCTGGCAAATTAGTTGGAACAATTGATATGTATGATAAATATACATTCGTAGAAGTTCCAAAAGAATATGCAAATGATGTAATTCATGCAATGAAACATGCATCAATTAAAGGTAAATCTGTTAATATAGAACCAGCAAATAAAAAATAGTTAAAATTTTTCTAAAAAAAGTACCCGTTACAAATAATTTGTAGCGGATACTTTTTTTAGTTATGTTTCATTATTGTACTTCTTAGCTGCCTCAATAATGTCACTTACGGTAATCGAATTTTCCTCACTAATTAGGTTTGGTGCATTCAAATCATAAATTGCCTGTGTCATATTTAATAATGTTGCTTCTGAATCTTCATAAGTTGAAACATTAAATAAATATTCTCCTCCAATTTCAATCGGCATCGCATCTTCCATTTCGTATATTGTTCCATTCATATTACCGCCAAGAATCTTTACTCTGATAGAATTTCCGTCGTAATTACCCTTATACAGTTCTTCTATCTCTACTTCATAAATCGTATATGGTAATGACTCTGCTTCATCCTCTGCACCTGTTGTAGGATCTTTTTCATTCTGATAATCTCCGATATCCAGCAATTCATTCTTTTTACTTTTAACTTTTCCTGTAAACACTAAGTCTGCTTTTTTAACAAGCTGACTTGCATTCTCATACACTGGATAATCCCTGTGAAGAATCGCTACTTTCTTAGAGTCATTTCTATTCTGTTCCAGTATAAACAATACTAACAACAGACCTAATAAAGCAATCGTTAATTTTCTGTTTTTTCGCATTTCTTACATCAAAATTTCTGAGAATTAGCACAAACTAATTCTCAGAAATTACTTTCATTTTTTATTAATATACAACCTGTTTACTTATTTCCACTCCACTTGCAGTAATTCTTTGTGATAATTCAATAGAATCAATATCATCAATGCTGATTGTATCTGCAGAAGATTTTAACTGGAATGTAATTGTTCCACCCGGATTAACTTGCATGTTATCATAAACAGTTGCTAAATCAACAATACATACGCCCTCTTTGTTTGTTACCTGACCACTTCCATAGCCACCACTTGTAAATGTCTGATTATTCTTTGTCTTAATATAAAGTTTTGGCATTTTTATTGTCTTTCCTGCTGTTTCAACAAGGCTTAATGTTTCACCAGATTCTACTTTCTTTGCGGTATTTTTGATTGTAATTGTATATCCTTTTGCATTGCTCCATGCTTCCTGATAGGTATCTACTTTAACATCTACTTCAATTGGAGCATTACTAATCTTGTACTGTTGTAATGGAGCAGAACCAAATAGTGCTTCTTTGATTGTTCTTGTAAGCTCATCTCTCTTACCAGTTGAAGTCTGTTTATCCTGTGAAGCCATCCATGAAATAATACCACCTAAGTTATGACTCTTAACATAGTTTGCTTTTTCACGAATAGAACGCTGATTGTCATAAGTAAAGAATGCACCTGTTTCTGCATTATATAAATATGGAGCTTTTGCTGTATCATCCCAATATTCTTTTAGTCCCGGATAAGCGGCTTTTAATTTATCAATAGAGCCATATCCCCAGACACCTCCACAGCGTCCGCCTTCGCCATCTTTAATTGGTGCTTCATTTAATGCACCCCTTGATGGACTTCTGTCTCCATCTTTATTTACTTGTTCTGCAGTTCCAAACAATCCAGGAAGGCTTGCATCTGCTCCTCCTGTTACCTTTTCCCAACCTCTTGTATAGAAAGCAGAGCCAATAACAATTTTATCAGATGGTGCACCATTTGCTAACAGATACTGAACAGAATCATCTACGGATAGACCAGCATCTTTTAATGGGTCATTTGGATTTGTATAAAGACCTGTCTGATGTCCACTTGTTTCGTCCCATGCACCTCTCATATCATAAGTCATAATATTGGCAAAATCTACAAGTTCAAATAATTTTGGAATATCAATACCATCATTTAACTTTGCTTTTGGTGCAGGTAATGCTACAGTCAATTCATAAGTTTTATTTAGTTCTTTTCCTTGTGCATCTAATTGATTTCTAAATTCTTGTAATAATGCAATATAATTTGCTTTGTCTGCTGCTGAAGCATGTGTTGTTCCTTCATCACGTCGGTTATCTACCAAATCTGGATCACGGTACTGATGCTCACCCGGATACTCCCAATCCAAGTCAACAAAGTCCATATTCGTATACTTGATAAATTTTAAAACATTTTGAACAAAGGCTTTTCTTGTGCTGTCACTTGCTGCAACCTGAGAGAAATCTCCTGACTTTGACCAGCCACCTAATGAAACACCGATTCTTAAGTTCGGATTCTCTGCTCTTAAAAGTTGCATTGCAGATAAAATACCAGCATTTGCTCCGCCCCATTGAACCCCCGGCATTCCTACCGGTGCTCCTGTTGCTGCATCTTTATCACAGAAAATTAAATTTCCATTCGAATCAAAATCTAAAAATGCAAAGTTCAAATGAGTCAATTGATCCGCTGGAATTCCTCCCGGATAAAAGTTGCCTTGTCCGCCCCAGATCGACCAGTCGCCATAATACATTACATTACGGAGCTTTCCTGTAGTCACATAATCTACAACACTTGTCGATTCTGCTTTGGCCACATTGTGAAATGGAACAGCCGGAGCCATTCCTATGAGCATTGCTGCTGCCATCGCTGCTGCAACTGCCTTTGTCATGTTACGTTTGAAGTTGGTTCTCATTGTACTACCTCCTCTTATTAAAATAATTAATAGTTACCCCTATCTATTAACTAACTTCCAAGGACCATACTGACTGCCCGGAGCCTCTCCCTGTGTCCACCATTGACATTCGTATGTTTTTCCCTGGTAACCTACAATATCACCTTTTAAATATATTTTGGAAGCATCGTATTCTTCTACTGTGTTCCCTTCTTCTTTAACCGTAATAATACAAGTTTTTGTCGCTATTTTTCCTTCCGAATTTGTTACTGAATATACCAGTTTATACTCTCCAGCTTTCTTTGTATCCACCGTACCATCTATTTTTATAGAAGCAGTAATATCGCCATCTTTTTTATCCGATGCTGTAATTCCTTCAAGTAAATCAAATTCACTTCCAATCAAAATTATCTTATCTTCAACCCCTGATAAAATTGGAATATTTTCTTCTACAGGAGGTACAATTACTCCCTTTTCTCCAAATTCTTTGAAAACAGATGTATGCTCGTACTGATTTTTTATTCCCTGGTTTGGCTCTGTCATTGCATCCCGATTGATAGACCAAAAAGAAGTCATGGCAATCTTCTTTTCTATCGCCTGATCTACAACTAATTTACTCCATTCTGGTACAAAAATAGGGTCTGAACCACTTTCATATCCAATTGAAACAGTGGTACCAATTTTCGCATAGGCTTTTTCATCGCTCAATATCTGATTTGCGTACTTTTTATAATAAGTTTTTAGCTGGTCTTTTAAAGAATTCACAGCCCTTAAAGAGGCAGTTCCATAATTTTCACCCGGAAGTAAAGTTCCACTTCCGTAGCACATTGTCATTATATTTACAACTTTCAAGTCAACTCCTTCTGACAAATATGCTTCTAAAATAGACAGCCCTTCATATGTTAAACCATCTGGCAGAACCGGCAGTGTAAGCACTACATCAACATCTAACGTATCCTGCAATTTTTTAATCGCTTTTGCATTTGCAATGTTATTAATTTTATTTGTACCGGAACCCTCTACGTCTAAATCAATTCGTGTCAATCCAAATCCTTCTACGATGTCCATATAGGTATTGTATAACTTATCCACGTCTTGTGTTGTTTGCCAAAATGGTGTTCCATTTGCACCACCAAATGAAATACAAACATCTCCACCCATATCACGTACATCTTTGATTGATTTTTTTATTCCTTTATATTGAGTATCATTCTTTCCACCTTCCTCACTCAATAATTTATAGCCACCAAATCCCCATGTAACTTTATTTCCTTCTACACCTCCTGCACTTTGAATAAATCCTAAGTTATAATATTGCACCCCTGTATCTTTTACAACTCTTGCAAGATTTAATGCACCTGCATTGTGATATCCGTCTTTGGTAATCCACTCACACATATCTGCATAAGGAGCATTTACCTGCTCCGGCCACGTTTTCCCGACAGATACACCAAATGTTCCGGTTGCCTGCTTTGCAAAAGCTTCTGTTGGAGAACTGCTTAATGCTATAAAAGCGGTAAAACACACCATTCCAATAACACACCATTTTTTCTTAAACTTTTCCCGTTTCGCCACAATAAAACCTCCCTCTCATTTTTACACCTTGTCATTGTTTCATTGAAAATCAGCAATTATTTTTGTTAATTCACATAATTTTCTTTTATTTTTTTACCAGTTCCTGTATAATTATTACATTATATTTACCATATTTTAACATAGTCGTCAATGAAATTGTACAAAACACACAACTTTGTATAAAAAACAACAACATAAGAAAAATTTTTAAACAAAAATCTAAATCATGAAATGTAAATAACTGTTTTTGTTTATTAAAATCAAAGCAAAAAAATAGAAACAAGTAATCTCTAAACTTTCAAACTACTTGTTTCTATTTTTCTTATTCCTTTTCAACAATAGGGTATGCAATACTAAAATAACCATCATTTTCAACAGCAATCGACTCATAGTTTGGAGCATCTTTCATCTTATAGACTCTCGCTCCAATTTCTAAAACATTCGAATCACCGTTTTCATTATGCTTCTTCTTCTCTGTATTATTTTTTACTTCTGTAATCAAGGTGTCTAACTGCGCTTCCTTTATATATCCGCCTGCTACATAAAAATATTGATTATTACAGTATACATACGGATACGGCGCTTTATAAAAATATCTTGAATATACTGCCAAGCCAATTGATATAATGCACACACTAAAAACTATTATAATTCCTTTTTGTTTATCATTCATATACTCCACCTATTAATGTCTAATATATATTGTTGTATTTTTATCTTATTCGCTACATTTTACTTTATTTGCACCCCTTTACATTTAAAATCTCCTATCAAGTAAAATAATCAACTGTCATTATTATGATACTAGGGTCAAAAAGTCATGCTTTTTCTCTTTTAATTTTATATATTATCTATCCCACTTATCACAAAGAGAATTGATTTGGTCTGCAAATTTAGCCAAATCTTTGTTTGCTCCTCCCTCATTATGGCGAATAACAGCAAGTAAACGCTGTCCTGCTGCAAGAAGTCTTGAAAAGACATCGTTTGCCCGGCTTGCTTCTTTTTGTTTCTTTTCGATTGGAATCCGAAGTCCCTCTTTTACCCATGCATTCGCTGCCAGATCAAAAATTGCTCCGCTGTATGGTGCTGCTGTATCAAATCCATAATTTTCTTTTAAATTATCCGCAAAAATATCACATACCTGATCTTCACCATGGACAATAAAAACCTTCTTTGGCTTTTCCTCAAAGGCATTAATCCAACGAATCAATCCTTCTCTGTCTGCATGACCACTGATTCCATTTAAACGTTTAATCTTAGCACAAACAGCTATTTCCTCTCCAAATAAATGTACTGTCTTTGCTCCTTCCAGCAATGCTCTTCCAAGACTTCCGGCTGCCTGATACCCAACAAATAAAATCGTACTTTCCGGTCTCCAAAGATTATGTTTTAAATGATGGCGAATACGCCCTGCCTCACACATACCGGATGCAGATATAATTACCTTTGGATGCTCCGCAAAATTAATTTGCTTTGATTCTTCACTTGTAATTGAAGTTTTTAATCCCGGAAAACTAATTGGGTTGATTCCTTTTCTAATATAGTTTAAAGCTTCTTCATCAAAGCAGCTGTCTTTATTATCATTAAAAATAAGTGTAGCTTCAATTGCCAACGGACTATCTACATACACTTCAAAGTTTTCATGTCCTTTTACTAAATTGTCCTCTTTTATTTTTCTTATAAAATATAATAACTCTTGCGTACGTCCAACTGCAAAAGAAGGAATTACAACATTTCCTCCTTTGTCAAATGTAGTTTTAATAATGTCTGCCAGTTCATTTACATAGTCTGGAATTTCTCCATGACTTCGATCTCCATACGTCGATTCCATTACAACATAATCTGCATGCTCTGTATATTGAGGATCTCTTAACAATGGCTGATTCTGATTTCCAATGTCACCGGAAAATACAATCTTTTTCTCAATCCCTTCCTCTGACATCCAGACCTCAATACTTGCCGAACCAAGCAGATGACCAATATCAGTAAAACGGATTGTAATTCCATCGCAAACGGATATTTTTTTTCCATATTCACATGGAATAAATAATCCCATAACTCCAATTGCGTCACTCATTGTGTAAAGTGGAACCGCCTCTCCTTTTCCCGACCTGCGCCCTTTCCTGTTCTTCCATTCAGCTTCTGCCGATTGAATATGAGCACTGTCACGAAGCATGATACCACATAAATCCGTTGTTGCAATTGTCGCAAACACAGAGCCACGAAAACCTCTCGCATATAACAATGGAAGTAATCCTGTGTGATCAATGTGAGCATGCGTTACAAATACATAATCAATATCCGCCGCATTAATTGGAAGCTCCTGGTTTACAAATAAATCGGTTCCCTGTTCCATTCCAAAGTCAACTAAAATGTGCTTACCATTCACCTCAAGATAATGACAACTTCCAGTTACCTCATGGTCTGCTCCAATAAATTCTAACTTCATGTCAAACACCTCCGCTGTTAATATATCCTTCTCTTTTTTGTAGTTCTATTTTATCATATTTTTTATAAAAAGCATACTATTTCAAGCAAAGTACAAAATATATTTTATTTTACAATTCCAAATACATAATTTACTGTTTTTTTCCCATACTAAAATTAGCGTATTTCAATTGCTCACAAAAAATACGTTTTTTGGGTATAGGCTCCCGATAACCTAAATATGAAAAAGGAGTATATTATTTATGGAAAAAGGATACATTCCAACCCCTAATGGTGCTCCATTAATACCAGTCGAAGATCCATTAGCCGATTTCGATGAAGTAGGTGATCCATTAACTGAAGAAGAAATTATGGGAATACGACAGCTCTCCAACTATAATGAAAATAATAAAGCTGCACCTGATAACAATATTTTTTTTGAGGCAAGAAGCAACCCGCTAAGCAGCAAAGGAAACTAAATTAAGAGCTGCTGCAAAATGAATGTTTCATATCACTTTCCATTTTGCAGCAGCCCTATTTTTTATAGTTTCATTTTTTTATCGTTTTATTATTCATTCCTCTGCTTCCACTTGTATCCTGGTTTCTACAACTTCATCCCGTTTTTTCTGCTCACTTTTCAAAATACATAAACCTTTTTTCATACCAGACGGTATCAAATTTAATACATAAATATTGTCAAATCTGCTATAAATCGCTTCACCGCCAATACCGGACAGACAAATTAATTGTGTGTTTGTTTTTTTTGCCATCTCCATTAATGGCTTTAAAAGATGTGCCGAAGTCGTCTGTGCAAATGGATTATCCATAATCAAAACCTTTCCTTCATTTTTTTCATAAAATAAATCATTCCTTCCATGCCGCATATAACACATAAGACTGGATAAAACGACAAATGCAGAAAGGAATCCTTCTCCACCTGAATTTTTCATTCCTTCCTTCCATGTTATTTTTGTTTCCCGTCCTTCTTCTATTTTGTAAAGATTAATTTCTGCATTATGAATCCCAACTGCCGTATCATAAAGCCTTGTAGTCGTTATATATTTCGAAATATACTCATCTGTATTTTCATTTCTGTCATAGAGAGTCATTGCCCCTTCCTTTATTCTGTTAAGAAACTCTGAAAGCTTTACTTTTATCATCGCTTCGTTCCATTCCAAAAGATTGATTTTCAACATTTTAATTGGTCGTTTTCTTATAACAATACTTGAATTTTTGTCAATGCTTCCAAGATTATCATAAACTGCCTTTATATATTCCATGATACTCGATAGTATATTTTCTTCCTCCCGCTCAAATAATTCAAGATCTGCATTCAGCTTTTCCATTGTATTTTTGGAAGCCTCTAAAACACGACCAAATTGCTCTAAAATACTTTCCGGCTGTTCACTGTATACAAGATTTAACAGATTTGCAAGTGGAATTTGAAAATAATCATCAGAAAAAACAGACATTGTTTTTATCGTATCAATTTCTTCCTTTAACCGTTCTCTCGCTTTTGAAACATATTCTCCGGATAGCCGGTAATCCCGAATTAGTATACCTCGAAATTTATCAATTTCCTCCGGTTTCATCGTTCTAAAATCTTCTTCCAATTCAACCGCTTCTCTCTCAGCAAAATCTTGATATTCTGCTAAAGCAGTTAAGTTAGCAACAATATTTTGATATTTAACATGAATCGCTTCTACTTGTTCTTTTACCTGTTGCAATTTTATTTTAGCTTCAGAAATCAGCTTATCAAAATTTTCCTTTGCTATCTCACTCTTTGGCAATATATCATCAAAATGATAAAATTTATTCATTTCCTCCCATTTTAACTGATATTGATTTTTTAAAGAAATTGCTTGTTTTTCAATTTCCTTTTCTTTACCCATTTTAATTTGAATCGAATGTTGTAAAAAATCTAGTTTTTCTTTCTCATTTTTTTCATTTATTTTAGAATATTTTACAGATTTATATTCCGATTCTTCTATTTTTCTTACCTCTGCATAAGAATCCAAATAATCTTTTTCTTCTTTTTCTTTCAGGGAATACTCATTTAAAGCCTCTTCCAGCCACTTTATTTCACCTGTTATATCGGAAACTAATGCGTCATACCGGGCTTCTAACAATGAAATATCCTTTGTCATGCTTTCTCTTTCTACTTCTGTCTGGCCCATAGCATAACGTTCGAACTTTGATAATTGTTGCAAATTTTTCTTTTTTTCCAAATCTAAATAAAGTAAATTTTCTTTGATTCGCTCTCTTTCTCTGCTGAGTGTATCTAATAATTTTTCTGCCTTTTCATATTCTTTTTGAGCATTCCTCAATCCCCTTTGAATTTCATCTAATTTTTCTTTATTGTCTACATACGTTTCATACTCCAATGCCAATTTAGCAAAACAATCTCGTTTTTTAAACTGCAGTTCTTTTTGTTTTTTTAATTGTTGATTGTTTTTCGTTAATTCTTCCTCTTCATTTTTTTTACGTGCTTTACTGTTTAGAATCGTACTCTTCGTCTCCTCTAGCGATTCAATTTGCCGACTCAGCTCTTCTATTTTTTCTTTTTTGTCAAAATATTCTTTCGAAGAAAGCTTTTGATACTCGATTTCATTTCGATTATTTATATAAGTACGTAGCGCCTCTTTCTTTTCCTCTATTTTTTGTTCCAGTTCTTTTATCTTCACACCCAATTCTTGCTTCATCTGTTCTAGCTTTTCTTCATCTAAAAGATTTTTATTGAACCAGACATAAAACTTTACACAATCGAACTGAAACAGTTTCGTTGAATTTTGAAACGTTTCTAATTTTTCTTTTTCCACAATCGGTATTGGAAACGACGTATATAAATCAAAATCTGCCTGCTCTAATTTCTTAATCTGGGCATTGGAAAGAAGAATTGAATATGGAATAAATGGATTGTTTTCTACAATTTTTTCATTCTTTTCTATCGAATAAGAATTCTTTTTTAGCCACTCCATTCCATATGTGGCAGAAATTCCAATTTCCTCCAGTTTGTCACTTATCTCTTTTGGAAGTTCAAGCATCTTACCTTCTGATAATTTTACAAATTCTTCCTTTATTTTTTCTGCTTTTTTTGTAAGCTCAGAAATAATAGCTTCCAGCTTTTTTATTTCTTTCTCATATTCTTCTATAATGGTAGTGGTGTCAAACAGAAATTCCGGTGAAATTTCTACATATTTTATAAGCGTTTTTCGACGTGAAATTAACTGCTCCATATAATCGAGCCTATCTTGTTCCTGATTTTTCTCATAAGTTAATAAAACATTCTGTTTTTCGCAGTCAGCATATGCCTTCTCTTTTGCAGTAATCTGTTCTCTTAATAGTATAATTTTATGATCCGTTTCATCATATTGCTCTTGAAGCTTTTCTTCTTCCCTTCGATACTCGTCTGCTCTCTTTTCTAAGAAGCCCTCTTCATAGTATCCGGTCATCGTTCTCATCATATTCTCATCAAAATCTGAATTAAATTCTGACTCAAACCGGTCATAACTCTTTATCTTTTCTATATAACTTCCTTTTTCAATTTGATAATTTCCTATTTTTTTATTCAAATCCTGTTGAGCAAGACAAAGCCCATTTGATGTCGTCTGATTATTCATTTCTTCTAATGTAAGCTCTTTCGTTTTCTTTATGTCTCCCAAATTTTTCAAATTATAAAAAGAATAAATCTGGTTTCCCAAGCGATTGATTTCCGGAAGCTTCTCTTCTTCTTTTTTTCTTGAATGAGCCAATTGTTCCTGATGTTTGACAACTTGCTTTTTTATATTCCGATAGCTGTCATAAAGTCTTGCACATTCTAAAATTTGAAGGTTTCTCTCTACTTTTTCTGCCTCTTTTTCATCACTCAAAATTACTTTTTGCAAATTTTTAAGATTTGTCGAAGTTTCTTCAAAATGGTCTTTTAATTCATATAGCTCACAAGATATTTTTTCATGTTCTTTTCTGGAAATTTCTTGTAAAATCAACTGTATTTTTGCTTCAAGTTCTTCTTTTCTTTTTCTATATTCCGCCTCTAATTGCTGAAATTTCTCAATCAAACTATAAATTTTATTTTCGTACTCATTCTGTTTTTGAAATTCCGATTGATAAAAAATTATTTTCTCCTGAATATCTTTTGCTTTCTCATGAAAAAGTGTAATATGCTCCCGTTTTTCAATTTTTGCCTGATTGACTCTGTATTGCTTTATATATTTTTGAACCATGTCAACATAATTGCCAATTAAATTACTGTCCTCATTCAATTTATCCTCAATTGCTTTTAAAAACCACTTCTCAATTAATCCACTTTCATCTTTTACATTTTTAAACAAATCCGAAAGTCCCGATTCTTCTTCGTTTATTTTGTGGATAATTGTTTCCCATTCTTTATAATTAATCCCAAACTCTAGAAGTCTTGTAAAATAACCTTTTGAATTTTGATTCATATCATAATAAAGAAATGCACCGAAGGAATCTTTTTTATATTGTTCCATAAGTTTTTTACATTCACCAAAACTTTTTAAATGCTTCACTCCGTCTATATGCTCAACAAATCCAATGTTATCAATATGATATGGACATCCTTTATCTGTATACTCACCAATAAAATCAAATAATTCAAGTGTCGCTAAATCATCTGTATTATCAGGACGTTTTCTTACTAACATTCCTGTAAGTACGAAACCGTTTCCACTGTCTAAAAGCCATTCTACCATCACAATGGTTGGTGAGGGCAAGGTAAAATAATCTTTAAACTTCCTGGCACCAATGTTTCGATAACTGCCATGTACAAATAAAGACATAATCATCTGAATCAGTACCGACTTTCCACCTCCGTTTCGGAGTGAAATCAACGTACTTTCTCCTTCAAATTCAAATGTTTCATCATCGACCCGGGACAAATTATTGTTATAGTTTAAATTGATAATTCGTATTTTATTTATTTTACTCATAGTTTTTCTCCCAATACTTTTCTTACGCGTTCAAAATTATTTTTATTTAAAAGATTCCAATCCATAAATGCTGTTAGTTTTTTGGTCGGCTGTATCATTTCATCCATTTCAATAAAAATAATTAACCCCTGTTTTTGCAAAAATTCTAAAATATTAATAACAAACCCAACCTTATTTGTTTTCTGTTTTACAAGTTTATCTGTGTTTTTGAGGGAATCATAAATTTCTTTCATATCTTTAAAAGCCAGTCCTATTTTTTCTTCCCGCTCTTCATCACAAGCTTCTACTCCTGCTGCCAGCCGTTCGGCTATGATGTTCATAAATTCACCCAATTTCAAGAAAGTTCTTGAATTGCTTGTATTTCCCTGCGAATCATAAAACTCGGTTAACAGGGTAAGAATGACAAATTGTGAAAGATAATAATCCTTATCCGTTCCTGCAGAACGACATAATTCCATCTTCAATTGTTTTTTTGAAAAGCCTAAAACATAATTTTCTTCGTTTGGAATTAAATAAATGACAGAACCATACTTTTCAATTTGACATTCTGCAATTTCTGCCTGTCTTTTTACAAGCTCCCGAACCTCATCCTTTTCAACATAAGCCCGAAACAGTTCCAGATTCTTCTTCTCATCTAATTCTCTATGTGAAATTAAATAATAAAAAAGTTCCTGACTCAGCCTTATATTATCTTCCTCATAAACCATATCAAACCTCCACCTTAAAATAAATATTACTGCAAATTATTTTTTTTCGTTCCCCCGTATCTTCATCTAAAAGCTCACCAATGCAAACCTTTTTTCCATCTTCCATTCTCCCTGCTTTAAACATTTTTATATTACTATCCCCTATTACATTATATATCGTATCTCTTAGTTCAAATTCGGTAGGCTCTTCATAAATATATTCTCGGTTATATTTTCGAATAGACTCCAGATCCACTTCTCTTTCCTTCAGCATTTCAATCACAATTTCTTTAAAAATATCAATCGTTGGAATCAGCTGTCTTTTTTCCTCTTCCGTTATCTTTGCAACTAATTGCTCTAAACTTATCTCCCCCTCCGATACTGCATAGTTTAAAATGACAGCTGCACTTTTATTGTATTTTTCAAGCTTCTTTCTAATTTTTTCTTTCTGCTCTTGCTCCCATAATTCTTCATCAAAATCCAGTAATTCTCCCTTTTCCTCCTCCTTCTTTTTTCTTGTCGGTCTTTGTATCTCAAGACATTTATTTATATTATAGGTTTTATCTAATTCTCTGCGAAACAATGGATTTAAAAAATAATGGATATTTTCAAGCAAAGAAGCATCTTCCATCACCTTAGAATAAAGTTCATTCCTTAAATCAAATCGTTTTATAAACGCCATCTGTGTCATTTCATATAATTGCTGGTCATAAATTGATTTAAAATCTAAATGCGCATTTAATATCACCTGATGGCTTTCAATTGTTTTCCGAAGATAACGGTCAATCGTTTTTAAATTATTTAAGTTTTCCTCTTCTTTTTTATCCAGCTTTCTCACATTGATATTTTGTTCTTCTAATTCCTTCATTCTGGATTTTACCAGTTCCTCATAAGAAGAAAATTTTTGTTTTGTAGATTCTAACATGGAAAGATTGTCTTTCATAAGCTGTTTATAATCGCTTACAGAATAATTCAACGCATTTTGCCGAATCCGGTTTACTGCATCTTCCATTTTCTTTAATTGAATTTTCATTCTCTGGAAAATATCTTTTATTGAATCTACCGCCTTTTCGTAGTCTGCTTTTTCTAAATGTAATTTAAATATAATTTCCTGAACAGTAAGCTTCATATTACTTTCAACTTCTAATGTAGATAAAATAAGATTATAGCCGTCATCGGTCATGTAATAAACCGTTCTTCTTAACCCATTCCGACCAATTCCTTCTTCCATGTCTGCCTGCATATCAACGGAGCGGTTCCCGATATAGTTGATATATTTTTTCTCATAAGTTCTTTTTTCATAGTTATAACAGTCAAAATACATCGGTTTTCCATCATTTCCAAGTATCGTATTGACGATAAAATCGACAGCATCTTTACACTGCTCATAATTCATATTTTTATGAAAAAAATAAGTATTTAGCTCATCAAAAAACAATGCAATATCATCAATGGTACAGTTTTCGTCTTTCAAAGATTGTTCCATTATAAATAGCATAATAGAAAAAACAACCGTTATTTGTTCTTCCTCTTTTACAAATCCATAACCTGCAAGTGTTTTCTTATTTATAATATTTTTTATAAGCATCGTATACATTCCCATATGCTTCATTCTGTCTTCAAATTGCTTTAAATAATCGAATTCCATAATTCACCCTTTTTCTTTTTCTAAAAATCTGACACATTCAAAATTTCTTGAGGAATATAAATCCCCTGTTTCAATATTTGACAAATCAAATTCTGTTCTGCTTCCTTAAATTGTTCTAAAAACAAAGTCCCAATTGATGTATTCTGCTTTTCTTTTGTAGACGGTAATTTTTCTCTTTTTACAAGCATTGCAAGGTATGCTTCCTTAAATATCTTTATTTTGCATTTCATATGATACATTTCATAAAATTTTTCATAAATTATAATTCCTTCATAGTCTAAGTCACCAAAATAAAGAATCTGATTTTGTTTTGCTGACAAATAAGGCGGTGCACATATGAAAAAATCCATAAAATTTTTCCATATTCTTTTTCCTGCCCCGTAAACAATCGTTCCAATTTCTACTCCAAAAATTTTGTTATTTCCTTCTAATAAATATTTTCGCATACTAAAAAAAGTATCCTTATTTTCCACAATAATAATATTTTGTGGTGCTTCATAACAAACCGAATAGTATGCCAGGGGCTCTGTTGTTTCATATAAATTTAAATCTTCTAAAGTCAAACCAAGGTTTTTTAAAATTCTCTTTCCTGACTTTTCGGAGATTTCCTTTTCATAATTCCAGATTTGAAAGCTTCGTTCATTCAGCGAAACCATTGTATCTAAAAGCTCTCTTTTTTCTAATAAAAATTGATTCAATTGAAGTATTTTTTCACGATCTAATTTATATTGCTCTATATGATTTAAGTAGTATGTAATTTCTAATTCCGGAACCATTTTAAAATTTAGTTCTTCTTTATATTGTTCAAATGACTGCTCTGGGAAATTAATTTTATATCTGTTATATAATGGTGGTGTTCTCCCATTTAACTTAGACGATTTAATTATACTAATCTTATTATTTTCCATTAATTCATTTATAATATCATACAATTCCATGTACTGATCAATTCTCAAATCATATAAATTTCTTATTTCGTCTAATGTTATTTTCTTTTTATTATATTTGAAAATTTGTTCCAAGGCAAACTCCTCTCTATTCATCTTTGTACTTTTTTATCTTAACACATGTACACAAAATATTCAGTAAGTATCTTTGTATTTTTTTAAAAAAGTGTCTTCGACACTTCAACTCCCCTGCCCTCAATCTTGAGGGAATTTAGGGGTTTCTTTTTGTTAATTTTTCCTGCATAATAGGGTTATGAATATCTTACAAAGAATCTTTACCGACTAT
>NZ_VUMT01000030.1 GCF_009696045.1 Velocimicrobium porci | reverse complement strand
AATATGAATCTGACTTCGGTTCTCTATGCAAGTGCAAAATTACAACTTCTAAAAAAATAGCAAAAGCATTGAGATGTAGAGTTGAAGATATTGCTCCATACGAAGAAATAATAAAATGGGAACAAGAACAAAAAACAAGCCCCAAAGAATAACTCTAAGGGGCTTGCTCAAGCGTATAATAGGGTGGGAGTAGAAAGTGTATGAATCACTTCCTGTTTTTATCTTACTACATTTTTTTACCTTTTACAAGAAAAACTTAACCTGTGATTCCCTTTACAATCGCCTTTGCCATTTGTTTATACTGATATAATTTCACATCGTCTTTATCATCCACAAAGCAGCACTCAATTAAAAGTGATGGTGCTTTTGTATTCTTCAGTACATATAAACTTGCACTTGTCTTAACTCCACGGTTCTTAAATCCTAACTTTGCTATCTGCTTTACAATTTGCTCTGCATATGGTTTTGATTTGCTCGAATTGGAATAAATATATACTTCAGTTCCTGTTGTCCTTCCATTTCCTTTTTTGTCATTTACTCCACAATTAAAATGAATCGACACGTCTAAATCTACCTTATGAGCGTTGCATTTTGCTACAATTTTTCGGAGTACATCACCTTGACTTTTACCATTCTCAACCGTACAGTCATATACGGTATGTCCTTTCTGTTTTAATAATCTTATTACTTCCTTTTTTACTTTTCTTGCCTCGGTAGATTCCTTTATAAATCCCACCGCTCCACAAGCTATTTTTCCATCTGGATTGTGTCCAGCGTGTACATTAATCTTCATATGCTCATATTCCTTTCCATCAAAAAAGACACTCCGAAGAGTGCCAAACCTACTTGTAAAATTTATGTTCCTGTGTTATAGTTAAATTAGAAAAGGGAGACCGCCCACAAAGTGGTTGACCTCTAAATAGTGTTATAATAACTACCCCAGTCGGTCAAAACAAAGGGTAGTTATTTTTTATTTTATTTCCTATCTAAATAGGAGATAAGTGCTATAATAAGCAACCCAAAGGTCAACATAATCATCAACGCTTCATATGTACTCATTTGCACCACCTCCTCTCTTTTTGTATGAGAAGAGGTCAACTACCCTGTACACGGTTATTCCCTGTATTCTATTGTAGCATGGTTATTTCTTCCATGCAATTATTTCTTAATAAAAGTTGGATGTACATAGTAATTTGCATTTTCTTCTACTCCAGCTAATTTTTTATATAGTTCCTGAATACAATTACTAACTTGATTCCAAAACCAGTTAAAAAAACTTGCGGGCGGTTTATACCCAGCAACAAAACCTTTCTTTTTTAATTCTTCTGTTGGTTCTGCTCCAACATTATCCCACTTAGGGGGGTATTTTGAAATTCTATTTATTCTTCCACCTCTTTTACAAGTTATTTTTTTCGTTTCAGAGCTCTTGTTCGAATGAGCTCTCCTACGACACTAATTGCAATCTCTTCTGGAGTTTCCGCCATAATGTCTGTTCCAATCGGACTTTGAAACCGTTCTATGTCTTTCTTCGTAAACCCATCGTTTAAAAGCTTTTGTTCAAGATATGCCAGCTTCTTTTTGCTTCCCATTACTCCAATATAAAATGCAGGTGTTTTTAACATCTGTTTTTGAATTATATAATCACATTCATGTCCTCTGCTCATAATTGCTACATAATCATTTTCTGTTATTTCCACTTTCTCAGAAATATGTTCAAAGTCCCCGACAATTGTTTGCTCTGCTAATGGGAAAAGCTTCTTATTGGAAAATTCTTCTCGATCGTCAAATACTATACAAGAAAAACCAACGCGACTGGCAACCGGAACAATCTCTTGTGCCACATGACCTCCTCCAAAAATATAAAGTTTTCCTTCTTGCACAAATGGCTCACTGTAATATTGCCAACCATCCAAATCAAAACACATAAGTTGTTCTGTAAAATTTTTTTCTTCGATTTTACTTAAACTTTCCCAACCAAATATAGAACCTTGTTTCGTATACAGCCCAATTTCCCATTCACCATCTTCAACAACCTTTGTAACAAGCCAACATTCTCTTTTTAAAACAGAATCTGTTTTTTTCTGAATAATTGCTCCGCCAGAAGGACACCCATTTACCTCTTCCTTTTTTATCCATTTGCATAATTGCACGAAACCCTTATTTTTAAAACTTATAAATTGAAAAGCCAACGTCATATTTCCACCACAGACCATTCCCAATTCACTTTTTTTCTCTCTGTTTAGTGAAAATTCCTTTATAAACGAAGTTTCATCTAGTACCGATTGCTTCGCTAACTCAATTGCTTTATACTCAACAGCACCTCCTCCTATTGTTCCGGTTAAAATGCCGTCCTTATCTACAAGCATTTTAGCTCCCGCACTTCTGGGAGTTGACCCCAACGTATCAATTACAGTAACAAGGACAACATTTTTTTCCTCTTCTATACATTCGATTATTTTATTCCATAACTTATTCACAAAATCCCTTCTTTCCTTTTTCTACCTCTATTTTATATTACTTTTTCCCGTCGGTAAAGCATATATCCTCATTTTGCAAAAAGAAAGACTGTCCCAAAATGTTAAATATCATCATTTTGCAACAGCCATTCTTCTCGCTTCCCTAATACTTAATTATGTCCTCTTATTTACTTTAAGTCCTTTGATATCTTCGTCTAACAATTTATTTTGCAATTTTTTAATTTCTCCAGATAATTCATTTTGCAATTTTTCAAGTTCTGTAAAGCTTTCAGTTTTGTCCATTTCCGTTTTAGTTTCCATTTTAGAATCATTCTTCGCAGATTCTTTTTCTTCTTTCTTCTTTGACTGTTCTTCTGCTTTTTTCTTATTGTTTTCTAAAGTTTCATCAATATGATCAATTGCCTCTTGCTGTAACATTCCAATAATTTCCTTACTTGCTGCTTCCATAATCTCATCTGCAGCTTTAGTTGCAGCGACCATTGGTGACGATTTCAATCGTTCTAATTTTACATTGACAATCGAAGCTCTTATTCCGTTTATTTCATCACCTGCGCTGTCATATCGTTCCTGCCATACCTCTTTCATTTCACCAAGATTCAGCATTGATAAATCTTTTAGTTCATCCAACTTCCCCATTTCATTCAAAGCTTCCTGACGACTTACAACCAATTCATCAATCTGCTTCTGACTCTCTTCTTGCCATGTATCAAGTTCATGCTCACTGGCAAACGTATCCATAATGGTTTTTAAAGCCTCTCTTTTTGCTTTAATTTTCTTTTCAGCGATTTTATCACTCTGCATTAAATTCATATTTCCTGCATAAATAGAATTCGCCTTTTTATTCTTCTTTTCTTGCTTTTCTCCTGTCCGATTAATCTTATCTTCTTGCACTGTAAGATTAATAGACATAGAACCTTCTCCTTTACTAACTTTCATAACCTATCCTCCTGATATAAAATCAAAAACAACAAGTTTTTCTTATCTTTTATATCGGAAAATTTCATAAAAAAATAACAAAAAGGCATTACCTAAATTTGTAAATTTCAACTAGTAAAAAAGTCCGATTACTGCTTTAAAACATTTTCATCAGTACCATACTTGCAATGATTCCCGCAAAGGTAGCAAATAAAGCTCCCGCAAGGGTATATCTGGTCTTTTTCACACCGGCTGTCATAAAATAAACAGCCATTGTATAAAATATAGTTTCTGAGCAACTCATCAAAATAGAGCCAAGCTGTCCTAAGTACGAGTCCGGACCAAATTGTTTATATACATCTAGCAATAAACTCGTTGCAGCCGAAGATGAAAACATTTTCACAACTACCAATGGTACAAGCTGAGCTGGAAAAGATATCAATGAAGTCACCGGTGCAATAACCCGTGCAAACATTTCAAGTGCACCAGATCCTCTAAGAATCCCAATCGCAACCATTAAACCAATTAATGTAGGCATAATCCCAAGGACAACTTTGAATCCATCCTCCGCACCTTTTATAAATTCATCATAAATATTAATTTTCATCAGAAATCCCATACCAATTACATAAAAAAAGATAAGCGGAATCACAAAATCTGACAAATATAATAACATATTCATATTATTCTTCTTCCTCCCTATCCTTTGCACATTTTCTGGCTATAACAGCAAATGTAACACCTGCAATTGTGGAAATAAACGTAGCAATAATTGCCGGTACAACAATTTTAGCCGGGTTCACCGAACCATATTGGCTGCGATAAGCAATTACACTGACTGGAACAACTTGAAGTGAAGAAATATTAATGATAAGAAATGTACACATATCCGTGCTGGCTATTTTACTTCCATTGTTCAATTTTTTTAATTCTTCCATCGCCTTTAATCCCATTGGCGTTGCAGCCCAGCCAAGACCTAATATATTTGCAATCATATTAGCTGCTATGTATTCTCTAGCTTTATGTTTTTTAGGAATTGTAGGAAACAAAAATGAAATAACCGGCTCCAGCCCCTTCGTCAATGCCTCAATAATACCTGCTGCCTTTGCAACCTGCATAAGCCCTGTCCAAAGTGACATAACTCCAAGCATTGTAATGCAAAGAGTAACTGCTTCCTTAGAAGAATTAATAGAAGCTGTACTCACTTCTCCTATTCTTCCCGTTGCCATTCCAACAACGACACCGGCTAATATCATAGCCCCCCATAAATAATTAATCATATCCCGCTTCTCCTTTCCTAACTAATATATTGAGCAGTATCCCTCCTTATTCCCATAACCTACAATTTATTTTCTAAAAAAAATTTACATAAAACTGATTTTTTTCCTCTAAATTTGCAAATAAATTTCTCTATTTAGCAAAGTTTTTTCCCATTCTTAATTTAGTGCTATAACGCTATATTTAGGCTTCTAAATTTTGTAAAATTTCTTCTTTTTTCTCTTTTTCAAAATTCCCCATTTTTTACACAATGTTGATTTTATCGTCTTTTTCGCACTTTTTTGACCAAAACATTTTACCCCAACATTCACCTTTTTTTGCGTTTTGTAGATTTTTACCAAAAAGCAGATTAAAAAAATGCTATATATGAATAAATTTATGAATTGTCCATTTGGATTTGATGTAGTATATTATACCCATAGATACGGAACAGGTTAACAAACCAGTTGATGTATCTACTGATATAATTATACAGACGGTTTTATAACCGGTATAATTAGCTAATTGCTAATTACTTTATATAACTCCTATAAGTTATATAATATAATTATACTCCCCCTCTCATTTTTTGAATATGGCAGGTAAGACCCTCCCCTCTTCTTATCTGCCGAACTTTTTCTCCTCCTTTTATACATTTTATATAAGGAAGAAAGACAGATAACAATAGCACCCTCCCCTCAAGTTATTGTTATCTGTCTATTTTTTTACTAATTTTTGCCATACTTAAATTAATGCTACTATCTGTCAGATTATATTTAGTATTTTATGTCAAATTCTGTCTATTCATTCCTAGGGCAAATTTTCCTTTTCTCTTTTCCCTTGATTTTGCTGGATTTTATTATCTCAAAACTTTTCAATTTAACTTCCTTTTATTCCCTCTTTTCATGAATTGTCGATTTTTGTCATTTTTTACATTAAAAAAATGCTATATAAAGATAAATTATTGAATTGTTCTATAAATAACTATGTGTTATCTTATATATATAGATACAGTAAAGGAGACAAATACA
The DNA here is from genome assembly GCF_009696045.1 of Velocimicrobium porci. Classification (GTDB taxonomy): domain Bacteria; phylum Bacillota; class Clostridia; order Lachnospirales; family Lachnospiraceae; genus Velocimicrobium; species Velocimicrobium porci. Next base: position 16,531 of record NZ_VUMT01000030.1, on the reverse strand, counting down.
TGAAAAGCACAGGAATCGTAAGAAGGCTTGACGAACTTGGTCGTATCACCCTTCCAATTGAATTAAGGAGAACTCTTGGAGTAGGTGAAAGAGATTCATTAGAAATCTTCGTTGATGGCGACAAAATCGTTTTAACAAAGTATGAACCTGCTGATATTTTTACTGGTGAAAAAAATGAGTTATATGATTTTTGCGGTAAGAAAGTATCAAAAGATTCAATAATCCAAATGGCAAAAATTGCCGGAGTGATTGAGTAATAGCTAATTAGTTTATATAGCTTCTATAAGTTATATAATATAATTATACTCCCCCTCTCATTTTTGATACAGCAGATAAGACACTCCCCTCTCCTTATCTGCTGAATTTTTCTCCTCCTTTTATACATTTAATACAGAGTGTATAAAAGATTTTAGCAGGCAGAATAACAAAATTGTTATTCTGCCTGCTTTTTGATTACAATAATCTTTGATATACCTCTCTCTTTGATATTCCCAAATCCCCTGCAACCGCCTTCATCGCATCTTTTTTACTCATGCCCTTCTGAAGATAAAGCTTCATATGTTCTTCCAAACTAATCGTTTCCCACTGTGCTTTTTGCTCTTTTTCCAGCTCTTTTTCGGATTTTCCATCAATTACAAGAACACATTCCCCTTTTGGTTCCTTATCTCCATAATATTCAATAATTTCTTCTATCGTACTTTGAAATACCGTTTCATGCGACTTCGTCAATTCACGTAACAAAGTCATCTTCCTGTTTCCCAGGACTTCCAGCAATTCTTTTAGCGTGCGAAGCAGACGATGTGGAGCTTCGTAAATAATAATTGTCCTAGTTTCGTTCCTTAACTGGGATAAAATTCTCTGTTTCTCTTTTTTATCCTGTGACAAGAATGCCTCAAATGCAAAGCGTCTTGTAGATAGACCGGATAAAGTCAATGCTGTAATACACGCCGCTGGTCCGGGAAGCGAAGTCACTTCAATTCCTGCTTCATATGCCTGCCGAACCAATTCCTCACCAGGATCTGAAATTCCCGGTGTCCCTGCATCTGTAATCAAGGCAATGGAAATTCCATTCTGTAACTGCTCTACTAAATATTTAGCCTTGTCATATTTGTTAAATTCATGGTAACTTGTCATTGGCGTCTTTATATCAAAATGATTTAACAGCTTGATACTATGTCTGGTATCTTCTGCTGCAATCAAATCTACTTCCTTTAATGTGCGAAGAACACGAAAAGTAATATCTTCCAAATTACCAATTGGTGTTGCACATAAATACAATTTTCCTGCCATAGTTTTCTCCATTTCTAATAACCATATATCTTATATATTTCATCTGTGTAAACATTCGGCTCTTTATGAACAATCAAAATCGGTTCAACTTTTATTCTTGACCTTCCGCCCTTTAATCCTTCGATTAAAACCATATTCGGTTCTTTGTTCACATAAGGTGCAACGAACTGCATACGCTTCGGTTCTAAATGATACTTTGTCATCCATGTTATAATCTCTACTAAGCGAAACGGACGGTGAACCATATAAAATCTTCCGTTTTCTCTTAATACGAAAGAAGCCTCCCGAATTACATCTTCCAAAGAACATAATATTTCATGTCTTGCAATTGCTTTTGGCAGATTTGGATTTTTTATTCCATGTTGATCATTCATATAAGGAGGATTTGTTGTAACTACATCAAAAGAAGCCTTGCCAAACAACGCAGAGGCTTCTTTTATATCTCCATGTACAATCTGCACCTTTTCCTCCAGATTATTGTATTGGACACTTCGAGTCGCCATATCAGCGCTTTCCTCCTGAATCTCCAATCCTACATATTTTTTTCCTTTTGTCTTTGCTTCTAATAAAATAGGAATAATACCAGTGCCTGTACCTAAATCAAGTACTGACTCTCCTGGTTTTACATTTGCAAATCCCGATAGCAACACAGCATCCATTCCAAAGCAAAATTTACTCGGATGCTGTATAATCTTATATCCATTTCTCTGTAAATCATCCAACCGCTCTTCCGGTTTTAAAAGTTCTTCTCTATTCATCATCCAGTTTAGACTTTCCTTCTGTTTTTTCCAAACGTTCTAACTCACGAATTGCTTTAAGTTCTTCCTGTGTCATTTTATTGTGTTCTTTTCTTTTGGACTTAAATTTAAGATCCTCTGCTTTATACTCTCTTACTTCTTTTTCATCATTTTCTAATGTTACAATTACCTTGACTAATTGTTTTAATACACTGACACTCTGAACTTCACCTTTTAAGTTATCAACCGTCTGAACAAAATCTCCGACCATCGGAAGATTACTATTTAACTCTTCGTATGCTTCTTCTTCATTTTTAAGACAGCACATTAATCTTCCACATACTCCCGAAATCTTTGTCGGATTTAAAGAAAGGTTTTGTTCCTTGGCCATCTTTATTGAAACCGGTGCAAATTCAGAAAGATACGTATGACAGCAAAGAGGTCTTCCGCAGATACCAATACCACCAAGTATTTTCGTTTCATCTCTGACACCAATTTGTCTTAACTCAATTCTTGTCTTAAATACGGAAGCCAAATCTTTTACCAACTCACGAAAATCAATCCTTCCGTCTGCAGTAAAATAAAACAAAACTTTATTGTTATCAAACGTGTATTCTACATCAATAAGCTTCATTTCCAATCCATGTTTTGCAATTTTCTCCAAACAGATTTGAAATGCTTCTTTCTCTTTTTCTTTATTTTTTTGCTCAATTGCATCATCTTCGACTGTCGCAACACGGATAACAGGCTTTAATGGTTGAATTATTTTATCTTCTTCGACATCTTTCGAACCAATAACTACATTCCCATACTCAATCCCTCTTGCGGTTTCTACAATTACATTGTCACCTGTCTTAATTCCCAACCCGGCTGGGTCAAAAAAATAGATTTTTCCCGCTCTGCGAAAACGGACGCCTATTACATTAATCATTTCTGCACTCCTTTATTGTCAATAACATAAGCTCAATTGCAATTTCAAAATTGACATTTGCCTTCAGACGCTGTTTCGCCTTATTTATTGCCTTAATTATCATCTCAATTCCTTCATAACTTCGGACTTTTGCCTGTTCTACAATAAATCTATATTCCTCTTTAAACAGCAATGTGTTCGGATCCTTTGTCACCTTAAACATTAAAATATCACGATACCAAAGCTGCATCAAATCAAGGCAGTCATTTATCTCCAGCTTATGCTCAGATAATTTCTTGATGGCTTCTACAACCTCATAGAACTCCATCTCATCAATATATTTTAAAAGATGAAGGGTATCTTCCCTCATCTCTAAAAAGTCGCTCGCTGTGCTATAACGAATTGCTTTTCCAACATTGCCTTGTGAAAAAGCAGCGCTCAGCTTTGCAACATAATCCGGAACTGAACAACGTTCCATCAAATACTTTTCAATCATACTCTGCTTAACCGGTTTTAGATTTAAAATAATACATCTTGATAAAATCGTTTGCAGCATATAATCCACATTTTCCGTTAGCAATAAGATTACTGCATATTCCGGTGGTTCTTCTATTGTTTTTAATAACGCATTTTGTGCCTGTTCTGTCATTTTCTCTGCATCGGGAATAATATAGATTTTATAAGGACCACTATAAGGTTTAATCTCAATATCATTATTAATCTGTGTCCGAATATCATCTACACCGATACTGTACTTTTCATGAGTAATCCATCGTATATCAGGATGATTTTTCGACTCTGTCTGAATACAGGATTTACATAATCCACATGGATTGACTCCTTTGTCTTCACATTGCAATGTTTCTGCAAATACAGTGGCAAGCAGCTTCTTACCCATCCCCTGTTCACCATTTAAAATGTAAGCATGAGAAACTTTCTTCTGCTCAATTGCTGTTTGTAAATGTTGTTTAATCTGTTCATGTCCAATAATTGAATTAAAGTATAACAACGTTTACACCTCTTTCCTACAAAATAATTTTTCTCTATTGCCCCGGGACATTAAAATATTAAGTCAAAATGTCAAGTAATAACCCCCGGATTTCATCAATCTTACTTAATATGGCAAGATTGTCTTTTTCGTCTTTAATCAGCTCCGTCGCCAACTCATCCAACGTCTGGTCTACTAATTTTACAATACCGTATACTCGATGGCGACCACGTTTATCAAGAAAATTTTCTCTGCTAAACTTATGGGAACGATTTACAATTTCATTCATAAAGTCTTTAATTAACGCACGATAGTGTTTCATGTCTCTAACATCCATATGCTTTGCTATCTTTTTTCCCTGCTGTGTTATATCTTCCATCATTAATTTCAGCCGTTCCTGAAGTCCGGCCTCCTCAATATTACTTATTAAAGTAAACTTAAAGCTACCATCTGTCTGTTGCACAGATGGTTTATTTTCTACCTGATTTACCTGTTGCATTTGGTCTATTTTAATATTCATGAAACCACCTCTTCGCATCATTCACTCCCAGACAGCCTGCTATATCTTCGCTATCCAGACTTATCGACTTTAAAATTATTATAACATACTTCTTTCCCTCTGTATATCGTCAATAATTTCTTTCAGACAAATATCCATCTGAATATTTTGATATCTTTTTTCTATCATCGCTGCTTTCAGATTTTCCTCTGAAAAGTCCTTACAATCCGCAAGAAACCTTCTGCATAACTCTTCATAATTTGGTTGTTTCTGTTCCCTTTCCCGTTGCAGGGCTCGCTCTAAACGAAGTCCGTCCTCGACTTCAATATAAATAGGAAATACATGCTCTTCCCCATAATAGGAACGCATTTTTTGATATCTTTCAACCGTAGTAATCATTAAATAATCACCGGTTGCCAAATTAATCTGACCATCGTCAGCTGTAAAATAATACCATGGTCCATCTATCGTATAATAGCAACTGGATTCTATTACCTTACCACTTTGCTCTAACAAGTCCAGCTGTTCCTTTGTACGGAAAAAATATTCTCTTCCTTCCTGCTCTCCCTCTCTGATTGGTCTTGTTGTATAAGTAACAACTGTTTTTAGACCAAGATTACATTCCAATATTCTTTTATAAATTGTATCTTTTCCCGAGGCACTTTTCCCCATGACGATAAAAAGCTTTGACATGTTTTAATCTTCTTCCTTTACTACTTCAATTTGTTGTGTTTTAGAATCCCGCAAGCCCTTGATTTGTAATCCATTTTTCTTATAATCAAAAATCCGCTCAATCGTTTTTTTCTCAATCTTCTCTCCCGGTACTAAAATCGGTATTCCGGGTGGATATAAATAAGCATACTCTTTCGAAATTCTTCCTGCAGAATCAGAAAACAATATTATTTCTCCCTGGCGTTCTCCTGCCTCATAAGGTGTTAATATTACTTCTGGCTGTTCCAATTTTGGAAAAAAATTCTGATTTGTTTGTTTTAGCAGTGTACTATCAATCTCTTCCAGCGCAAGCCACAAACGCTCAAATCCTTCCTCTGTGTCTGCAATGCTTGTCATTGCAATTACATAATGATCCGATACCATTTCCATTTGTAACTTATAGTTTTCTAACAGTATATCATAAAGCATAGGTCCTGTCATATCAGTATTTTTTACAGAAATGACCAATTTCCCGTAATCTTTTTCCTTTCTATCTGCTTGAAGTAACTCGATATGCTTTAAATTTCTACATCTATCGTAAAACCAATCCAGCCGTTTGACATAGCAATCAAATAGCTCCGTGCAATTTTGCTCAAGTAAATTCATACATCGGTCAATTCCAGCCATAAAAAGATAAGACGGACTCGTCGTCTGGTAAATACTCACATACTGACTCAGCCGTTCCATATCAATCAAGTCACTATTTACCTGTACAAGAGCAGTCTGAGTGAAACATGGAAGTGTCTTATGCACACTCTGAATTACAATATCAGCACCAAGCTCAATACTACTCTTTGGAAATGCTGGATGAAACCCAAAATGAGCACCATGTGCCTCATCTACCAGCAAAGGTATCCCATACCGGTGGGTCACTTCTGCAATTCCCTCTATATCAGATACAATCCCCTCATAAGTAGGTGATGTAATGACAACTATCCACACATCCGGATTAGTTATCAACAATTCTTCCACATTCTGTGGAGTAATCTGACTATTTACCCCCCAATTCTCTACTAATTGTGGATAAATGTAAATTGGTTTCAATTCATTTAATAAAACCGCATTGTAAACTGATTTATGACAGTTTCTCGCAAGCAATATCTTTCCTTTATGTCTGGAACAGGCACTAATTCCGGCTAATATTCCCCCTGTACTTCCATTTACACAAAAAAAAGTCTTCTTTGCTCCATATAGCTTTGCTGTATGCTCCATTGACTCTTTTATAATTCCTTCCGGACAGTGCATATCATCAAATCCGTCAATTTCGGTAATATCAATTGAATAGGGATTTACCATATCCATTAGTTTTGTATTTCTTTTATGTCCCGGCATATGAAATGGATAAACCTCTCCATTCCCGTACTGCACTAACGTTTCATAAAGCTTTGCCATTATCTTTTTCTTCCTTTTTATGTTTCTTTTGATTAATATTTGTAATTGAGAATTTAAAAAGCTGAACTAAAAACGAAGCAATTAAAATTCCCATTGCAATCGCACCTGCAATTGCAAATGTGTAAACCCCTACCTTATAAGAAAGCTGATATTCCCCCATTATTAAATGTTGCATTGTATAAAAAATAGAACCTCCGGGAACAAGTGGTACCATTCCTAACACAATAAAAACCGTAACCGGAGTCTTACGATATACTGCCATTGATTCAGAATAAATAGAAATCACGACCGAGGCTACAAAATACTGTACAATTTCTTCCGGTACTACAATACCACATAACAGATAAGCAACCCAAGCTACAAATCCTCCAAAAGCTGAATAAAATAAATTTTTTCCCCGGATATTAAATACGATTCCAAAGCAAAGTGACCCCAAAAACGCCCATATACATTGAAGTAATCCTCTGAATAATTCTTCCAGCATAGCGTACCTCCTATACAAACTTCATAGCAAACGCAACTCCAATTGCAATCCCCATAGCCACAAACAATGCTTCTACAAGTCTTGATAATCCGGTCATCGTATCACTAGAAATAAAATCTCTCATACTATTTGCCAATGCAAGCCCCGGCACTAATAACATAATTGTTCCTATAATAATTTTATCCGCATGAAAAAGTCCTGTTTTTATTGCTAAAATATTGGAAATAAATGCTGAAAAAAAACCACATAAAATGTTATTAAAAAATAAGTTTGCTCTTAATCTCTTCATAAATCCTGTTAACAGTGCAATAGAAAAACCTATCATTCCGCCAACAAGTCCATCCCAGTAATTTCCCCCAAAAAATAACGTAAAGGAAAGACCAATCATAGCGTGGGCAAAATAAGTCAAAGCCTTTCCATAAATAGGTCCATTTAATATCTCCTGAAGCAATTTTTTAAATGTATCATAATCCGGTAACTCTCTGCATATCTTTCTTGACAAATCGGTCAACTTGTCCACCTTATCAAGATCCGTATCCCTAGTAAGCACCCTTTTGCTTTTTGTCATTGATAGTCTGCCATCCGAAATCGTAACTACAATACTTGAAGGTATCGCAAATGCTTCTATTTCCTGCATTCCATATGCGGTACAGATGTATACGATACTTTGTTCCACCCGATAAATTTCAGCCCCGTTTCGCAACAAATTATAACCAACTAAAATGGCTGTATCCAAAACTTCTTCCAGCTTCACACATTTTCCTCCAAAACCAACATAATCTAGCTCTATTATAATAAAAAAAACACTGATATTCAATGTTTGACAATTTTTGTTCATTGCATTAATATTATTATATTCTTTCCAAAGGAGCTTTGATAATACTATGAATCAACAATATCAAATTAATACCACAATGGAACGAGAAGATTATCGGAATTTTTTATATTTAATCACATTTCGCAAGAATCCCTCTGTACTTTTAGCGATTCTTCTAATGTCATTTATTCTTTCCTTTTTCGTTTCTTTCTTTACGAACGGATTTCAAATTAAAAATTTTCTTATTATTACATTTTTTATGTTTTTAGTAACAATAAGTACATTGTGTCTGCGTTTAGAGTCAAAAGTAAAAAAGAAATATAGTATTTCAAATCAACAAAATCTAAAAAAAGAACAAACAATTACTCTTTTTAGTGACTCAATCGAAGCTACAAACCGCAATAGTGATGGAACAACCATTATTTCTTACAACGATTTTTATGAAATATGGGAAACGAGAAATTATCTTTTCTTTTATTTTAGTAAAGACTTATGTTCATTGATAAGAAAACAAGATATTGATAAGACACAAGCAAATGAAATAATTTATTTTTTAAAGAGCAAATTAGGTAATAAATTTAAATAAGCCGAATAAAATTCTTGTATTTCATATGAAAACACTCTGCTTCTGACGAATAACCATTGTCAGAAAACAGAGTGTTTTTATGTTACTATTCTTCCTCTTTTTCTAATTTATGCAAAATCACATCAACCATCTTCTCCAAATCTTCCTGCTCATGTTCGCCTTCACATTCAACGATTATGTCCGTACCTTTTTTTATCCCAAACGATAATAAATTCAATATACTTCTTGCATTTATTTGATTATGCTCGTAATGAATCGTTACTTTAGATGTACACCCCGATGCCGCATCCGCTATTATCGTAACCGGACGAATATGAAAACCGTTTGAATTGCAGACTGTAATAGTTTGTCTAACCATAAAAACACCTCCTGTCATCCTAATTATAACACATTTTTTATATAAATTGACACAACTCTATTATGACTTTTTATTGGAAAATTTCTTCTTTTTACTATAATTAGCACATCTAATTAATATAAATACTACTTTTAGCCTATCGTGTAACAATCTTTATGTATGTATAATAGAACTATCTTTTAGAAAGCAGGGTAATAACATGTTAAAATTAGGTTCACACGTAGGTATGAGTGGGAAAAATATGTTTCTAGGTTCAGTAAAAGAAACTCTTTCTTATGGTGCTAATACGTTTATGATATATACCGGAGCACCTCAAAACACCCGCCGAAAAGATATAAATGAATTAAACATTGAAGCTGGACAAGCTCTTATGAAAAGTCATCAGATTGATGAATTTGTCGTTCATGCTCCATATATCATTAATTTAGCAAACACAACTAAGCCGGAAACTTTCGAACTTGCCGTTAACTTTCTTAATATAGAGATTGAGCGGACAAAGGCAATCGGAAGTAACACATTAATTTTACATCCTGGTGCTCATGTCGGTGCAGGTACCGATATCGGCATTCAGCAAATTATTAAGGGGCTAAATGAAGTAATCACAAAAGACACGCCAATTCACATTGCATTAGAAACAATGTCCGGCAAAGGAAGCGAAATAGGAAGAAACTTTGAAGAACTGGCTGCTATTTATGATGGCGTAATATACAATGATAAACTTCGTGTTTGTTTCGACACCTGCCATGTTAATGACAGTGGTTATGATTTAGTAAACAATTATGAAGAAGTAATGGAACAATTTGATAGCATTTTAGGGCTTGATCAGATTGCGGTATTCCATGTTAATGACAGCAAAAACCCTTGCGGTGCAAAAAAAGACAGACATGAAAATTTTGGATTTGGCGCCATTGGTTTTTCTACTTTACTAAAAATCATAGAAGATAAACAATTTGAGTCAATTCCAAAAATATTAGAAACACCTTATATCCCAAGTAAATTATATGAAAAGAAATCATATGCTCCTTATAAATACGAAATAGAAATGATTAAAAACAGACAATTTGACCCTGATCTAAAGGAAAAAATCTTACAAAATCAGGAGTTTTAATTATGTATTCATCAAAATTTCAAACAATTGGAGCCGTCATTTATCATTTGAGAACAAAAAAGCAAATCTCACAGGGACTTTTATCCAAAGGCTTATGTTCACCTTCCACATTATGCAGAATTGAGTTGGGTGAACGTGAGCCTGATAAATTATTAGCTGACGCTTTATTACAACGCCTCGGTACTTCTCCTAACCGCTTTGATTTTTTCTTAGATGAAGAGGAATTCTACTTTTTTAATAAAAGAGAAGCAATCAAACTTTTAATCAAAACGCAGCAATATCATCAAGCTCAAAAAGAGCTCTCACTTTACGAGAGTCAAATTAAACCCTTAACTTCATTACAATTACAATTCATAAAAAAACAAAAAGGCTTGATAAGCTGGTTCTTAAGAAAAAATGACGCCATATCTATAAAAAATCTAAAAGAAGCCCTTTATCTGACTCTTCCCTCCTACAACATCTCCAATCTTTCTAAATTATTTCTAACATTAGAAGAAATATCTATTTTATATGAAATATGTACTATTTATAGAAAAATTGGGAAGCATACACATTCACTTTTTATTCTGGCACAGTTAATACCTTATTTAGAAAATGAATATATTGACGAGGAGGAACAGGCAAAGCTGTATAATCCACTTATTTTTTCTGCTGCCTACCAATATTACATGCAGGGCAACTATGCTCACACTCTTTATTTATGCAAAAAAGGCATTGTATTCTCTTCAAAAAATGGAAAACTTCACTACTTACCTGAACTCCTTTGTTTAAGAGCATTATCGCAAGAAAAAATTTATAAATCCTCCCTTCCCCTCTCAATTCAATACGCCTGCCTTCAAGACTATTTTGTTGCAATTTCACTCTACTCTCTTTATGACCAAAAGCCCAAAGCAACCGAAATAAAAAACTATATAAAGGAGATTTATCCATGGGAGTCTATCCAATCGGCGATGTTATTCAAAAATCAAGAATTTCTTCTCATATGACACAAGAAGCACTTAGTGAAGGAATTTGCTCAGTCGAAACACTTTCGCGTATTGAAAACGGAAAGCAGGCACCAAGCAGACTTATTTTAAATGAATTAATGAAACGGCTGGGAAAATCCAGTATTCGGTTTGTACCTGCTTTACCTTCTAATAATTTAAATATACAAAACTTAAAACGTGAACTCAGCAAAGCAATTGCACATGAGCGATATGCCAAGGCCGAACACCTTTTTCGTCAGTTATCCTTTTATATTCAAAAAAGTGATATAAGAGGCTACCAATACTGGCTCCGAACTAAAGCAGTCATTGATTTCCACACCGGAAAGCTTTCCATCCACGACTATATTTCCAAACTATATTATGCTTTGCAATTAACAATTACCAATCCAGGCTTAGAAAATATTCCAAATCTTTCATTAACACGATCCGAAGTAATTATTTTTCTTAATATTGCAAATGCGTATGGTCAATTAAAAGATTATAAAACAGCTATTAAATTACTAAAACAGTTAGATTTCTTTTATGTACAAACTAGAATGGACTGCTACGAAAAAAATTACGGTCGAATACTCGTCTTAACAAATTTATCAATTTGGCTTAGCCGGGCAAATGAACTCGAAAAAACAATTGAAATTTGTAATAAAGGAATCCAACTGTCGATAAAAACAGATTGTGGCAACTTTCTCGACCGTCTTCTTTATAATAAAGCTTTGGCAATTTTTCAATTGAATCAATTGGATTCAAACAAAAAGAAGACCTGCTTACAAATGTTGCAGCAGGCTTACTATATCAGTCTTCAGTTGAATCATGTCACGATGCAGATGTATATCCAGAACTATATTCGTATGAACATATTATAAGAATTCTCGTTATTAAGTTTTGAGAACATATAGAAATAAAACTAGATTTGTAAATAATAGACTCGATTTCCAAATAGTTTCTAAAAGTGAATGAATTCTATCTTTCACTTTTAGAAATTATCTTCAACTGGCGACAAATCAGAATAATTGCTCAAAAAAAACTTTCTTTTGTATAAGAATAACAACACTTTTTCACTCCCTCCTTCTGTTATTAATTATTATATCTGAAATACTTTTGATTGAACATGTCGTATTTGGAAAAATTTCGTTATATTATGTAAAATTTCTTTGATAAATATAAGAATTTCCTTTTTTTCCAACTCATTCAACAACTTCCATATAATTAAGTATGATTTTATTCTATATAATTCCGGAAATATCATATAAAAAGAACCAACTTTAGGTGATTTTCTTTTTGTAGTAATCTCTCCCGTTTCCTCATCAATCCAATGAATCCATTTTCTATTTTTCTTCTGTCATATTACATATCCACATAAAAAACCATCAATTATAATATCTTTAGAACTTCCTTGCAGTTTTAAAAATATTATAATTGATTTAAAATTTAATTCTTATTGTTCCGTTCATTTTTTTGGACACTTTTCGCTCTTGGAAGACTCACTCTACAAAATCTTCTAAGAAGTTGTTTTGCATCAAAAGGTATCAAAGGATAAATATAACTCTGCCCGGATATGGTTCGATTTCGCACAATTGCTGTAGCAATAATAATGATACCTATTACATATCCCCATACATCAAAAATACCACTTAAAAGAATCATAATAATACGCATAAATTTAAGCGCATATCCCAGCTCAAAACTCGATTGTGTATAATTTGCAATTGCCACAAACGCCATATAAAGCATAATTTCAGAGTTAAACCAGCCAGAACTAACTGTAAAATCTCCCAAAACAATACCCGCGACTACACTTAAAGGTGTACTTAGCATACTTGGTGTATTTAAAGACGCCAGTCTAAGACCATCAATTGCAAATTCCAATATGAGCAGTTGAAAAATAATTGGCACATTGATTGGATCTTTTATTATAATAAATTGCAAAGAAGGCGGTATCCATTCCGGATGATTCATTAAAATTAAAAAAGTCGGAGTCAAAATTAGTGCCGCTATATCAATAATAAAACGGCTTAATCGCAAATAGGTTCCAGTAATTGGAGGAAAGTAGTAATCATCTGCATCCTCTATGATATCAAACACAGATGTTGGTAAAATCATTGCGGAAGGCGAATTGTCTACTAAAATAATAATATTTCCTTCTAAGATTGATGCCGCTGCTGTGTCAGGTCGCTCAGAAAACTTAAATTTTGGAAATGGATTATACCATTTATGCTGATACAGACATTCTGCCAGACTTTCATCATTCATCGTTAAAGAATCAATTTTTATTTCCTGAATTCGTTTTTTTATCTCATTTAATATTTTTTTATCGACTCTGTCTGACATATAACTGACTACAATATCCGTCTTGGAACTTTCTCCAACTGCAAATGTTTCCATTGCCAAATGAGGACTTCGAATTCTTCTACGTATTAAAGCGCAGTTAAATACAATTGTTTCCACAAATCCATCTCTGGACCCACGCATAACCTTATCTTTCTCTGGTTCATCTACACTTCTTGCCGGATAGGTTCTAAAATCAATTGCCAATATTTCAGCATATCCATCAATAACAAGACAGGGAACACCAGAAAGCAACATTTTTACAAAGGTCTGCTCATCTTTTAATATATCGACCTCTCCGTATGGAATATATTTTTTTGAAAACTCATATGCTGTATTTGGAAATGCTGTACTTTCAATTTTTTGAAATGACTCAAGCAATTTCTCCATAATTTCATCTCTTGTAAACCCGTCAATAAAATAAAAGCAAATTTTCCGACCTCCAATTTCCATAACACGATAAATCAAATCAAAACTTTTATCTATATCAAGAAGCTTATTTAAATTTTTTACATTCTCATCTAAACTATTTGAAAATTGTTTATTCATAAAAATCTCCTTAATCTATAAAATAGTGCTTGTATTACACAACATTTCTAGTGTGTCCAAATTTTCCTATTTTATGAACAAAGGAGATTTTCTTTCTATTAATATTTTTATTTCATCTTCATCGCATCAATTGCGCACTTCATAACTTTCGCAATATCATCATTTATAACTAAATCAGCCTTACTGTCTGCAACTGTTGAACTTTTATTAATCAATACTAATTTTTTACCATTAAAATAATTGATTAATCCCGCTGCAGGATAGACAATAAGAGAAGTTCCTCCTATTATTAGTGTATCTGCCTGAGAAATAGAACGAATTGCACCAGAAATCACTTTATCATCTAAACTTTCCTCATAAAGCACGACATCTGGTTTAACAACTGCACCACATTTTTCACAAACCGGTACACCTTCTGCACCTAATATATAATTTGCATCGTAAAACGCATGACATTTCATACAATAATTCCGAAGTACCGATCCATGAAGCTCATAAACTTGTTTTGAACCGGCTGCTTGGTGCAAACCATCAATATTTTGGGTTACAACAGCACTTAATTTTCCCATTTGCTCAAGTTCAGCTAATGCAATATGACAAGCATTTGGCTTCGCTTCCGGATAGATAAGGTTTTTCTTATAAAAATCAAAAAATTCTTCCGGATACTGTATAAAAAAAGAATGGGATACCGCCTGTTCTGGTGTAAAATTACGGTTTAATTTCTTACTATACAAACCATTCGAACTACGAAAGTCAGGAATCTCAGAGGCCGTTGATACTCCAGCACCTCCAAAAAATACAATACTTTTGCTATCTTTTAAAATATCAACTAACTCTGTTACTTTTTTATCCATAAAATCATCTCCACGTTTTTCTTTCATTATAACACATTAGATATATAATTTATGAAAAGCGCCCTACAATTCCGCTGATTTCGTTCGCATTTTCCCGATTTTTACTTACAATACTGTTCATGGATTCTGCTGTTTCTTCCGTCTGTCTCGCTTTATCCAAGATATCCTGACTTCGAATATTCTGGGCATCCGGAACATTTGATACCTCACGAATCTGCGCCTGTATATTTTGTACTGTACCACCAAATATTTCTGACGCTTCTGCAATATCTGATATAATCATTTGCAATATACAATAAAAAAGTGATTGATATGCTTTTCCACTATCTTCATTGCGTCCGCTTTACATTCCGGTTCTCTTTGAATGTGGTAAAACTGAACATAAATAGGAGAAAAGAATTCATATGCCATAATATCTATGTCCTTGTCAATCAGGATTCCATTTTCGACAAGATTTTGAATCAGGTTTTTATGATAACTTAACGCATCAATGTATTCGCATTTATTTTGCAGAGACGCTAATTGAGGATTACGAAATTGCTCAATTGTCAAAAAATTTCTTGCCATACTAAAAAAAGGGTCATTGAGCAGAAACTCAAACTGTTGCTTGACTGATTTAAAAACATCATTCGCAGTCCACTGAATAGATTCTTCACAATCTTTTTCAATCAATTCGGAATAGACCTCATATCGTTTTTCAATTTCGTCTATCAACGTATCTAATAGTTCCTGCTTTGATTTAAAATGGCTGTAAAAAGAGGCTTTACGAATACCGACTGCATTCGCAATTTGTTCTATGCTAGTTGCATCATATCCGTTTATTGCAAATAATTTGAGTGCCTCATCTAATATTCTGCGTTTTGAAAGTGACATTTTCATATTTTAAATCCCTCTCAAATCTTTCTTTAATTATAATAAACTACCATTCGGTAGTCAATCTTGAAATTAAGTTTTCACTATTTAATTGTCCTTCTCCTTTAAAGCAAAAAAATTGGAAGTGTTAAGTATTCAACACTTCCAATTTTTGAATTAATGAGACATCGGGGATTCGAACCCCGGACAACTTGATTAAAAGTCAAGTGCTCTACCGACTGAGCTAATATCCCATCTTTATTTAGTTGAACTAAATAGCATCTTCTTTTCAGAAGAATGCCCAGAACCGGAATCGAACCAGTGACACGAGGATTTTCAGTCCTCTGCTCTACCGACTGAGCTATCTGGGCAAACTCTATTCAAAAACCATTTAATAGAGTAAGTCTATTTATATAGACGAAAGAAATTGCGGGGGCAGGATTTGAACCTACGACCTTCGGGTTATGAGCCCGACGAGCTTCCAGACTGCTCCACCCCGCGTTATTCGATTTTCTTAGGCTCTCTTCGCCTAATGGATGGAGAAGGATTCGAACCTTCGAAAGCGTCGCTAACAGATTTACAGTCTGCCCCCTTTGGCCACTCGGGAATCCATCCATAGTTCTATCTCCTTTGGATAAAACAAAAAGCCGACGATCGGACTCGAACCGATAACCTGCTGATTACAAATCAGCTGCTCTGCCAATTGAGCCACGTCGGCAAAGAATTTTCCTCTTCAGAACTCTCTTCCTTGCTTGTCTTCCTCTTCTTTTGTATCTTAAATGGGACCAACAGGGCTCGAACCTGTGACCCCCTGCTTGTAAGGCAGGTGCTCTCCCAGCTGAGCTATGATCCCATGGGTTTTCTTCTCTTTTCTTCCTTAACGACCCAGATGGGACTCGAACCCACGACCTCCGCCGTGACAGGGCGGCGCTCTAACCAACTGAGCCACTAGGCCTCATATATACCTTCAAAACTACACACTGAATTCCATCCTTCTTTTACCCGGTCTTGCAACCTCTTTCCTTGGTCAAGCCCTCGACCGATTAGTAACAGTCAGCTCCACATGTTACCATGCTTCCACCTCTGCC
>NZ_VUMT01000003.1 GCF_009696045.1 Velocimicrobium porci | reverse complement strand
AGGTTGTCCTTTTTTCAAAGGTCGTTCGTCTGAAATTCTTATGAATCTCTCATCTGTTCAAATCCTCATTCAAACAAATGGTTCTCTTAGAATTTTCAGGGTTGTTTTATTGTTCAATTATCAAGGTGCTTTATTTTTCTTTGTCGCTCTCTGTCAAGCAACTATTATATTCTATCATATCTTTTTTCGTTTGTCAACACTTTTTTTGAAAAACTTTTTTTATTTTTTTAATTCGTTTTTCTTTTAGTAAAATAAGACGGAGAAAGAGGGATTTGAACCCTCGCGCCGCGCAAACGACCTACACCCTTAGCAGGGGCGCCTCTTCAGCCTCTTGAGTATTTCTCCAAAATGCTAAACCATTCATTCCTTATTTTAAATTATCTGTGCGTCAAACGCATAATTTAGTATAACAATAGAATGTTGTTTTGTCAACCCATATTTCTTAAATTTTTTAAATTTATTATTGAATTAAAACAATTTGGACATTCTTTTTTCTATATATAGTAGTTTCTTTATTTTATTTCTATTTTTAACAACAAAATATAGTTTTAAAAAAAGTTGTTTTATTTCTGTATTTTCAAATCAATTTTATATTGTTCAACAACAGTATCATACAAATTATTTCCTTTTGAATCGACAACTACAATTACAGGAAAGTTTTTTACTTCTAATTTTCGAACCGCTTCCGTTCCTAAATCATCATAAGCAATTATCTCTGAACTCTTTATACATTTTGATAATAATGCTCCGGCACCACCCACTGCTGCCATATATACAGCTTTATTTTTCTTTATAGACTCAATTACCTCTTTACTCCTTTTTCCCTTTCCTATCATTCCTTTTAATCCTTGTTCTAACAACAAGGGTGTATATTTGTCCATTCTGCTACTTGTTGTTGGTCCGGCGGAACCTATAACCTGACCATCTTTTGCTGGTGTCGGTCCCAAATAATATATTACACTATTACTTACTTCAAATGGCAGTTCCTTATTTTTTAATAATGCCTCGTACATTCTTTTATGTGCAGCATCTCTTGCAGTATACACAATTCCAGATAAATATACATAATCGCCGGCCTTTAAATCTTCAATTATTTCATAATTTAGAGGAGTATTTATATGCCTTTCCATTTCTTATCAACCTTTCCTTTTATTTTCTATTTTTAAATAACTCTTTTCATATGACGATTCACATGACAACATATATTAATTGCAACCGGAAGACCTGCTATATGCGTAGGATAAGTTTCTATATTTACAGCAAGTGCAGTAACCCGACCTCCAAGACCTCCAGGACCAATTCCTGTTTTGTTAATTTCTTCTAATAAATCCGCTTCTAATTGTTGAATATGTTTTTCCTTTGCAGATTGATTAACCTCTCTTGTCAAAGCCTTCTTTGCTAAATAAGCACATTTTTCAAAACTTCCACCAATTCCTACGCCAACAACAATAGGAGGACAGGCATTCGGACCGGCCAATTTTACCGTTTCCATTACTGCTTCTTTTACCCCTTCTATTCCATCAGCAGGTTTTAGCATATAAATCCGACTCATATTTTCACTCCCAAAACCTTTTGGTGCAACAACAAGTTCAATTTTATCACCTGGAATCATCTCATAATGTATAATTCCCGGAGTATTATCTTTCGTATTTTCACGAATAAACGGATCTTTTACAACCGACTTTCTTAAATATCCTTCTTTATATCCTCTCCGTATTCCCTCATTGATTGCTTCTTCTATATTCATACCTTCTATATGAACCTCTTGACCAATTCGGATAAAAACAATTGCCATTCCTGTATCCTGACAAATTGGTATCTGCTCTTTTCTTGCAACTTCCATATTTTCTTTTAGCTGTCCTAGTATTTTTTTCCCAATTTGCGATTCTTCTTTCTCCTCAGCTCTTTCTACTGCCTGTTTCATGTCATCGGAAAGAACAAGATTTGCTTCAATACACATTTGTTTTATTTCTTCAATAATAGTATCTGTATGTATGATTCTCATATCTACGCCATACCTCCTACAATAAAATTTCCTTTATTTCAGTTGTTGCATTTTTTCTATTAATTTATGATAAACAGATATCATTTCTTTTTCCTGAACGTAAGAATCAATTTGTTCAATCGGAATCCACTTCACTCCACTGTTTTCATCTGGCTTTATACGGAGTATATCTGATTCTTCTGCTACAAATAAATAAGATATATTAAAATGTAAATGAGGAGCAATATAAACTCCGTTTTTTTTATGATGCTTTGTTGTTAAAATATCCAGACTGATTATTTTTTCATCATATGGTTTTATGTGCTCCACCCCTGTTTCTTCTTCAACTTCCCGCTGTGCAACAGATAAAAGATTTTGTTCTCCATCTGCATGACCACCTGTCCATGCCCATGAATCATAAATATTGTGATAAACCATTAAAATTTTATCAAATTCTTTATTTGTCGTAAATCCAGTGCCAGTAATATGGGCTATTTCATTTTCTCTCGTTAATATATTAGAATCATATTGCTCTATCATTTGCAGCATAATCCTTTTGTCTGTTCTCTCTTGTTCACAAGAAGGAATAAATCGTTTTATATCATCAATATAATTCATTTATTATATCACCCTTATTTTCATATTTATTTTCTTCATTTTAGCTTACATTCTATTTTTATGCAACGACAAAAAAAGAACTGTTGTAAACTATGGTGAAATTTACTTTACAACAGTTCTCTTTTTATTATTATTCTATATTATCCGCATTTTCTTTGTCCAATTCTTCCACAACTTCTGTTTCTGGAATCTCACGATCTCTTACTTTAGCTATACTAGCAACTTTAACATCCTTTGTCTGGTCAATATCCATTAGTTTAACACCGGATGTAATTCTTCCAATTTCTGAAATTTGATTACACATAATTCGAATAATAATTCCCTCTGTTGTAATCAACATAATTTCATTTTCTTCATCAACCGCTTTTACTCCTACTACATTACCGGTTTTCTCCGTAATTTTATAGCATTTAACACCTTTTCCACCTCTGCGTTGTACACTAAACTCATCGGTTGATGTACGTTTTCCAAGACCATATTCGGATACAAGTAAAAGGTATTTGCCCTGCGTATTAAGTTGCATTCCAATTACTTCATCATCATAAGAAAGATTCATTCCAATTACACCCATAGAAGTTCTACCAGTTGGACGAACATCATTTTCATCAAAACGAATACACAAACCATTTTTTGTAACTAAGAAAATATCTTTTTGCTTATCTGTTACTTTTACTTCAATTAACTCATCATCCTCACGAAGACTAATTGCCTGAAGACCCGTTTTTCGAATATTTTGATATTCTGTGACTGATGTCTTTTTAACAATACCATTCTTCGTAGCCATAAATAGATATTTATCTTCTTCAAATTCACGCATGGCAATAACCGCTGTAATCTTTTCTTCCGGTAATAACTGAAGAAGATTTACAATTGCAGTTCCCCTGGCCGTACGCCCCGACTCTGGTATTTCATATGCTTTTAATCGATAGACACGACCTTTATTCGTAAAGAACATAACATAATGATGCGTTGTTGTCATAAACAAATCTTCAATGTAGTCTTCATCAATTGTCTGCATTCCACGGATTCCTTTTCCGCCTCGATTCTGACTCTTGAAGTTGTCTACAGTCATTCTCTTAATATAACCTAATTTTGTCATTGTAATAACAGTATTTTCTTTTGGAATTAAATCTTCCATAGAAAGGTCATATTCATCAAATCCAATTGAAGTTCTTCTTTCATCTCCATATTTATCACGAATTAATAAAATTTCTTCTTTAATCACACCAAGTAGTTTCTTTTTATCAGCAAGAATTGCTTTTAATTCGTCAATTTTTTTCATCAATTCAGCGTATTCATTTTCCAATTTTTCGCGCTCTAAACCTGTAAGTGCACGAAGACGCATATCAACAATAGCCTGAGCTTGTGTTTCCGTCAACTGATAAGATTCAATTAGTCTTTCTTTTGCAATCTGAACATTTTTAGAAGAACGAATAATTTTAATTACCTCATCGATATGGTCTAAGGCAATCAATAATCCTTCCAAAATATGAGCCCGTTCTTCGGCCTTATTTAAATCATATTGAGTTCTTCTTCTGACAACATCTTCCTGATGTCGAAGATATTCCTCTAGCATTTCAAGAAGATTCATAACCTTTGGCTCATTATTTACTAATGCAAGCATAATAACTCCAAAAGTATCTTGAAGCTGTGTATGTTTGTACAATTGATTTAAAATAACATTTGCGTTTACATCACGACGAAGCTCAATACAAATTCTCATACCTTGACGGTCAGATTCATCACGAAGTTCTGTGATGCCGTCGATTTTTTTATCTCTATGTAATTCTGCGATTTTTTCAATTAGTCTGGCTTTATTTACCATATATGGAAGTTCCGTTACTACAATACGATTTTTTCCATTTGGCATTGCCTCAATATCCGTCACAGCACGTACCCTTATTTTCCCACGACCGGTACGATAGGCCTGTTCAATTCCTCTCGTTCCAAGTATCATTGCACCTGTTGGAAAATCCGGTCCCTTTACAACGGATAACAACTCTTCAATTGTAGTTTTTCTATCTTCCTCCACCATATTATCAATAATTTTAACAACTGCATTAATAATTTCACAAAGATTATGTGGTGGAATATTAGTTGCCATACCAACTGCAATACCGGAAGTACCATTTACTAAAAGATTTGGAAATCGAGCCGGAAGCACGGTAGGTTCTTTTTCCGTTTCATCAAAGTTAGGAATAAAGTCAACTGTATTTTTATTAATATCAGATAACATTTCCATAGAAATTTTGCTTAAACGGGCCTCCGTATAACGCATAGCGGCCGCTCCATCTCCATCAACAGAACCAAAGTTCCCATGACCATCTACTAAAGGATAACGGGTAGACCACTCCTGTGCAAGATTTACCAATGCTCCATAAATGGAACTGTCACCATGTGGATGGTATTTACCCATTGTATCACCGACAATACGCGCACACTTACGATGTGGCTTATCCGGTCCATTGTTTAACTCGATCATTGCATATAGAATTCTTCGCTGTACCGGTTTTAAACCATCTCTTACATCCGGCAACGCACGGGCTGCAATAACCGACATAGCATAATCGATATATGATGTTTCCATGGTTTTTTGAAGGTCTACTTCCTGTACCTTATCAAAGATATTTTCATCCATTTATATCTCCTCTGCTCTCGTCCGCCTTAAATGAATTTGAGCAATTCCTTTCTTTTTTATTTAACTAAACTTGTTTTTCATCATTAAATATCTAAATTACGAACAAATTTTGCATTTTCTTCAATAAATTCACGACGTGGCTCAACTTTGTCACCCATTAAAGTTGTAAAAGTTAAGTCAATTTCTGACTCGGCCTCTTCATCCATTGTCACTTTTAAAAGGATTCTCTTTTCAGGATCCATTGTCGTTTCCCAAAGCTGCTCTGCATCCATTTCTCCAAGACCTTTGTATCTCTGAATTTTATTGCTATTATCACGGCCAATTTCAGTTAATATATTGTTTAATTCATCGTCACTGTACGCATACCAGACCTTTTTATTTTTCTCAATTTTATAAAGAGGTGGCTGGGCCAAATATACATAACCTTTTTTTATTAAATCCGGCATAAAACGATAGAAAAAGGTTAACAATAAAGTACTAATATGAGCACCATCAACATCGGCATCCGTCATAATAATGATTTTGTGATATCTCAATTTTGAAATATCAAAATCCTCTGAAATTCCTGTACCAAACGCTGTTATCATTGCCTTAATCTCATTATTAACAAGAATTTTATCCAGTCTTGCTTTTTCGACATTTAAAATTTTTCCTCTCAATGGCAAGATGGCCTGCGTTGCACGGGAACGGGCAGTCTTTGCACTTCCACCGGCCGAATCACCCTCGACAATATAAATCTCACAATTTTCAGGGTTTTTATCGGAACAATCTGCTAATTTACCAGGAAGACTCATTCCTTCTAAGGCCGTTTTTCTTCTTGTCAAATCCCTTGCTTTTCTCGCAGCATCACGTGCCCTTTGAGCCAGTACGGCCTTTTCACAAATTATTTTTGCTACATTTGGATTCTGTTCTAAGAAATAAGTCAACTGCTCCGCTACAATTCCCTCAACTGCACCACGAGCTTCACTATTTCCTAATTTTTGTTTTGTTTGTCCCTCAAATTGCGGATCTGTAATCTTAATACTTATAATTGCGGCCAAACCTTCTCTAATATCTTCTCCACTAAGATTCTGCTCATTGTCTTTTAAAAATTTCTGACTTCTTGCATAGTCATTAAATGTTTTTGTAAGCGCATTTTTAAAACCAACTAAATGAGTTCCTCCTTCTGGAGTCGTAATATTATTGACAAAGCTGTAACATCCTTCTGTATAAGAGTTGTTATGCTGCATTGCAACTTCTACATAAACATTATTTTTCTCACCTTCACAATAAATAATGCTATCATATAGAGGATCTTTATGTCTGTTCAAATAAGATACATATTCTTTAATTCCGCCTTCATAATGAAATTCTCTTCTTTTTGGTTCTTCAAGGCGGTCATCTGTAAGTGCAATTTTTAATCCTTTTGTCAAAAAGGCCATTTCACGAAGTCTTTGTTTTAACGTATCATAATCAAAAATTGTTTCTTCAAATATCTCTTTATCCGGTAAAAAAGTAACCTTCGTTCCAGTAATATCAGTTGTTCCAATTTCTTTTAACGGATACATTACCTTGCCACGCTCATAACGCTGTTTATAAATTTTTCCATCGCTGCAAATCTCTACTTCCAGCCATTCTGACAATGCATTTACAACAGAAGCACCTACACCATGAAGTCCACCAGATACTTTGTATCCTCCACCGCCAAATTTACCCCCTGCATGAAGAATAGTAAATACAACCTCAACGGCCGGCAATCCTGCCTTATGATTAATCCCAACCGGAATACCACGACCATTGTCAACTACTGTTACGGAATTATCCTTATTAACAGTAACCTCGATATGGTTACAATAACCGGCAAGTGCTTCATCTACTGCATTATCTACGATTTCGTAAACTAAATGATGAAGACCCTTTATCGATGTACTACCAATATACATACCTGGCCTTTTTCTTACAGCTTCCAAACCTTCCAATATCTGAATCTGGTCTGCTCCGTATCCTTGACTCATAAATTTCCTCCTATTTCTCTCTCTCAACTATTTTCAGCACAAACGGTACCTTCTACAACTTTATAAATACGATTCATCTGAATTCTATTATTTACAAATTCTTCCAAACCTGTGCAAGTTATAATTGTCTGTATATCTTTAATGCTGTCCAATAAATAATTTTGTCTGTTCCGATCCAGCTCGGATAAAACGTCATCCAATAATAAAACAGGATTATCCTTTATCGTTCTTCTTAACAATTCGATTTCGGCCAGCTTTAATGATAATGCGGCCGTCCTTTGCTGGCCCTGTGACCCAAACTTCCGAATATCAATATCTTTTACCATAAAAACGACATCATCACGATGAGGACCTGTTCCTGTTGTCTTTAGTGCTATATCTCTTTCTGTTGTCTGACCTAATTTTTCATATAAAAACTCGGCCTCTACATTTGGTACATAACGAATCACCAATTCTTCCTTTTGCCCAGATAATTTCTTATGTATGGAATATAAAATACCATTCAGTTCATCAATAAAAAGTTTTCTGCGACTAATTATTTTTTTCCCAAATTCCGCTAATTGTTCGTCCCATATACAAAGTGTATCCAATAATTCCCTATTAAAACCGATTTGTTTTAATAAATTATTTCTTTGATTGATAATCTTATTATAACAGGTCAAGTTATAAAGATATATTTTATCTAACTGACACAATTCCATATCAATAAAACGTCTTCTCTCTCCCGGTCCATTTTTTATAATACTTAAATCTTCCGGAGAAAAGAAAACAATCGGTACCAGGCCGATTAACTCACTCGATTTATGAATCGGAACTGAATCAATCGCAATTCCCTTTGATTTATGTCTTTTCAAGTGCATATCAATGGTATGACGCATATCATTTTTTTCTACAAGCATACGGATATGTGCCTCATTACAACCCATTTTTATCATTTCCTTATCTTTACTTCCCTTATGAGATTTTGTTGTACTACATAAGTAGGCCGCTTCCAGTATATTGGTCTTTCCCTGGGCATTATCACCATATAAAATATTAATATCTGAATCAAAGCCAATTGATAAGGTATCGTAATTTCGAAAATCACTTAACTCAATTGAACGAATAATCATAACACTTTATTTTACAGCAGATGAAATGCAAAATTCCTGTCCATCAAATTGAACTGCATCTCCATCATACAATTTCTTTCCTCTCTGCGTTTCAACCTTGCCATTTACCAGCACAAGTCCATCCTGTATTACAAACTTGGCATCTACACCGGACTCTACAAGTCCGGCCACCTTCAAGGCCTGTCCAAGCTTTATAAATTCATCTCTAATTGTAATTGTCTGCATATCTGTAACACATCCTTTCTAATCTACATTCATGTTACAATTAATTTACTCCTGCATTAAAGTTAACTGGTAAAATAAGATAGATGTAAGTTTCTTCTTTATCTTTTATGAAGCAAGGTGCCTTTGGATTAAATAAATAAATGTCAACTTCTTCTTCATCAATAACCCTAAGAGCATCTATTAAGAATTTTGGGTTAAAACCAATTAAGATATCTTTACCTTCTTTATGAATATCAATTTCTTCTTTCATGGAACCTATTGTTGAATTGATTTTTAATTCCATACTGGAATCACCTATATTTATAATAATAGGTTTTTTCTCAGATTCTTTAATCAATAATGTAGCACGATCAATACAACTTAAAAATTCTTTCTTATTAATCGTAATCTTTGTTTCATAGTCACTAGAAAGCATCTGATCAATCTTATAATATTCACCTTCAATAAGTCTTGACAAAACCATTGTGTTGTCAAACTCAAATACAATATGCTTATTTGTAAAGAATATTTTTACTTCATCTTCTATTTCCCCAGATAAAATTTTACTGATTTCATTTAAAGTTTTACCTGGAACAATTACTTTAATATGATTATATTCTTCTTTTAACTGAATTTTACGAATTGAAATACGATGGCCGTCTAACGATACAACTTTAAACTCATTTTGATTAATTTCAAATAACTCTCCAGTCATAATCTTATTGCTTTCGTTATCTGAAATAGAGAAAACGGTTTGTCTTATAATTTCCTTTAAGCTAAATTGAGAAAGAGTAATAAAATTGTCTCTTTCTATTATAGGAAGTGTAGGAAACTCTTCATCGGATTTTCCTGCTATATTAAATTTGGCCTTTTCACAAGTAATGTGTGCTGTGTAATTAGCATCTGTTTCAATCGTTATATCATTATCTGGAAGCTTTCGAATAATTTCAGAAAATATTTTAGCATTCAATGCTATAATACCTTCTTCTAAAATCTCACCTTGTACAAGTGTTTCAATTCCAAGCTCCATATCATTAGCAATTAATTTAATCTGATTAGATTTTACTTCAATTACAATACATTCCAATATAGGTAGTGTAGATTTTGTAGAAACAGCTTTTAGTGCAATATTAACACGATTTAATAAATCGCTTTTCTTACATATGATTTTCATAAATGTTAATAACTCCTTCCTCGAAGTTCATGTATATATATATAATAATAATACCGTAGTCGTAGTAATAATAGGTGTGAATATGTTAATAATCGTCTTGAAGCTTGAGTTTAACAGGTTTAGAAGATTTGATAAGTGTGTTAGTTGGCCGAAATTTCCATGTGGGTAAAATGTGGGCCAAATCCGTCCTGTTTTTTTCGGCCGAATTATAAACATTAAACTCACAGAAAATCAACATACAATTAACAAGTTATTAACAGTCTACTGCGGATTAATTTTTTTCATTAGTACATCAATTGTATTTTTCAATGAACTATCTTTTTCCATATCCTTTTTAATCTTTTCAATTCCATGAATAATAGTAGTATGGTCGCGTTTTCCTAATTTATTACCAATATCTTTTAATGGTATTTCCGTTAATGTACGGCATAAGTACATACAGATTTGTCTAGGATATGCGATATTACGGCTTTTTTTCGAAGAAATAATGTCATCGGAACTAATATCAAAATGTTCAGCTACGATTCCAATAATTAATTCAACGGTAATATCTTTTTTATCGTTAGGAGAGATTAAGTCTTTTAGTGCTTCTTCGGCCAGTGCGACATCGACTTTTTTATTAATTAAGCGAGAGCGGGCCACAATTTGTGTTAATGCTCCCTCTAACTCCCTAATGTTCGATTTTACGTTTGTAGCGATATATTTCATTACTTCGTCATCAATAGAAAGACCGTCTAATTCCTCTTTTTTCTTTAAAATCGCCATACGGGTTTCATAATCCGGTGATTGAATATCAACAGTCAGACCCCATTCAAAGCGGGAACGAAGACGTTCTTCTAAAGTTTCAATATCCTTTGGTGGTTTATCTGATGAAATAATAATCTGCTTTTTCGATTCGTGCAAAGCATTAAAGGTATGAAAGAATTCTTCCTGTGTACTTTCCTTACCTATAATGAACTGAATATCATCGATGAGTAAAACGTCTATATTTCTATATTTTTTTCTAAATTCTGCAACTGAATTTGTATCGGCCCGGTTACGAATAGATTCAATCAGTTCATTTGTAAATACTTCACTTGTTACATAAAGAACCTTTGCATCTGGGTTCTGATCCAGTATAAAATGAGCAATTGAGTGCATTAAGTGAGTTTTTCCAAGTCCAACCCCTCCATATATAAAAAGAGGATTGTATATTTCGGCCGGTGATTCAGCTACTGCAAGAGAAGCTGCATGTGCAAGATTATTGTTGCTTCCTACTACAAAGGTATCAAAGGTATAACGTGGGTTAAGAAAAGGATATTTATTTTGTATCTGAGTGGCCGGTTTTTCTTGAACAGAATTGCCGGACTCTTTTTTCTTTTCTTCATTTTTATTAATTTCGCTTAATAATTCGAATGTTAAATCACATTCTTTCCCCGTTATTTCTTCAATTGAAACCTTTAAAGGAAGGGCATATTTTTTGATAATAAATTTTTTTCCATCAACACCGATTAAGCTGTCATCTACGGAAATTGTAATATTATTCCCATCTACGGAATACACTTGTAATGGCTGAATCCAAGTACGGAATGATACATTTGAGATTCCATGTTCAATTTTTAAATATTCTAAGATTTCATCCCATTTTTCTATAATAACGTCTTTCATTATGACCTCCCGATGATATAAACATACATATATATCATATATCAAAATCACTAAGATTTCAATGCTTAAAACTAGTGTTAATTATGTGGACAACATAAATGTGGATATGTGGGTAAAGAAAAGTGGAAAAACTTATAAACAAAAATGTGTATAAATTGGCCAAAAAAATATAAACATAAAAAATGTTGAAAAATAAAGGGTTTTGATATAGAATTTAACAGTCAATTAACAAAAAAGCAGAATGTTATCCACAATTCATCCACATTTTGTGGATAACATCTATACAAAGCAATAAATGTTGATTTTTTTGGGGCCAAATGTGGATAGGCCGTTTTTTATTCAAATCAAATGGTGATATTTTTTGGAAAACAGAAAGAATTTACTTGACGTATAAGCCGTTCGAAGATATAATAAGACGTGATATTTTTAAATTTACAATAGAAGAAATATGCCTACTATAAATAGATAGTTTGGTAAGAAAAGGAGGTGCTTTGATAATGAAAATGACATTCCAACCTAAAAAGAGATCTAGAGCTAAAGTTCATGGTTTTAGAAAAAGAATGAGCACTAAAAACGGAAGAAAAGTTTTAGCAGCTAGAAGAGCTAAGGGAAGAAATAAATTATCTGCATAGGTCGCAATCTTTGTGACCTTTTCTTCTCTTATGCGGGTTTTTATTTTATGTTCAAATTCAAATAGGAGATTTTGAAATTGTCAGAATCATTAAAGAAAAATCAGGATTTCCAGAAGGTGTATCGGAGAGGGAAATCATATGCCAACAAATATTTAGTTATGTATGTTTTAGAAAATCAGTTAGGTAAGAATCGATTAGGTATATCCGTAAGTAAGAAAGTTGGCAATAGTGTTGTAAGACATAGATTAACAAGATTAATTAGAGAGAGTTACAGGCTGAATGAAATCGTGTTCAAGCAGGGACTTGACATTGTAGTAATTGCCAGAGTTACGGCAAAGGGTAAGGGTTATAAAGAAATAAACAGCGCATTATTACATTTAGGAAAGCTCCATAAAATTTTGGAAGAGATGAGAAACGCGTGATACTAAGACGGTTTTTTATAATTTTGATAAAAATATATAGAAAATTTATTTCTCCTTTGAAAGGAAGGCCTACATGTATTTATACGCCTACCTGCTCTTTGTATGCAATTCAGGCATTAGAAAAGTATGGTATAATAAAAGGCGGCTATCTTTCGATAAGGAGAATTTTACGTTGTCATCCTTTTCATAAAGGTGGGTACGACCCCGTACCTTAGCAGGGGAATTTAAGGAGGAAAAAAATTGTTTAATGTATTTTTGACACAGCATGATGGTTTTATTTTAGGACCAATTGCGAAATTATTAGGCTTAATTTTAAATGCGATTTTTGATTTTTTAGCGCATTTTGGGATTGAAAATGCGGGTTTATGTATTATTGTATTTACATTTTTGGTAAATGCGTTAATGATTCCATTAACGATGAAACAACAGAAGTTTACGAAATTATCCTCGAAAATGAATCCTGAAATTATGAAAGTTCAGGAAAAATATAAAGGAAAAAAAGATGAAGCATCACTTCGTAAACAGCAGTTGGAAATGCAGGCCATTTATGAGAAATATGGTGCCAATCCAACGAGTGGCTGTTTACCGATGTTAATTACATTTCCAATTATGTTTGCCTTATATCGTGTAATTTATAATATTCCTGCTTATGTAGGTTCAATTAAGGCATTATATGAAAACATAGCAGTTAAGATGTTAGATACTGATTATTTAAGTATTATGACTGACTATGCTCATAAGTTTACGAATTTAAATGTTAGTAAATGGGGAGATATCTCCTCTAGTATTTCTACCGATCATTTAATTGACATTATGTCCCAATTTAAAGCGGCAGACTGGTCTGATTTATTATCAAATAATACGTTTTCTTCAATTGCAGATGTTATTCAGACAAATTCAGACCGCATTATGCATATCAATAACTTTGGTTTTGGAGTTAACATTGCAGAAACACCTTGGCAACAGATTGCATCTTCAGCAGTGCCTACGATTACTAAGATTCTGTATATTTTAATTCCAGTTTTAGCGATTGTAACACAGATGCTTCAGACAAAGTTAATGATGGCTAATACACCACAAGCAGATGCGAATAATCCTACAGCAGCTACAATGAAGTCAATGAATACAATTATGCCTTTAATGTCAGGAGCATTTTGTCTTACTCTTCCTGTCGGTGTTGGTATTTACTGGATTGCAGGTGCAGTGTTTAGAAGTATCCAGCAGGTTTTTGTGAATCGTTATATGGAACGCATGGATGTCGATGAATTAATCGAAAAGAATAAGGAAAAACAAAAGAAAAAGAAAGAAAAGTTAGGAATTGATCCTAATGTTTCTATGGAAGAATTGGCGAAAACACGTACAAGTTCAATTAAAGATAAAGCAAAAACAGGTGCATCCGGTGATGAAAGTTATAAAAACAATATAACACAAAGTTCATACAAAAGTGGAAGTATAGCGGCCAATGCACATATGTTGGATAGAAATAGAGGGGACAAGGAGGAAAAATAAAATGATGGATTGGGAAGAGTTTACAGCAAAAACAGTGGATGATGCGATAACAGATGCGTTGATTCATTTTGAAGTTACCAGTGATATGATTGAGTATGAGGTAATTGAAGAGGAGAAGAATAGAATATTAGGCTTTTTTAGCAGACCTGCGAAGATTAGAGCAAGAAAAAAAGAGGAGAACTTGTTTGAAAAGACTCCAGTTGAACCAGCAAAACAGCCAGTTAGCTCAGAAGAAAAAAAGAGTGTAAATGGATCTGATATTGAAAAAGTTGCAATTGAATTTTTAAAAAATGTTTTTGCAGCAATGAAAATAGAGGCTACTGTAATTGCAAGTTATAAGGAAATAGAAAGTGTTTTAGAGATTAACATGGAAGGCGATGACATGGGAATCTTAATTGGAAAAAGAGGTCAGACGCTAGATTCTTTACAATATCTTGTAAGCTTAGTTGTTAATAAAGAAAGTAATTGTTATGTAAAAGTAAAATTAGATACAGAGAATTACAGAGAGAGAAGAAAAGAGACATTAGAAAATCTTGCAAAAAACATTTCTTATAAGGTGAAACGAACCAAACGTGCTGTCGCATTAGAGCCTATGAATCCTTATGAAAGAAGAATTATCCATTCTGCTCTTCAGGGTGATCGTTTTGTGGAAACACATAGCGAGGGAGAAGAACCATACAGAAGAGTTGTTGTCACATTAAAAAAGAATTATAAAGATTATAATAATAAAAATGGTCATAGTCATGACAATCGGAATAGTTATGATAAAAAGAATAATCATGGAAAAGGTTATAACAGAAATTGTGATTATGAGAAAGACTATGAAGAGAATGAATGTGCTTCCAATAAAGAACAAGAGGCAAAGACAGAGGAATAAAGAACGATGTAACCCGTGGCTTGCCGCGGGTTATTGTTTGTTAAGAAAAAATAATTTATTTAGTTGAGAAAATTGTATCAAATGAAAGGAAGTGGATTTTTGAAGACAGAAACGATTGCAGCGATATCAACTGCTATGAGTAATGCGGGAATCAGTATTGTAAGAATGAGTGGGGATGATGTTTTTTCTATTATCGACCAGATATTTGTTACCAGAACAGGGAAAAAGAAAGCATTCAGTGAAGTAGAAAGCCACACCATTCATTATGGATATATTAAAGATGAAAATGACGTAATTGATGAAGTATTAGTTATGGTTATGAAGGCGCCAAATACTTATACGAGAGAAAATATTATTGAAATAGATTGCCATGGCGGAGTTATTGTAACAAAGAAGATTTTGGAAACCGTTATTAAATATGGTGCAAGACCGGCCGAGCCGGGAGAATTTACAAAAAGAGCTTTTTTGAATGGAAGAATTGATTTGTCACAGGCCGAGGCCGTAATTGATATTATTAATGCAAAAAATGAAATGGCCTTAAAAAGCTCTGTAAGTCAGCTAAAGGGAACTGTTTTAACAAAGATTAAAGAGATTCGTGAAAATATTATAAGGGATGTTGCATTTATTGAAGCTGCTTTAGATGATCCGGAACATATCAGTATAGATGGTTTTTCTGATGAGCTTCTGAAAAGAGTAGAAGAAAATTGGAAGGAATTAAATCATCTTTTAGAATCAGCCGATAATGGGAGAATTATGAAAGAAGGAATTCGAACGGTTATTTTAGGAAAACCAAATGCCGGTAAATCTTCTTTGTTGAATGTTTTAGTTGGTGAAGAGCGTGCGATTGTTACAGAAATAGAGGGAACTACAAGGGATACTTTGGAAGAAAGTATTCATTTAGGCGAAGTCGTATTGAATTTGATCGATACAGCAGGAATTCGAAAAACGGAAGATTATGTAGAAAAAATTGGAGTAGATAAGGCCAAAACATTTGCAAAGGATGCAGATTTGCTTATTTATGTCGTAGATGCTTCTGTTGAATTGGATGAAAATGATAGGGAAATTATAGATTTAATTAAAGATAAAAAAGCAATTGTTTTATTAAATAAGACAGATTTAAATAAGGTTGTTAAAAAGGATGAGTTAGAAAAGCTTACCGGAAAGACTGTTTTAGAAATTTCTGCGAAAGAAGAAAAAGGGATGGATTTGTTGGAGCATACAATTAAAGAAATGTTTTTCCATGGTGAAATAAGCTTTAATGATGAAGTCTATATAACAAACATCCGACACAAGTCAGCAATTATAGAAGGAATGAAAAGCTTAGAGCAGGTAAAAGAAAGTATATTAAATGGTATGCCGGAAGATTTTTATTCGATTGATTTGATGAGTGCTTATGAAACATTGGGTGAGATTATTGGTGAAGCAGTTGGTGAGGATTTGGTAAATACCATATTTAGTGAATTTTGTATGGGTAAATAGAAAGAGGAATGAAAGTATGTCGTATATTTATGAAGAATATGATGTAGCAGTAGTCGGAGCAGGTCATGCAGGTTGTGAAGCAGCTCTTGCGTCTGCCAGATTAGGTCTTAATACAATTATGTTTACTGTAAGCATGGATAGTGTGGCTCTTATGCCATGTAATCCCAATATAGGGGGAAGTTCGAAGGGACATCTTGTAAGAGAAATTGATGCACTTGGCGGTGAGATGGGTAAAAATATTGATAAAACATTTATCCAATCTAAGATGTTAAATAAATCAAAAGGGCCGGCAGTACATTCTTTGCGTGCCCAGGCGGATAAACAGGATTATACAAGAGAAATGCGTAAGGTGCTTGAGAATACACCAAATCTGACTTTAAAACAGGCAGAAGTTACAAAAATTCTTGCAAAAGATAATAAAATAACGGGTGTAGAAACTTATTCAGGTGCAATTTTCCCTTGTAAAGCAGTTGTTTTATGTACAGGTGTATATTTAAAGGCAAGATGCGTATATGGTGATGTCAGCAATTATACCGGGCCAAATGGTTTGGCCGCCGCAAATCATTTATCAGAATCCCTAAGGGACTTAGGAATTGAATTGTATCGTTTTAAAACTGGAACTCCTGCCCGTATTGATAAACGTTCGATTGATTTTAGCAAAATGGAAGAGCAAAAAGGAGATGAAACGATAGTTCCTTTTTCTTTTACGAATAAACCAAAGGATTTAGAGAGAGAACAAGTTTCTTGCTGGTTGACTTATACCAATGAAAAAACACATGAAATTATTCGTGAAAATCTTGACCGTTCTCCTTTGTATAGTGGAAATATTAAAGGCACAGGTCCAAGATATTGTCCGTCAATTGAGGATAAGGTAGTTAAATTTGCAGATAAAGATAAGCATCAGGTATTTATTGAACCGGAAGGTAATTATACAAATGAAATGTATGTTGGAGGAATGTCCAGTTCTTTGCCGGAAGATGTTCAGTATAAGATGTATCGGACTGTTCCGGGACTTGAAAATGTTAAAATTGTAAGAAATGCCTATGCAATTGAATATGATTGCATTAATCCGACTCAGTTAAAGTCTTCTTTGGAATTTAAAAAGATTGAAGGATTATTTAGTGGTGGTCAGTTTAATGGAAGCTCTGGATACGAAGAGGCAGCAGCACAAGGCTTGATTGCCGGAATTAATGCAGCAAGAAAAGTTTTAGAAAAAGAGCCTGTTATTATAGACCGTTCACAGGGGTATATTGGTGTGTTGATTGATGATTTGGTAACAAAGGAAACTCATGAGCCATATCGTATGATGACATCCAGAGCAGAATATCGTTTGATATTAAGACAGGATAATGCTGACCTTCGTCTTACTAAGATTGGCTACGAAGCAGGACTGATTAGTGAAGAACGTTATCAGCATCTGCTTGAAAAAGAGGAAGCAATTAACAACGAAATTGAAAGATTACAAAAAGCAACAATTGGTGCTTCCAAAGAGGTTCAAGAGTTGTTAGTATCCTGTAATAGCACTCCATTAAATACAGGAACAACATTGGCTGAATTAATCAAACGCCCTGAGCTTTCGTATGAATTAATTGAAGCAATTGATAAAGATCGAAAACCTCTTTCGAATGAAGTAATTGAACAGATTAATATTAATTTAAAATATGATGGATATATTCGTCGTCAAATGAGACAAGTAGATCAATTTAAGAAATTAGAAGGCAAAAAAATACCAGAGTCAATAAATTATGATGAAATTAATAGCCTTCGGATTGAAGCAAAACAAAAATTAAATCAAATCAGACCTGCTTCAGTTGGTCAGGCTTCCAGGATATCCGGAGTATCTCCGGCAGATATTTCTGTTTTATTGGTATATCTGGAACAGCTGAGAAGAAGTTAAAAGTTTTTAATAAATAAGTATGGAAAGTAAGTAGAAGGTAATAGGTATTTGTATGGAGAAAATGACACAGCTAAAACGGGCATTTGAACAATTGGATTTGAAGTTAGAAGAAGTTCAATATCAGCAATTTTTGCAATATTATGATTTGTTACTTGAATGGAATAAAGTGATGAATTTGACTGCGATTACTGATTTTGACGAAGTTATAATGAAGCATTTTGTTGACAGCTTAGCAATAAAGAATGAATTGGATTTGACACGGTCTATCAGGGTACTTGATTTAGGAACAGGAGCCGGATTTCCTGGAATTCCTTTAAAGATTGCGTTCCCTTCGCTTCAAATTGTCTTAATGGATTCTTTAAATAAACGAATTAAATTTTTAAGTAGTGTAATTGATGAATTAAAATTAAAAGACATTGAAGCAATTCATGGAAGAGCAGAAGAGTATGGAAGAAAAGAAGGTTATAGGGAAAGCTTTGATTTGTGTGTGTCAAGGGCAGTAGCAAATTTAGCAACTCTTTCGGAATATTGTATCCCATTTGTTAAAGTTGGAGGATATTTTATCCCTTATAAATCGGGTAAAATTGAAGAAGAATTGAATCATTCTAAAAAAGCAATTGAGATTTTGGGTGGTAAATTAAATGGTGTGAAAACATTTTCATTGCCAGAAACGGACATAGAGAGGTCATTTGTATTTATTAAAAAGCAAAGTGAAACAAAGAAAAAATATCCGAGAAATGCAGGAAAACCGTCAAAAGAGCCATTATAAAGCAAGGTAATAACTAAATGGGAAAATTGATAAAGCAAATTATTAATTTTGGAATTGTTGGCAGTTTATCATTTTGTATTGATTATTGCTTAATGATTGTATTTACGGAGATTTTAGGAATATATTATTTTATTTCCAGTAGTTTATCTTTTTTAATATCGGTTAGTTTCAACTATATATGCAGTATGAGATTTGTGTTTTGCGGAAAAAAAGACATTAGTAAAAGCAAAGAATATTTTGTATTTGTGATTTTTAGCATAGTTGGTCTTTTGATTAATCAATTTGTAATGTGGTTTATGGTTGAAAAATTTAATATTTATTATGCTATTACGAAATTGTTTGCAACAGTCATTGTAATGATCTGGAATTTTGTTTCAAGAAAATTATTTTTGGAAAAGCATCGGTAATATAAAAACAGTGAATGGTGATTAATTATAATTAATCACCACCCACTGTTTTTCTTATTCTTCTATTATTTCTTCTGATAAATAAAGTGGCAGCAGTGCTAAAAAATCTTTTGGGCGTTCGATTTGTGGCAAGTGTTTGGTTCTTTTTATGTGACTTACTTCAATCGAAGGATTGCATTGAATGTATTGTTCTAATGTACAATCGATATCTTTTTCGAATTCACCGCTAATAATAGAAATATTATTATTAATTTCTTTTAATGCATGGATAATATTAGTATTTGTATAATGACAACGAATACTTGAATATAAATATTTCGAAGCACTTCCACCTAAATGAGCAGCTTCGTGGTAACCGTATAAATATTTTGAAGGTATTTTTTTACTATTTACAAAATATTGTTTTGAGAAGATATCTTCAATCATAGTTGTAGAAGCTGATACGTTATATACAAATGTTCCAATAATTGGTATATTTAATAAAAATTGAAGTATTTTATGTTTGTATTTTGGAACTTGGTTCATTGTTGATAAGTTATCCGGATTTACTAAAATTAAGTTTTTGAAAAGCTTTGCATCAGAGTAACATGCCATAATAATTGCTGCACTGGCATGCCCTGTTACAATAACATCAGTTGGTTGTTTAATAATATTTTTAATAAAATCCGATAACAATTGGACATATAAAAATGTTGTATATGTCATTTCTGGTTTATCTGAACGCCCGCATCCAAGCAGGTCAAGTGTATAGACTGTATGGTGATCTGCAAGTGAGTTGGTAATTTCTTTCCATTCTAAATCAGAGCTAATATTATCTAAATCATGTACAAGTAAAACAGGTGAGCCAGAGCCTTTTTTAGTGTAAAAAATTTTTCCAAAGCGCCAATTATAAAAATTGCTGTTATCTGAATACAGTGTTTCTTTGATTGTTGAAAAAAAGAAAATTGCTTTATTTATAATATGAATAATAAAAACAGCTAAACTTGTTATTACTAACATTAGAGTAATTTTTTTCTTTTTTTTCAAGATGATACCCCCTTGTCATATGAATTTGTTAAAATGATTAATTATAGTATATGCTAATTTGGTCTTTGTTACAATCAATTTTTATGGATTTTATTATTTTGTCAGATTTTATTTATATATTTTTTGTCAGATTATTGATTTATTTTTGTCGATGATATATAGTTAAGTTATCAAAAAATTTTCGCATTGATTTTTTCTATATCATGGTGCGAGGTAGAAAATAGAGGAGGTTTTTAATATGGACAGATTAAAGGACAAAGTTGCCATTGTGACTGGTTCCACTAGCGGAATTGGTATTGGAATTGCAAAATTGTATGCTGCAGAAGGGGCTAAAGTAGTTATTTGTGGACGTAGGGAAGAAAAAGGTCAGGCTGTGGTAGATAGCATTCTCAAAGAAGGTGGAGAAGCAACTTATCATTTTATGGATATTACTGCTACGGAAAGTATTGAACAGCTTATGTCAGATACTGCTGAGAAGTATGGAAAAATCGATATTTTAGTAAATAATGCTGCTAACGTTGGTCTGAAAGATGGTCGCGTGGATGAATTAACTTTGGAAATGTGGGATAGTGTTTTTCAAAGTGATGTACGTGGTACATTCTATGCTACTAAGTGTGTACTTCCATATATGCAGAAAAATGCAGCAGGAGGCTCTATTATTAATATTGGTTCTATGGCTTCTTGCGGAGGAGATCTTGGTTCTACTGCGTATGCTTGTGCGAAAGCAGGTGTAGATATGCTGACACAGTCTACTGCTTTACAGTATGGAAAACAGAACATTCGATGCAACTGTGTACGTCCGGGACTGATTGTAACACCACAAAATGAAGCACATGTACCACAGGCTTTAAAAGATGTTTTCTTAAGTAATATTATGGTTAATCGCTATGGAAATCCAGATGATATAGGACATATGTGTGTATATCTTGCTTCAGATGAGAGCAGTTATGTAAGCGGACAGATTATTAATGTAGATGGTGGTCTAAATTCTCATGTTTCTACGGTTGCCCAGTTTAGGGAGTTAAATTCTCGTACATGGTAAAAACAAATATTTGACTATTGATTTTGAAATTAGAACTGTTTGTTTTTTATTCTGGATAAAAAACAAACAGTTTTTTACTTTATAGGAAACTTCGTCTCCTATAAAGCAAAAACGCTCCGCGAGGATGTGCACAGATGCGAAAGGAGTATTGTTGCAAAAAGCATGCAACACGCATCTGGCACGCAAAGTGGAGCAAGTCCCTCATGAGTGAGGGATACAGGGAGTTGAGGTGGACTTGGTGGAGTGGGATAAAACTTTCTTGGAGCATTATACGCTTGTTGCTGTTGAAAGTGATATTATAGTTGCTTTTGGTGATATTGACAAAACAGCGGTGCAAAAAAAGTAAATTAATTTACAAAGTAAAGAAGATATTATATAATTTATAAATGGACTAGTATTTTTATAATGGGGTATTTTTATGAGTGAAAATAAACATGAAATATTAGGATTTTTATCAGAATTATTAAGCGAAATTTATGAAGAACAAAATCATCTTCGTGAAGAGATGCAGTTATACAATCAAAAAATTTTTAGTCTTAATCAGAAAGTTAAAAAATTGGGCACTGATGAGGAAAGCAATGAGTGTATGTTTTCTGGTACAGCTGAGACAAACATAGAAAAAAAAGAAGAGTATTCCTCACAAATAGAAATTCTTCAAATAAAAATATTTGATATGCAGGAAAGAGTAATAGCACTTCAAAAACGTGTGGATAATGTAAAAAAATTAAGTACAATAGTAGATGAGGTTGGAATAAAACAAGAAGAAGATAAAAATACTAGAACCAATGTTTTAAATGATAAATTAAGACTTTTGGAAACTCAAGAATTGGAAAGAAAAAGAATCTCTATGGAACTGCACGATACAACGGTACAGAATCTGACTACTTTGATTCATAAAACAGAACTATGTACAAAATTAATGGATATTGATGTAATTCGTGCTAAATTAGAGCTACAGACGATGACTTCTACCATTCGAGAAACAATCAATGAATTAAGAGGAATTATTTATGATTTAAGGCCTATGTCAATTGACGATTTAGGGCTGGTTACAACGCTTGAGCGGTTTATAAAACAGATGGAGATTGAAAACCCGGATGGCATACCAATTCGCTTAGTTGTTCACCAGCAAGAGGTTAAGGTGCTTCCGGTTATTAACTTAACTCTATTTCGTATTATTCAGGAAGCATATAACAATACTAGAAAGCATGCTAAGGCAGGACATTTTGATATTACTATTACATATGATAAAGATGAAATTGAATTAGAAATAAGCGATGATGGAATAGGATTTCAATTGGCTCTGCTCCAAAAGGAAAATAAGACAAACAATAGAAACTTCGGACTATCAATCATGAAAGAAAGAGTTGATTTGTTGACTGGCACAATGGAAGTGATGTCAGAACAGGAAAATGGAACTAAAATTTTGATTAAGGTTCCTATTATCAAGGAGGAAGAGTATGACACCAATTAAAATACTAATTATAGATGATCATTCTATGATAAGAGAAGGATTAAGACAATTATTGGAACTAGATGGTGATATTAAAGTTGTTGGTGAAGCTGGTGATGGAAACGAAGGATTAAAACTGATTGAAGCCACAGCTCACGATGTAGTGTTATTAGATATTAATATGCCAAATACAAATGGTTTACAAGTATTGGAAAAATTAAAACAGAAAAAAATTAAAACAAAAATTCTTATTTTAACAATTCATAATGAGATAGAATATTTACTAAAAGCAGTCGATATAGGTGTTGATGGATATGTATTGAAAGATTCAGAGTCATCTGTATTAAAGACTGCAATTAATGCTGTATATCATGGAGAAACCTTTATTCAGCCGTCATTGACTCCATTATTAAAGGAAAGTGTTGAGAAAAATAACTTGAAATCGTCAATCGACGATGGGCTTACAAGAAGAGAATTACAAGTTTTGGAATTATTAGCAGAAGGATTGTATAACAAAGAAATTGCAGAACGATTATTTATAAGTGAAAAAACAGTAAAAAATCATGTTTCTAGTATTTTTAAAAAGATTGGTGTTTCAGATAGAACACAGGCAGCAGTGTATGCTATTAAACATAATATAGTGGAATTATTTTGATTGTTTCCTTTTTTTAGATTAAAAAATTAGAAATAGAGTTGATACTATAATTATATATTTGTTAGTTTATAAAAAGATAAAATGTTTCACGTGAAACATTTTATCTTTTTACTTTAATTGTGACAAAAACTGTTGAGTTTGTTAGTATATTTTTATATAGATATATTTATGTAAAAATGATATAATAAAAAACAGAGTTGTTTTAAAGTAAATACGTAAAGTATAATACGAAAGGTATTCTTAGAAAAAATGTAAATAACTATAATAAAATTAAAATAAGAAAGGTGAAAGGTTATGAGCAGAGTAATTGCAATTGCAAATCAAAAAGGTGGCGTAGGTAAAACAACAACTGCCATTAATCTTTCCGCATGTTTGGCTGAAAAAGGGAAAAAAGTTCTTACCATTGATATAGATCCACAGGGAAATGCGTCTAGTGGATTGGGAATAAGCAAAGATGATATGGAAAGTACGGTTTATGAGCTAATGATAGGTGAAGTAACATTGGAAGAATGTATGAAAAAAGGAGTTGTAGAAAATCTCTATGTACTACCTTCTAATGTTAATTTAGCTGGGGCGGAGATTGAATTAATTGGAGTTGAAGATAAGGAATATATTTTAAAGAAACAAATTGAAGAAGTGAGAGATTATTTTGATTTTATTATAATTGATTGTCCTCCATCTCTTAATATACTAACAATTAATGCAATGACAACAGCTAATTCTGTTATTGTACCTATACAATGTGAATATTATGCATTGGAGGGATTAACTCAATTAATACACACAATAAATTTAGTACAAAGCAGATTGAATGCTGATTTAGAAATTGAAGGTGTTGTATTTACTATGTATGATGCAAGAACAAATTTATCATTGCAAGTGGTTGAAAATGTAAAAGAAAATTTGAAACAAAACATATATAAATCAATTATTCCAAGAAGTGTTAGATTAGCAGAGGCTCCAAGTCATGGATTGCCGATTACCCTATATGATAAAAAATCAACAGGGGCAGAGGCTTATAGGATGTTAGCTGATGAAGTGATTGAAAGAGAGGATAATATGTAATGGTAGCAAAAAGAGGTCTAGGAAAGGGATTAGATTCTATGATTCCTGAAAAAGCACATAAAGATGAAAAAAAAGATAATGTTTCACGTGAAACATTAATAGGAATTAATGAAATAGAACCAAATAAATCTCAACCAAGAAAAAATTTTGATGAAGATGCGCTTCAGGAATTAGCAGATTCAATAAAACAATTTGGAATTATACAGCCACTAATTCTACAAAAAAAGCAAAATTTTTATGAAATTATTGCAGGAGAGAGAAGATGGCGAGCAGCAAGATTGGCAGGTTTAAAAAAGGTTCCAGCCATTATAAGGGATTATTCAGAACAGGAATCTGTAGAAATTTCAATTATTGAAAATATACAAAGAGAAGATTTAAATCCTATTGAAGAAGCGGTGGCATATCAAAGGCTTATTCAGGAGTTTAAGTTGAAACAGGATGAAGTGGCGGAGCGTGTATCTAAAAGTCGGACAGCAATAACAAATTCTATGCGCCTATTAAAATTAGATAAAAGAGTCCAGCAAATGTTAATTGATGATATTATTTCAAGTGGACATGGAAGAGCTTTATTGGCAATTGAGAATAAGAACATGCAATATACATTAGCTATGAAAATTTTGGACGAAAAATTAAGTGTTCGAGAAACTGAAAAATTAGTAAAGAAACTACTAAAAGACAATCAAGACAAGAAAGAATTGATACAGAAAACGGATAATAAAAAGCAATTGTTATATCAAGATTTAGAAGAAAAAATAAGGTCTATAGTAGGAACTAAAGTGAATATAAATCAAAAAAAGAATTCTAATAGAGGAAAAATTGAAATAGAATATTATTCAGAAGAAGAATTGGAACGTATTATAGATATGTTAATGACAGTAGAAAGGTAGGTATAAAATGGAACTGTTTAATTATGTAGGAATTGATATAGGGTATGTATTGATTGGAACAATTGGTTTTTCAATCATTATGTTTATTATGCTAATTGTAGTTTTAGTAAAACAAAACAAATTGAAAAAAAGATACAATGCTTTTATGGAAGGAAATGATGCGAAATCATTAGAAAAGGTAATTACTGAACGATTCAATGAAGTTGATGCCGTTAAGGAAAAATTACAGGTTGTGGATGGAAGACTTGAAGGAATTGATAAAATTTTACTTACAACATATAAGAAAATGGCATTAATTAAATATGATGCTTTTCGTGAGATGGGCGGTAATTTGAGTTTTGCAATAGCATTATTAACGGAAACAAATGATGGTTTTATAATTAATGCAATGCATAGTAGCAGGGAAGGATGCTATATCTATGCGAAGGAGATTGTAAATGGTCAGTGTGATATGATTTTAGCA
Source organism: Velocimicrobium porci (assembly GCF_009696045.1). Taxonomy (GTDB): domain Bacteria; phylum Bacillota; class Clostridia; order Lachnospirales; family Lachnospiraceae; genus Velocimicrobium; species Velocimicrobium porci. The sequence goes on along the minus strand of NZ_VUMT01000003.1, from coordinate 169,278 downwards.
GATGAAGAAAAACAAGTATTGGAAAAAGCAATGAGCAAATAATGATAATTCATAAATGAATACATAATATTATACTCGTAGTTAAAAAGGGCTATTATAAAGTAAATTTCTATTTAAATATATTGTAGATGAATTCTTATAATATATTATTGGGAAAAGTACTTAATAATAGCCTTTTAGATTGCTGTAAATTGCAATAAGATTTGGCAATAAGTTTATTTTGTTTATGAAAAAAAGCCTATTTTGTATTTTTTACAAAGATGTTATAATATAAACACGAAAGAAAAAGAGGAACGAAAAATGAGAAAAATACCAGTTGATTTAATAAAGGGTGGAGAAATTTTAGCAAAAGATATCTATACAGAGATGGATACAATATTGATGTCGGCTGGAACAGTTATTAAAGTACAGTATGCTGAACGGTTAAAAAAACTAGGAATTTATAATCTTTATATTGAAGATGATTTAGCATATGGAATTTGTTTAGAGCAAATAACAGAAATGAAGATAAAACAGCAGTGTCAAACAGTTGTAAAAGAAACATTAGAAAAATTTTCGTATTGTGGCGATGCTCAGTTGAAAAATCTACAAAATGTTGCTAGAGAAATTATAAATGATTTGCTTGAACAACCAGAAGTTATTTTTAATGTAGAGGGAATGAGAAAAAAGAGTGAAAATATTTATGCTCATTCTTTGAATGTCTGTGCACTATCAGTTTTTATTGCACTTCGTATGCGTTTACCTAGAAAGAAAATAGATGAAATTGCAGTAGGAAGTATTTTACATGATATTGGTTACACATATGTGCCAATTGAAATGCAAAACATGGAGAATGACTCTTATTCCGAAAAAGAAATAAAACAATTAAAAATGCATGTAATTCATGGATATTCAGCAATTGAGCATGAAAATTGGCTTTCTGATACTGCTAAAAATATTGTTTTATGCCATCATGAGAAGATAGATGGAAGTGGTTTTCCATTTCATTTAACAAGTGAGAAGATAGGAGTTGAAGAAAAAATAGTTGCTGTTTGTGATCAGTTTGATCGTTCCGTTTATGGCCTTTTTTCAAAAAAAATGAAAGTACATGAGGCCATTGAATATATTGTTGGATTAGGTGGTCAAAAATATGACTTGGAGGTTGTGAAGTGTTTTAATAGTTCAGTTGCAGCATATCCAAATGGAACACTTGTTCTGACAAATGATAATGATGTAGGAATTGTTCTTAGACAAAATGCAGAATTTCCTACAAGACCGGTTATCCGTCTGATAGAAGATAAAAATGGAAAGCCATATAGTGAGTTTATTGAAAAGAATTTAATTAAGGAATTAACATTGTTTATTAAAGACACATTTTAATTTTCTTTAATTCAATTATAGAATATCCACTTGCAAAAATGGAAATAATCCCTTATAATGAAAATCAGATTAGTTTAATAAAGACAAAAATAGAGAAACTAAGATTTTGTATGTTTTTCAGAGAGTCAACGGTTGGTGTGAGTTGGTAAACAAAAAAGTCATTCCACTTCTCGGGACAAGTATGTCGATTTCTAATGATGAATTAGAAGGTTAGTATCCTTTATCATACTAGCAAGAGGTTATAGATTATACTATAGCAAATTGGGTGGCAACGCGGATTCCTTTCGTCCCATGTTTTGGGGGAGAAGGAATTTTTTCTTTATTAAAAAAAATTATAAAATATTAAAATTAAATTGAGATTATTAAGTTAATAGGAGGCATATATGTTAGATTTAAAATTTCTTAGAAGCAACCCGGATGTTGTTAAACAAAATATTAAAAATAAGTTTCAGGATAGCAAACTTCCACTGGTAGATGAAGTAATTGAATTAGATGCTGAAAGTAGAAAAACGCAACAGGAAGCAGATTCATTAAGAGCAAGCAGAAAATCTTTATCAAAGCAGATTGGTGGGTTAATGGCCCAGGGAAAAAAAGACGAAGCAGAGGCTATAAAAGCAGAAGTTAATAAAAATGCAGACCGTTTAGCTGAATTAGAAGCAAAAGAATCGGAATTACAGAAAAAAATTAAGGACATTATGATGGTAATTCCAAATATTATTGATCCAAGTGTTCCAATTGGAAAGGATGATAGTGAAAATGTTGAGATAAAGCGATATGGGGAACCGGTTGTACCTGATTTTGAAGTTCCATATCATAGTGATATTATGGAAAAATTTAATGGAATTGATTTAGACAGTGCCAGAAAAGTGGCTGGAAATGGCTTTTATTATTTAATGGGAGATATTGCAAGACTTCATTCTGCTGTTATTTCCTATGCAAGAGATTTTATGATAGATAGAGGCTTCACATATTGTGTACCACCTTTTATGATTCGAAGCGATGTTGTTACTGGTGTAATGAGCTTTGCAGAGATGGATGCGATGATGTATAAGATTGAGGGAGAAGACTTATATTTAATTGGAACAAGTGAACATTCTATGATTGGTAAGTTTATTGATACGATTATTCCGGAAGAAAAATTACCTTATACATTAACAAGTTATTCTCCATGCTTCAGAAAGGAAAAAGGTGCTCACGGTATTGAAGAACGCGGAGTATATCGTATTCACCAATTTGAAAAACAGGAAATGATTGTTGTATGTAAACCAGAAGAAAGTAAAATGTGGTTTGATAAGTTATGGCAGAATACAGTTGATTTATTCCGTTCTTTGGATATTCCGGTCAGAACGCTTGAATGTTGCTCAGGTGATTTAGCCGACTTAAAGGTTAAGTCAATTGACGTTGAGGCATGGTCTCCTAGACAGAAGAAATATTTTGAAGTTGGAAGCTGTTCTAATTTAGGAGATGCTCAAGCTAGAAGATTAAAGATTCGTGTTGTCGGCGAAGATGGAAAATATTTTGCTCATACATTAAATAATACAGTTGTGGCACCACCAAGAATGTTAATTGCATTTTTAGAGAACAATTTAAATGAAGATGGCTCTGTCCGTATTCCAAAAGTGTTACAGCCATATATGGGTGGCAAAGAAGTAATCAAATAAGCTTTGTATGAAATATAATATAAAAAAGGCAGGTGTAGGCTATGCACAGTTATCTTAGAGCAATTGGGTTTAGTAATATAAAAAACAGGAAAGAGTTGGATAAAGTTATTGGCATAGTCTTGGACCAGCCAACAGAAAAGAAGTCAACTCGAATTAGCAAAAATGAAGTAATGACAGAAGTAATGAAAAATTTTGGAGATAATATTGGATTTGCCATAAGGGGAATCTATGATGAAAAAGGTTTTTTCCATCTGGAACATTATTTTCCATATTTGATAGGTCATATGGTGACAGCAAAGGAAAATGTTATAATTAATAAAAGAGTAGATACAGATGCTTATACTGGCATGTGCGATGATTTAAGATTGGGAGTTTCTCTTATATTTTATTTGCAAAATGCAATTGATTATATGGAAACAAAAGGAATGGAAGATACAGGTCGATATGTATCTTTAACGCTTTCTGCTTTATCAATAGAAGGAAAGATTTTGTTAGGAGTTGATTTTACTGAACAACAGAGAAAAAATCATTCTGCGCAGGCAAAAAAAAGAAGCCAGCTGATAGCAGAAGCAAAGGCTGGAAATCAGGAAGCAATTGATAGTCTTACAATTGATGACATTGATATGTATGCAATGATTTCCAGAAGGGCAAAAAAAGAAGATATTTATTCCATTGTAGATAATTGTTTCATTCCATATGGTTCAGAATCGGATAATTATTCCATTGTTGGAACGATTTTAAATTGGAAAAGTATCGTGAATGTATATACGCAGGAAGAAGTATATATTCTGTTTATCTCGTGCAATGATTTAAATTATAGTATTTGTATAAATAAAAAAGATTTACAAGGTGAACCGATGGTGGGCAGAAGATTCAAAGGAAATATATGGATGCAGGGTAAAGTAGACTTTACAGAGCTGTAATTATATTGCTAAAATAGTTGTCATAAGTAAAGAACAAAGAGGCGCAAGTCCCTCATGAATGAGGGACTTGCGCCTCTTTGTTCTTTAAAAATTAATATGGGGTAAAATATTGCTTGGCCGTTCTTTAATTAACAAATCTGCGTTAGAATCAGCACAATGAACAATATCATTAATTACGACAAGTCGATTTCCGGTATAGTATTGGATTAATTTTCCCATACGATAGTCATTGATATGTGTGCCTAATAAAAGAAGCATATCTGCATGCTCAATGGCATTAGCAGCTTTGGTCATTAAGCCATTGTCTAATAACTCTCCAATTAATAGTATCTGAGGGCGTATGGCTACCTGACACTTTTCACACAAAGGTACGGAAATTGAATTTTTGATGTAAGAAATGGAATATGCCTTTCCACAACGAGGGCATTTGTTATCTTCTACATATCCATAAAGATGAGTTACATTTTTACAGCCGGCTTCTTCTTCAATATTGTACATGTTTGTTGTGATAATTGATTTTAATTTGCCGATTTGTTCTAACTTTGCTAAAGCATATAGAGCAGAGCAAGGAACTCCCTTTTTTAGGATAATCTCTTTATAATATTGAAAAAATAATTCTTTTCGTGTTTCAAAAAATTGAGCAGATAATAACTCTGTTGGGGAGTATCCATAAGAAGACTCTACTTCATAGCAGGCATCATCATTACGAAAGTTAGGAAGACCACATTCTTCAAGGATTCCTGGACCTAACAACGCAACGATATTATTACTTTTTTGTATCATAAGTTCTAGTTTCTGTAATTGCATATATATCTCCCCCTTTTTGATTTTACAAGACTAATGTAGTATATTTGTGAAGAAAAGTCAATAACTTTTGCAAAAAAGAATTAAAAAATAGTCAAAATATAGAAAAATGTCAACAAATTAACGACTAAGATACTTGATTTTATCATATGAATGAAATATAATAATAGGGGTATAGAAAATTGAAGTGTTCCTGTAGCTCAGTAGGATAGAGCGACTGCCTCCTAAGCAGTAGGCCGCTGGTTCGACTCCAGTCAGGAACGTTAAAAAGTGTTGTAAAGCAAGAAGAATTTGTTTTACAACATTTTTTTATTACAGTTACTTTAAGAACTACTTTGTTAACGATATATTATTGTTTATTAAAGCCAAGGAAGGATATAATGGTATCCGGAAAAGTAAAGATAGTTTCTTTATATGTAGGTTGCTTATTTGTATAATATGGATTTTGTTCTAATGTTAGAAAAAAATTAACAGATATTAAAAAAAGTATTGATAATGTAAGTCCAATACATAATTTTATAGTTTGTTCTTTCATACTCTTCCTCCTCATGCTCTTGTAAAAACACATTGTTATATATATAACGAGTAAAAGGGAAAATTTGCTACAGGTTTGTAAAAAATAGAGAATAAGTCCTATATAAAGGTTTGAGAGGGGATATGTGTTTACTTTGCTGTAATTCTTATGGTAATATAATTATGATACCACAAAGTGCGTAGTCATCTGTAGGTATCAGGGGTCAAAATATCTTTTGCCCCAACATCATAATTGTTAGAAAAATGTAAGAGAGCTTACAGGAAATGAAAGTTTATTACGAGGGAGTAACAGGATGAAAAAGAAGAATAATTTTATGATAATTGGAATGTTGTTTATGGCATCCATTATATTGGAACTATATTTTCTTTTAGAATTTAGAGATACAGTTTCACTTATTGTTGGTGGAGGGGCAATCGTCCTATTAACTACTTATTTGTTACTAGATTGGATTCAGACATATTTTATGTCGAAATCAACAATACCAGAACAGAATACAGATGCTTTTTCGATACAAAGTGGATTGGCGGATAATAAGTTATTAGAAGAATTGGTTAAACTTCAAAAGGCTTGTTATATTGTGTTGTGTCAAATGAAGGAACTTAATAGAGAAGAGCAGAAAGAACTATTAGAAGTGTTAGAAATTTATAAAGAACAAATTATTGAAGTGGAAGAAAATGCAACAAAATTAGTTGTGAAGTATCATAGGGAAGATATTAAATGTATGATTGTCAATATAAAAGAGTCAGCAAGTAAAATTGCTTCCAGTATAGAACGAATCGCAACAAAATCGAATGTGCCAGATATTGTGGATGGTGTTGGACAAAGTATAGAAAATCTGGAATTTACAATAAGTAGAATTGAAGAGCTGTTAAAACAGAAGAATTGTTTGGAGAACTAAAATTGTAAAGCTGAAAATAAAAAACAGAATCAAATCGGAAAGTCAGATTGGCAAATGAGTTCGGAACAAATAGCTCAGATATTTAAATCTATGGATTAGAAAAAATAGAAAGTTGGTAGAACTTTGAATTATATTGTTATTGATTTGGAATGGAATCAATGTCCGGGTGGTGGAACGGAAGTGGAAGAATTTCCGTTTGAGATAATTGAAATTGGAGCAGTAAAGTTAGATGAAAAACGGGAAGTTTTAGAAAAATTTCACGAACTTATATGTCCACAAGTTTATAAAGAATTACATCCAAAAACCAATGAAATAATACACATAGATATGGAAGAATTGAAAAGCGGGAATCCTTTTTGCGAAGTGATTCAAAGGTTTTTATCATGGTGTGGCGATGACTACTATTTTGCGACATGGGGAACCAGTGATTTATTTGAATTACAGAGAAATATGAGTTATTATCAGATGAGTCCGCTCGGCAATAAACCATTCTTATATTATGATGTACAGAAATTATTTTCATTACAGACAGAAGGACGAAAGAATGCCCGTTCACTAGAGTATGCTGTGGATTATTGGAAACTTGAAAAGAACGAAAATTTTCACAGGGCTTTATGGGATGCAGAATATACGACAAGAATTTTTCAAAAAATCGAAAAATCAATGGTAGACAGTTATTTTTCCATTGATTATTATCATAATCCAAAAACGGAAGAAGATGAAGTGTATATTGTGTATGATAATTATTCTAAGTTTATTTCTAAGGAATATGATAGCAAGGAAAAGTTAATGGAAAATAGTAAGATTAAAGATATTTTTTGTTGCAGATGTGGAGCAAAAGCAACAAAAAGAATTCGATGGTTTAGTAGTAATTTAAAAAATTATTATTGCCTTGCTTATTGTAAAGAGCATGGATATTTAAAAGGAAGAATACGTATTCATAAAACAAAAGATGGAAAGGTGTTCGCAGTCAAAATAGTTAGTATGATAACAGCCGAAAAAGCAGCTTTGTTACAGGAAAAATTTCAGGAGGTCCGACTGCATAAACAAAAAAGGCGAAAGGTGAAAAACTAGTTTAAAGAAAATAAATGAGAGGGTTACAAAATGGAAATAATTCATTTTGTAACCCTCTCATTTATTTGCATTTAAAACCGATATGACCGAGAGTTTTTTTTACGTTTTCTTAAAATTGATATATATAGGCATATACATCCAATGATGAAAAGAATAATAACAGTTATAATAATAGGTTTTAGATTAAATGTATTCGCACCTTTTACTGTTTTTGCATTGATTTGTCGGGTTTTGGTCAAGGAGGTTAATGTAACTGCCTTTGTTTTGTCAAATATAATATCAGTACTGCCGACGGTTTTGCCTCCATAGTTATAAGAAACATTACCAACTATATTTTCACCATCTTTTAAAGAAATATTTTTATAAATATTTACCTTGCGTTCTGCTTTTTCAAAATCCACACCATTTGGAAGCAGAATCGTTGTATTTGTTCCAAGACGAAGTGGTGAATTGGTCTGGTCAAATATTGGATTATATTTGGTAAACAATGGCGACTCTGTATCAGAACTTAGGTCAGTATTTCCGGTTATGTCATGTTGAGTAAAATTTTCAAAGCCCCAATTAAATAATGATGTTGTATCCGTATATTCGTTTTCAGAAGAAGCAGGACCATTTGCACGCATAACAACACAAAGTAATTCGACATCATCTTTTTTTGCAAATGTAACTAAGGTTGAACCAGCCTTTGTTGTGTAGCCGGTTTTACCGCCGATACAATATTCATATTTATATTGCGGATATTTGTTGCCAACTAGCATCTGATGGTGATTTAAGAACGAATTGGGTTCTTTGTGTTTGTTAGTCGGAGGTATTGTATAGGATTTGGTTGAAATAATTTTCCGAAATGTACTGGATTTCATCGCTTCTCTTGAAATTAGGGCCATATCATATACAGTCGTATAGTGATTGTCATTATGAAGACCATTAGCGTTGACAAAATGTGTGTCAGTACATCCTAACTCTTTTGCACGTGTATTCATGGCTTTTGCAAATGCTTTGAGTGAGCCACTTACATGTTCTCCTATTCCCCAAGATACTTCGTTTGCAGAGGCCAACATAATTGCATAAAGGGCTTGTTCTACGGTTAGTTTTTCATCAACATCAATTCCAATATGGCTGCTTCCGGTTTCAATGCCAAATACACAGTCATGGGAAAATGTTACAATTTCACCCATTGAGCAATTTTCAATTGCCAGTAACGTTGTCATTATTTTGGTAATACTTGCTGGGTATTGTTTTTTATGACTATTTTTTTCATATAAAATTAATCCGGATGATACATCCATGAGAATTGCTGATTCGGCATTTACTTTTGGACCTTTTGGCCAAGTTTCTTCTGTGCCTTTTGCAGAAGATGTTTTTGTGTCTGCAAAGACGGTTGTGTTGCCTAGTGGACTAATTAAAATAGATGCCACTAATAGTAATACAAACAATCGTTTCATTTTATTATTATAACTCCTTTTATGTTTTTCCCTGCATTCGTTTTATCACTTTAAGCCGTGTGAATTCTTCTCGTTCTTTTTCTTCTAATGCATTTTGAATATCTGCTACAAGAGTAGTATAACGTGGGATTGTGATATTTTGTAACGCATTAGCACGTTTTTGGGTTTTTTTAATGCTGGATGCCAGCCGATAAGCCGAGTTTTCAATCATGGATAGACGTAAGGTTAATTCTTTTACTCTATTAAATTGATAACAGGCTTCATCAAGTGAAATTCGAGTTCCATAAAACGAGTATGCTGCAGGTTGTGTTGTTTTGTCACATTCGACAAATGGAATCTCAGTACCCATTATACTACGAAGTTTAATAGAAATGGAATCCTCCTCTGGTATTGTTTTTGCAATTTGTGCAACATTATGAATTCCCATTTCAATATTGGCCTTTTGCAGTGCCTTATATGCAGTCGTAAATGTAACATCAATTTCAGATTGAATATTTGAGGCCTCATCGATTAAATCCATTAGTTCACGAATTAGTATGTTTCTTTTTTTGTCCATTAATTCAAAACCCTGTTTTGCCAGAACAAGGGAGTTTTTTGCGAGGATAAGATTACCTTTTGTAGGAAATGTATTTGGATCCATCTGGTCATCTCCTTATGTTTGATAAATTAGTCATCATAGTTTTCATCTTCCGATGGCTCTTCTTGTGCCGGATGATAATATTTGTCTAATATTGTTGTGTTAACACGGTCTAATTCTTCACGAGGAAGTATGGATAGTAACTCCCAACCTTTATCAAGGGTTTCTGTAATCGTCCTGTTTTCATTCTGACCCTGAGCAACAAATTGTTCCTCAAATGCAGTACCAAATTTTAAATATTTTTTATCAATTGTTGACAGTTCATCTTCACCAATTACACTTGCTAATGCCCGTGCTTCACCAACATGTGCATAAGAGGAAAATAACTGGTTTGCTAAGTCTTGGTGGTCTTCTCTTGTATAACCGGCACCAATACCATCTTTCATAAGTCGCGATAGAGATGGAAGCACATTGATTGGCGGGTAAATGGCCTTTTGATGCAGGTAACGCTCCAAAACAATCTGACCCTCGGTAATATAACCGGTTAAGTCTGGGATAGGGTGTGTAATATCGTCATTTGGCATTGTTAAAATAGGAATCTGGGTAACAGAGCCGGGGCGTCCTGCAACAATGCCGGCACGTTCGTATAGTGCTGCAAATTCGCTATAAAGATAGCCGGGATATCCTTTTCGGCTTGGAATTTCTCCCTTGGATGAAGATACTTCACGCATTGCTTCGGCAAAAGAAGTCATATCAGTTAAAATAACAAGAATATGCATTCCTTTTTCAAAGGCCAGATATTCGGCTGTTGTAAGGGCGACTTTTGGTGTAATCAGTCGCTCAACAACCGGGTCATTTGCCAGATTTAAAAACATGGTAACATGAGAGCTGGCACCACTTTCTTCAAATGTTCTGCGAAAAAATTCTGCAACATCATGTTTTACGCCCATTGCGGCAAAAACAATTGCAAAGTCTTCATTACTTTCTTCTCCAAGAGAAGCCTGCTTTACAATTTGAGCAGCAAGCTGGTCATGAGGCAGACCGTTTCCTGAAAAGATTGGAAGCTTCTGACCGCGGATTAATGTAGTAAGACAGTCAATTGCAGATATTCCGGTTCGGATATAGTTGCGGGGATATTCTCTGGAAACAGGGTTAAGCGGTTGTCCATTTACATTTAATTTTACTTCAGGAATAATGTTACCCAGTCCATCTATTGGCTGTCCTAAGCCGTTAAAAACACGACCTAAAATATCTTCTGATAATCCGATTTCCATTGGATGACCGGTTAATTTGGTATGGGTATTTAGAAGAGACATTTCATCTGTTCCTCCAAATACTTGAATTACGGCTTTATCTTCATAGGCTTCAACAATACGGCCTAATTTTTTTGTCTTATTGTCGATTGTGAATTCTACGATTTCCTCGTAGGCTGGATTTTGAACGCCTTCTAATACAATTAATGGTCCATTTATTTCGCTCAGACCAAGATATTCGATAGACATGTTATTGCTCCTTTCTGAAAATGAGTTAGGCATTTGTTTCGATTAGGCGGTTATAAAATTCGTCTATCATTGTTTTGTATTCATCGAATTTATATAAATCTTTATTGGCAACGTCGTATTTGATTGAAACCAGTTTTTCAAAAATATGATCCTCTCGAATTAACGACATCGGCATATTCATCGCTACAAGTTTCTTGCATTTATCATAAAGATAAAGGATAACGTCCATCATTTTGTATTGCTTATCCATTGGAACATAAGTGTCTTCTTTATGAAATGCGTTTTGTTGTAGGAAGCCAAGACGGATGATTCTTGCGATCTCTAAAACTAATTTTTGGTCATCCGGCAATACGTCACTACCAATTAATTTTACAATTTCATTCAAACTGTTTTCCTGACTTAAAAGACTTAAAATCTGGTTTCGACAGTTGATAAAATCGGGTGCTACATGGTCGGTATACCAGGGAGCTAAGTCAGGAACATATTCACTGTAGCTTGTAAGCCAATGAATTGCGGGAAAGTGGCGGGCATAGGCAAGTGACTTATCTAGTGCGAAGAAGCAACGGACAAAACGTTTTGTATTTTGTGTTACCGGTTCGGAAAAGTCACCACCTTGTGGAGAAACGGCACCTATAATAGTTACACTTCCTTCGCTTCCGTTTAAATTTTGCATAAAACCGGCACGTTCATAAAATGCGGATAAACGAGAAGCCAAATAAGCAGGGAACCCTTCTTCCGCCGGCATTTCTTCCAAACGTCCTGAAAGTTCACGAAGAGCCTCTGCCCATCTGGAGGTAGAATCAGCCATAATTGCTACGTGATACCCCATATCTCTATAATATTCAGCGAGTGTAATACCTGTATAGATACTTGCTTCTCTGGCAGCTACCGGCATATTGGAAGTGTTAGCAATTAATGCAGTCCGGGCAAGTAAAAGATTACCTGAACGAGGGTCAATTAACTGGGAAAATTCCTCTAATACATTAGTCATTTCATTTCCACGCTCGCCACAACCTATGTAAATAATAATATCTGCATCAGACCATTTAGCAAGCTGATGTTGCGTCATTGTTTTCCCTGTTCCGAAACCTCCGGGAATGGCAGCAGTGCCACCCTTTGCGATTGGAAATAAAGAATCTAAAATTCTTTGACCGGTTAGTAATGGGCGGTCAATCGGTTGCCGTTTGGCAGTAGGGCGTGGAACTCGAATTGGCCATTTTTGGGCAAGTGTTAGTTCTTTTCGCTCTCCATCTGCACATTCGATTGTGACGATTGGTTCAAAAATAGAATATTCGCCATCGGCTACTGTCTTAATTACAATTCCTTCTGTATTCGGAGGTACCATTGATTTGTGTGTAATGGCAGTTGTTTCCGGTACTTCGGCAATTATTGTACCGCCAAATACACGCTCACCTTCTTTTATTGTAATATGAGTATTCCATTTTTTTTCTGTATCTAAGCAGTCAACATTTACTCCCCTTGGAATAAATGCACCCGATTGTTTTGATATTTCTTTTAATGGTCTTTCAATACCATCAAAAATATTACTTAATATCCCTGGCGCTAAAACAACGGAGAGAGAGGAACCGGTGGAGTAAACCTCTTCTCCCGGTTTCAGCCCAGTGGTTTCTTCGTACACCTGTATGGTTGTCTTATCTTTTGTAAGACCAATTACCTCACCTACTAACTTGTCTTTGCCGACATATACCATTTCAGCCATTTTAAAGCCCAAGTTTCCTTTTAAGTAGATAACCGGTCCATTGATACCATAGATTTTACCCATTATTTCCACGGGACAAACCTCCTTTATAGTGAGAATATATCCTTTTCTTCTTCCATCTTAGTTAAAAAAGAACGGTCAATCAGGATATTTTTTTCATGAATGACAGCACGGGTTCCACCGATAAAATCAATTTTGCTGACAGTTAAGGTGGCACCGGTTTTTTCTTCTAAAGAAGTCTTCTTGTCAGCATCGGTTGGATTGATATAAATCTGAATTTCATTGCCTTTTGAAAATTGAAGTGCATATACAATTTGCTTTACAAGAAGGTTTTCATATTCCGGTGTATTCATGAAATGTTCTAATTTTTTTTGTACGTCGGTAAATAATATTTTTTTTAATTCGGTCATTTTTTCATTTAGCCGGCGTTTAAAGTCAAGATTTTCAATAGAAAGAGTCTTGTTTTTTTTCTGAATTAATTTTTGGGTTTCGGTACTTAGTGTCAGTTCGGCTTTTTGGTTTGCTTCACGTTTATGTTCTTCATATACCGACTCCAGTGATTTTTTATATTCTTCTATCATTTCTACGCTTTGTTTGGTTGCGTCTTCAATTGCTGAATTATAAAAAAGATCTAATTTTTCATCTAAAGTCATAATGTATCCTCCTTATAGTTTTAGCCCGATTGCTTCATTGACATAATTCATAATGAAGTTTGGATCACGACCTGTACCATGACGATCGGGAATTTCCACAATAAGAGGAAGGCGGTGGTTTAACTTTATATCATTAATAATATCCGGAAATTCCTGGCTAAGTTTTTCGGTTATAAGTAAAACACCGATTTCTTTATTGGAAAATGTCTGTTCCAGTTGCTCTTTCAGGTGTATTTTGGAATGTATGACGACACCATCTACACCCGCAAGACGCATACCGGTATAAGTATCAACATTATCACTAATAAGAAACATTTTCATAGTAATTCACGGTCCTTTCATGTGATGTATTCCTATTATCCAAGAATGGAGAAAGAAATAAGAAGACCATATAAAGCGATTGATTCTGCTAAGGCTACGAAGATAAGTGCTTTACCCATGATAGAGGAATCTTCACTTAATGCTCCTAAAGCTGCACTTGCTGCACTTGCAACAGCGATACCGGCACCAATACAGGACATACCGGTAGAGAGGGCAGCAGCAATATATTTCCAGCCGTCTGTAGCACTTGCAACAGCAGTTTCGGCTTCTGAAGCAGAAACTTTTCCGCTAAACAATAATATATCTGCAATAATTAAAGTTCCAAAGAAAAATAATCCGTTAAAACCTAAGGCTGCCTTGAAACTTCCTTTTCTCTTTTCACCTAATAAAAATACCCCAAATGGGATTACAATACTTGCAATTAAAGCGACTAAAATAATTGATTTTATATTCATAACAATATCCTCCTGTTAATTTTGTGATTTAAATGGTTTAAATTCTCTTCCGGTACCTTTATAAAAACGACTAAACATTTCATAATATTCAAGTCTTAGTACCTGAATGCCAACGACAAGACCTTCTAATCCGGTAACTAAAATATTACCAAGGATAATGACAGCTATGTTTGGATGTCCACTTTCATAGTGTGCCAATGTTAAAACAACGCCCATCATACCTGCATGGCTTAGAGCAAAAGCACCAACACGGACGAATGAAATTGTATTGGTTGCATAACTTAATACAACATCAAAGAGTTCGACAAAGGCTTCAACAAAGAACATTGCTTTACTTCCCGATGGAAAGATATGGCGCTTCTTTAATAAGAAATTCGTAAGCGGTTCTTTCAAAAAGATTGCAAGTAGAGGAATTCCTATTAAGATTCCAAGAATAATTCCGGCAGGAAGTGTATGACCTGTAGCTGCAAGACCAACACAAGAGGCAGCACTTCCATAAACAATAAGACCGGCAACACCGCTTGCATCAAATAACCCACGTTCTAAATCTTTTGCACGGATGGAGTTGGCGATATTAATTAGCATCGCAATAATAATTAATATGACGCCAAATATAACGGCTGTAATTAAAGTTGACATGATGTTATCCATCGGTCTTCTCCAAAGGGCAGGTAAAATATCTTCCAGTCCAAAGATACTGCCATATAAAAAGCCGAATACAGTTGAAAAACATCCGGCAACGGATACAATCGCTGCGAGATTCATTTTTTTCGTCCGGTATAATAAAAAGCCACCGATTACAAGGCAAAGTCCCTGTCCAACATCTCCGAACATAATTCCAAACATCAGAGTATAAGTAAGGGCAATAAAAATCGTAGGATCCATTTCGTTATAGGCAGGCAAACCATACATTTTGACAAACATTTCAAATGGTTTAAAAAACTTCGGATTTTTTAGTTTTGTTGGTGGTTTAATTGTACCATCCAAATTTTCTTTTCCGTTTTGTGCAATACAATAAATATTCGGATCATTTTCAATTTCCTTTAAAAAGGCTTTTGCATCGGAAGAACCCATCCATCCGCAAAGAATATAAAAAACCTGCTGTGTGTTGGATTCGCTTGTTAGAACAGCCATCTTTCGAATATCAAAGTTTGCCGAAAGCTTTGACAATGTTTCGTAAGCAGTAAGAATATCTCCACTTTTTAGTGCAAGCTGTTCTTTTAATTGAGTTTTTAATTTTTTATGTTTTGAGCGGACTTTCTTTAGTTTGGTTAAGATTGTCTGAAACGCTTCTTCTGGTGTACCGTTGTATTCATCTGCCAGATTAATTCGTTCAAAATGCAGAGAAGAGAATACAGCGTCAACCTGATTGACGGAAGTAGCCGGAACAAAGTAGACTCCCCAGATATAATCAGCATTTCGACCACATTCATAGAAAACAGTGTTTAAATTGTCGTAGACATAACGAGTAAATTTATTATAGTACTCGTGAGATATTTTACCAAACCGGAATTTTATAAAAGTAAAGTGTTGTATTTTAGAAAGGTCATAGTCAAGCATACGGAAAGGTTCTAATTGACTAATCAAATCAGTTAAGTGTTTCTTTTTTTCTACTACCTTTTCCATTTTTTTATTTGCCGATTCTAAAATACTGTAAGCTTCTGAAATAATTTCTGAAGCTTCCATAGGGGTCATAGTACGACCACTTGGAATGGTATCCTTTTTTATCTGATTTAGTAAAACTTCTCCTTTTGATAAGATTTCTTTATAGGGATTCGCTTCTTGAAAGGGAATGACATCGTGTACGGCACTTAATTCTGCCATTGCATTTTCAAGATGAATCTCATATTTACTTAGATAAGTATTTACAACACGGTCAATATCTTTTCTTGGACCGGTTATATTAAGGTATTTCATTTTCTCAATCAATGTTACACCCCCATTACTCTAAAATGTACTTTAGCGTTTCCGAAGGATTAAGACTATAGCGAATACATTCTAAGGCAGTTGTCAAATGATCAATCTCCTGTTCTTTTAAATGTAAGTAATAAAATAATGTACTCATAGAGGTAGGATTCCGATGTCTGTTATCATTATATGCTTTATTCAGAACCTGACGATATATTGATTCAACGGAATTCTGATTTAAGTCAATTCCTTTTGGAATATACGGAGAAGCTTTTAAAACAAGTAAAAATTCTTCAACGGATGTAGCTTCTACCATACGCATTAAGTCTTGATTGGTCAGTTTATAACGGATTGGTATAATCGAAGAATAAATCTTTGAAGATTCCACGTTATAATATTTTTTGGAACGATAAATCCACAGTATATTGAGCAGGTCAATTTGTTTTCCAAGTGTATCTCGCAATGCTTTTTGTTCGTTCCCTTTTAAGTGATTCTTACATAATTTCCATACTTTTTTGTAATAATAGATATCCAACTGCGTTTCATAGTCATAAAGAGTAGAAATAGTTTCTATCTGTGATATTTTTTGAAACAAGGCATAGTATTCGGTTCCCTTTAAAGTAAGAATAAATTCATCAAGTGATTTTGCTTCTGACAATTGTTTGAGATTAAGGTCAGAATGTTTTGCAAAAAAAGTTTCAAATGCGGCTAAATCATATGTAGAATTGGAATCAAATACTTGTTGTAAGCAGGATTTTAAAATGTTAATTTCGTAGCGGAAAAATAAAAATGATAATATATTCCGCTGGTTATCATTTGCAAATCGAAACAACTTTGAGTAATCCATATAAAGTGCATTTGTCAATATATGCTCAATCTGGTTTCGATGCAGAGCATGCTCATCACAGTTTGCAAATAGGTCTTTATAGCCTGGCTGATTTTTTAGAAATATAATAAAATCAGCAACCGTTGGCAGATTAGAGATTTTTTCGTAGTCTTCCGGAGTTATTAACCATTTGCCCATTGCTTTTGTTTTGGTTACAATGCCACTATAGGCTAACAGGTTGTTTATCATATACGCTTCACTCTCCTATTACTTTGTTAAAGACCTCGTCAACTAATTTATCATGGTTTTTGTGATAGTTTACCTCTAGTTCCTCCAGTTGTTTATTACATGACTCAATTAAGTGCTGTTTCTCATTTGTAATTTCTAAGTCCATTTTTTTCCTTAATTCATCTAACTGCCGGTTGGTTTTTGCCTCCATTTCTTTATCTAATTTTTCCATATCTTTCGTAAGCTTGTCATGAAGAGCAGTTTTTTCTACGGAAGTATGAGCAAGAATAGCGTTGGCTTTTTTTTCAATCTCATCTAAGAGATTTAATACTTTTTCCATATATGGCGTTCACCCCTGTCTATGATTTGATGGTAATTATGTTTGTAAACATAATACACCATTTTAAATAAAAAGGGTAGTAAAATAATATGAAATGTTTATATTTTTAACAAAATTTTAAGAATAGATTCAGTATCAGTGGGTATCGTATAAGATTTCATCTAAGGATGGCATTTTTTAATAAAATATAGTAAAATGGATTTAGACTTTGTTAACAAATTAAGAAGAAAAATAAAAGTTGAGAGAAATTTATAAGGAAAGGAAAATAAAATCGCTCTTTTTTTAACTTGAATGTTGGGCGGAATCACAACTGTTGTGATAGATAAGGGTATAACAATGAGATTAAGAAATGTAAAAGGTGCAAAAGAAAAGATAGAAGGTGATGATTATACTATAAAACTGCCAAATGAGAAAAAAGGGATATGGAAAGACGTGTTTGGCAATGATAATCCAATTCACATTGAGATAGGTATGGGAAAAGGAAAATTTATTATGGAGCTTGCTAAAAAAAATCCGAATATTAATTATATCGGAATTGAAAAATATTCCAGTGTATTAGTCCGGGCATTGGAAAAACGACCAGAATTAGAACAAGATAATCTTTATTTTATAAGAATGGATGCAGAAGATTTAAATGAAGTATTTGAAGAGGAAGAGGTTGCACGGATTTATTTGAATTTTTCCGATCCATGGCCAAAGGAACGACATGCGAAAAGACGTTTGACTTCTGTACAGTTTTTAGAACGCTATAATAAATGTTTGGATCAGGACGGATTAATTATTTTTAAGACGGATAATAGAGAATTGTTTGATTTTTCTCTGGAGCAGGTAGAGCTGGCAGGCTGGAATCTGGAAAATGTCACATATGATCTTCATCATAGTGAATATGCAGAGGGAAATGTGATGACAGAATATGAAGAGAAATTTTCAAAAGAAGGAAAACCGATTAATCGTATGGTTATTAGAAGAAAAAGAGGTTAAGAATTGCCGTTATAAAATAAATTGAGAGATCAATAGAATTTGTAGTTTTGCATATACTAGTTAATAAGCTCGCATATGTGAGGAACGTATATGGGAAAATCAGTGAAATCAAAAATAGCAAGAAAATTAGCTGGAAATACGGATTTAAATAAAAAGGCACTTCAGGTGAAAAAATCATGGGATGAGGTATCGTCTATTATAAACAGCGGCAAAAAAAGCGTTAAATAAATAATATAATTGATAAAAAAGGAGAGATACTATGGAACTAAGAGTAACAGGTGACAATTTTCAATCAGAAGTTTTAGAAAGCAATAAGTTGGCAGTTGTTGATTTTTATGCTGACTGGTGTGGACCTTGCCAGATGATGGCACCTATCGTGGAAAAGCTTGCGAATGAATATGAAGGGGAGGTTGTTATTGGAAAATTAAATGTAGATGAGGAAAGTGGGATTAGCCGTCAATATAGAGTTATGTCAATTCCAACGATTATTTTCTTTAAAAACGGGGAGGCAGCAGATAAAATTATTGGAGCTGTTTCGGAAGATGAATTAAGAGAAAAGATAGAAAAATTAAAATAGCATTAAAAACTTTAAATTTTGTGAAAAAAACTCTTGCATTTTGTTGAAGTATCGTATATAATAACTATTGCGTTCAACAAATGCATGCGCCTTTAGCTCAGTTGGAAGAGCACCTGACTCTTAATCAGGGTGTCCAGGGTTCGAGCCCCTGAAGGCGCATTGGGAAGTCCTAGTTTGGTAGACAGAGAGCTACTGGGTTGGGGCTTTTTTCGTGCGTAAAAAAAGATTAGTAGTAAGAAAAGCAGTTGAGAAATCGAATTCTATTTTATCTGTCAGAAGTGGTAAAACCAGTAGGAAGATAGAAGATGCAATACCAATAATAAATCAAAAATAAAAAAATACTTGACAAAATGTTTTGATTGCCATATAGTTTGAATATCAAAATATTTTAAAACCAAAATAAAATAAAAAATATGGTGAACAAAATGATAACAAAAATTATTGGCACAGGAAGTTATCTTCCGTCTAAAAGGGTTACGAATGAAGACTTGTCAAAAATAGTAGATACGAATGATGAGTGGATTGTAAGCCGGACTGGGATAAAGGAAAGAAGAGTTGTGGAACAGGAATCGGTTATAGAGCTTGCAACAAAGGCTGGAAGGCAGGCAATAGAGCAAGCAGGAATTTCTCTGGAAGAAATTGATTTAATTTTGGTTGCCACGATGTCATCGGATTTTGCACTTCCTAATGTGGCCTCTTCTGTGCAAGCATGCTTGAAGGCAGTGAATGCAATTGCAATTGATATGAACACGGCATGTTCTGGATTTATATTTGCCCTGTCAGTTGCAGATTCTTATATCAGAGCTGGTATTTATCGTACAGTATTAATTATTGGTGCTGAAACATTGTCAAGAATTGTAGATTGGAATGACAGAGGAACTTGCATCTTATTTGGTGATGGAGCAGGTGCGGTTATAGCAAAAGCTTCCAGTCAAGGTAGGTTTGAACAGGTTCTATACACAGATGGAAGTAGTGGAAACTGTTTGGCGATGAAGAAAGAAGAAAAGAATCATTCTTTTATTACAATGAATGGTCAGAAAGTGTTTCGATTTGCAGTAAAAAAGGTTCCAGAAGTAATCGAAGAATTATTACAACAAACAAAGACAAAAAAAGAACAAATAAAATACTTTTTATTGCATCAGGCAAACAAACGAATTATTCACGCTGTTTCAGAAAAGTTAAGTGTTCCAATTGAACGATTTCCGATGAATCTTCAATGGTATGGAAATACATCAGCAGCAAGCATCCCGATTTTACTAGATGAAATGAATCGGAAGAACCTGCTTGAACGGGGTGATTCTATTATCCTTTCAGGATTTGGTGGAGGATTAACATGGGGAAGTATTTTACTCCAATGGTAAATAAAACATATAAAAAATAAGAACTAAGAAAACAAAAAGGAGATTAATTATGTTAGAAAAAATGAAAGAATTAGTAGCAAATCAATTAGGAGTTGAAACAGATGAGGTTACAGAAAATTCTTCGTTCCAAAATGATTTGGGAGCAGACTCTTTAGATTTATTTGAATTGGTAATGGCATTAGAAGAGGAGTATTCGGTGGAAATACCATCGGAAGATTTAGAGGAAATGAAAACAGTAGGTGATGTACTTATTTATCTAAAAGAAAAAGGCATAGAGTAATTGGATGAAGGAAAGTCTAAAATGAAAACTAGGATAACAGAATTATTAGGAATTAAATATCCGGTCATTCAAGGTGGTATGGCATGGGTTGCAGAAGCGAATTTGGCAGCAGCTGTGTCAGAAGCGGGAGCACTTGGGTTAATTGGAGGTGCAAATGCACCTGCTGAAGTTGTTAGAAATGAAATAAGAAGAGCAAAATTGCGTACAGATAAACCAGTTGGTGTTAATGTCATGTTGCTAAGCCCTCATGCAGATGAAGTATCCGATGTAATTGTAGAGGAAGGGGTTAAAATTGTGACGACAGGAGCCGGCAATCCGGAGAAATATATGAATAAATGGAAACGGGCCGGTGTTAAAGTAATTCCTGTTGTCGCTAGTGTGGCATTGGCAAAACGGATGGAACGTTATGGTGCCGATGCGGTAGTGGCAGAAGGTATGGAATCAGGCGGACATATCGGAGAACAGACTACAATGACTTTAGTTCCTCAAATTGTAGATGCAGTTGAAATACCAGTAATTGCAGCAGGAGGAATTGGTGATGGAAGAGGTTTTGCTGCAGCATTTATGCTGGGAGCAGAAGCGGTACAGATGGGAACACGTTTTGTTGTGGCAAAAGAATCGATTTGCCATGAAAATTATAAACAACGAATTTTGAATGCGAAAGATATTGATTCTGCTGTAACAGGTCGTTCTCATGGTCATCCGATTCGTTCTTTAAGAAACCAGATGACAAAGGAGTATAGAAAGAAAGAAGAGGCCGGAGCTAGTTTTGAGGAATTAGAGCTTCTTACGTTAGGTTCCCTTCGTAATGCGGTTGTAGATGGTGATGTGAAGAATGGAACTGTTATGGCAGGTCAGATTGCAGGTTTGATAAAGAAAGAGCAGACTTGCAATGAGATTATAGAGGAGATTATGAGTGAAGCAAATCGGCTGTTGAAAACAGATTACTGGAAAGGAAGTTCCTATGAATAAAATAGCATTTATTTTTCCTGGTCAGGGAGCACAGTATTTTGGAATGGGAAGAGATTTTTATGAACAATTTGATGTTAGTCGAAATGTTTATGAGGAAGCGGGGCGACTTACGGGCTTAGATATAAAATCACTTTGTTTTGAGGAAAACAGCCAGTTATCATTGACAGAATATACACAGATTGCAATGATGGTAACTTCGCATGCGATATTACAGGCTGTTAGAGAACAGGGGCTGGAAGCCTCGATTCATGCGGGCTTAAGTCTTGGTGAATATAATGCCCTATTGGCATCCTCTGTTATTTCTTTTGAAGCTGCTTGTCGACTTGTACGAAAACGAGGTGTTTACATGCAACAGGCAGTACCTGTTGGAATTGGTACTATGGCAGCAGTACTTGGGCTTTCTGAGAAAGCGACAGAGCAGGAACTTACCAAAATAGACGGAGTAGTTCAAATTGCAAATTATAATTGTCCGGGGCAGGTTGTAATATCAGGTGAAGTAAAGGCAGTAGAACGGGCAAAAGAAAAACTTTTACTTGCCGGTGCGAAGAGAGTAATTTCATTGAATGTCAGCGGACCATTTCATTCTAAGCTTCTCAAAGGAGCAGGCGATAAATTAGGAGAAGAACTGGAGCCTATTGTAGTGAATTCGATTAAAGTTCCTTATGTCAGTAATGTGACAGCAAATCTTGTTACAGATGAAAAAGAGGTAAAAGATTTGTTAAAACAACAGGTATATTCTTCCGTTCGCTGGAAACAGTCGGTTGAGAGGATGATTCAATGGGGAGCAGAGGTTTTTATTGAAATTGGACCAGGTAAAACATTGACTGGTTTTATGAAAAAAATAAATCGTGATGTAAAGGCTTATCATATTGAAACCATTTCTGATATGAATCAGGTATTTAAAGAGTTAAAGGAGGCAGGAGTATGTTGCAGGGAAAAGTTGCTTTAGTTACAGGAGCAAGTCGTGGTATAGGGAGAGCAATCGCTCTTTCTTTTGCAAGAGAGGGAGCAAAAGTTATTATTAACTATAATGGCAATCAGGAAAAGGCATTGGGAGTAAAGAAAGAGATAGAACAACATGGGGGCAATGCGGAAATTTATGCCTGCAATGTATCGGATGAAACTTCTGTGAAAGAGATGTTTGATTTTATTCAAAAAGAATATGGAACCATTGATATTCTAGTAAATAATGCAGGAATTACAAAAGACGGATTAATTTTAAAAATGTCAGAAGAAGAGTTTCAATCAGTCATGGACATTAATCTGAAAGGGACATTCTTTTGTGCAAAGTATGCTTCGAAACAAATGATGAAACAACGGTCAGGGCGTATTATTAATATGTCTTCTGTTGTAGGGGTTGTTGGAAATGCAGGACAGGTCAATTACTCTGCTTCAAAAGCCGGAATTATTGGTTTTACAAAATCCTTGGCAAAGGAATTAGGATCAAGACAGGTTACTGTAAATGCAATTGCACCGGGATATATTGATACTGATATGACAAAGCAGCTTCCAGAAGCAATTAAGGAAAGAATATTAGAAACAATTCCTATGAAACGGATTGGTAAACCGGAGGATATTGCAGAGGCATGTGTATTTTTAGCTTCTAAGAAAGCGGATTATATTACAGGTCAGGTGCTTGGAATTAATGGTGGTATGGCATAAAAGGAGGCATTATGGAACGAGTTGTTGTGACGGGAATGGGGGCAATTACGCCAATTGGATTGGATGTATCCAAATTTTGGAAAAGTATCAGAGAAAACAAAATTGGTATTGATCAAATAACAAAATTTGATACTAGTCAATATAAAGTAAAGTTAGCTGCAGAAGTAAAAAATTTTGACCCAAAGAATTATATGGATTTTAAATCTGCAAGAAGGATGGAACTATTTTGTCAGTATGCTGTGGCAGCGACAAAAGAGGCAATCGAACAGGCAGGTCTTAATATGAAACAGGAAGATCCATATAGGATTGGTACTTCAATTGGTTCTGGTATTGGAAGTCTTGATGTAATGGAACGAGAACACAAAAAGTTGCTGGCAAAGGGACCGGCGAGAATCAATCCCCTTTTAGTTCCATTAATGATTACCAACATGGCTGCGGGAAATGTATCGATTATTTATGGCTTAAAGGGAAAAAGCATAAATGTGGTTACTGCCTGCGCAACCGGGACAAATTCGATTGGAGAAGCTTACAGGACAATTCAACATGGGGAAGCAGATGTTATGATTGCGGGAGGTGCGGAGAGTGCAATTACGCCAATTGGTGTAGGCGGATTCTCGGCATTAACAGCACTTACGACTTCAGAGCAGAAAGAAAGGGCGTCAATTCCATTTGATAAGGAGAGGTCAGGATTTGTAATTGGAGAAGGTGCAGGAATTGTTGTACTTGAATCGCTGGAGCACGCGAAAAAAAGAGGTGCCAAAATACTTGCGGAAATTGTAGGGTATGGATGTACAAGCGATGCTTATCACATTACATCGCCGGCAGAAGATGGCAAAGGTGCGGCAAAAGCAATGAGTCTTGCGATGGAAGAAGCAGGGGTTCGTCCGGAACAAATTGATTATATTAATGCCCATGGAACAAGCACGAAATATAATGATTTGTTTGAAACAAGAGCAATTAAGTTAGCATTTGGCAATTATGCAAATCAAGTGAAGGTAAGTTCCACAAAGTCAATGGTAGGACATTTACTTGGTGCGGCAGGAGCTGTTGAATTGATTACCTGTATAAAGTCCATGGAGGAAGGATATGTTCATTCTAATGTCGGACTTAAAGAATCCGAGGAAGAAATGGATTTGGATTATGTAAAAGGAAATGGAATATCAATGCCTGTAAATTACTGCATCAGTAATTCACTTGGTTTTGGTGGGCATAATGCAAGCATCGTAATAAAACGAAATGGAGAAAGTTAGGAGAGAAAAATGGAATTAAAAGAGATAACAGATTTGATAACTGCAGTTTCAAAATCTTCTTTGAGTGAATTTTCATTAGAAGAAGGTAATCTCAAATTAACATTAAAAGCTAAAAATCTATCCATTTTAGAAAATGATTTCAATACAGATACGGAAAAGAAAAGTGAGTTAAAGCCTAAACAGGAAAAAAATGGTATCACAATTACATCTCCACTTGTAGGGACATTTTATGATTCTCCTTCTCCGAGTGCAGAACCATTTGTTAAGGTTGGTGATAAGGTGGAAAAAGGACAGACAATTGCTATTATTGAAGCAATGAAATTAATGAATGAGATTGAAGCCGAATATGATGGAATTGTGACAGATGTATTAGTGGAAAATGAAGCTGTTGTTGAATATGGTCAGCCGTTGTTTGTAATAAGTTAGAGATATTAACGAGAAAGGAATCATGGGAAACAATATGTTAACAATAAAAGAAATTGAGGAAATTATTCCGCATCGGCATCCGTTTCTTTTAATTGACCGTGTAGAGGAATTGGAACCGGGAGTGAAGGCAATTGGTTATAAAAGCATTACTTATAATGAACCTTATTTTTTGGGGCATTTTCCAGAAGAACCGGTAATGCCTGGGGTACTTCAAATTGAGGCATTGGCACAGACGGGAGCCGTAGCAATTTTAAGCAAGAAGGAAAATAAAGGGAAAACTGCTTATTTTGGTGGTATTAATCAGGCGAGATTTAAAAGAAAAGTTGTTCCCGGGGATACGCTAAAATTGGACTGCCAAATTGTGAAACAAAAAGGTTCCATAGGAGTTGGAAGAGCGGTTGCAACCGTTGATGGAGAAATTGCAGTATCAGCAGAACTGACTTTTGTAGTTGGGTAGTTAATAGGAGAAAAGGATTGTGTTTAAAAAAATTTTAGTTGCAAATCGTGGAGAAATTGCAGTCAGAATTATCAGAGCATGCAGGGAGCTTGGAATTAAGTCAGTAGCTGTCTATTCGGAAGCAGATAAGGAAGCACTGCATACACAGCTTGCTGATGAAAGTATATGCATTGGAGCTTCAGCATCATCAGATAGCTATTTGAATATGGAACGAATCTTGAGTGCAACAATTGCCGTAAAAGCAGATGCAATTCATCCGGGCTTTGGGTTTTTGTCGGAAAATGCCAAATTTGTTGAGATGTGTGAAAAGTGTAATATTAAATTTATTGGTCCCTCTTCTTCCATTATTCACAAAATGGGAAATAAAGCCGAGGCGAGAAAAACGATGATGAAAGCTTCCATTCCGGTTGTTCCCGGTACAAAGGAACCGGTTGTTACCGCAGAAGAAGGAAAAAAATTAGCAGATAAAATAGGATATCCTGTTATTATAAAAGCTTCTTTGGGAGGCGGTGGAAAGGGAATGAGAATTGTGGAACGTGAAGAAGAGTTTACGTCCCAGTTTGAAACTGCCCAGATGGAATCAATTGGTTCATTTGGAGACAATACAATGTATATTGAAAAATACATTGTAAATCCAAGACATATTGAGTTTCAAATTCTTGCAGATCAGTATGGGAATGTTGTGCATCTGGGAGAACGGGATTGTTCCATTCAGAGAAGACATCAAAAGTTAATTGAGGAATCTCCATCTGTAGCAATGGACGAGAATTTGAGAAAAAAAATGGGAGATATGGCTATTTTGGCGGCAAAGACAGTTGGGTATGAAAATGCAGGTACAATTGAATTTCTGTTAGACAAAGATAAAAATTTTTATTTTATGGAAATGAATACAAGGATTCAGGTAGAGCATCCGATAACAGAATTTGTAACAGGAATTGATTTAGTCAAGACACAGATTGAGATTGCAGAAGGAAAAGAGCTCCCATTTACACAAAATGATATTACAATTACAGGACACGCGATTGAGTGTCGCATCAATGCAGAAGATCCTGCCTGTCATTTTATGCCTTGTCCCGGTACGATAGAGAGCCTTCATATTCCAGGGGGAAATGGAGTCAGAGTTGATACGGCAGTGTATCAGAATTATAAAATTCCTCCGTTTTACGATTCTATGTTATTAAAAGTGGTTGTACACGATAAGGATAGAATATCTGCAATTCAAAAGATGATTAGTGTGTTAGGTGAGGTTATTATTGGAGGAACAAAAACAAATCTGAATTTTCAATATGAAATTTTTAATCATGAAAAATTTAAAAAGGGCGATATTAACACCCATTTTATTCAGGACTATTTTGAGCAGTAAAAAAGAAACGAGGAGTAAGCATGGTGTTTCGGGATATGTTTAAGAAAACAACTTATATCAGAGTTGATATAGGAAAAGAAGAAGCAGAAAAAACAAACCAGATAAATCGTGGACAAAATGTGGAAAAAGAGCCGTCAATACCAGAAGGAATGTGGACAAAATGTAATGTTTGTGGAGAGATGATATATACAGAGGACTTGATTGAAAATGCTTATGTTTGTCCGAAATGTAGTGGTTATTTCCGTATTAATGCGAAAACCCGAATTAGTATGATTACAGATGATAATTCTTTTGAAGAATGGGATCAGGGAATTCATTTAGAAAATCCGCTTGATTTTCCGGGCTATGAGGAAAAAGTATTGCACTTAAAAAGACATACCAATTTGGATGAGGCTGTCATTACAGGAAAGGCTTTAATTCAGGGAGAACCGGTAGTAATTGGCGTAATGGATACTCGTTTTCTAATGGCTAGTATGGGGGAAGTAGTCGGAGAAAAAATTACAAGAGCAGTAGAGCGGGCTACAAACGAAAAGATACCGGTCATTTTATTTACTTGCTCTGGAGGAGCCAGAATGCAGGAAGGAATTGTTTCCTTAATGCAGATGGCAAAAATAAGTGCTGCTTTAAAAAGACACAGTGAGGAAGGACTGTTATATATTTCTGTTTTAACAGATCCCACAACAGGCGGAGTAACTGCAAGTTTTGCTATGCTTGGTGATGTTATATTAGCAGAACCGGGTGCTTTAGTTGGTTTTGCTGGTCCGAGAGTAATTGAACAGACGATCGGGCAGAGGCTGCCGGAAGGCTTTCAGCGTTCTGAATTTTTATTGAAGCATGGTTTGATTGACAACATTGTTAAGCGGGAAGATATGGTTGCCACATTAGGGCGTCTAATTCGTTTTCATCAAAGTAAGGAAAAGATGGAATTAGAAAATGAGACAAAGACAGAGTATAACGATTTGGAATACAGAAAAGTGATTAATCAAAAAGGTGTATGGGAAAAAGTTCAAATGGCACGAAGTATAGAACGACCTACAAGTCTTGACTTTATCAATACTATCTTTGATTATTTTTATGAACTTCATGGTGACAGGGTTTTTCGAGATGATGGAGCAATTGTTGGCGGTGTGGCAAGTTATAGAGGAATTCCTGTTACTGTGATTGGGCAACAAAAAGGAAAAAGTACAAAAGAAAATATGAAAAGAAATTTTGGTATGCCTTATCCGGAAGGGTATCGAAAAGCACTTCGACTTATGAAGCAGGCAGAAAAATTTAAGCGTCCAATTATATGCTTTGTAGATACACCGGGAGCGTTTTGCGGAATCGAAGCAGAAGAGCGAGGGCAGGGAGAAGCAATTGCAAAAAATTTGTTTGAAATGGCAGGCATTACTGTTCCAATACTTTCAATTGTCATTGGAGAAGGTGGAAGTGGTGGAGCATTGGCATTGGCCGTTGCAGATGAAGTATGGATGCTTGAAAACGCAACATATTCTATTTTATCACCAGAAGGATTTGCTTCAATTTTGTGGAAAGATAGCAAACGCTCAGAAGAAGCAGCAGAGTTAATGAAAATTACAGCAGAAGATTTAAAAGATTTGGGAATCATTGAAACAATTATTTCTGAAAATGGGGTCGCTAATATGAATTCACTTGACCTTATTGCAGAAGAAATCAGTGAACAATTTGAAAAATTTCTTCAGGTATACACTAAAAAATCAGGAGAAGAACTTGTGAAAGACAGATACAATCGATTTCGTAGGTATTAGGGGTCAGAATATTTTTTGACCCCAATATTATTAATATAGATGAGAAAGGATAAAAGTGTCGTAAACAGTTTTACGATATGAAGGTATAGATATGGAGAGATGGAAGCCTTTAAAGATTGGAGAACTTATTGCACGCAAACCATTAATTCAAGGGGGAATGGGAGTTGGAATCAGTTTATCTTCTTTAGCAGGAGCCGTAGCAAAAGAGGGAGGAATCGGAGTAATCTCGGCAGCTCAAATCGGTTATAAAGAACCGGAATGGGAAAACAATCCTTTGGAGGCAAATTTAAAAGCCATTGAAAAAGAAATTAAGAAAGCCAGAGAAATTGCAAATGATGGTATTCTTGGTATAAATATTATGGTAGCAACCCGTTTTTATGAGCGCTATGTAAAAAAAGCGATCGAATCGGGAATAGATTTAATCATATCGGGAGCCGGTCTTCCAACCGAGTTGCCGGCCTATATTTCAGGCAGTAAAGTTAAAATTGCACCAATTGTATCAACTTTAAAATCAATTCAAGTAATTTCGAAGTATTGGGAAAGAAAATATCAAAAGCAGCCAGACCTTGTTGTAATAGAAGGACCACAGGCGGGAGGGCATTTAGGTTTTCCTGTTGATGAACTGGAAAAACTAGAGAAGAGAAACTCTTATGAATATGATAATGAGGTAAGACAGATTCTGGATTTTGTAAAAAAACTAGAAAGAAAAGAAAATATAAAAATTCCGGTGGTAGTAGCGGGTGGAATTTATGATAAAAAAGATATGGAACATTATATAGAGTTGGGAGCAGATGGGATTCAGGTAGGAACAAGATTTGTTACGACTTATGAGTGTGATGCGTCCAGGGAATTTAAAGAGGCATATTTAAATGCATCTAAGGAAGAAATTGAATTAGTTAAAAGTCCGGTTGGTATGCCGGCAAGAGGATTAAAAAATCTACTTGTAAAAGAGTTTAATAAACCAGATAAGTGCTACCAGTGTATAAAAAAATGTAATCCGGCTGAAATTCCATATTGTATTACAAAAGCTTTAATTCGTGCAGTAAAAGGAGATGTGGAAAAAGGAATGGTATTTTGTGGAGCGAATGCTTATCGCGCGAACAAAATGGAAACGGTAAAAGAAGTTATGGATAGTTTTTTTGGCAAACATTAAAATTAAAAATGTAAAAAATACTCTTTATTTCCTATTCTTTGTAATATATAAACAAGATGTGTTATAATAATAATTGCTTATAAATAAAGTAGATATTGGTAAAGACACAGAATTCTCTAAGATGTCTGGAATCATGTAGAAAGACCAGCAAAAGAGACGAGGAGGGATTCATAATGAGTGAGAAAACAGAGATTACTTTCATGCAGACAAGATTAATCCGGCTTGCTTCAGAAGAATGGCATTTACCTGTTGAGAAGATTGTTTGCTTGTTTAAAGAAGCAGATGTTCTTGGATATATAGAAAAATGCTATGGGATTTTTCATTGCGAAGGCGATGAAGCTATACTCGAAGATATTACAGAGTTTTTGGAAGGAAAGGGGATAAAGATTAGTGCTTGAGTTAAAAGATGGATTTGTTCTTTATCATGGAAGTTATTGTGAAGTAAAAGAGCCAGATCTTGCCAAATGTGCAAAGAGAAAAGATTTTGGGCAGGGATTCTATTTAACCATCTCAAAGGAGCAGGCGGAAAGTTTTCTGAGAACTTCAATAGCTAAAGCAATCGCAACCGAAACAATTGAAGAGGGACAGAAGTTTGGGTATATTTCAACTTTTGAATTCAAACTTTCCGTAAATCTTGAAACGCATATTTTTGAAAATGCAGATGTAGACTGGTTACATTGCATTGCCGCTCACCGAAAGAAAAAAATGTTCATCGAAGTTGAACGTGAAATGGCAAAGTATGATATCATTGCAGGAAAGATTGCGGATGATGCAACAAACGCTACCCTTACTGCTTACCTTGCCGGAGCTTTTGGTACTGCAGGTGATAAGGTGGCAGACGATTTCTGTATCAGACAGTTGTTGCCCAATAAATTAAAAGATCAATATTCTTTCAAAACAGAAGCTGCTATTAAGTGTCTGAAATTTGTGAAAGGTGAGAAGATATGGCTGAGGTGACAATTTCAAAGGAAAAAATGAATTATACAATTGACCTTCTTATCACTATGGTGACAGAAGAAATTGCAGAAGAGATGGGCAAGGACAGAAAAGAGGTATTGACAGATTTTCTATGTTCAAAGACAGGAAAAGCACTGTATGATGAAAAAACAAAGCTGTGGTGCAATGGCCCCGCATATATAGCTGAAATGTATATGGAGGAATTAAAGAAATCCTGATATGGGATGTGAGTTTAAATTTATCACAGGAATCGGTATTCATGGATAAGCCGGTTCTTTTTGTTTATATAAAAAATACTCTTTATTTCCTATTCTTTGTAACATATAAACAAGATGTGTTATAATAATAATTGCTTATAAATTATAGGAAGGAGTAAACAACAAAATGAAAAAAAGCGTAAAAACCAAACTTGCATTATTACTAACCCTTATACTAACCGTTCCAGCGATTGCGAAAGCAGACTGGGGCGGCTGGTATGATGGCAATACTTCCACCACGTGGTACGGAGATGACGGCTATCAAGGAAGAATTACCGTGTATGGAAACGGACGTTATGAATATCGACCAGAAAATGACTCTTTTTACTGTTTTTTAGAGTCAGCCTTCAACCCCAAATTGCAAGATTTTTTCAGTATTGAAGATTCTATTTGGGGAAAACCGGTTACGGGATTATTTTATAACTTAGAGTGCGATGATCAGTCCTATGCCGTATCAAGCAAAGGATTCTATGTTCCAGATACTATCACAGATTTGGATTTGTTTGTTTTTGAAGGGGTTGATTTTCAAAATATCTATTTGTCAAAAGGACTTATTAAAATTCCTAAACAAGCTTTTGGAGGATGTAAAAACGTAAAACAACTTCAACTTCCAGATAAACTGAAAAAAATAAATGAAAGAGCATTTTGGTACTGCACAAATTTAAAACAAATAAAAATACCAGAGAAGGTAACCATAATTGAAAAAAAAGCGTTTGAAGATTGTAAAAACCTTACAAAAATATACCTGCCTGCTAGTGTAAAAACAATTGAAAAAAATGTTTTTAAAGGTTGTGATAAACTAACCATCTATTGCGAAAAAGATTCCTATGCATACAAATATGCGAAGAAAAATAAAATAAAAACAAAATTGCTTTCTAAAAAAACAGTAAAAGCAACACAAATTACCAGTCTGCCAAAATCAATTACGGTAGGGACTCAGGAAACATATCTTTTGTTCCCATTTGTAGAGCCATTTTATGCAACAAATCAGAAACTTGCTTATATCAGTGAAGATCCTTCGATTGCAGAAGTAAATCAAAATGGAAAGGTAGAGGGAAAGAAAAAAGGAGAAACTACCATTACCGTTATGACAACAGACGGAAGTCATCTTGAAAAGAAAGTAAAAGTAACAGTAAAAAAAGGAGAAATTGCCTTAAATCCATACTTCTCTCTTTATCAGTTGGAAAAAGGGACAACAGAGTTTAATGTAGATGCTATGTTGTATAATAGAAATCCGAAGGCAACTTACCAAATTGAAAGTAGTGATTCTAAGATTGCCGTTGCAAAAATAGAAAAAGGAACATTAAAAGTCACTGCAAAAAAACAGGGGAATGCTGTTTTTGTAGTAACTGAAAAAAATGGAAAAACAAAAAATGAAATTGGTTCGTTTCCAATTAGTGTAATCAATAAAGAAAAATAATTCTTAGAAATGAAATTTCTATCTCTCTTTGTATGTATCAAGAATTGGTTGCACAATAAAAAATCTCAGTATTATTTTAAATACTGAGATTTTTTATTGTCATCTTAATTCGTGAGATTGACTTTATTGCTCTTTTTTAATTTTTCTTTCTAACAGGAGCAATTCCTCTTTATTAATAACCAGTTTCCCATCTAGTAAATAAAGTGAATCATCTTCTTTTAGCATATCATTTTCCTGAAACAATGCTAACATTTCCCTAATATAGCTTTGAATCACAAGTTTCTCTTTTGTACTTAATGTGTTTATCATAGTTCCTTCATCCTCCCAAATGTATCTTCTTTTGTTTATTATTATACAGAACATATGTTTATATGTCAAGTAAAAATAGTTGCATTAATGATTGATTAATGATATCATAATTATATCATTAATAAAAAAAAAGGAGGATTCCATGAAACTAGCATTATTTGGAGAGTGGGACAATTCGTTTCAAATCTTACTTCTTTTGATGGTATTTGATTATGTATCGGGTGTCCTAACTGCATTTTATAAAAAAGAATTTCGTTCCAATATTGGATACAAAGGAATCATTAAAAAAGTTGGCATGTTACTTTGTATTGCCGTATCTAGTCAAATTGATACGTTGCATTTATATGATGGGGATATTTGCACGCGATCCATCATTTTACTGTTCTTTAGTATCAATGAGAGTTTGAGTATTTTTGAAAACCTTAACAAGATTGGCGTAACGATTCCAGATTCTATTTTAGAGAATGTGAAAAAAAAGATACAAAAATAAAAAATAAACGAAACACAAAGGAGAGTTAAAAAATGAATACCAGAGAATACAAAATGGATACAAAAGTTGTAACAAAGGTAGCAGATAAGGACACGGCAACAAATTTTGGAGCAATTACTATGAATGGTAGTACAGCATATTGCATCAAAACAAATAGTTCAGATACCAAAAGTGTATTATTCAAATATCCCAAATACACATCATCATCTAAAACTACTGCAAATTTTTCAAATGTAATGGGACATGCAAATGGAATAACATTTAATAATGATTCTTTATGGATTGCAACGAAAACTCCTAAGATTATTAGAATCAAGCCAAAAGAAAGTTTAAATAAATATTACACTTTTAATCCAGCTTCAACAGTAGCGAAACACTATAATATTTCATGTATTACATCTTATAAAGATAATACTTTTCTTGTAAAAACAGGAACATCTATTTACTTGGAAGAAAAATTCCCTTGTCTGAATTATAGTGTAATAACATTTTCTGGATCTAAAAAAGAATATTCATTCAAAGAATATAATACAATAAAAGTCATAAATCCAAAGTACAAAGAAAAATACACTACAACACAAGACATTTGCTATCATAATGGAAAATTATATATCATTTTAACAAAAGAGGGATTAAAAGAAAATGCTATACTTGTTGCAGATTTAACAAAAGATATTTATGCGCAAGATTCTACGGGAACATATTTTATGCCAAGTGAAATTTTTATTTTAAATAAAACAAACTATAAAAAGTATGAAATTGAATCTTTAGATTTCAATTCGCAAGGTAAAATGATTATGGCAAGTAATATCCTCCATCCTAATCAACAAGATTCTATTTTAATAGAAAATGGCATAACAGAAATTAAATAGTAAACAACATAACTTTTCCCGTAATTTGAAAAGAATTCCTTTTTATGGTATTATTACGTATATTATAGGGAAAGGAGAACTATGGAAATGTTCAAAAAAAATTTATTTACTATGCTAATTGCTACAGTGCTAATTTTATGTACACCAGCCACCATAAATGCTCAATGGGGTGGCTGGTATAATGGAGATACCTCTACTACGTGGCAGGGTGAAGATGGTGGAATCGGAGGAAATTTTGCCATTACGGATAATAAAGGAAGTTACAGATATAATCCTGGCAGTGATACTATATACTGTTTTCTTGATTTGATTCCACAACAAAAAATCAGAGATTTTTTAATTATCGAAGATTCTATGTTAGGTAAACCAGTTACAAACTTTTATTTCTGGGATCGTGAATTAATGGATGATGGAAATGTTTGTCCAACTCCTAAAATAGGAATTTATTTATCTGACAATATAACTAATTTAGAGCATAGCACATTTGCTAGATTTACAAATTCATATATTCATTTACCAAATGCTATAACAAATATACCAGACAACTTTTTCTATTGTCATAAACAATTAAAACGAATACAAATTCCAAACAATGTTAAAATAATTGGTACTGAGGCTTTTCAGAGTTGCTATCAGTTAAATTTTGTAAAAATTCCTTCTAACGTAATAGAAATACAATCTGGTGCATTTGCATATTGTAAAAATTTGACCCAATTATACATTCCTGGCAGTGTAAAAAAAATTGCAAATAATGCGTTTAAAGAGTGCAAGAAACTAACCATTTATTGTGAAAAAAACTCTTATGTCTATAACTATGCAAAGAACCATGGAATAAAAACTAAAATAGTATCCAACAAAAGCGTAAAATCAAAAAAATTAACAAATCTTTCATCTAAAATTCAAGTTGGGACTCAGGAAGCATATCTTTTATTTCCATTTATAGAGCCATTTTATGCAACGAATCAGAAACTTGCCTATATCAGTGAAGATCCTTCGATTGCAGAAGTAAATCAAAATGGAAAGGTAGAGGGAAAGAAAAAAGGAGAAACTACCATTACCGTTATGACAACAGACGGAAGTCATCTTGAAAAGAAAGTAAAAGTAACCGTAAAAAAAGGAGAAATTGCTTTAAACCCATACTTCTCTCTTTACCAATTGGAAAAAGGGACAACGGAATTTAATGTAGATGCTATGCTGTATAATAGAAATCCTAAGGCAACTTACCAAATTGAAAGTAGTGATTCTAAGATAGCTACTGCAAAAATAGAAAATGGAGCATTAAAAGTAACTGCCAAAAAACAGGGGAATACGGTTTTTGTAGTAACTGAAAACCAAGGAAAAACGAAAACTGAAATTGGATCGTTCCCAATTAGTGTGATTGATAAAGAAAAATTATCTTACTAAGTGGATAAAAACTCGGGAAAAAATCTAAAATGTGGATTTTACCCGAGTTTTTATAATATTATTATTTATTTGTTAATGTACGGTCAACATTAATTGTATTATATACATATACTTTTGCCATAGAACCGTCAGAAGGAGTACCTGTATTTACGATACTTTTAACGGTAACTGTATTAATATGAATCTTTTCTCCGGCTGCAACACTGATAGAATCACCGGTTAAACTAGTTCCGGTTGCAGTGCAGCTTTCAAATACACCATTTGATACAGATAAACACTCATTTACAAGTGCAAGTGCGTTGGTAACAGATTGTTCGGCTTCCAATTTTTTGATTGTGATATTTGGAACAGTCTGTGTATCTTTTAATACAAGAGAAGTAGTACTTGTTTTGGCAGTACCTGTATTGTCATAGTATTTTAGTGTAACAGTATAAGTTCCGACAGGTGCTTTTACACATTCGCCGACCGCATTCTTTTTAAATGATAATTTTAGCGGTGTAAATTCTAATTCTTTACCGGCAGAAAGTGCAACTTCTGTTTTAGAAGGATTTAAAGTTAAATCATTTAAGTAATATAGACCATTTCTTTGAATTGTTGCGGAAGTAAAGTCTGTATACTCAACAAATACACCATTGATGTATTTTGCCAGACGAACTTTTATGGATGGGTTTGTTTTTGTAGTCTGGTCGACTTTCATATCAAATGTTGGTGAAGTTACCTCTGCAACATATCCTACAGCACCTGTAGATGGCACTGCAGTAACAACTACAATGAAAGATGTGGTAATTGTTTTTTGACCACTAGTAATTGTAAATTTGTAATTATAAGTACCCGGTGTAGCAGTAATACCTGTTTTTATTGAAATTTGCTGTGTTGTTGGGTCATACGTAACAGGTAATGCTTTATTGGAGGTTTCTTGAAGCGTATAAGAAGCTCCACTTAAATCAACATTATTTCCATATTGGTCTTTTCCTGTAACAGTAATATATCTGGTGTAATCTGATTCATAAGAATTAGACATTGCTACAGAGTGAGAACTTAATGAAATACTATTTAAGGTACGTTTTCCTAAGATAGTTACAGCGAAGGAATAAGTAATTTCAGATTTCCCCTGAGAAGCCGTTACAATTACATTTACATTTCCCTCTTTTACTGGAACCATTTTACCATTTGAATTAACAATTAAGATTTCATCATTTGTTGAAGTATAGGAAATCTTTTCATAATTGATTACCGTATTATTTTCATCAAAAGCACAAAAATGTGCATATCCGGATTCATCAAGAGAAATATTTGTGTTTGACTTAAAATCAGAAGCTTTAAAATCAGGTTCAGAGGAATCTCCTGTTATTGTAAATTTATAAGAAGATGCTTCTTCTGCTGTTAATGCAACACATGTAATTTTCTGAGTGGCAGTAAATTTTGTACCATCAGAAGTTGTGTATGTAATTGTAATCGAAGCTTCTTTTCCTTCTTTTGTCATGAATAATTTGTTATCGGATGTTATGTAACCATTAGGAATTTCTCCATCAAAGGTTACTGTTCCGGTAACAGCTGATTTTACATCCATTCCATTTTCATCGTATAAAGCATACTCCAAATCAGCTGCTTTGTTAGCAGGAACTGTTGTTGTTAGTAATTTAACTTCTTTTACAGCTCCTACACTGGCGTTGATTGTCTTAGCAAATGAACCATATGTAACAGTGTAAACAGTAGCGTCTTTAAAATTGGTGTGAGTTGTTATCGTTGCTGTTTTTCCATCGGCTGAGAACTTGATTGATTTAGGAATTAATGTAGAAGTTCCGGCTGAAGCGCGAACGGAAAAATCAGAAGCTTTTACCGTATTTTTTACATTTGTATTAAAAGTAGCAGTAAACTGGTTGGCAGCAATTTGGTTGACAGAAACTAAAGAAGTACCAACCGTAATTGTTTTACTTTCTTTGGCTAAATCGGTTCCTGTTTTGCTGTTTCTGGCAGTTGCCGTAATTGTATAAAGACCTGCTTTGGATGGAGTAAATACACCATCTTCTGTAATTTCAGAAGAGTAATCCTGACCGGATTTATCTTCTACACTCCAATAAACGTTGCTTGTTGTATTGGCAGGTTCTAATGAGGCATCAAAATCATAGGATGCTCCAAGAGAAAGACTGTCAAGGTCAGAATTTATTTTGGAAGTATCCATTGAAAGAGAAGCAGCCTGTACTTTTAGTGCTACCGTATCTTTTACTGTTTTTACTAATTTGTTTTTTGTATTATATACGTTTGCAGTAATAACCGCTTTTTTGCCTTTGATAGAAGCGGAGTTTGAATTAAAAGTAACTTTTGTACTGGATGTTGTTTTTGCAACCGTTGCAGATTTTTTGGAAAATTTAATATATTTTTTTCCTGTTCCAGTGGCAGACCATTTTACTTTGTAACCTTTTTTTAAATTTTGTACCGTATAAGTATAAACACCCTTTGCCTTTGTATTTTCATATAAGCTTGAACGGCAAAGTTTAAAAGCAGGTGCGGCAGCAGCTTTTGTCTGTAGTGGAACAGATGTCAGTAACAGAGCAAAAGCAGTAATGACAGCACATGCTTTTATCATTTTTTGTTTCATCTTTTTCTTCCTCCTTAAATATAGATAAATATTTGTATCCATATTATAGGTGAAATGGAAAAGTTTCGCAATCCTAATTATTTGAAATCAGGCAATTTAATAAAATTGTAAGAAGAATGAATTTGTTGTAAAAAAAAGAATGACGCATAAGGTATTTTATGTTAAAATAGAAAACTATAAATAAAAAGTTAAGAAATCAGGAGGTTTTATTATGGGACAAATGATGATTCCAAAAGGATATCAGTCAGAATTGAATTTGCATGACACTCAGGTAGGAATAAAAACAGTAAAAGATTTTTTTCAGAAATTATTGGCCGAACGACTGAATCTTTTGCGTGTTACAGCACCATTGTTTGTTGATCCTGCCTCCGGCTTAAATGATAATCTTAATGGAGTGGAACGTCCGGTTTCCTTTGGCATCAAAGAGCAAAATGATGCAGCAGCAGAAATTGTACATTCTTTAGCAAAATGGAAACGATATGCACTTAAGAAATATGGATTTTGTTATGGTGAGGGACTTTATACAGATATGAATGCAATCCGGAGAGATGAGGATACGGATAATATTCACTCTATTTTTGTTGACCAGTGGGACTGGGAGAAGATTATTAAAAAAGAAGAAAGAAATATTGATACATTGAAAGATACAGTAAAAACGGTCTATAAGGTTTTACGAAAGACAGAAAAATATATGGCAATTCAATATGACTATATTGAAGAGATTTTGCCACATGATATTTTCTTTATTACAACACAAGAATTGGAGGATAAATATCCCGGTTGTACACCAAAAGAACGGGAATATGCGATTGCAAAGGAAAAAGGTGCTGTCTGCCTGATGCAGATTGGTGATGTATTAGCATCTGGTGAGCGACATGACGGAAGAGCACCAGACTATGATGACTGGGCTTTGAATGCAGATATTATTGTATATTATCCTGTGTTAGACATTGCATTAGAATTATCTTCGATGGGAGTTCGTGTAGACAAAGAGGCATTATTAAGCCAGCTTAAGAAAAGTGGTTGTGAAGAAAGAAAAGAGCTTCCATATCAAAAAGCAATTTTAGCGGATGAGCTTCCATTTACAATTGGAGGAGGAATTGGACAGTCCAGAATCTGTATGTTTTTCTTGCGAAAAGCTCATATTGGAGAAGTACAGTCTTCCCTATGGCCGGAACAGATGGTTTTAGAGGCAAAAGAAAAGGGAATTCAGTTATTATAGTATCAGTTTGTTATAGTTAGAGGCAGCTTATCACGAAGGATAAGA
The DNA here is from genome assembly GCF_009696045.1 of Velocimicrobium porci. Lineage (GTDB taxonomy): Bacteria > Bacillota > Clostridia > Lachnospirales > Lachnospiraceae > Velocimicrobium > Velocimicrobium porci. The sequence continues at coordinate 130,229 of NZ_VUMT01000003.1, read as the reverse complement.
GAAAGGAGCAAAAATGAGATATCATGTATTAGGTGACACAATGCCAGCAGTGGAGGTAACTTTTGATCGTGCAGGAGAAAGTATGTATACTCAGTCAGGCGGTATGGCATGGATGACAGAAGGAATCCGCATGGATACTAATATGAAAGGCGGATTAATGAAAAGTTTTGGAAGAATGTTTTCAGGTGAGTCTTTGTTTATGGCAACTTATACTGCTGAAAGAGAAGATGCGATGATTGCATTTGCTTCTACTGTTGCGGGTGAAATTCTTCCGGTTGATGTTGGGGCATGTGGAGGAATGATTTGCCAAAAAGGAGCATTTTTATGTGCAGAACAAACTGTTAATTTATCAATAAGTTTTACAAAGAAATTATCATCCGGTTTATTTGGAGGAGAAGGATTTATTTTACAGGACATTTCAGGAAGTGGAATGGTATTTTTAGAGATTGATGGAAATAAAGTAGAAAAAACGCTGGCACCAGGTGAAGTAATAAAAGTAGATACGGGAAATGTAGTTGCGTTTGAAAAAACAGTTTCTTATGAGATAGAAACAGTAAAAGGTCTTAAAAACATATTTCTTGGAGGAGAGGGATTATTTTTAACGAAATTGACAGGTCCCGGAAAGGTTATTTTACAGACTCAGAATTTTAATGAATTTGCCGGAAGAATTATAAGCCTGATACCTTCGAAATAATGAGTTTTTAGATAGTTATTTAAGTTTATTCATAGAAAGATGCTGCAAAATTAATTTAAGCTGTAACCGGATTCTGAATTAAGATTTCGTGCATGGCTTGTTATAAATAGAATTTTGCAGCATCTTTTTGTATATAAAATAAAAGGTTAAATTTTGCAGATAAAAGAACGAAATACATAGTATGAAAAAAATAATTTTATGGATAATATTATAGGTTAAGTTATACGGAAGGAGAGGAAGAATATAATAAAATGAGCAAATTACAAAAATACATATTCTCTGGCATTTATTTTAGTATTTTGATTCTAATGTGTAATTTAGGGACAGTAGAAAGTGAAGCAAAAGAAATGGATAATTTTGTTGTCAATGATGGAATTTTAGTAAAATATACAGGAACAGAAACCGAAATTGAGATACCGGATTATGTAAATGCCATTGGGAAAAAAGCATTTTATAATAATCAGATAATAACAAGCGTTATAATTCCTAAAAATGTGAAAAAAATAGGAAATGCAGCGTTTTATAACTGCAAACGTTTACAGGAAGTTAAATTGGAACAAGGTGTTGAAGTAATTGGAGAAGAAGCATTTTATCATTGTATTGGGGTGCAAAAGATTGAATTTCCTAAGACGATAAAAAATATCAAAGATTCTGCTTTTGAGAAGTGTAAAAGACTTTCAAAAATAACATTTCCAGATAAAAACATTTTGTTTGGTGAATGTGTTTTTTCGGGGATTAAACGAGGAAATGGCGGTGAGTTTGGCGAATATGTGATAGCAAACAAAAATACATTAATTCAATATATTGAATCAGCGGTGCAAGAGGAGATTATTATTCCTGATTTTGTCCGTGCAATTCAGACAGAGGCATTTTCTTTGTCTGGAGAAGTATATAAGATAACAATTCCGGGAACGGTTTCTACGATACAGGAGGGAATATTTGGTACAACCGAGGTACAAGAAATTATAATAAAAGATGGAACAAAAGAATTGGAGGATTCTGCTTTTGAAGATTGTGATAATTTGGAGCAGATTACAGTTCCTTCCAGTGTGAGTGTAATTGGAAAAAATTTATTTCCAAAAGAAAATAAGGATATTGTTACCATTCGTTGTGAGAAAAAATCTCCTATTTATTATTATGGAAAAAAGAATGGTTACAATGTTGAGGTAATAGAAAATTCTAATTTGCCTGTTACCATGAAAGCAAAACAGGGTGTGGTAAACCAGAATGTAGGGGAAGAAGAACAGTTTCAGATAAAAAATGGGATTTTGCTTAAATACGATGGAACGAAGCAAGCTATTACGATTCCTGAAGGGGTTAAGGCAATTGGTAATCGGGCGTTTGCAGGAAATCATTATTTAGAAAAAGTAACGTTACCTGATACGATAGAGAAATTAGGAGATGGAGTATTTGAAGGCTGTATCAATTTAGAAGAAGTTAGAATGTCAGTTGGATTAAAATCGATGGGGATTTCCTGTTTTAAAGATTGTACTAATTTATATTCTATTTCTTCATGGCCGAGTCAAATTAGCAGGATACCGGACAATACATTTATGGGAAGTGGATTGAAGCAGTTTGATTTTTCAGGAATAGAGCAAATTGGAAAAATGGCCTTTGCCTCATGCAATTATTTGAAATATATCAGTGGTGGAGAACAAGTAAAGTTTATTGGTCAGATGGCATTTTATGGAACAGAGTGGCTAGAAAAAGACCAACAAAATATTTTTTTAGGACATGTCTATGTAAAAAATAATGGACAAGAGGCAACGGTTACGATTCCAGAAGGTGTTACGATGATTTATGAAAATGCGTTTCGTAATAATCAAAATCTTAGGGAGGTAAGACTTCCTTCTTCGGTGTATTTGATTGGAGATAGTGCATTTTTCAATTGCAAACGATTGAAAACGGTAGAGGTTAAAGAAGGGCTAAAGTCGATTGGTGAGGAGGCATTTCGTCATTGTATTTCTTTAGAATCTATTTTATTTCCGGATTCAATTGAGAAAATACAATCGTATGCGTTTGCTGAGTGTAGAAGCCTGTCAGAGTATCAATTTCCAGAAAACGATATTGAATTTGGAGAAAATGTTTTTTATGGAGTAGAGCAGGGAAATGCAGGTGAGTTCAATGAGTTTATCGTAGCAAATCATAATACATTAATTGCCTATGTAGATTCTGCAAACGAAGAAGAAATTAGAATTCCTAAAGGGGTTGAAAAAATCGGATTAAATGTTTTTCAAACTTACCATATAATAGGAACACTTTATATCCCTGGTACAGTGAAAACAATTCAAATTGGCAGTTTTGAATATCCTGAAATATCTAATATTATTTTAGAAAACGGAGTAAAGGAAATTGGAAATCTTGCGTTTTATCATTGTACGACGGATAAGATTACAATTCCAAATAGTGTAGAAAAAATAGAATCTCTTTTGGTGTGGAAAAAGAATATAAGGGATGTAGTTATTGCATGTGAAAAAAATTCGTTTGCGTATGAATACGCGAAAAGGAATAATATTACAATCCAATTACAATTCTATTAACCTTTCCTATCGCTCTTGACAAACAATAAATTTCAGCATAGACTAAGGAATATATGAGAATTTATTGTGAAGAATATAAAATAAATATAATGTAAGAATAAATGCAATGAAGAGAAGAGTAGTCTGTGAAGCGAGGACAGAGAACCCTGGAAGCTGAGAATGGGGATGAGTGGAGCAGATGAAGATGGACTTGGAGCAGAATAGCCAAGAAGGTTAACTTTTAAGCTATTCCGGAAGCATCCGTTAGCATGCAGACTGTGAAATGCAGTTTTTGAGGTCTAAGGTCGAAAGACATAGGCGAATTAAAGTGGTAACACGGGATTTTCTCGTCTTTAAAGTATTTTTAAAGGCGAGTTTTTTACATTATTTATAATTATTTTATAAGATGCGGCAGAAGCCGGGAGAAGATAGCATAGATAGAAATAGTTAAATTTTACTAGAGGAAACAAAGGGAATACTATGTTAGAATAAGACGAGAAAAAGGAGAAATAAAAATGGAAAAGAAACCATATTATTTAACAACAGCAATTGCATACACATCGGGAAAGCCTCATATTGGTAACACTTATGAAGCTGTGTTAGCAGACAGTATTGCCAGATTCAAACGTCTTGAAGGATATGATGTACGTTTTCAGACAGGGACAGATGAACATGGTCAAAAGATTGAATTAAAAGCAGAAGAAGCTAATATTACGCCAAAAGAATTTGTAGATAATGTATCAGGTGAGATTAAGACAATTTGGGATTTAATGAATACATCTTATGACAAATTTATTCGTACGACCGACAGTTATCATGAAAAACAAGTTCAGAAGATTTTTAAGAAACTATATGAGCAGGGAGATATTTACAAAGGTTATTACGAAGGAATGTATTGTACACCTTGTGAATCCTTTTTTACATCCTCCCAGTTGGTAGACGGAAAATGCCCGGATTGCGGAAGGGAATGTCAGCCTGCTAAAGAGGAAGCTTATTTCTTAAAGTTAAGCAAATATACCGATCGTTTAATCGAGCATATCAATAGTCATCCTGAATTTATTCAGCCGGAATCAAGAAAAAATGAGATGATGAATAATTTCTTATTGCCGGGACTTCAGGATTTATGTGTGTCCAGAACATCTTTTAAATGGGGAATTCCGGTAGATTTTGATGACAAGCATGTAGTCTATGTATGGATTGACGCATTAAGTAATTATATTACAGGCCTGGGATACGACTTAGATGGAAATAGTGATGAATTATTCGACAAATTCTGGCCAGCTGACTTGCATTTGATTGGAAAGGACATTTTGCGTTTCCATACAATTTATTGGCCAATTATGTTAATGGCACTTGACTTACCACTTCCAAAGCAGATTTTTGGTCATCCATGGCTGCTTCAAGGTGATGGAAAGATGAGTAAATCAAAAGGTAATGTAATTTATGCCGATGATTTAGTAGATTTATTTGGAGTTGATGCGGTTCGTTATTTTGTTCTCCATGAAATGCCATTTGATAACGATGGAGTTATTACTTGGGAACTTATGGTTGAGAGAATGAATTCTGATCTTGCTAATACATTGGGAAATTTAGTAAACAGAACAATTTCTATGTCAAATAAATATTTTGAAGGTATTGTGAACAATCGTAATGTGACAGAGGAAGTTGACAAGGAACTGATTGAAATTGCGGTAAACACAGCAAAACGTGTTCAGGATAAGATGGAAGACCTTCGGATTGCAGATGCTATTTCTGAAATTTTCACATTATTTAAACGTTGTAACAAATATATTGATGAAACAATGCCTTGGGCATTGGCAAAAGATGAGGCCCAAAAAGCCCGTTTGGAAACGGTTTTATACAATCTGATTGAAAGCATTTCAATTGGAGCTAATTTGTTAGAGCCATTTATGCCGGAAACTTCAGTTAAAATTTTAGAGGAGATTCATGCTCCTAAGAGAGAGTTTAGTGATCTTACAAGATTTGGTGCATACGAATCCGGAACGAAAGTAGAAGAAAAACCGGAGATTTTATTTGCAAGACTGGATGTCAAGGAAGTAATGGAAAAAGTAGAAGCATTACAGGAAGCTTATAAAAAAGAAGCAGAACCAAAGCAAGAAGAGCCAGTTATTGATATTGAACCAAAAGATGAGATTACTTATGAAGACTTTATGAAAATGCAGTTCCAGGTAGGCGAGATTATTGCCTGTGAGGAAGTGCCAAAGTCTAAAAAATTACTTTGCTCTAAAGTTCGTGTAGGAAGCGAAGTGAAACAAATTGTATCAGGAATAAAGCAACATTATACAGCAGAAGAAATGGTAGGGAAGAAAGTAATGGTATTGGTTAATCTGAAACCTGCCAAACTTGCCGGTGTATTATCAGAAGGAATGTTATTATGTGCAGAAAATGAAAAAGGTGAGCTTGCACTAATGGCACCAGAAAAGGATATGCCTGCCGGAGCCGAAATCTGCTAAATAAGAGATGGGATAGAGAATGAATAAAAAAGTTAATGTAATAATTATGGGAATACTGCTTGTTTGTGGTGTAGTATTAATTCCCTGTTTAAGTAAATCCGTGGAATGGCGGGAAAAAGCTGAGGAACAGGATAATGTTATTACTGTTCAGGCACAGGACGAACAAAAAGGAGAGTTTATAAAAGGGGCTTTTTCGTATCATGTACTGAAAAAAGGAAAGACCGATGAGGTTGAAATAACTGGTTTGGTAAAGAATGTCAAAGATGTTAAGATTCCTTTTGAAGTAACAGATTCAAAGGGTAGTAAATATAAAGTTACTGCCCTTGCGAATGGAGCATTTGCTAAGAATAAAGCAATTGAATCAATAACTATTTCGTCCGGAGTCAGAACAATAAAGGAAAATGTGTTTGTTGGTTGTAAAAATTTAAAGAAAGTTACAGTTGCAAAAGAAAATCCAAACTATAAGGTGGTTGATAATACACTGTATACAAAAAGTGGAAAGACTTTGGTTGCAGTTATTGATACCGGTGTTTATTATTTAATTCCAAAAGGAGTTATAAAAGTAAAAGAAGGTGCCTTTGTATATTGTAAAAATTTAAAGAAGGTCATTTTTCCAGCTACAATCGAGGAAATTGGACGATTATTTGAGTCATCTTGCCCAAGTTTAAAGCAAGTTGTTTTCCGTGGCGAAAAGGTCGCAAATATGGTGAAAAGCGGAGAAATGGCTACTCTTAAGGGGCATGAGAAAATTGAAATCGTTGTTCCAAATGGAAAAAAGGCAGTTTATAAAAAAAAGTTGCAACCGATTTATGAACAATCTAAATTGTCAATGGTAGAAGATAAAAATACCGATAAAAAGAAGGTATATCTTACATTTGACGATGGTCCAAGTGAAAATACAGAAAAGATTCTTGAAATATTAGATAAATATAATGCTAAAGCAACATTTTTTGTATTAGGAAAAACAGATAAATTTTCTATGGATGAATATCGTAAGATTGTTGAGAAAGGGCATACAATAGGTGTTCATTCTACATCCCATCAATATAAGATCGTATATAAATCGTTAGATTCTTTAAAAAAGGATTACATAACGACGAGGGATATCGTGTGGAAAGCGACAGGGATTAAGCCAACGCTTTATCGTTTTCCGGGAGGAAGCAGTAATAGTTATTGTGCTGGGAAAAAGATTCAAAAATATATGAAGTATTTTAACGATACAGGCGTTGTATATGTGGATTGGAATGCTTCCAATGAAGATGCAACCGGACGTTATTATACAGCGGCAGGCTTGACACAAAATGCTGTCAGGACGGTACAAAGAGCAGGTTCTGTTCCTGTTGTATTGATGCATGATGCGGCAGCAAAGAAGAAAACAGTTGAATCACTTCCGGGTCTTATAAAACAACTTCAGAGTATGGGTTATTCATGCGAGGCATTGGATGAGTATGTTCCACCGGTACAACACAGAAAAGTAACAAAATAAGGATGGAAAATAGATGATATTTGAAAGTCATGCACATTATGAAGATGAGAGATTTAAAGAAGATCAAAAAGAACTATTGGAAAGCTTTCCTTTAAACGGAATAGGATATGTAGTAAATGTAAGCTCTAGCATAGATACAATTAAAAAGACGCTGGAGCTTACCAGCCAGTATCAATTTATTTATGGTGCGGTTGGTATTCATCCTGAGATGGCAGAGGAAATAACGGATGAAAGTTTATCGTTTATAAAAGAGTCGGCAATCAAATCAAAAATTGTTTCAATTGGAGAGATTGGGCTGGATTATTATTGGGATGAACCAGGACGTCCGATTCAAAAAAAGGCATTTGAGCAACAAATTGATTTGGCAAAAGAGCTTTCTCTACCTATGATTATCCATAGCAGGGACGCTGCAAAGGATACGCTTGATATTATGAATTCATGTAAAGCTGAAGAGGCCGGCGGTGTAATTCATTGTTTTTCTTACAGTAAAGAAATTGCAAGAGAATTTTTGAATAAGGGCTATTATATTGGAGTCGGTGGTGTTGTTACATTTAAAAATGGGAAAAAGCTTCGGGAAGTAGTAGAATATGCACCATTAGAATCGATTTTACTTGAAACAGATTGCCCTTATATGGCACCTGAGCCACATCGTGGAACAAGAAATTCATCTTTAAATCTTACTTATATTGCCAAAGAGATTGCCAAAATAAAAGGAATCGGGTATGATAAGGTAATAGAGGTAACAGAAAAAAATGCAAAAGCAATGTATTGCATAGAATGAAAGAGGTAATAAATGGCTTCATTAGGAATACCACAAAATACGATTGCCGTATTACAGAAATATAATTTTAATTTTCAAAAAAAGTTTGGTCAAAACTTTTTAATTGATACACATGTATTAGATAAAATTATTGATGCGGCAGGGATTACAAAAAATGATTTTGTATTAGAAATCGGTCCTGGTATCGGAACAATGACACAATATCTCTGCGAGCATGCAAGAGAGGTAGTAGCAGTTGAGATTGATAAGAATTTGATACCAATTCTTGAGGATACGTTGTCGGACTATGATAATGTATCTGTTATCAATGAAGATGTATTAAAGTTGAATCTGGATGAGCTTGTCAGGGAAAAAAATGATGGACAACCGATTAAAGTTGTAGCAAATCTTCCATATTATATTACAACGCCTATTATTATGGGACTGTTTGAAAGTCATGTTCCACTTCAAAACATTACTGTTATGGTACAAAAAGAAGTGGCGGACCGTATGCAAGTTGGTCCGGGGACAAAGGATTATGGTGCATTGTCACTGGCGGTTCAATATTATGCAAGACCGGAAATAGTAGCAAATGTTCCACCAAATTGTTTTATGCCAAGACCAAAGGTTGGTTCTGCAGTAATCCGCCTTACTTGTCATCAGGTGCCACCGGTGGAGGCAGAAGATGAAAAACTTATGTTTAAGGTTATACGGGCTTCCTTTAACCAGCGTCGGAAGACATTAGTAAATGGGTTAAATAATTCTCCGGATATTCCGATAACAAAAGAAGAAATTGTAAGGATACTTGAAGCGATGCAGCTGCCTCTTACAATTCGTGGAGAAGCGCTTACATTGCAGCAATTTGCGGAATTAAGTAACCGAATGAAACATATATAATCTATCTTTTAAAGAAGGAAAATCTATGGCAAAGAAGAAAAAAGAGAAGAAGATGACGAAGGCTCGTTATCGAATGAGATTGATACGAAAGATACTATTACTTTTATTGTTGATTACGATACTTTTAGTCGGCGTTGTACTTTACCTTGCTTATGGGAGAGATATTATAGCATACCATGATGAGGCAAAAAGGCTTATCGCTACTTCCAGCACAGAGACATTTCGCCAATCAGAAACCAGTCTGGTATATGATGCAAATGGAAAACAGCTGGCAACATTAAAGGGTGAAAAGGATGTTTATTATCTTGCTTATGAGGATATACCAGAGTATGTAAAGCAGGCGATGATATCCATTGAGGATAAAAAGTTTGAGAAACATAAAGGAATTGATATTAAAGGTATCATAAGAGCTTTAAAAGCGTATGTTGTCCATAGGGGAGAAATTACCCAGGGAGCAAGTACAATTACCCAGCAGTTGAGCCGAAATATATTTTTAACACATGAAGTAAGCTGGGAACGAAAGGTGAAAGAGATGTTTATTGCTCTTGAGATGGAGAAGAAATATACAAAATCTCAAATTTTAGAGTTTTATTTAAATAACATCTATTTTGGAAATGGATACTATGGAATTCAGGCTGCAAGTAAAGGATATTTTAGTAAAACAGCAGATAAACTTACACTTGGAGAAATAACATTCCTTTGTGCGATTCCAAATAATCCAACGTTGTATGATCCGTTAGTAAATTATGATAATACAATTAAACGTAAAAACCGTATTATCGACCAAATGTATGAGGACGGGAAAATATCAGAAGCAGAGCTAAATTCTGCAAAAGGCGAAACTGTTACACTGAATGTAAAGAAAAAGAAAAAGAAGAATACTTATATTGAAACTTATGTTTATAACTGTGCAGTACGGGCATTAATGGAAAAACAGGGGTTTGTATTCCGCTACTCCTTTGAATCAGATGAAGAGAGGGACCGTTATGAGGAAAGATACGATGAAGTATATGCAATGTGTCAGCAATCTTTATTTAGTGCCGGATACCGAATTTATACATCGATTGATCCAAGTAAACAAAAGCAGTTGCAAGAATCTGTTGATAATGCACTGGAAGGATTTCAAGATAAAAGTGATGAGGGAATTTATAAACTTCAGGGGGCAGCAACTTGTATTGACAATGAAACAGGAAGAGTTGTTGCAATTGTAGGAGGTCGTTCCCAGAAAACAGCGGGTTATACGTTGAATCGTGCATTCCAAAGTTATCGTCAACCTGGTAGTGCAATTAAGCCTTTGATTGTATATACACCAATTCTTGAAAAAGGCTATCGTCCTGATACAATGGTTGATGACAAACGGACGGAAGATGGTCCAAGAAATGCCAGTGGTACTTATGAGGGTAAGATTACACTTCGTAAAGCGGTAGAAAAGTCAAAGAATACCGTTGCATGGGAATTATTTAAACAACTGACTCCACGCGTTGGACTGCAATACTTATTAGATATGGATTTTGCAAAAATCGAGGCAAATGATTATTATCCTGCAGCATCTTTAGGGGGCTTTACAAAAGGAACAAGTACAGTAGAGATGGCTTCTGGTTTTGCAGCAATTGAAAATGATGGTAAGTTTCGAAAACCAACTTGTATTGTGAAAATTAAGGATTCACAGGGTGATACAATTGTTGAGGATAAGACGGAAACAAGAGATATTTATGAAACAGAAGCATCCAGAATGATGACAAATATTTTAGAGGGTGTTTTCACAAATGGAACCGGTCGGGGATTAGGTTTATCGAATATGTCTGCAGCAGGTAAGACAGGAACAACGTCTGATAAAAAGGATGGCTGGTTTGTTGGATATACACCATATTATACAACGAGTGTATGGGTTGGATACGATATTCCTCAAACACTTAGTAATTTGTCTGGTGCCAGCTATCCCGGAACAATTTGGCATAACTTTATGGAGGCAATTCATATGGATTTGCCGAACAGAGAGTTTCCAGCTTATGCAGGTGCTTCAAAGAGTGAAGATAAAGTTAATACGGAGGATGATGATGCAGAGGAGGAAACAATCCAGGATGAGGTTACAGAAGAGGAAACAATTCCGGAATTGGAAGATCCAGAAGAAGAGGATACGGAAGAGGAGAAACCAATTGAGACGACACCTCCGCCAACGAAAAAACCTGACACCAGTACAGAAGATGAAAATAATTCGGATGATAACGAAGTGGAGGAACCTACGGAGGATGAGAATACGCCTAGTGAACCTGTGGCAAGTGAGGATCCAGGTGGGCAGACCCCGGATGAAAACTCAGGCGGTAACCAGACTCCAGAGAGCAATACAGGGCAGGAATAATCATAAATAAAACAGCGGGAAAACAAATTTTGTTTTCCCGCTGTTTTATTTATTTTACATCACACATAGTATCTGAATTGCTTTGTTTTTTACAATACATTCAAAGTGTTCCTCATAGTAAGCTGGAGTAGCATAAGTTGTACGTTCAGCCTTACCGTATTCTGAAATGATATTGCATACTTTGTTAAATTCTTCTGGTGTATGTTCTGATTTGTCAATGACAAGATAATAAGCTTTGCGTATTGGGTCTTTATACAGACTATTTACACCGTCATATGTGTGTGCAATATGTTCGGCAAGAACAATGACTTCTTCTAAATTGTGAAAAGAAAATACCTTTGTCAGGTTAGTCTGAACGGACACAGGTTTTAACGTTTCTTCATTTTTCGTTTTCTTTGTTTTTTTACCAGAAATTGCTTCTGGAAGTGGGATGAAATCTATCTGTTCATTATCATTATCTTCGGTTTTAGTTGAATCATCGACTACACCATCAATTAACTCATTTAACTGGTCAAAACAGTTAAGAACCTCATCAGCATAGGCGGTATCGTCATCATCATCTTCAATCGTGAATTCATTATCATCTTGTTCAGGAGAGAACTTAGAAAAACGGGTGTCTAATTCATCTGGGTCTTCGACCTTTGTAATAACTAAGATAAGACACTCAGAAGAAACAGGTATTGCCTCAATCATAAGAGGAATATCATCTGCTTCAAAACCAAATTGGTAAGATGCCTGTTGAATCATATCCCGGAATAATGCTTTGGCCTTCTCAGTTCCATATGCAAGTTCACTGATACGAAGTTCTCTATCTACTAAATCCTTTTTGCTTAAAGTGCAACGAATCTGATTATCACTGATTTTTTCTATCTTCATATTAATCACATCCTTTTATATTATATCGGCCTATCTGTGATTGTAAACAAGTATAATTTAAAATTAAGCTAAAGTCAACTAAATCTGATAGTAATAATGACCAAATCTTCGAAAAAATCTTAGTAAATTAGACAACGAAAATTTGATTGAAAAGATTTGGAAAATCATTTATAATAATAGTACGGCGTAAGGCAGTGGAAAGGAGTGTGTCATTACTACATTATATGGTTTGATAAGTATCATGTTATTAAAATATTAGCAGATAACAAGTATCGAACAATTTATCTTACAGAACATGTTAAGCTTAACTGCTACAGGGTTGTAAAGCGAATCAGAAAAACTTTGTGTATGCAGGAATCTTTTAAAAATGAGGTAACAAGCTTAAGAAATCTTAAACACCCCAATATCCCAATAATATATGATATTGAAGAAGACGAAGATTATTACTATATTATTGAGGAATTTATCGAGGGCGAATCTTTAAGAGCTTATCGGCTCAATCATGGTTTCATAACAGAAAGTAAAGTTTTAGATTTTACAATTCAGCTATGTGATGTAATAGATACATTACATTCGAGTAAAGAATCCATTTTATATTTAGATTTAAAACCCAATAATATAATTATTTGTAAAGACGTTCTTAAGTTAATTGATTTTGGAGCAGCAATTTTAGAAAAAGAAGTTGATTTGCGTTGTAGATCATTTGGAACGAAAGGCTATGCTGCACCAGAACAATACGGTCTGCAAAATATTGATAAACGAAGTGATATATACGGAATAGGAAGTGTACTGTTCTTTCTTATGACAGGTTGTTCTTTTACAGATAAAAAGGAAAGCTTTCAAAAGATACGAAAAACCAATTTGTATTCTGTTAAATTAAAGCAAGTGCTTTATCGATGTCTACAATTTAATCCCTCCCGGCGGTATTCATCGGTAGAAGTATTGCGGACGCAATTACAAAAAATACAGGACAGGCAAAATAATATACTGCCGATTACGCCGATTCAAATTGTAATTGCCGGAGCAGAACATAGAATGGGAGTGACCTATTTTAGTATTATGTTAACCGTTTATTTGAATCAATATGTAGGAAAAACATTATATATTGAAACAGGAAATCAACAGGTTGTATATGCAATAAAAGAACAGCTTGGGGAACAAAAAAATTTTTTTGCCGTATCGGGTGATCCGGCAGAACTAATCGAAAAATATAGTGGCTATTTATTTTACATTTGTGACTATGGAATCTGGACAGAAGAAAAAGAACAAAGATGGAAGTACGATGAGTTGTTTCTTTTAATCGGGAAACAGCCATGGGAACGGAAAGTTAGTCAAAAAATGATTTCTCATTTTATGGAACAGGCATTTTATTTTATTCCGAAAGAAACTTCGTATAGGAGTAAAATTTTGTTTCAAGAAATTAGGAACGGACATCTATTTCAGATTCCATATCAAATGAATCCATTCCTTGTGCAAAAAGAACAGATAAAATTTATGGAGGAATGTATTAACAAGATACCATGTTTTGTTGGTCACAAAAAAAGAAAATTAGTAAGAAGATTGCATTGGTAGGGTTAGAGCACGGAGCAGGAACCACTCATGTTGGCGTGCTTTTAGCTGATTATTTCCGGCAAAATCAAGGTGCAAGAACAGCATATATCGAATGTAATAAGACGAGTGCATTTTCTAAGCTTCAAGAGTGTCTTTATGGATATCAGAGAAAGTGTTTTCAAATACAGAGAGTTGATTACTATATAGGTGGATCAGAGCAACAGTTAGAAGCGTTGTTTGGTAAGAATTATGACTATTTTATTTTGGATTTTGGAATAGAACTTAAAAATAACGAAGAAAAAATTAAAAGCTGTGAAGAAAGGCTTTTTATTGGTAATCTCGAACGGTGGGAACAAAAGGATTATATTTGTTTTGGCAGGCAGTATCAGGAATATAATTGGACGTTTGTATGTAATCTTGGAAGAAAAGACATAGCACATAATGTAGAAAAAAATCTGCATAAAAAGCTTTACAAAATAGGATATCAGCCGATTTCTCAGCCGTTAACAAGAGAAGTTGAGCAGTTCTTTTACAGTTTGAGGTAAGAGAGGTGTCAATTTATGAGATTTATAAAAAGCGGAAATAAAAATAACAGAAAAAAAATAATTGCTGTTGGTATTTTATCCATAGTAGTTGCGCTTTTGACAATTAAAACTTTAATAAAAAAAGAAATTCCCTTAACTTTTTGGGGCAATAAAAACAAGTTGCAAACTATGGATAGTGATAAGGTTCAAGGGTATCGTGCAGTTAGAAAGCTGAGAGCTGGAGAAGCAATAAAAGAATCAGATATCGAGGCTGTTTTATGTAGTAGAGAAGAGAAGCCAGCCAGTTTGGGCGAAATTTTAGAAAGTAAAACAAGAATTAGTCTGGCACCCGGACTCCTACTGACTCAATTAAATTTAAGTAACAAAGAAAAATTAGCAGATGATATAAGAATACATAATTTTCCATATATTCGATTAACAAACAGGATGAAAAAAGGTGATTATATTGATGTCAGAATTTCTTTTTCAAATGGAGGCGATTTTGTAGTACTTTCTAAGAAGAAAATAGAGGATTTAACATTTATGGATACCGAAGGAACAAAAGCAAACTCCTTATGGTTGAATATAACAGAAGAAGAGCTTCTAAGGTTATCAAGTGCGGTTGTAGATGCATATTTGAATGAAGGGTGTCAGATTTATGCAATTCAGTATATTGATAATTCTCAGAAACCGGCAGTAATTAATTATTCAGTAAGTCCTTTCGTACATCAGCTGATGCGGGATAATCCCAATATTACAAAGAGAGCAGAAAATGTAATCGAATGGAAACTTTGGGAGGAATATAAAAGAAAGGAAGAACAGCAGAAAAAATGGTTAAATCCAGAAGGTAGTCTTGGAAAAAATGAGAACTTAACATTTGAGGCATATCCAGAAGACAATACAAAAAAAGTTTTTTGATAACAAAAATGAAGAAAACAGTAGAACTTGTATAAATCTACTCACAATTATCCTTCTTATCATCTATGTTACATAGGAAAGAAGTGTCTGCAGTGATACTGTTTTAGGGACGAGGGAGAAAAAATGGACAAATATAAAAAGGACATAAATGAGGCACAAATAAAATGGATTTTACAAGAAATAAAAAAGGCAAGAGCACAGGGAATGGAAGTTATGATTGATGGAATTTATTGTAAAAATCCAGAAGAAGAAAAAACTTTATTGGTTGTTCGGGAAGAAGAAACTTTTATGCAAGATTATATAGGAGATGATAATGGAAATATAATAGGGATTGCATTTGATAAAATTAAGATTAAAAATAAATAATAGTACAGGACCTTAAAAGAGAGGGGCTGTCGTACTAAGTGATTAGTGCGCAGCCCCTTTTGTCAGATTAAATGGGAAATCTTGTTTTTGTGAAACGAATATTATGGTATAATAAAAATAAAACTGTTAAAGAGTGCAAAGTGTATGGGAGGATAAAATGAAAAAAGTAATAATAGTGGTAATGGTAGTAGCAATCGTTTCTCTATTGGTATATGGAGGTTCTGAGCGCAGAGCGGTTAATGATATATTTCAAAATATGGACACTACGGATATGAACGGGAGAAAAGTAACAACGGAAATATTTAAGAATAACAAACTTACAGTTGTAAATGTATGGATGACATGGTGTACTTCTTGCATTGAGGAATTGCCAGATTTGCAAGAGCTGGCTGATGAGTATCAGAAGAAGAATGTTTCGTTCAAAGGTTTGATTATTGAATATGGAAGAGATGCAAAAAGGAAAAGTGGGCTTACAGAGAAAGAAAAAAAATATGCAGAAGAGATTTTGAAAAAGGCAAATGTTACATATCAGCAATTAACTTTAAGTGATTCCATGTTTGAGCGTTTTGAAGCGATTAATGGTTTTCCGATTACTTATATTTTAGACCAAAAAGGAAAGCTAGTGGGAAAACCAATTGCAGGAGCCCACTCAAAAGAGGAATGGAAAGAAATTATTGAAGAGAGATTGCAGAAGGTATAAAAAGTAAAATGACAAATACATAATGACGCCGTACAAAAAAAGTGTTATAATGTCGAAAGAGTGATTTAGAAAAGGAGGCCAAGGATGGAGAGCAAGAAACAAACAGCGAAAACAGCATTTTTGTTATTATGTTTGGTTGTTCTTATTATTGCAGTTGTTTTTATTGTAAAAAAATATACACCAAGTAAAGAAACAATGGAACTTACAAAGTATTATCCTGTTGATACAGGAAAGATTATGCTAGTAATGCAGGATGAGGTTTATGAAGAGCAGGGACTATATAAAGACGGAATGGTATATGTTGACATTAATACAATTCAAAAATATTTCAACCATAGATTTTATTGGGATGCCAATGAGAATATTTTAATTTATACGACGCCAAATGAAATTATTAAGACAGAAGTTGGAAGCAAATATTACTATATTAATAAGAGTAAAACAAACGTTGATTACCAGATTGTTAAGACGGATGGTGAAAAAACATATGTTGCGATTGACTATGTAAAATTATATACCAATCTGGAATATAAAATTTATAAGAATCCAAACCGTATTGTGTTCCGATATAAATGGAATGAAAAATACAGTTATTCCGAAATAAAGAAAGAAGCGGCACTTCGTACAAAAGACAGTATTAAAAGTCCGATTTTATATACATTGGAGCCGGGCGAAAAAGTTTATTATACACCGGTTGCAAAAGATGAAACCATTGATTCTGCTTTTGCAAAGGTAATTACAAAAGATGGTATTGTGGGATATATTAAAGTGAATCGTATCTCTGATAAGAAGACAAAGATGCTAAAAAATGACTATAAAGAGGTTGCTTATCCACACATTACAAAGGATTATAAGATTAATATGGTATGGCACCAAGTAACAAATCAGGATGCCAATGAGGGAATTTTGAACCTTTTGAATAATACAAAGGGCGTTACGACAGTATCACCTACCTGGTTTGCATTGACTGACAGTAAGGGAAATATTAGCTCTCTTGCAAGTGAACGATATGTGCAGAGAGCACATAATGCCGGTGTTGAAGTCTGGGCATTATGTAATGATTTTGACAGTCAGAATGTTAATATGGTTGAATTACTTTCTTATACATCGAGAAGAGAGCGTTTGATTAATGAATTGATTGCCAATGCGATTAAATACAATTTAGATGGTATTAATATTGACTTTGAGCGGATTACAAATGATGCAGGAGAACATTTTATTGAGTTTATTCGAGAGTTGTCTGTAAAATGCCGAAGTAATGGAGTTATTCTTTCGGTAGATAATTATGCACCTGGTTATACTGCTCAATACGACCGAAAAGAACAAGGAGAAGTAGTTGATTATGTTATTACAATGGCATATGATGAACATACGAGTGGTTCGAAAGAGAGCGGTTCTGTTGCATCCATTTCATTTGTAGATAATGCAATTCAAAAGACATTAGAAGAGGTGCCGGCAGATCGTACAATTATAGGTGTTCCTTTTTATACTCGACTTTGGAAAGAAACAAAAGAAGGAGATGAAACGAAAATCTCCAGCCAGGCCTATGGCATGGTTCAGGCTCAAAATGTGTTATCGGATTATCAGGTACAGCCAAAATGGGATGAAAAGACGAAACAATATTATGGGCAATTTGAAAAGGATGGAGCAGTCTATAAAATGTGGTTAGAAGAAGACGAGTCCATCGAAGAAAAAATGAAATTGATTGATAAGGCGAAAGTTGCCGGAGTTGCCGGATGGAAACTGGGACTTGAAAAGCCAAGTGTTTGGAATGTAATTGTAAAATATGTTAATTAAGTAATTAAAATTAAACCTATTCTTTTGATTAATCTGTCAGGTTGTTAAAATCAGAAGAATAGGTTATTTTATTTATCAGCAGACAAAATATGAAGTTTCATATATATTATAGATTTTTATAAAAGAGAAGACAGAGAGTCTTGATAATGGAAAGTATATTATGTACACTATTTTTTAGAAAGAGATAAATAAAATGGGCAAAAGTCTGTAAAATGCCTGGAGTCCGATATTTTAAAAGGAAGGGAATATGTTATTAAAAAAAACAAATTCGCCTGTTATTTCAGTTGTAGGTGCCGGAGGAAAGACATCTTTCATTTATAAAACAGCATCATGGTTTGTGAGTAAAGGCGAAAAAGTAATTATAACAACGACAACCCATATGCAAAAGCAAAACAAATGGAAGAACTCGTATAGTGGTTCATCTGAGGAGATTAGAAAGCTTTTAAAGACAGAGCAGATTATAGTTGCGGGTATTCCATGTGGAAATGGAAAAATAAAAGGATTAGAAAGAAAAACATTAGAGGAAATTACGGCATGGAATATTCCTGTTTTAATTGAAGCTGACGGGGCAAAGCACATGCCTTGCAAAGCACCAAGGGAACATGAACCGGTTATTATTCCGCAGACAAATGTGGTCGTTGCTGTGGCAGGGTTGGATGCAGTTCACAAACCAATTAAACAGGTATGTTATTGTTCAAAGGAAGTTGCAGCGATATTAAATTGTTCTGAAGAAAAAGTTTTAACTTGTGAAGATATTGTAACGTTAATGGCAGATTCGGACGGTATGCGAAAAGGTGTAACAGAAAATATGGATTACTGGGTTGTCCTTAACAAGGTGGATTCACCAGAGCAAGTTGCGGATGCAAGGGAAATAGAACGGCAGTTGAATCGAATCGGAATAAAACAGGTAAAAATATGTTCTTTGTTAAATGACATGTTTTATGATAGTAAATGAAAAGAAGGTTGGAAAAGAGGAGTTATATGAAAATTTTGATTAAAGGAGCAGGGGATTTAGCAACTGGGATCGGGTATCGTCTGTTTCGAAGCGGTTATGAGGTAATAATGACTGAAATTGCTGTGCCAACAGCTGTTCGGAGAACGGTATCATTTTCTAGAGCTGTGTATGAAGATGAGGCAGTTGTGGAAGGAGTCTGTGCGAAAAAAGCAGATAATTTAGAGCAGGCTTATGATTTAATAAGGCAAGGTGTGATACCGGTCTTGGTAGATGAAACAACAGAAATAAGAAAGCAATATTGTCCGGAAGTCTTGGTTGATGCAATTCTTGCCAAGCGAAATACGGGAACCTCTATAACGGATGCACCGCTTGTAATTGGAGTGGGACCCGGTTTTGTTGCTAAAATGGATTGCCACAAAGTAATAGAAACAAAACGGGGTCACTATTTAGGTTCTGTAATTGAAGATGGTGCAGCCATTCCTAATACAGGGATACCGGGGGATGTAGGAGGATACACGGTAGAACGAATTATAAGGGCTTCTGCAGATGGAATTTTTAAACCTGAAGTAGAAATTGGAGATACGGTTGAAAAAGGTCAGTGTGTGGCATATGTGAATGAAATACCGGTTTATGCTCAAATGTCCGGGATTGTACGTGGAATGTTACAGAATGGAGTAGCAGTGACAAAAGGCATGAAGTCGGGGGATATTGATGCCAGAAGCGTAAAAGAACATTGCTTTACGATATCGGATAAAGCACGGGCGATTGGCGGGGGAGTATTGGAAGCGGTCTGCCAATATGAGCATACCAGATTAATTAAAAATTAAGAAAGAAGGATGTAAAATGAGAGTAGTAGTAGATGCAGTTGGAAAGTCATGTCCAATTCCTGTTGTAATGACAAAAAAGGCAATTGATAAGGGAGCCGAAGAACTTTTAATAAAGGTTGATAATCAGATTGCCGTAGAGAACTTAAAGAAATTAGCCGACAGTACAGGTTTTTTGACAGAAGTGCATAAGAAAAAAGAGATTTATGAAGTCATTTTCTCGAAAGATTGTGAGTCTTGTAAACAGATTTTAGACGAAATAAGCAGTCCACAAAAACCAAATTTAGAGGGAATGCAAGACTATGTTGTATTTATCGGAAAAGAGTGGGTTGGAGATGGTGACCATGAATTAGGAAAAAATCTTATGAGAATGTACATTTATACATTGACCGAAGCAGAACAATTACCATCAGCTGTGTTGTTTATGAATGGTGGCGTAAAACTGCCTGTAGAGGATGAACAGGTTGTAGAGCATTTGAAAAAGCTTTCAGATATGGGCGTTGATATATTAGTTTGTGGCACTTGTCTAAACTTCTATGGAATTGCGGAACAATTAAAAATTGGTACGGTAAGTAATATGTATGACATTGCAGGGAGAATGACAAAGGCAGGCAAAGTTATTACAATTTAGAAGGTATCGCAAGAAAAATGAAAAAAAAATTAGGAGTCGTTTTGTTAGCGGCAGGCAATAGCAATCGGTATCATGGAAAAAAATTATTGGAAATGTTTCATGGTAAGCAAATGTACTTACATATCTTGGAAAAATTAGAAGTGCTTGATTGCACGGCTAAGGTTGTTGTAACACAGTATGAGATGATTGCAAGGGAAGCTGAGCGAAGAGGTTTTCACGTAGTTATAAATGAAAATCCACAGGAAGGAATTGCTCATTCGATTCATTTGGGGATGAATTATTTAAAAAAAACAAAAAATGTGGATGGAATTCTTTTTTCTGTCTGTGACCAGCCATTTTTGAAAATGGAGACATTGGAACGTTTAAAAAATGTATTTGAAAACGAAAATAACCGGCTGCTTTGTGCAGGATATCAGGGGAAAATGGGAAATCCGTGTATTATCGGAAAGGAATATTTTAATGAATTAATGAACCTGCAGGGAGATAAAGGAGGAAAGCGAATTTTACTGGAGCATCAAGAGGATGTACTTATTTTGGAAGTCGAAGAGATAGAGTTAATCGATGTTGATACAAGAGAACAGGCAATTTATTTACAGTCCAAAATAATCTCCGATTAAAAAGAAGTTTAAGAAGGAATGGGAGTTATTTGGTTGTCTTGAATATAGTAAAGTTGATAAAGATTAGAAGAAACACTTTGACTATCCATGAGTTTTATAATAGGGTAAGCCATTTCCTGTAGGGTTTGAGTTTCGTCAAGCTCAGTTAAATTAATACGAATGGAGATTCCACAGCTCTGAGATAATTCACGCAATGTGGGCATAATGCAAAAATTTATTTTTCCGGTCAGAAACTTTTGAGTTGATATTGCGGTGTGTGTGTTAGCAAATGTAATTAAAAAGTATGACATTATGATAGTCCTCCCAAGTATTTTAATGGTAATGTCGTAATATTTTATTGTTCTTTTATAAGTATATCATAATGGCAAAAAAATTACACGCTTGAATAAATTTATGTTTTGTGTAGAATTACCCAAAGGCTAAAACCTTTGGGTTTTTGCATTGTATGACGTATTTCCTGTACTTAAAAATCGTAGAGGAAAAATAACGGTATATTAAATTTACAGTTAGATTTTAGAAAATGAATGGAAGATAGAAAAATAAAAATTTAAAGTTGTCCAAAATTTTTTTGAATTTTTGGCATGTTTTTAGAAAAGCCTTCATATAATATATATGTATCACTATAAACGAGGAAAAATTAAGTTATAGCTAACAATGATTGTGAAAAATTGTAAAGCGTTATAGTAGAAAAGGAGTGTTTATATGAAGTTAAAAAAATATATTAACGCTTTAGGTGGGCTTCTTGCAACAATTACAGGTGTTGACGGAATTAAGGAACACTGTCTGGGGTAGGAGGAAAAAAATATGTGAATCATGGAAGACTGTTGCTTTGATAACTAGAAGGTTATGAAGCGACAGTTTCTTTCTTCTAAGTAACAAAAACTTGCTACTTAGAAGAAAGCAGCTCAGCTTTTATTCTCTAGATAAGAAAGAATTCCATTACAGATTCCTTTTGCCATTTTCTTTTGATAAGATTTGGTAGTTAGAAGGGTTGCTTCTTCTGGGTTTGATAAGAAGCCACATTCTACAATAACAATCGGACAGGTTGTTTTTTTAAGCATATAATAAGTATTATTTGATTTGGCAGCTCTGTGGTTGTCATCTTGTAGTTCGGTCTTTATTTGCTCTTGAATTGTTTCTGCAAGAAGTTTTCCCTCTTCTGATTGAGAATGGTAAAAGACTTGGGAACCTTTTGAACTTGCCTGTGTAAAACTGTTTTGATGAATACTGACTGCTAAGAGGGCATTACTTTCATTGATTGTTTCTACACGTCTTCGCATATCTGTTATTTTCTTATTTGAATCGCCTTCATTATAGAGTCCTTCATCTTTTGTTCGTGTCATAATCACATGATATCCTGCTTTTTCGAGTTGTTTTTTTAATATGTGAGAAATACTAAGATTAATGTCTTTTTCTAATATTGTTTCATCAATATCGACCTTTCCGGGGTCAAAGCCACCATGACCGGGATCAATTATGATTATGTTTGTATGTTCTTTTTGTGTAGGGATTGCCTGGATAAAATTGAATTTTACACCTATACAGATTAGAAAAAGAACGACAAAGGATATAGCTAACAGGTAATCAATTAATTTGCTGTTTGACATAGCATTCTCCAAAAGAAACTGTTTTTTTAGTATATGCAGAATTGGTGTGGAAATATGATAGAGTAGTTATGTTTTATGTTGTAGTTCATGCAGACAATATAGAAAATAAAAAATTGCAGTTGTTTGTCTTATATGATGCAAATTTGCAAACGATTTCTATTAGTGGTATAATCATCACCATGAATACAAAAATACAAGTAATAGATAAAGAACAAGTTAAATTAGAAGACATGAAAGAGGCTGCCCAAATTTTAAAAAATGGCGGTTTGGTTGCTTTTCCTACGGAAACTGTATATGGATTAGGAGGCGATGGATTAAGAGAGGATGCTGCTAAAAAAATTTATCAGGCAAAAGGGCGTCCATCAGACAATCC
This sequence comes from Velocimicrobium porci, assembly GCF_009696045.1. GTDB lineage: Bacteria > Bacillota > Clostridia > Lachnospirales > Lachnospiraceae > Velocimicrobium > Velocimicrobium porci. The sequence continues at coordinate 107,301 of NZ_VUMT01000003.1, read as the reverse complement.
ACTTATCATTCATATTGCGGATATGGATATGTTGGGAAAACTGGTTACAGAAATTCCGGAAAAAGCAAAATTACTGGCAGATAAGTTTTGGCCAGGACCTTTAACCATGATTTTTCAAAAAAGTGAAAAGGTACCACTAGGCACTACTGGTGGTTTGAATACAGTTGCAATTCGTATGCCAAATCATCCAATTGCTTTAGCATTGATTCGGGAATCGAATATCGCAATTGCGGCACCAAGTGCCAATACATCAGGAAGACCAAGTCCTACATTGGCAAAACACGTAATGGAGGATATGGATGGTAAAATTGAGATGATTATTGATGGTGGTGCTGTTGGAATAGGAATTGAATCTACGATTGTAGATATGACAAGTGAAATTCCAGTAATTCTTCGACCGGGATATATAACAAAAGCAATGTTGGAAGAGGTTGTAGGAAAAGTTGAGATTGATAAAGCAATTCTTTCTAAGAATATAGATAAGAACTTTAAACCGAAAGCACCTGGCATGAAGTACAAACATTATGCGCCCAAAGGTGATCTTACAATATATGAAGGAGATATAGAAAAGGTAGTCGATGCAATCAACAGGATTGCGGGGGAGAAAGAAAAAGAGGGAGTAAAAGTCGGAATCATAGCAACGGAAGAAACAAAAGACCGATATAAGGCAGGAAATGTTGTTGTAGTTGGATCCAGAAAGAATGAAGCTGAGATAGCACAAGGTTTGTATCGGGTATTGCGTGACTTTGATGATATGCAGGTTGAATATATTTATTCAGAAGGTTTTACATCAGGTCAATTGGGGAACGCAATTATGAATCGGCTTTTAAAGGCAGCAGGCTATCAGGTTATAACAGTTTAAAGGAGGGGTTTTATGGAAGAAAATCGAAAATACGATAAAGTGTTATTTGTTTGTACGGGAAATACTTGCAGAAGTCCTATGGCAGAGGTAATATTTAGAAATCTTTCTTATGATTTGGGCATTGAAGCTTGTTCAAGAGGAATTGTTGTTTTGTTTCCAGAACCATCCAATCCTAAAGCTGAATTAGTATTAAAAAATCATGATATGAATTTGGCAAATCATATGGCAACACAACTGACACGAGAGGATATCAGTGACAAAACATTGGTATTAACCATGACAGAAGGTCATAAAGCAAAGATTTTGGAAGAATATGGTCCATTAGAGCAAGTTTATTCCATTAAAGAATTCGCCGGTGAAGAGGGCGATGTTGTAGACCCTTATGGGGGTGATTTAATGGATTACGAAAATTGCTTTGGAGAACTTTCAAGGTTGATAAAAAAAACAGTTTTGAAATTGAATGATGAAGCAGCTTCACTTGCAGAAGAACAGAAAAATTGATATAAAAAGATCTTTGTTATTTTATACAGCTACATTTATATATTTGTTACTTATCAATACTTATCGTCTTGCACGAGAAAGAAGAAAATAAAAAATTAAATTCTTATTTTATACGCAGGGAGCTGCACACTAATTATTTAGTGTGCAACTGCTTTTTATGTTGCCCAATATCAGATATAAGTGCCCCCCTTTTTTTCAATTATAATACAAATTTTTCAATTATTTCCTGTAATTTATAAAACTGATTCGTATAAATGAGATTCAAAAGTTTATCTAAAGTCCGTAAAGCCAAGGAAACGGTTTCTTTGGTGATTTTATCCTGGTCAATGAGGTCACTGATTTCATCTAAATCGACTACTTTTACAGTACCATTTTCATAGACTAATACATCAGCAAGCAAATCTTCAAAAATATAACTATTTTCGACAGCGTTATATTGTGTTCTTATAATATCACAATACCAGTATACAAGCTGATTGTTAGAATCCAGTATTTTACTCACTTTAAAGCTTTCATTCAAAAAATAAGCGGAGTATCCGTGGCTAAAATCTTTTCTAGGTTTCAGAGTATTCCAAGAAGTAATAATAATATTTTCTGTTAGAGAAAGTATTTTATCGTCTTTTAAGTGTATCGTTTCTTCCGGATAATAACGTTTACGGTAGAGCTGAGGTTTTATATTCATAAAAATTCCTCCCTTTTGAATTAGCCAGATTGTTATTTTTCCTATTATATCATGAGAAGAAAAAAATAAAAAGGGAAAATGTAATGAAAATACACCAAATAAAATCTAAGAAAGAAAAATTTTTTCGAATATAGGATTGTAATTATGGGATTAATATAGAATATAAGTTTTTAATAGGGTATAAAAGTGGTAAAAGTAAAATGTATAATTATTCAGAAGCATAGCTGGTTCAATATTAGTTTTTTGAAAAAAGATAACAAAGAAACTTGTATCTGTGATAAAATAATAAGAAAAAATCATTTTTTGTTAAAAAAGAAATGAAATCATTCAAAAAAACAAAAGATTGTTAGCTAAATTTAATGAATAATAATATTTATTAATTTATTGATAATTTTATTAAATTTTGAGATACTTTTAATAATATTTTTTAATTATACATTGTGACTTCATAAAAATTAATTTCTTTTTTTGTATGTATAATTGTGGACATTTTACGATAAAGTGTATATAATGTTATTATTAGTACTAAAAATACAGAATTTCAGAGGTACAGCATGAAACGAGAAGATAAAAAAATCTGGCGTGCCATTATGATGATATCACAGATTGGTATTACAATGATGACACCAATCTTTTTAAGTGCTTTTATCGGCTATCAGCTGGATAAGTGGCTGAACACTCAGTATTGGTTCATTATTTTTATTGTACTAGGTGTATGTGCAGCTTTTCGCAGTGTGTATATTATAACAAAAAATTTTTATTTGAGGGATTTAAAAGAAGAAGAGGCACAACAAAAATACTTTGATGATTTAAAGAAGCAAAGGGAAACATGCTCAGATGATAATGAGCGTTATAAAGATTGAAGAGATGGGAGGATGTCATGAGGGAAGAAAAGGAAACCTTTTGGGATCTTCTTATTGGTATTGTAGGGCTATCCTTTATTATTTGCTTAATTGGAGGAGCTGCAACCAAGGGAAGTGGTGTTTTTATTGCAGGTGTATGCTATGGAGGTGTGGTAGCACTTATTCTTGCAATTCATATGTTTAAATCATTAGAAAAAACATTGGATTTAGAAGAAGATGGTGCGATTAAGCACGCTCGGAAGATGACTGCAATCCGGATGATGATTATGATTCTGGCTGTGGTTATAGCGCTATATTTATCCGACTGGTTGAATCTGGTTGGTGTTGTTTTGGGAATATTGACATTAAAAATATCAGCCTATATCCAGCCATTTATTCATAAGGGAATAACAAGCAAATTGCTTTATAAAGGAAGGTGAGAATGTGAATCAAGGAATCGCTTTAATGGCGAGGGGAATACCTGGCGGTATCAATCTCATTCGTGCAGACAGCGACGTAAGCCTGGGTGCGCAGGGATATGCGAAATACCATTTATTTGGTCAGGAGTTGTATATCACAACAACGCATATATCCATACTAATTGTTATGGCTGTGCTGATTATCTTTGCAATTTTTGCAAACCGGGCGATTAAGAATGCGGATCCTAATAAAGTACCAGGTCCATTTTTAAATTTTGTTGAAATGATAGTGGAAATGATAGATAATCTTGTTATTTCTAACATGGGAGCAAAATATGGACCAAAGTTTGCCAATTATATTGGTACATTGGGTGCATTTATTTTGGTATCCAACATTTCAGGTTTGTTTGGTCTTAGACCACCAACAGCCGATTTTGGTGTAACATTTCCGTTGGCCCTCATTACATGGGTTATGATTCAGTTTAATGGGTTTAAGCATCAGAAAATGGGCAAAATCAAAGCATTATTTGAACCATTTTTCTTATTCTTCCCAATTAACCTGATTAGTGAATTTGCAACACCAATTTCAATGTCACTACGTTTGTTTGGTAATATTTTATCAGGTACGGTTATGCTTTCCTTAGTATATGGATTAATTCCAAAAGCATTAACCCTCGTATGGCCAGCAGCGTTACACGCATATCTGGATTTATTCTCTGGAGCAATCCAGACATTCGTATTTCTTATGTTAACCATGGTATTTGTTGCAGATGCTATCGGTGACGAAGCAGCGCAATAAAAAATAACTATTTATTAAGGAGGAACATATCATGAATATAACAAATGAAGGTTTAGTTTTAGCTTGTTCAGCAATTGGTGCAGGTTTAGCAATGATCGCCGGTGTTGGTCCTGGTATTGGACAAGGTGTTGCTGCAGGACATGGTGCTGCTGCAGTAGGTCGTAACCCAGGTGCAAGAGGAACAATTATGTCTACCATGCTTTTAGGACAGGCTGTTGCCGAAACAACAGGTCTTTACGGTTTAGTTATCGCACTTATCCTGTTATTTGCTAACCCACTTATCGGTAAACTTTAATTTATCGCTGCGTTAAGACAACAAAGCGACGAAAGGAGGCCGTAAAGTGAACGTATTTTTAACAACGTCAATTGACGGCGTTGACAGACTATTTGGTCTGGACTTGCAATTGCTGGTAGACACATGCATTGAATTAATTGCTGTATTTGTATTATTCACAGCATTATCCTATTTGTTATTTAATCCAGCTAGAGAATTTTTAAAGAAAAGACAGCAGAGAATCCAAGATGAAATGGAATTTGCTGAAAAAGAAAAAACAGACGCTGTTAATTTAAAAGCAGAATATACAAAGAAAATCAGCGAGGTTAATAAAGAAGCCGAGGCTATTTTAAGTGAATCTCGTAAAAAAGCTCTTAAGAAAGAAAATGATATTGTAGGCAGTGCAAAAGAAGAAGCTGCCCGTATCGTTGACAGAGCAAACAAAGAAGTTGAACTCGAAAAGAGTAAAGTTAAAGATGAAGTAAAACAAGAAATGATTTCTCTTGCATCTTTAATGGCAGGAAAAGTTGTTGCTGCTTCTATGGATGAAAAACAGCAGGCTGAGTTAATTGAAAACACTTTAAAAGAGATGGGTGATAAGACATGGCAAAATTAGTTTCTAAAACCTATGGCGAAGCGCTGTTTAAGCTGGCAATGGAAGAGAATACATTAGATGAAGTTGCTAAAGAAGCTAGTGCGGTTTTAGATGCATTTGCTCAAAATGAGGAACTTTCGAAGCTCCTTAATCATCCTAAGATAACGAGAGAAGAAAAGGTAAGTGTAATCGAGAATATCTTTAAGGGTAATTTCTCTGATACAATTGTTGGTTTCTTAGTTATAATCGTTAATAAAGGACGTTATAACGATATGAATGAGATATTCCAGTATTTCTTAGATGAAGTCAGAGAATATAAAAATATCGGAGTAGCGTATGTAACTTCAGCAACAGAACTTAATGACCAGCAGAAGAAAGACATAGAAAGCAGACTTCTCCAAGTTACAAAATATGTACAGTTTGAGATGCATTATAATGTGGATAAAGCTCTGATTGGTGGGCTAATTATCCGTATTGGCGATAGAGTTGTGGACAGCAGTATCCGTACTAAGTTATCTATGATGGCGAAGGATTTGTCCAAAATACAACTTCAGTAATAAGGCTTTTTATTAAAGAAGAAAGAAGGTGCAAGTGAATCATGAATTTGAGACCTGAGGAAATCAGTTCTATAATCAAAGAACAGATTAAGAATTACAGCACTAAGCTGGAAGTCTCTGACGTAGGTACGGTTATTCAGGTTGCCGATGGTATCGCTCGTATCCATGGATTGGAAAATGCGATGTCTGGTGAGTTGCTAGAATTCCCAAATGAAATCTTTGGTATGGTTCTTAACCTGGAAGAGGATAACGTAGGTGCCGTACTTCTTGGTGATTCCAAAAGTATAAATGAAGGTGACACTGTTAAGACAACAGGAAGGGTAGTAGAAGTACCTGTTGGTGATGCAATGTTAGGACGTGTTGTAAATGCATTAGGACAGCCAATTGATGGAAAAGGTCCTATTGAATCTAAAAAATACCGTCAAATCGAAAGAGTTGCATCTGGTGTTATCTCCAGAAAATCAGTTGACACTCCACTTCAGACTGGTATCAAGGCGATTGACTCCATGGTTCCAATCGGAAGAGGTCAGCGTGAGTTAATTATCGGTGATAGACAGACAGGTAAAACTGCTATCGCAATTGACACAATTATTAATCAAAAAGGACAAGGCGTAAATTGTATTTACGTTGCAATTGGACAGAAAGCTTCTACTGTTGCAACAATTGTTAAGACATTAGAAGAATATGGTGCAATGGACTATACAACAGTCGTTGCTGCTACTGCCAGTGAACTTGCTCCATTACAATACATTGCTCCATACTCCGGTTGTGCAATCGGTGAAGAATGGATGGAAGCAGGAAAGGATGTACTTGTTGTATACGATGATTTAAGTAAACATGCGGTTGCATATCGTACACTTTCCTTACTTCTTCGTAGACCACCAGGTCGTGAAGCTTATCCTGGTGATGTATTCTATCTTCATTCCAGATTGTTGGAACGTGCAGCTAAGCTTTCGGATGAATTGGGCGGCGGTTCTTTAACAGCTCTTCCAATTATCGAAACACAGGCTGGTGACGTATCTGCATATATTCCAACCAATGTAATTTCTATTACAGATGGTCAGATTTATCTGGAAACAGAAATGTTTAATGCAGGTTTCCGTCCTGCTGTTAATGCGGGTCTTTCTGTATCCCGTGTAGGAGGTTCTGCACAGATTAAGGCAATGAAGAAAATCGCCGGACCAATTCGTATTGAGCTTGCTCAGTATCGTGAACTTGCAGCATTCTCACAATTTGGTTCAGACTTAGACGCTGATACAAAAGAAAAGCTTGCACAAGGTGAGCGTATTAAGGAAATTCTGAAACAACCTCAGTATCAGCCAATGCCGGTTGAATATCAGGTAATTATTATTTATGCTGCAACAAAGAAATATTTATTGGATATTGCAGTATCTGATATTTTAAGGTTTGAAAAAGAATTATTCGAATATATTGATACCAAGTATCCTGAGATTCCTAAGAGCATCCGTGAGGAGAAAGTAATCAATGAAGCAACAGAAGCAACCTTAGTCAAGGCAATTGAAGAATTCAAAAAGCAATTTGCGAATGAATAGAGAGGTGTGATACGATGGCCTCAATGAGAGATATCAAAAGGCGTAAAGGAAGTATTCAAAGCACCGGACAGATTACCAAGGCTATGAAACTGGTATCTACTGTTAAGCTTCAGAAAGCAAAAACAAATGCAGAGGAATCAAAACCATATTTTGAACATTTGTATGATGCGATTAATACGATGCTTAAGAAGTCCGGTAATATATCACATCCAATGCTGTCAGGAGGAACTTCGAAGAAGAAAGCTATCATTGTTGTTACTTCAAACAGAGGTCTTGCAGGGGGCTATAATGCCAACGTAGTAAAGCTTCTTACAAAAGGAGATATTCCAAAAGAGGACATTATCGTATATGCGGTAGGTCGAAAAGGAAAAGATACGTTAGCAAGATTAGGCTATGACATTCGGGCAGATTATTCAGAAGTCATGAATGCACCTTTGTACAGTGATGCAGCTGAAATCGGAAGAGCCGTATTAGATGCTTTCTCTAATGATGAGGTAGGCGAAATCTATATTGCGTATACAATATTTAAGAATACGGTAGTTCATATTCCAACACTTACTAAGCTTCTGCCATTTACACCGGCAGAAGAAAAAGATGGAGAGACGTCAGCGGAACAGTTGACTTTGATGAATTATGAACCTGCAGCAGAGGAAGTATTAGAGCAAATCATTCCAAAATATATTAATGGACAAATTTTTGGCGCATTAGTTGAGGCATTTGCCAGTGAAAATGGTGCCAGAATGCAGGCCATGGATAATGCTACAAATAATGCAGAGGATATGATTGCAGATTTATCATTGAAATATAATAGAGCAAGACAAAGCTCCATTACACAAGAGCTTACAGAAATTGTTGCTGGTGCTTCAGCTATCAACTAATATGTAAGACAAATTATAAATTAAAGGAGTGAGAGCATAACAATGGCAGATTTAAATATCGGAAAAATCACTCAGATTATCGGTGCGGTACTTGATATTAAATTCCAGGAAGGTCATCTTCCAGAGATTTATGAAGCAATTGATATCAAGATGAATAACGGTACTACATTAGTTGTAGAAGTTGCACAGCATCTTGGTGATGATACAGTTCGTTGTATCGCCATGGGACCAACCGATGGTCTTGTACGTGGTATGGAAGCCAAAGCCACTGGCGGACCAATCTCCGTTCCAGTTGGTGAAAATACATTGGGTCGTATGTTCAATGTACTTGGTCAGCCAATTGATAATAAACCAGCACCAAAAGGTGTTGAGCATAATCCAATTCACAGACCGGCTCCTGCATTCGAAGAACAATCTACAAATACCGAGATTCTTGAAACAGGGATCAAAGTAGTTGACCTTCTTTGTCCTTATCAAAAAGGTGGTAAAATTGGTTTGTTCGGTGGTGCCGGTGTAGGTAAGACCGTTCTTATTCAGGAATTAATCACAAACATTGCTACAGAGCATGGTGGTTATTCCGTATTCACTGGTGTAGGTGAACGTACTCGTGAGGGTAACGACTTATACTATGAAATGATTGAATCTGGTGTTATCAATAAAACAACAATGGTATTCGGACAGATGAATGAGCCACCTGGAGCCCGTATGAGAGTAGGTCTTACAGGACTTACTATGGCGGAATATTTCCGTGATAAGGGTGGTAAGGACGTATTGTTATTCATCGACAATATTTTCCGTTTCACACAGGCAGGTTCTGAGGTTTCCGCCCTTCTTGGACGTATTCCTAGTGCCGTAGGTTACCAGCCAACATTACAGACAGAAATGGGTGCTTTACAGGAACGTATTACTTCTACAAAGAATGGTTCTATTACATCTGTTCAAGCTGTATATGTACCGGCCGATGACTTAACTGACCCGGCTCCTGCTACAACATTCGCCCACTTGGATGCGACAACAGTACTTTCCCGTTCTATTGTAGAGTTAGGTATCTATCCTGCAGTAGACCCATTGGAGTCAACTTCCCGTATCTTGGATCCTCGTATTGTAGGAGAAGAGCATTATAAAGTTGCTCGTGGTGTTCAGGAAATTCTTCAAAGATATCAGGAGTTACAAGATATTATCGCAATTCTTGGTATGGATGAACTTTCTGAAGATGAGAAATTATTAGTTGCCAGAGCGAGAAAGATTCAAAGATTCCTATCTCAGCCATTCAACGTTGCAGAACAGTTTACAGGCTTAAAAGGAAAATATGTACCAATTGCAGAAACAATTCAAGGTTTCAAAGAAATATTAGAGGGTAAACATGATGATATTCCTGAAAGTTATTTCTTGAATGCAGGTAATATTGACGACGTTCTTGCAAGAGTAGAAGGCAAATAGGAGGGATTCTATTGGCAGAAAAATTATTTAATGTTCAGGTCATATGCCCAGAACGTCAATTTTTTAACGGAGATGCAGAAATGCTGGAGTTAAAAACAACCGAGGGAGAAATCGGTGTTTTAGCTGGTCATATTCCGTTGACAGCAGTAATCTCACCAGGAGTTATGCGTATTATCAATGGAGATGAAGTGAAAGAAGCAGCACTTCATGATGGATTTGTTGAAATATTAGGCGACAAAGTTGTTATTTTGGCTGAATCCTGTGAATGGCCAGATGAAATTGATGTTCATCGTGCGGAGGAAGCTAAAATTCGTGCTGAACGAAGACTTAAGAGTGGCGACGGAGAAATTGATGAGATGCGTGCAGAATTAGCATTGCGTAAATCATTGATTCGTATTGATTTGGCACAAAAATATTCAAAATAAAGTAGTTCGAATAAACCTCCATGGTTTGGTAAGAATATATACTAACAATGTATATAATAACCAGACATGGAGGTTTTATCATGTATAAAAAATTAAAATTTTATTTTGTAATTTTATCGGTTCTTTGGATAGGAGCATTTACACAGGTTATGGCAGAAGCTAAGTTCCATTATAATTCCTTTATTGATGCGTATACAGAGAAGACAACTTCTCTTTTGCAGGAAAAAGAATATAATGAGAAATTAACTTTTGCAGAAGGGAGAGAATGTGCAAAACAGTTCCTAAACCAATATCATGGTGTTCTAGTTAAGGAAGTGAAGGGAGATAATTTCTATTCCTTTTATGGATATTCGGATTTGCTTCATTCGAATGTAGTAATTGAGAACCAAAAAATTAATTTAAATATTGTTTTTACCTATAATGAGAAAGAAGGAAAAACAATTGTTAAAGTGGTAACGCCATTTCTAAACGAAGATTATTAAACGTATTTCGCTTAATAATTCGTCCATCTCTTTCGGCTGCGATGGCGTCTTCTTCGATGAAGCATTTCATTAAACAGCAGCGATTCTATTAAATCTCTCCTCCAATTGGGTCTGCCATCCGGACGATGGTCAGGTCTGGGTGGAGGACAGGTTCTGTTTGGTCCACAATGATTCCATGGCCAAGGGGAGTTGGCAATGTTGGAATTGTTAATTTCTTCTTTTGATACTTCGTCTTCGCTAGTGGCAGAAACCGTATCATAAATTTTATCAACAATTGTATTTAAATGTACGCGATCAGGATAGAGGTCAAACATACAGCTTCCATCATATTCTAGCTTATCACATTCTTCTTCTACTTCACGTTGAATCAACTGTACATCCGATGGATAAAGACTTTTTATGTAATCAACATCCTTATCGATTTCTTCTGAGTTATCATATCCGTAAAATGGATATTTTGGAATTTCTAGTTTTTCCACATTCTCGCGGAAAGAATCTGAAATATTCATAGTAGCCCCTTTCATCTTTTTTATCCTAATATATGCAGTAATAATAAAAAAGTTGATTGTTCTGAATAAAAATTTTATTTCCCAAAAAAAGAACATTGAACTTTTGAAAAAAAATGATACAATGGGAAGATAAGGATGTGAAATAGAGAAATGTATAAGCGAGTATATAAGATAATTGTATTAACCACGGTATTTATTGCGACTTTAATATTTATGAGTGAAAATATAAAAGAAGAAGAAATTAATTTAACTTCAGCTGTAAAGATGGAAGATGCATCATTTCCGTTGTTGTATATTGAGTCAGGTGGGTATGTGATTAATCGCCTGCATGGATATAGTGGAAATATAGAGGCAAATGTGATTCGTGAGTCAATGACACCAATTGATAATGATAAAACACTTCAGGTAAGAATTCAGGAAAACGAGAGTATTGTAAAAAAAATAAAATATGAAATCCGGGAATTAAAAAATAATATATTATTGGATTCCGGCTCAATTAGTGCATTAGACGAAATAGAAAATGGAAAAAGTGCAAAAATAAAGTTCGAAGCGAATTTTGTAACGGGAAAGGAATATGCGGCAAAAATAACAGTAGTTACAAATAACAGTAAAAAGATTAATTACTATACGCGAGTAAAATATTACGAAACAGATTATTACTTAGCTCAGAAAATGGATTTTATAAATAACTTTCATGAGAGTAGTTTAGATAAACAAAAGGCTCAAGCATTAGCTAAATATTTAGAAACAGATGGCACAGAGGACGGAAGTTCTTTTGCAAAAGTAACAATACATTCAAGCTTTGATATGTTTAGCTGGGGAAACTTAAACCCGACTGTAATTACTGACATTGTTCCAACAATAAAGGAATTTAATGTGGAGACAGCGGCTGTTCAGTTAGAATACTTTGTTTCTGCTAAGACCGATTCTGGAAAAGAAATTTATTCAGTTAAGGAGTTTTATCGGATTCGTTATACAGCTGACCGGATTTATCTTTTGAATTACGAGCGTACAATGGAATCAATGTTTGATATTAATCTGGCAAGTCTTGGAAAGGGAGAATTTAAAATTGGAGTTACAAATGACAAAGATATTGACATTGTAACAAGTGGTGAAAATGGAAAAGTTGCATTTGTAAGAAATGGTGAGCTTTGGTACTATAGCCTGGCTGAAAATGAAGCAGTCCGTGTATTTTCCTTTATGAGCGATAAGAATGATTATATCAGGGAAGGGTATGACCAGCACAATATTCGTATTTTGAATATGGATGACAGTGGGAATATCGATTTCACGGTTTATGGTTATATGAATCGTGGCGATTATGAAGGGAAAGTAGCCTTAATCTTTTATCGTTTTTATATAGAAACAAAACAAATCGAGGAAAAAGTATGTATTCCGCTGGAAACAAGCTATCAGATTTTAAAGGAAGATATTGAAGGTTTCAGTTATGCAAATCATAAAGACGTGTTTTATTTTACATTAAATAATACAATCTATTCCTACGATATCAATGCAAGAGAAGTGAGTACAATAGCGACTAACATAACGGAAAAGAATTTTGCGGCAATGCCTGGAAAACATGCGATTGCATGGCTTGAAGGAAAAAGCGGGGAAGAAGCTATGATAATTTATGACTTAGAAAAAGGAACTAAGAAAAAAGTCAAAGCACCCCAAGGTGAAATTATAAAAATTCTTGGAAGTTTAGATAACCATGTATTGTACGGTTATGTGAAAAAAGCGGATATTAAGGAAATGAAAGATGGAACGGTATTAGTTCCTGCTTATAAATTAGAAATTGCTGATAATGATGGAACGGTTTTGAAAGAGTATCGGCAAAAAGGTGTTTATATTACAGATGCTAAAATAAAAGATACAGTTGCCCAGTTGATTCGTATGAAGAAAAGCAAAGATGGATATAAAGTTATTTCCAGTGACAGTATTTTAAGTCAGGGAAAAGAAGATAATAATATTATTGGTCTTCGTTCAAGAGTAACAGATTTGACGAAAACAGAGTGGTATTTATTTATGCCGGAAGGGTTTGCAATGAAAAATGTTCCAAAAGTATATGATACGATGAATGCAGTATTAAAGCAGGATACAACTCTGCATCTGGACAAAGAGGAAATAGTGGGTGAAAAGTATTATATACAGGCGTATGGTTCCATAATTGGAAGTACCGATGATGTCAGTGAGGCAATTGCAATGGCAGATGAAAATGTCGGTGTTGTGATTGATGGCAAACATCAGTTGGTATGGGAACGAAGCGGTAAATATAATCATAAGACGTTGAACCAGTTAAAGGAAGTGAAAGTAACAGAATCAATTGACAGCGTTGGTGCATGTTTATCTATGATGTTACAATACAATCATATTAGTGCGGATATAAATGAACTTACCGATAACGGAAAATCAATCTATGATGTATTAAAGAAACATTTTGAATCGCCAATCAATTTAACCGGTTGTAATTTAGAAGAGATATTATATTTTGTAAGTGGTGATCGTCCGGTTATCGCAATGAAAGATAATACACATGCGGTATTAGTTATTGGCTATGATGAAACAAGTGTAACGATATTTGATCCTCAATCCGGCAAGAAAAAATTCAGTTTGTCTGCTGGAACTAAACTGTTTGAAGAGGCAGGAAATGTGTTTTTAAGTTACTGTAATTAAGATTTCATCAAAGCAAACGTCCTTTCCTTTTTAAAGAAGAAGGAGTATAATAAAACTTTAAAAAGGAGATGGTAAAGTGAAGAGAAATTTTATGAAAGAGATTTCTATGGAACGGGTAAATGAAGCAAGAAATGAAATTTTAGAAACAATCAAAAATCATCAGCTTACACATGAACAAAAGGTTTCTAAAATGGCAGTGCTTGCGGATTCATTAATGGAAGTATTGGAATATCCGGAAGGATTAAAAGAATTGATGAGTAATGACCCTGAAGAGAAAGTAATCTGTGACTTGGGTGAAGGGCATGCTCCGGTTCGACCAAGATACATTATTCCTGATTATCAGGCTTTTTTGGAGCATGGAAGTGAATTTTTAGGTCTTACGCCACCGAGGGATATATGGGAGGCAACGAATGCCTTATTGATTTTTTATAAACATGTTCCCAGTGTAACAAATTACCCGGTTTATGTTGGTAATTTGGGTGAACTGTTAGAACCATTTGTAAAAGACGAGGAAGAAGCAAAAAAAGCAATTCGTTTGTTTTTGATTCACATGGATCGAACGATTTTAGATTCATTCTGCCATGCGAATATTGGGCCAACAGAAACAAAGGCAGGACGGATTATTCTGGAATTAGAGCAGGAATTAGAACAGGCGGTTCCTAATTTAACTTTAAAATATGATAAAGATATTACTCCGGATTCTTTTGCAGAATTAGCAGCCAAGACGGCGTTAAAAAGTGCAAAGCCAAGTTTTGCTAATCATCAGATGTTTAAGAATGAGTTAGGTGACGATTATGTAATTGCCAGCTGTTATAACGGTTTAAAGCTTGGAGGAGGTTCTTATACTTTATGTCGGATGCTACTAGGAAATTTGGCAAAAAAAGCCCACAATAAAAAAGAATTTTTTGAAGATGTATTGCCACAGGCATTGGAAATTATGGCTCTTTATATGGATGAGCGAATTCGTTTTATTGTTGAAGAAAGTGGATTCTTTGAAAGCAATTTTTTGGCAAAAGAAGGATTTATAAAACGTGAGAGATTTACGGCAATGTATGGAATTGTTGGTCTTGCAGACTGCGTTAATAACTTATTGGAAAAAGAGAATATAGAAGGAAGGTTTGGTCATTCCAAGCTGGCAGATGATTTAGGTGTTGAGATTATTCAAGCAATTGATTCTTTCGTGAAAAATCATAATAATCCATATTGTGAAATAACAGGAGGACATTTTTTACTTCATGCACAGGTTGGAATTGATTCTGATGTGGACTCTACGCCGGGATGCCGGATTCCGATTGGAGAAGAGCCAGAAAATTTTGCCGAACATTTACTCCATTGCGGTAAATTTCATCCATACTTTCCTTCTGGTATTGGTGACATATTCCCAATTGAGGTAACAGTTGAAAAAAATCCTGCCTACTTGATTGATGTAGTGAAGGGAGCATTTGAAAAAGGAGTTCGTTATCTTTCGTTCTATTCAAGCAATAGCGATGTAGTTCGAATTACCGGTTACCTTGTGAAACGTTCTGAGATGGAAAAACTTAAAAATGGAGAAAATGTTTTATTAGATACAACGAAATTGGGTCTTGATTCTGTAAAGAACAGCCATGTACTGGAACGGAAGGTAAGATAATATGAAACACGTTGGTATTATCAACAAGATTATTCCGTTTAGTGCAGTTGATGGACCCGGATGCAGAACAGCGGTATTTTTTCAAGGCTGTAATTTTAACTGTCAGTATTGTCATAATCCGGAAACAATATCATTATGTAAATTATGTGGCAACTGTGTGTCCCACTGCCCTACAGGTGCAATTTACATAAAGGAACAGAAAGTTGTTTATGAGAAAGAAAAATGTGTGGAATGTGATGCCTGTTTAAAGGCTTGTCCGTATAACAGTTCTCCAAAAACAACCGTATATACACCAGG
Source organism: Velocimicrobium porci (assembly GCF_009696045.1). Taxonomy (GTDB): domain Bacteria; phylum Bacillota; class Clostridia; order Lachnospirales; family Lachnospiraceae; genus Velocimicrobium; species Velocimicrobium porci. The sequence continues at coordinate 91,883 of NZ_VUMT01000003.1, read as the reverse complement.
GAAATTAGTGGAAACAATTGCAGTCAATATACCATTTATACGAGGTGTAACATTTTCAGGTGGAGAATGTACCTTACAAAGGGAGTTTTTGGAAGAGGTAATTCCTCTTCTAAGTGAGAGGGGATTAAATGTATTATTAGATTCCAATGGCACGTTTTCTTTCGAACAAATATTGCCGATTCTTGAACAGATAGAAGGTGTTATGTTGGATATAAAGGCATTTTCACTTGAAGACCATATTAAAGTGACTGAAAATGAGAATCGGATTGTTTTGACAAATGCAGTGGAATTGGCAGAGAGAGAAAAGTTAAAAGAGGTAAGAACGGTTATTGTTCCGGAATTATTTGATACAAAGAAAACAGTAATTCAAACGGCGGAACTTTTACAAAATTATAATAAACAAAGTGAAATACAGTATAAATTAATTAAGTATCGTCCGATTGGTGTAAGGAAAGAAAAAGCAATATATTCAACACCGGATACTCCATATATGGAAGAATTAAAAGAAATCGTTCATTCTTTTGGATTTAAAAAAGTTACTATTACGTAAAAAAGAAAAGGAACAAAGGGAAACTCCTCTGTTCCTTTTTTTACTTTATAGGAAACTTCGTCTCCTATAAAGCAAAAACGCTTTGAGCAGAATTGCATTGCGTCGGCGAGGAATATAACCGAATTATTTGTTACAAAAATATACATATTAACGCGAATTAAGAATTTTTTAAGGAATAGGTACTGTTAACAAACAAAAATAATGTTATAATGAATATTGTCAGTGAGTAAGAGTTTTTTGATAAAAAAATAAATTATTAATAATAAGAATGGAGAGAACAACGTGTATGATGTAATTGTTATAGGCTGTGGTTTTGCCGGAGCAGTAGTGGGAAGACAGTTGGCTGAAAAAGGCAGACGAGTGTTAATTCTTGAACAAAGAAATCATATTGGTGGAAATTGTTATGACGTACAGGATGAGCATGGAATTTTGATTCATCAATATGGTCCACATATTTTCCATACAAATATGAAGCATGTTTACGATTATCTGTCCCAATTTACCAAATGGTATGATTACAGCCATGAGGTTGTAGGTAATGTAAATGGAAAAATGCTTCCGATTCCGTTTAATTTAAATACATTAGAGTTGGTTTATGGAGTAGAAAAAGCAAAAGAATTAGAGGAGCTTCTTATCAAAGAGTATGGTGAAAATGTAAAGATACCAATTTTGGAATTGAGAAAGAACCAGTCGAAAGAAATTCAGGATATTGCTCAGTTTGTTTACGAAAATGTATTTCTTAAATATACAATGAAGCAATGGGGACAAAAACCGGAGGAAATTGATCCTTCTGTATCCGGAAGAGTTCCTGTTTTTATATCGAGAGATAATCGATACTTTCAAGATACATATCAAGGTATGCCGTTAGACGGATATACAGCACTGTTTGATAATATGTTAAACCATAAAAATATTGAAGTGAGATTGAATTCACCTGCGAACGAGTTTATGACTATCGGAAATAAAGTATATGCAGATGGAAACGAATTTAAAGGAGAAGTTATTTACACAGGACCAATTGATGAATTGTTCGATTGTGAATACGGAAGACTTCCTTATCGTTCTTTACGTTTTGAATGTGAATATTATGAGAAAGAACATTATCAGACACATGGTGTAGTCAATTATACCGTGTCGGAAGATTTTACAAGAATTACGGAATATAAATATTTAACAGGACAAGTACAGAATGGAACAACCATTATGAAAGAGTATCCTTTTTCCTATAGCGGAAAACAGGGAGAAATTCCGTATTATGCAATTCTAAATGCAGAAAATGAAAAATTGTATCAGAAATATGTTGAGAAACTTGACAGACTGCCGAATGTACATTTGTTAGGACGTCTTGCAGAGTATCGCTATTATAATATTGATGCGATTGTAGACAAAGCACTTACTCTTGCGGAACAATTATAAATAAGAATAATCATAAAAGGGAGGTGGTAAACAGATAAATTAAACTTATAAAATATTATAAATATCTGTTGGATTTTATAACTTATCTTGATGGAATGAAGTATAAACATTATAAGGGGATTTTAATTATGAGCAAATACTATTCTATCAATGAATTTTCAAAGATTTTAGGAGTTTCAGCACAAACATTACGGAATTGGGACAATAACGGAAAACTTCATCCACATCATATTTCTAGCAATGGATATAGATATTATTCACACGAACAATTGAATCAAGTGATGAATATAAAACCGAATCTCGATAGAATTACCATTGGCTCTGGAATCAATTATAAGAAAAAAGGATTAAAAGAACTGATAGAAGAAGGTGGTGAAGACAATGACAAAAACAATTCGAGTAATGCTGATTCCAAATAATAAACAAAAAACTAAATTATTCCAATATGCTAATACTGCCAGATTTGCTTATAACTGGGCTTTGAGTAGAGAGCAAGAGAATTATAAGAATGGTGGAAAGTTTATATCGGATGGAGATTTACGAAAAGAATTTACGAAATTAAAGAAGACAGAAGAATATGCTTGGTTGAACAATATTTCAAATAATGTTACAAAGCAGGCAATAAAAGATGCTTGCGAAGCGTATAAAGCTTTCTTTAAAGGAGATACGAAGTTCCCACGATTTAAAAGCAGAAAACGTTCTGTTCCTAAATTTTATCAGGATAATGTAAAAATCCAATTTACAGACACTCATGTAAAAGTAGAAGGATTCGTTGCTTCGAAAAAGAAAAACAAACAGAAATTAAATTGGATCAGGCTTGCAGAACATGGTCGTATTCCTATTGCAAACGTAAAGTACATGAATCCTCGTATAAAATATGACGGATTAAATTGGTGGATTACAATTGGAATGGAATACGAAGACAGTTCTGCCCTTCCATCAAACGAAGGAATTGGAATTGATTTAGGAATAAAAGATTTAGCAATCTGTTCGAATGGGCATAAATATCAGAATATAAATAAAACTCAAAAAGTAAAGAAATTAGAGAAAAGAAAACGTAGGTTACAGCGTTCCATATCAAGAAGATATGAGAAAAATAAGAAAGGAGAAAATTACTGTAAAACAAGTAACCTTATAAAAAGTGAACAAGAACTTTTAAAGTTAAATCACAGACTAACCAATCTTCGTCAAAACTATTTACATCAGACAACATCTGAAATCATAAAATGAGAACCAAGTTTTATTTGTATGGAAGATTTGAATGTAAAAGGAATAATGAAGAATAGACATTTATCTAAGGCAGTTCAACAACAATGTTTTGGAGAATTTAGACGACAGATAGAATATAAATCCGCATGGAACAATATTCCAGTTATTATTGCAGATAGATTCTTTCCAAGTTCTAAACTATGTAGTTGTTGCGGAAATATCAAGAAAGATTTAAAGTTATCAGACCGTATTTACAAATGTGAATGTGGAAACGTGATAGATAGAGATTACCAAGCTTCTTTGAATCTAAAAAGATATGGAGAAACGACGTTAGAACAACAATCTGTATCATAACACGTTCAAGTTAATGCAGATATGTACTGGTACGTTAGTCAGGAATTTACGCCTATGGAGTGTACAAGAACTTGTGAGTAGTATCTGGATTTATTCAGTGCAAAAGCATACACATTGAAGTAGGAATGAAACATAAAAGTTTATAACTTTTTATAAGTTTTCAGTAACGGAAATGAGATGAAATTATTAACAATTGCAATTCCCTGTTATAATTCTCAGGAATATATGAGTCATGCGATTGAAAGTCTTTTACCGGGAGGAGAAGACGTAGAGATATTAATTGTAAATGATGGGTCAAAAGATAATACGGCTAAAATAGCCGATGAATATGCTGCAAAATATCCAACGATTGTTCGTGCAATTCATCAGGAAAATGGAGGGCATGGAGAGGCAGTTAATACAGGACTTAGAAATGCAACCGGGTTATATTATAAGGTTGTTGACAGTGATGATTGGGTTCAGGAGGAAGCACTTCACAAAATACTTGACGTGTTAAGGGAAATGGTTGAGAATGCACAAAGTTTGGATATGTTAATTGCAAATTATGTGTATGAAAAACCATCTGTAAATAAACAAAAAGTAATCGATTATCGTACTGCAATGCCTCAGAACCGTGTTTTTGGATGGTCTGATATTATGCACTTTAAGACAAGTCAGAATATATTAATGCATTCTGTTATCTATCGGACAAAATTGTTAAAGGATTGTGGATTAGAACTGCCAAAGCATACATTTTATGTGGATAACATTTTTGTATATCAGCCATTGCCATTTGTGAAAACGATGTATTATCTTAATGTTGATTTTTACCGGTATTTTATCGGAAGGGATGACCAGTCGGTAAATGAAAAGGTTATGATTGGAAGAATTGATCAACAGATAAAAATAACAAAAATTATGATAGAAGCACATGATTTGGATAAGCTAAAAGAGAAGAAGTTAAGAAATTATATGGCAAAATATCTTGCTATGATGATGACCGTCAGCTCGGTATTTTTAATTAAAGAGGGAAGCGAAGAAAGTTTAGCGAAAAAAGAGGAGCTTTGGGAATTTTTGAAAAAGAGCAATAAACAGCTTTATAAGGCAGTTAAGCGCTGTGTACTTGGTCGTTCTATGCAGTTAAAAGGAAAAGCCGGTAATAAGATTATCGTCTTAGGTTACCAGCTTTCCAGAAAAATATATGGATTTGGTTGATTCAATTAGTAGACAACACTCTCATCTTTCTTGGCACGATAACGTGCGAGAAGATGGGAGTAATTTATTTTGTACACTACAATATACATAACAGAACTTAAAAGAATTGCACAAATTCCGTCAAAAACAGAGTGCTGTTTTAAAAATACGGTTGAAAGGCAGATTAATATTGCTGTAATCAAAGAGCCATATCGTATAATTGCGTTTTTCCTTAGTTTTTCACTCTGCAAAACTGAAATATGTACACCTATTGTATTATACACGTGTATGCTTGGACAAATATTTGTCGGAGTGTCAATCGAATAAATGTATTGGACAAGATGAGTTGCAATGTTGTCGTGTGTAAATGTAGTTGGCCGCAGATTCTGACTGCTTGGCCATATAGTATAGATAAGCAGACAAATACTCATTCCAATAAATAAAAATGCGGTGCATTTATAATAGTCTTCTTTTGATGTAAAAAAGAAATATAAAACAGCGGCGGTTACATAGGCAAACCATATCATATATGGAATAATAAACCATTCATTAAATGGAATTTTATCATCCAATGTAATGTGGATTGTTTTAGAAATAATATTCGTCCGGTTTTCTAAGTAGAAAAACCAAATTAAATAAAAAATCATGTAAAACAGCACCCAGCCATGTTTATATTTCTGAAGAAATTCCCTCATTGTATCATCCTCTCTCATATTGGCAGTTTGTTTCCTTTGGTTTGCAAGAATTATATCATAGGAAAAAGATGGGGGCAATGGGATAGGGGGAGATTTAAGAAATTGTTAATAAGATAATGTATGAGAAAATATGTGTTGTTGACTTTTTTTCAGGTTTTTGCAATAATGAATAATAGAGTGTTTTATACTTAACGAATTTAATTTTGAGAGAAGGAGCATATTTTATGAAAATAGCAATTGGAAATGATCATGCTGCTGTGGAAATGAAACAGCAGATTGTAGAATATTTAGAGTCAAAAGGTCATGAAGTAATTAACTTTGGAACAGATACAAATGAAAGAGTAGAATATCCTGTTTATGGGGAAAAAGTTGGAAGAGCTGTTGTGAGTGGTGAGGCAGACTGCGGTATTGCAATTTGTGGAACTGGTGTTGGAATTTCACTGGCAGCTAATAAAGTAAAAGGAGTTCGTGCTGTAGTTTGCAGTGAGCCTTATTCTGCTAAGCTTTCAAAACAACACAATAATACAAACGTTTTAGCATTTGGGGCAAGAGTAATTGGAATTGAACTTGCTAAGATGATTGTTGACGAATGGCTGAATGCTGAATTTGAAGGTGGACGACATGCGGAACGTGTTAATATGATTAAAGAGATTGAAGAAAGACAATAAATTAGTGAATATATTCAAGATTTGGTCTGTATAATTAATGTATATTCGAATGAATACTATAGAGAGTTTCTTCTATATATAGTGTAGGTGTGATACGATGCCGTATCACACCTATTTTAAATTGTTTCTATTTTAAAAAGTTTTTTATAAATATATAGCATATTTTGGGTAGAAAATTTACAATTATTTTCCGGCTTTTTGGTCACAATATAAACAGCGGTAGACACCATTTTCTTTATCAACCAATTTGAAGACATGGTCGAGTTCCTGCTCAATTGAAGTGATACATCTTGGATTTTTGCATTTTGCAACATTTACAATTTTTTCTGGCAGTTCAAGACGTTTCTTTTCCACCGTTTTATTGTCTTCGATAATGTTTACAGTAATATTTGGATCTATGTATCCTAAAACATCTAAATTGATATCAATGTTATCATTTATTTTGATAATATCTTTTGCTCCTAATTTGTTGCTTTTTACATTTTTGATAATGGCAACACTACAATCAAGATTATCAAGATTAAGATATTTATATATTTGCATTGCTTTTCCAGCCTTAATATGATCTAACACGATTCCTTTTTCGATACTGTCAACTTTTAACATGTGCTTCCTCCTATTGCTTTTCTTATTTGATTGACGATTGCTTGTTATTTATCCAGATTTAACAGTTTCATAATCAATGCCATTCTTACGAATTTTCCATATTCTGCTTGGTCGAAATATACGGCTCTTGGGTCATCATCTACTTCGACTGATATTTCATTTACTCTTGGAAGTGGGTGCATAATTTTTAAGTCTTCTTTTGCATGCTCAAGTTTTGCAAGGTCTAAAATATAACTGTCTTTTAAGCGGATATAATCAGCTTCATTAAAAAATCTCTCCCTTTGTACACGAGTCATATATAAAATATCTAACTCACTAATTACATCTTCCATCTGCTCAACTTCTTCGAATGGTATATTCTTTTTGTTAAGCTCTTCCTTGATGTAATCAGGTACTTGTAGTTCTTTTGGAGAGATTAATATAAATTTCATATTTTCATATTGGGATAATTGTTTGATTAATGAATGGACGGTACGACCAAATTTTAGGTCACCGCAAAAACCAACAGTAAGATTATTTAGACGATGTTTTGTTTCTCGAATTGTAAGAAGATCGGTAAGTGTTTGGGTAGGATGATTATGACCACCATCACCGGCATTGATTACTGGAATATTAACGTGCATTGAAGCTACAAGAGGTGCACCTTCTTTTGGATGTCGCATTGCAATGATGTCAGCGTACTTCTCAACTGTACGAGCGGTATCAGCAACGCTTTCACCTTTTGCAGCGGAACTGGAATTTGCAGATGAAAAACCAATTACATTACCACCAAGTTCCATCATCGCTGCTTCAAAGCTTAAACGAGTTCTAGTGCTTGGTTCAAAAAATAGAGTAGCTAATTTTTTACCTTTACATACTTCAGCATATTTTGGTCTGTCACTCATAATTTTTTCGGCTAATTCTAATATTTCGTCAATTTCAGCCAGTGTTAAATCAGTTGGGTCAATCAAATGTTTCATTTTTCCACCTAATCCTTTCTATATTTGATTATCATAATAGTGTTTGTGCATTTTTGCGCAAAAAAAATTTGCTGTATTGAATAATGACTGTCTGCTTGGCAAATTTTTTCCATTATACAATTCAAAGGTTTGGTTTGTCAATAGTAAAAAATTGTACAAAACATACATAAAATAAAAAAAAAGAGACAAACTATCAAAGTGGACATAAAAATGGCAAGAAAAAACAAAGAAAAATTAGTGAAAAATAAAACAAACAGTTTTAAGAAATGCCGTAAAATCAAGGTTTTTTGCTGTTAATGGACAAAAAAAGTAAAAAAAATTGTATAAAACAGGCAAACATCGAATAAAATATGCTCAGCAAATGTGAAGAAACTGAGCATGGTATAAATATTTAGTTAAAAACGAAAATTTATCCAAAATTTGGATAGTGATGCTTATTTATACAAGGATTTTATTGCAAAACATGTATTTATTAAACTAATGCTGAATAAACATTCACGAATACTGTGCATGTATATTCATTGGAAAATGACCAAAATTAATGTATATTAGTAAATTATACAGAATATAGTGCATAGCTTTGTGCAAATTGACAAGAAAAAGACAAAGTCAGTAATGTAGAAAATACAAGATATTTCCGACTAAAATTCAAACATTTATTCAAAAATTTGTGTATTATGTAATTACATCAAAAACAACAGCCCAATCGTTTTTGAGAGAGTGAAAATGAACAAAGCGATATTCGGTCATTATAAGATGTCATATGTAAAATGTACAAAAGATATAAAAAATATAAACATAACTTGTTCTCTTTTATCTCTTATTTTTATTTAATAAAAAGTTTTATGTTATTAATTAAGATATATGACATCTTATAATGACCGAGATCCCACGCGTCATTTTCAAAACAATATTTTTCGCGAAAGCGTATTTATAAAAGGAGGATACAAACGTGGCAGCAATTAATGTTAAAAGTGAAATTAAACCACTAAAGAAAGTGCTACTTCACCGTCCAGGTAAAGAGTTAGAAAACTTAACACCTGACACATTAGAGAGATTATTATTTGATGATATTCCTTTCTTAGAAGTTGCACAGGCTGAACATGATGAATTTGCAAAAGTTCTTCGTGAGAATGGAGTAGAGGTAGTATACCTTGAAGACCTTATGGCTGACGTTCTTAACGTAAGCGATGAAATCAGAGATGAATTCTTATATCAATGGATTGACGAAGCTGGAATCACAGACGCTGGTCAAGTAAAAAGAATTTATGATTTCATGATGAAATATAATGATGATAAGAAAGCTATGGTTATGAAATCAATCGAAGGTATTGTTTATAACGAGCTTGATTATGATAAAAGCGGTTCTTTAGTAGACTATATGACAGATCCATCTGAATTATTAGTAGATCCAATGCCAAACGTTTACTTCACAAGAGACCCATTTGCTTGTATCGGAAACGGTGTAAGTGTTAACAGAATGTTCTCTGAAACAAGAAACAGAGAAACAATCTTTGGACAGTATATTTTCAAATATCATCCAGATTACAAAGATCAGGTAGCTCAATACTATGATCGTAACAGCAAAGTACATGTTGAAGGTGGAGATATCTTAAACATCAACGATAAAGTATTAGCTGTAGGTATTTCTCAGAGAACTCAGGCTCCGGCTATTGAATTATTAGCTAAAAACATCTTTGCTGATAAAGATGCTACAATTGAAACAGTATTAGCTTTTGATATTCCTAATAACAGAGCTATGATGCACTTAGATACAGTATTTACACAGATTGATTATGATAAATTTACAATTCATCCAGGTATCTTAGGACCTTTAACAGTATATGAAATCACTAAAGGTGCTAACGAAGGTGAATTAAAAGTAGTTAAAGTTGAATCTGACTTAGAATCTGTACTTGCTAAACACTTAGGTGTTGAAAAAGTTACATTAATTCAGTGTGGTGGCGGTGACAGAATCGCTGCTGAACGTGAACAATGGAATGATGGTTCTAATACATTATGTATTGCTCCTGGTGTTATCGTTGTTTACCAGAGAAACACAGTTACAAATGAGATTCTTAGACAAAACGGAATCAAAGTTCTTGAAATCCCAAGTGCGGAATTATCAAGAGGAAGAGGGGGCCCTCGTTGCATGAGCATGCCTCTTGTAAGAGAAGACTAATTTTAGTTTGACTTATATTTAAAAATGTTTTAAATTTTTAGTAAGAGAAGATTTAGTTCTTCTCTTACTATTGCCTATAGTATTTATAAATTAACTTATAAGATACTTGATAAAAAAGATTTTTTTTAAAAGAAAAGGAGAACAAAAATGGCAGTAAATTTACGTGGAAGAAATTATTTAAAATTATTAGACTTCACATCAGAGGAAATTCGTTACCTTTTAGACTTAGCTAAAAACTTCAAAGATTTAAAGAGAACAAACACACCTCACAAATATCTTGAAGGAAAAAATATCGTATTATTATTTGAAAAAACTTCTACAAGAACAAGATGTTCTTTCGAAGTTGCTGGATTAGATTTAGGTATGGGTGTTACTTACCTTGATCCAGGAAGCTCTCAGATGGGTAAAAAAGAAAGCATCGCTGATACAGCTCGTGTATTAGGTAGAATGTATGATGGTATTGAATACCGTGGATTTAGCCAAGAATTAGTTCAGGAATTAGCTGATTATGCTGGAGTACCAGTATGGAATGGTTTAACAGATCAATTCCACCCAACACAGATGCTTGCTGACCTTTTAACAATCGAAGAAAAATTAGGTCGTTTAAAAGGCGTAAACTTCACATACATGGGTGATGCTAGAAACAACATGGGTAACTCCTTAATGGTTGCTTGTGCTAAGATGGGACTTAACTTTACAGCTTGTGCTCCTAAGGAATTATTCCCAGAAGAATCTTTAGTTGAAACATGTAAAGAAATCGCAGCTGAAAACGGATGTACAATCACATTAACAGAAGATGTTAAAGCTGGTACAAAGAATGCTGACGTTATCTACACAGATATCTGGGTATCCATGGGTGAACCAGATGAAGTTTGGGAAACAAGAATTAAGTTATTAAAAGATTACCAAGTAAACAAAGCTGTTATGGATAATGCTAATCCAGAAGCTATCTTCATGCACTGCTTACCATCTTTCCACGATACAAACACAACAATCGGTGCTGATATCGCTAAGAAATTTGGTATTCCAGAAATGGAAGTTACAAATGAAGTATTCGAATCCAAACAATCTGTTGTATTCGATGAAGCTGAAAACAGAATGCATACAATTAAAGCAGTTGTATACGCTACATTATGCTAATTGTTGATTATAAATTATAATTTGATTATTAGATAAATAACGCAAAATTGCTTTATTAAAGGAGAAAGAGAAGAATGGAAAGTAAGAAAATTGTGCTTGCATTAGGCGGAAATGCTTTGGGAAATAATGCAGAAGAGCAATTAGAATTAGTAAAAAATACTGCAAAAACAGTTGTAGACTTAATTTCCCAAGGTCACAAAGTTGTAATTGGTCATGGTAATGGTCCACAGGTTGGAATGATTAATTTAGCTATGGAATATTCCGCAACTCAAGGTGGTGGAACAGCAGCAATGCCTTTCCCAGAGTGCGGCGCAATGTCACAAGGATACATCGGATATCACTTGCAACAGGCTGTACAGACAGAATTAGCAAATCGTGGAATTAAAAAAGAAGTTGCATGTTTAGTAACTCAGGTTGTAGTTGACCCAGCAGATGAAGCATTTAAGAAACCTACAAAACCAATCGGTGCTTTCATGACAAAAGAAGAAGCAGATAAGATTGCAGAAGAAAAAGGTTATGTATTTGTAGAAGATGCAGGAAGAGGATACAGAAGAGTAGTTCCTTCACCTCAGCCAAAGAGAATTGTAGAGTTAAATGTAGTTAATAAATTAGTAGAAGATGATGTTGTTGTTATTACTGTTGGTGGTGGCGGTATTCCAGTTGTTGAAACAGAAACAGGATTACAGGGAACAGCTGCAGTTATCGACAAAGATAAATCTTGTGCTAAATTAGCAGCAGATCTTGATGCTGATATCCTTATGATTCTTACTGCAGTTGACCGTGTTTGCATTAACTTTAACAAACCGGATCAAAAAGAGCTTGCACAGATCAATCTTGAAGAAGCAGGTCAATATATTTCTGAAGGACATTTTGCTCCTGGAAGTATGTTACCAAAGGTTGAGGCTTGTATGTCATTTGTTGAATCTAAAGATGGCAGAGAAGCATTGATCACTTCTTTAGAGAAGGCTGGTTTAGCTATGACTGGCGAAACTGGTACAAAGATCGTTGCAAAATAAATATCATCTATATATGGATGTACGTGAATGCATACTTGCATTTTAAAAAGGTTGTAGTGTATAATAATCTATGACGTAATATAACTCCTAAATATCCCGTTTTCTATAGTTTTACTATGGGAAACGGGGATAATTAGGTCTTGAAGTGCATATTTATGCAAAAAAATTCATCTACGTACATGAAGAGGAGGATACAAATATGGAAAACAAACAAAAAAAGCAGTTCCAGATGCCTAGTGCATACAGTATCTTGATTTTAATTATCATTATACTGGCAATTGTTACACAGTTTGTAGGTGGGGACGTTAAACCTGCGTCATTATCTCAGGTTATGTTAGCACCAACAAATGGTTTTATTGATGCGATTGATGTTTGTGTATTTATTCTTGTATTAGGCGGTTTCTTAGGTGTTATGACTAAGACTGGCGCATTAGACGAGGGTATTGCAACTATCGTTCGTAAATTAAAAGGAAAAGAAGAATTATTAATTCCAATTCTTATGACACTCTTTTCTTTAGGCGGTACTACTTATGGTATGGCAGAAGAAACAATGGCGTTCTATGCTTTACTTGTTACAACAATGATTGCAGCAGGTTTTGACGCTATGGTAGGTGCTTCTGTTATTTTACTTGGTGCCGGAGTCGGTGTATTAGGATCTACCGTTAACCCATTTGCTATTTCTGCAGCAATTGATGCATTACAGGGTTCAAATCCAGATATTCAAGTAAATCAGACAATTATTCTTGGTGTAGGTGCACTTCTTTGGCTTTCCTCATTAGTTGTAGCAATTATCTACGTTATGAGCTATGCTAAGAAAGTAAAAGCAGACTCAGGAAAATCCATTCTTTCTGCAGTTGAAAGAGCGAACTCTGTTGAAGCTTATGGTAAAGCAGGAGAAGAAGAAGAAACTAAATTAACAGGTTCTCAGAAAGTTGCTTTAATTATATTTGCAATTGCTTTCATAATCATGATTATCAGTTTAATTCCTTGGGCTAGTTTTGGTGTTAATATGCCAGGCTGGACAGCTGTATTAACAGGACAGGTATTAGGTGACTGGTACTTCCAGGAATTACAGGCATGGTTCTTAATCGGAGCAATTATTATCGGTGTATCTTCCAGATTAGGTGAAAGAGAAATTGTTAACTCTTTCGTTGCTGGTTCTGCTGATATGGTAGGTGTTGTATTAGTTATCGCTGTATCCAGAGGTATCTCTGTAATCATGAGCACAACAGGTCTTGATGCATATGTATTACAACATGCTTCTAATGCGTTATCTAACGTTTCACCAGCACTATTTACAGTTGGAAGCTATATCGTATACTTAGGATTATCTTTCTTAATCCCTTCTACATCTGGTTTAGCAGCTGCTTCTATGCCAACATTCGGTGGTTTAGCATACAGCATTGGTTTAAGCCCAGAAATTATGATTTTAATTTTCTCAGCAGCTTGTGGTCTTGTAAACTTAGTTACTCCTACAAGTGCAGTAGTAATGGGTGGATTACAGATTGCTAAGATTGAATGGCCAACATGGTGTAAATTTGTTGGAAAATTATTAGGAATTATTTTTGTAATGAACGTAGTAATCTTATCTATTGCTATGATGATTTGTAAATAATCTTAAGAAAATAGAATAGTATTATTACAGACTAATTATCCACCATATAACGGCATAATGCAATTATGATGTTATATGGTGGTTTTTGTTTCAAAAGATTATATTGCTCTTTTTCTTGCATTTATGGTATTATTATGAGAGATAAGATGAGATATATTGTAATCGCTTGATGCAAGGAGAAGATAAAATATGGAATATACAGTTGAGCTGCAGCATCAATTTTGTTCGGAAACAGATGAAAAGAGATTTTGTTCTTTTAATTATGAAATTATAGAGGAAAAAAAGAGACCCATTCTTCATCAGACTTCAAGATTCCTATTTTTTAATAAGGGAAGAGGGAAGATGAAGATTAATGAAGTGGAGTATGAGATTACAGAGGATACGGTGGTTGGTATTTTGCCGTGGGACTGTACAGAGATAACAGAAGTAAAAGAAACGTTTCAATTGTATGTTGTGGTATATAATTATGTTTTAATTAATGATGTTATAAAATCTCTGTTTAATGTATCTAATGAGGAAGTTCCGACAATTACTAAGATAAAGGATAGACCGGTTGTTCATTGTAATGAATTATATCATAAATTGTTAAAAGAATCCTTCCGGAAAATTCGGGATGAGGTTGGTGTGGAATGTACAATGGAGTTTCCGGAACCCAACCTATTTCATAATATTTATACGGTGAACTTGCTTACAGAGTTAATTGTCCGTTTTTGTCGTGCAGGTGAGGAATGTGAGAAACCGGACAATGAAATAATCCCAGAAAAAAACAGTTGTTCTCGAATTTTTAAATATATTTATGCTCATTTAAGTGAAAAAATTACGTTAAGTAAATTGTCAAAGCTGTTCTATATGAGCGAATCATCAATTAGCAGATACATTATGGAAACTACGGGTTTGACTTTTAATAATTTATTGAATGAAATTCGTGTTGCCAAAACTTTAAATTATTTAATGTATACAGATTATACATTAGAAGAGTTGGCGACTATTCTTGGTTATGTAGATGCTGCTCATATTTCGAAAGTATTTGAAAGCAGGATGGAGAATAAAATAACAGATTACAGGAAAACATATCAAACAGTATTACAGGCCTGTAATATAAAAGAAAAAAAATTGGGGTATCGTGTCGTTTCCTATGTTGTAGATAATCATAAGGAAGAAATTACTGCTCAATCTGTCGCAGCTGAATTTGATATAACAGTTGTGGAACTAAATCGTATTTTATTATTGCAGACGGAAAAAAATTTTTTTGAATTTTTAAATTTTATGAGAATTAATTCTGCCTGTCAATTGCTTGTTACAACCAATATGGCTATGACAGATATTGCAATTGAGGTAGGCTATAATACGGTAAAAACATTTACGAGAAATTTTGTCTATTTTAAAAATGTTACACCTAGCAGTTATAGAAAAAAGGTGAAATTAGATTCAAAGGATAAATTACCTTTGTGATTCGGTTGTAAAGGAGAATAAATATGAATACAGATAATATATTAGAAGTTACTTATGAAGAGTTTATAAACATGGATTTTCGTGTGGGTGAGATTATAGCATGTGAAGAGGTTAAAAAATCCAGAAAATTATTATGTTTTCAGGTACGTGTTGGAGAAGACATCATGCAGATTGTCTCCGGAGTAAAAGATTATTATACTCCAGAAGAAGTGGTCGGTAAAAAAGTTATGGTATTAGTAAACTTAAAGCCAGCCACATTAGCAGGACTTACATCAGAAGGAATGATTCTTTCCGCAGAGGATAAGAATGGTAAATTATCTTTTATGGTTCCGGAAAGAGATGTTGAAGTTGGTGCTGAAATTTGTTAATGTAATATATAACAGATAAACTAAGATTAGCTAACTGACGATAAACTAGTTGGTGACTGTAAAGCGGTCTTTAGCTGTAAGCCAGTTGTGGACTGATTAATAGATTGCAATGAATCGGGGGGTACAGTTATGGAAAATAAGAAGAACTATTATCTTACATTATTTGACTCAGAAAAAATTTTCGTCCAGTACTTGAAAATTGTGTTTGGATGTATTCTTTTTTCTATTTCTGTGAATTGGTTTGTTATACCAGTTGAAATGTATAATGGAGGTATTTATGGTCTGGCACAGATTATTCGTACTTTGCTCAGTCGTTATACATCAATACCACTTCCGACCTCCTTTGATATTTCAGGTGTAATTAACTTATTATTAAATATACCTTTATTTTACATTGCATATCGATATATTTCGAAACAATTTTTTACAAAAACAATGTTTTGTCTTTTAGTACAAACAATTCTTTTATCTATAATTCCGATTCCAACAGAACCATTGTTGAAGGATATGCTTCCAAATTGTCTGATTGGTGGAGTTATGGCAGGATATGGATTGGGGTTAATGCTCCGTTCCGGCGGATGTAGTGGTGGGGTCGATATTCTTGGTATTTATTTTTTGCATAATACAAATCGGATTACGGTTGGAAAGATTTCAATTGCGGTTAATGCAGTGATTTATTTTATATGTGCTTTTTTATTCGACCTTAATATTGCCTGCTATTCGGTTATTTATGCTGGAATAATTTCTTTTACAATGGATAAGACACACTATCAGAATATTAATATGTTGTGTTTTATTATATCAAAGAATAAGCAGTTGCAATATGAGCTAACAAATGTACTTGGTCGGGGCGTTACTTATTGGCCGGGGAAAGGTGCATATTTGGACGAGGATATGATAGTAAATGCAGTTGTTATCTCAAAGTATGAAGTCAAAGAATTAAAGAAAACGGTAAATTTATTAGATCCTGACGCATTTGTCTTTATGAACGAGGGTATTACGGTTGATGGATATTATTTGAAGAAATTATAGTAGGGTAGAAGGTAAAAAGTCAATTTTGAATAATGTGAGGTTAATGAAGATGAAAGATATGAATAATACGAAAGAGCTTAACAGCTTAAAAATGACGAGGCAGGAAGCGATTTTAAATTTAATCGAGAGCGAGAATATATCGACACAAAATGAATTATCTAAACGGCTGGAAGAAGAAGGATTTGCTGTTACACAGGCAACAATTTCGAGGGATATTCGAGAACTTCGTCTTGTGAAAGTGGCTGATCCAAATGGAAATTACCACTATGCAGTTGGCAAGCCAAAGGAAAAATATCAGGCTTCTCACAAGTTCTATTCTATCTTTTTAGCATCCGTGTATAAAGTGGATTATGCTAATAATTTAGTTGTAATTCGTTGTTATACGGGAATGGCACAGGCAGTATGTGCTACAATGGATAGTCTTGAATGGTCCGGTGTAGTTGGAACCGTATCTGGAGATGATACAATATTAGTAGTTACAAGAGATGAACAAGTTGCCGCAGAAATGGTAAAGACTTTAAGGGAAATCCGTTAACGGAGCTTGTTTCATTAACTATATCGAAACAAATGCTCTTGTCAGAAAACATAGATTGGTTGTTTTTTGATGGGAGCATTTTTAGAAATAGAACAAAAAATTTGCAGATAAGAAGTGATTAGGGTGATGGAAAATGAAGCAAAAAAATAAGCAAATAAAAATATTGTTTTTGTTTATATGTTGTGTAGTAGGCGGTATGTTTTCTTTCAGCAGTGATGCAGAAGAAATTGCGAAAACGAGAGAAGAATTAATTGATATTATATATCAGCACATGTGCAATCAGGAAGAAACAATAGTTGTTCATTATCTTGGGGCGGACTATAAAGAATTTCATGAGCAATTCATTGACGAGATACTGCCAAAGGAAATATATACGATTGATTGTAAAGATACATCAGATGATTTCGACTATATGTTTTACAATTTGGAAAAAGTGGAGATTCATACCCAGTCGGAATTGATTGGAAATGCTAAGATTACATTAAAAATGACATGGAAAGAAAATCATCATCAGTTAGAGCAGGTGAATGTAAAAATTAAGCAGATTCTTGAAGACCTTGACTTGGAAAATGATTCAAATTATGCAAAGGTAAAAAAAATTCATGATTATGTGATTGAAGCTGTGGAATATGATAATTCTCATATATATTTTACTACATACGACGCATTATTTAAACAAAAGGCTACTTGTCAGGGGTACATGCTGCTTACTTATAAACTTCTTACTATGGCAGGGGTAGAGTGTCGTTGCATTGATGGCGAGGGTATAAGCCGGGAAGCAACGGAAAGTCACGGATGGAATATCGTAAAATTAGGAGAAAAATGGTACAATATGGATGTTACATGGGATGACCCTGTCATCTATCAGCAGGATGGAACAATAACGGAAGATGGAAAAGAGGAATTTCAATATGATTTCTTTTTAAAAGGAAGTAAGAATTTTGATGAAAGACATCTTGCGAATGAGAGATATAAAACAGAACAGTTTCAAAAGAGATATCCTATTTCAGAAAACGATTTTTCTGAGGAAGAATATGAAAACTGGAGAAAAACTCATAAGGAACAGAAATCAAAAGAAAAAGACTATAAGATAAATACGAGTAAGAGTGTAAACGTGGACAAGCTGGGAAAGCTAGAATTATTTTTTAGCGTAATAAGCTATGAATTAGAAAAAATAGCAGGACAAAAAGAAATTACGCCTTTGGTGGAAACGACAGTTCCACTTGTATTAATTATTTTAATAGGCATTATTTTTATTAAAATTTTAAAGTTATTAAGGAGATAGGAGAAACACAAATGGAATTATTGTGTTTCTCCTATTAAATTATGCTAAAAATGAGCAACGTTTTATTATAGCAGGATAAAGTGTTGTAAGCCATAGAACTAATACGCCATATCTTAGGATGTCAGATGGTATGCTTTGACCAAATAGGTTTTTCCAGCCAACCTTGATTAAAATTGCTACGAGAGCACCTAGAAAAAGTCGAAAAGATCCGGTTTTTATAGAGGATGGTTTTTCGTTAAAATTAATATAATTTGATTCAATAAACCAGCCAATTGCAAATCCGATACCGGCACCGCCGGCTTTATAACAATCAGCTCCCTGTTCAATCGGTACAGTTCCCTGTCGGATTAACAGGATAGAATAAAAAATGGTAATAATTGAAATAAAAAATAATCCAATTGCAATATATAGGCTTTTTTGTTTTGTCAGATTAATCCGGTCAAAAATGGAATTTACAGCTAAGGTAAGAAGAAATGTTATAAAAAAGCTGCACAAAACGTCTTGAGGTGTGTGTACTCCTAAGTACATTCTGGAAAGTGTGACTCCTATAATAAGGAAAACAGCACCGATTATTATTGTTGTTTTTTTATAAAATAAAGCAAGTGTTGTATAGGATGCAGTAGCACTTTGGGTATGTCCGCTAGGAAACGAGTAGCCGGTCGCTGTTTTTGTAGCTTCTTTTACCGGATGGAATTCGGGGCTTTTAATCCAAGGCCGGGGAATGCGAAATGTAATTTTTAATATCTGTATACAAAGCCCGGATAGAAAATAGGAAAAACAAAGCCGGTAAGCTAGTTTTTTATTGTAACACCAGTAAATGGAACAAAGAAATACTAAGATGAAAGCTTCTTCTCCAAAAAATGTTAAAAAGCGGAATAAATTTGTGAGAAAAGGTGTTCGTATTGATTCTAAATAGAATAAGAAATTCATAATAAGATCCTTTCTAATGATAATATGCAATGATTGTAAATATTATAATTGAGTATCGTCTAAAATGCAAATAATAGGAATGTTTCTAATTAAAAAGTACAGACATAGAGGCATGTAGTGTGGTATAATAGTAATACTAAGCATCTGAAATATTTTGGTTTGTTATGACAGAATTGGGGCTGTTTATAACTGAAATATGGAGGAATATTATAATTAAATCAGGAGGAGAATATGAAGAAACTATTAAAAATTGTATTGGGAATTGTGCTGGGAATTGTAGCACTTATTGCAGTTGCTGTAGGATACCTTACAGCAGTGGAGTATCGTCCGGAGGACATTGAAACTTTGGATGTAAAAGGCGAGTCTTCTAAAAAATTGAACCTAAAGGACAAGGTGTCGGTTTTAACATTTAATGTCGGATATGGATGCAACGATGAGAAATCAGACTTTTTCATGGACGGGGGAAGTAAAGTATTAGGAGAGTCTAAAGAAGCTGTTGAAAAAAATATGGAGGGAATTAAACAAATTATTGAAGAGCAGGACACCGATGTTGTATTTTTACAGGAAATTGATAAGGATTCCAAACGAGCATATGGAGTACAGGAAATGGATTTTGTAAAAAAGGCTTTTGAAGGAAAAGGAAGTTGTGCTTATTCCAGAAATTATGATTGTAAGTATGTACCTTATCCTTTTCCAACAACAGGACGGGTAAACAGCGGTGCGGTTACTTTAAATTCATTTGAAGTAAAAGAAGCAAAGCGGTATAATCTTCCAACAAACTATAAATGGCCAATCCGGGTATGTCAATTAAAGCGTGGTCTTTTGGTAGAGCGGGTTCCACTAGAAGATAGTGAAAGGGAAGTGATTTTTGTAAATCTTCATTTAGAAGCTTATGACACTGCAGAAGGAAAGGCTGCACAGACAAAGGTATTAGTTGACTTGCTACAGTCAGAATATGAAAAGGGTAATTATGTAATTGCTGGTGGCGATTTCAATCAAAGTTTTCCAGACGCAGGAACAATAGAACAATATCCGATTATCGATGACACATACTATGTTCCGGAGGAAATGGATGCTTCTATTTTGCCAGATACATGGCAGTGGGCAGTTGATACATCAAAACCATCTGCAAGATTGTTAAATATGCCATATAATCCGGAAGATGAAAAAACGCAGTATTATGTAATTGATGGTTTTATTTTGTCCCCTAATATAAAACTTGAAGGTATTGAAACACTCGATAAACAATTTCAATATACGGATCATAATCCTGTGAAACTGACAATTTCTTTTCAAGAATAAATTGGCATCAATTTATGAAATATTCAAATAAGTAAAACCTTCTAAAATGAGGAAAAAAGGAGAAGAGTATGAAAAAGAAAAATTTAGCAGTTTGGATTATGACAGGAGCTATGATGTTAATGATTACCGGTTGTGGAGGAACGAAGACGACTTCAGTTGATTCAACAAAAAATGAGGAAGCAAAGCAGACGATTACAATTGCGGCTGCGGCAAGTCTTGAACAAAGTATGACAAAGGAAATTATACCATTGTTTGAAAAGGAACATCCGGATGTAAAGATTGAAGGAACTTATGACAGTTCGGGAAAGCTTCAAACACAAATTGAAGAGGGGGCACCGATTGATTTATTTATATCAGCCGGAGAGAAACAAATGGACGCTTTAGTAGAGGAACAGCTGATTGAAAAAGACAGTGTGTATGATTGGCTGGAAAATCTTATGGTCTTGATTGTTCCGGTAAATGGGGAGTCAAAGGTTACGTCTTTTGATACATTATTAAATGCAGAAACAATTGCAGTTGGAGATCCAGAAAGTGTTCCGGCGGGTCAATATGCAAAGGAAATCTTGGAAGGTCTTGGAACATGGGAAAAGGTTTTAGGCAAATCTAGTCTTGGTACAAATGTAACAGAGGTTCTTAACTGGGTTGCAAAGGGAAGTGCAGAAGCTGGTATTGTGTATGCAACCGATGCAATGCAGACAAATGAAGTAAAGGTAGTTGAAACAGCTCCAGAAGGAAAGGGGTCGAAGGCAATTTATCCGGTTGGTATTACGACAGCAGGACATAAGAAGGATGAAGCAAAGGAATTTGAGGAATTTTTAAAGACGGATGAAGTACTTTCTATTATTGAAAAAAATGGATTTACACCGATAAAATAAGAAAGAGGTATTTATGAGTCTTTTGGTTGATATTGAGAAAAAAGTAGGTTCTTTTTGTTTAAAAACGAAATTTAACACCAAAGAACAATGGCTTGGGATTTTAGGGGCTTCCGGTAGTGGCAAATCAATGACATTAAAGTGTATTGCAGGTATTGAAACACCTGACAAAGGAAGAATTGTATTAAATGATAGGATTTTATTTGATTCGGAAAAAGGAATTAATTTGCCTGCCCGTTTAAGAAAAGCAGGGTATTTGTTTCAAAATTATGCACTGTTTCCGCATATGACTGCGAGAGAAAATATTCTTGTTTCGGTGGAAAAAGGAAGACAAAAGGAAGTACTTGAGCGGGAAGCAGCCAGATTTCAAATTGAAACTTTGTTAGATCAAAGACCGGCGGAGTTGTCAGGAGGACAGCAGCAGAGAGTTGCACTTGCAAGAATTTTTGCAAGCGAGCCGGAAGTACTGATGTTAGATGAGCCGTTTTCTGCATTGGATGAATACATGAAAGAAAAAATCTTTCGGGAAATGATGGATACTCTTCAATCATTTCAAGGAGAAGTTTTAATGGTTAGTCATAGTAGAAATGAATTGTATGAATTTGGCGAAAAACTTTTAATTATTCAGAATGGATTAACAATTTTAGAGGGTGAGAAGAAAGCTTTATTTGAGCAGCCGGTTTATGTGGAAGCTGCGATATTAACCGGTTGTAAGAATATTTCACGGATTCGAAAGGTGTCGGATTGTATCGTTGAGGCAATTGATTGGGGAATAACCCTTGATGTGGGAGAACATTATCAGGAGAATATTCACACGCATATAGGAATCAGAGCGCATGACATCGAAAGGGTTATAACCAGAGAAAAAAATATACGAAATAAAATGTCCGGAATGGTAAAAAAGATATATGAACGTCCGTTTGAAATTGATATGCTTATTGAGAATGGAAAGAGTGAACATATACTTTGGTGTAAGGTTCCTAAAGGCAGTATAAAAAATGCAAATTTGGAAGAAGACAAACCAATTACAATTTGTCTTCCTCCGGAAAAGTTAATTTATTTAAGGGAACGATAAGGTTTGTAAGTTTGTTATTGAATATTGTAAACGAAATGATTAGAATAGAATTGGAATAGAAGAAAGGAAATGAAATGGATATCAGTCCTTTACTCATATCACTAAAAACTGCGGTCATAGCAATTATTATTACATTTTTTACAGGGATTTTGCTGGCACACCGGGTTGTTGTTATGAAGTCGGAAAAAATGAAGACAATTTTAGATGGGATTTTTACTTTGCCAATGGTGTTGCCGCCTACTGTTGTGGGCTTTTTGTTATTATGTTTATTTGGTGTAAAGTCACCGGTTGGTAAGATACTTTTTCAAAGCTTTGGGATAAAAATTGTATTTTCGTTTGCGGCTACCGTATTAGCAGCAGTTGTTATATCGTTGCCACTTATGTATCGTTCTGCAAGAGGTGCATTTGAACAAATAGATGAAAATCTAATTCATGCTGCAAGAACACTTGGAATGACAGAGCGAACGATATTCTGGAAAATTGTGATGCCACTATCTATGCCGGGAATTGTATCTGGCGGAATTCTGGCATTTGCCAGAGGGTTAGGCGAGTTTGGCGCAACAGCTATGATTGCAGGAAATATTGCGGGAAAGACAAGAACATTGCCGTTGGCCATTTATACAAAGGTGTCAGCAGGTGATATGGAAGGTGCATGGTTCTACGTGCTTGTTATTTCACTGGTGTCGTTTATTGCCATTGCACTAATTAATTACATTTCCCGTAAATGGAGAAAATTTTACAAATAGTGAAAAAATTGAAATGGAGGGTTCGTGTTATGTCTATTATTGTAGAGCGTTTAAAACAGCTTCGTGAAAAGATGGAGGAACGGAATATTGATATTTATATAGTTCCAACTTCCGATTTTCATGAATCAGAATATGTTGGGGAGCATTTTAAGGCAAGAAAGTTTATTACAGGATTTACTGGTTCTGCAGGAACAGCTGTAATAACAAAAGAGGAAGCTGGTCTTTGGACAGATGGAAGATATTTTATTCAGGCGGCGTCCCAATTGGAAGGAAGCACAGTTAAGCTTTATAAAATGGGGGAAGAAGGAGTCCCAACTGTAAGTGAATTTGTAAAAGATAAATTGCCACAAGAAGGTATTCTTGGCTTTGATGGGAGAGTTATTAACGGAAGTCTTGGAGACAAATTTCAACAGATTGCTAAGGAGAAAAATGGCACACTTTATGTTGAAGAAGATTTAATTGATATAATATGGAATGACCGCCCGGAACTCCCAACAGAAAAAGCATTTGTATTAGATGTAAAGTATGCTGGCGAAGCGGTGCAAGCTAAGCTGGCAAGAGTCCGCAAGGAAATGAAAGAAAAAGGAGCGGATAGTCATATTATGACATCGCTTGACGATATTGCGTGGCTGTTAAATATTAGAGGAAATGATATTCCTCATTTTCCGGTTGTATTATCATTTGCAGTTTTAACAGAAGAGAACTGCTATTGGTTTGTTCAGAAAGAGGTGCTGACAGAGGAAGTCAGTGCTTATCTAAAAGAGAATTCTATTACGGTAAAAGATTATCAGGAGATTTATGATTTTGTTTCCGGATTGAATGGAGAGAAAGTGCTTCTTGATAAAAATTGTGTAAATTATCGTATTTGTAACCGTATTTCAAAAACGATAGAGGTGGTTAATGCGCCAAATCCTACGCAATTAATGAAGGCGATTAAAAATGAAACGGAAATTAATAATTTACGGAATGCTCACCTTAAAGATGGTGTTGCATTTACAAAATTTATGTACTGGCTGAAAACTAATATTGGAAAACAAGAAATTACAGAAATCAGTGCTTCGGATTATTTAGAAGAACGCCGTAGAGAGCAGGAAGGCTTTCTTGATTTAAGCTTTGATACGATTTCGGCTTATGGGGCGAATGCAGCAATGATGCATTATTCGGCTACCGAGGAATCAAATGCCGTGCTTAAGCAGAAGGGGTTTTTGTTAGTTGATTCGGGCGGACATTATTATGAAGGTTCAACAGATATTACGAGAACAATTGCTTTAGGTGAGCTGACAAAAGAACAAAAGTTACATTTTACAACAGTTGCACGTTCGAATTTAAATTTGGCGGCAGCAAAATTCTTGTATGGATGCAGGGGTACTAATCTGGATATTTTAGCCCGCGGACCATTATGGAATATGGGAATTGATTATAAATGCGGAACTGGTCATGGGATTGGTTATCTGCTGAATGTTCATGAGGATCCAAACGGATTCCGGTGGAAAATCGTACCTGAGCGTAATGACAGCTGTGTGTTGGAAGCCGGTATGGTAACAACCGATGAACCAGGTGTTTATTTAGAAGGAGAATATGGTATCCGTACAGAAAATGAATTGATTTGTCATAAAGCAGAAAAAAATGAGTATGGACAGTTTATGATGTTTGAAAATGTTACATATGCACCAATTGATTTGGATGCGATTGATCCAGAAGAAATGACTAAGACAGAACGAGAGTTATTAAATCAGTATCATAAAATGGTATATGAAAAAGTTAGCCCATATTTGACGGAAGATGAGAAATTCTGGCTGAAGGAATATACGAGAGAGATTTAGTTATAAGATAAAAAGTGATTGCAGACAAATAGAGTGTTTGCAATCACTTTTTTCTCTTATAAGTATAGGAAGTTCTTTCGAGATTCTTTTTTGCAGTACTTAATATAATATTATTTTATTTGGTAAGCTCTATCAGTTCCTTCATCTTAGATGCAATTTTTTCAAGAACGAGTGCATTTTCGTGTTCTGAATTCATAGTTTCATTTGCATGGGCAGATACTTCCTCTGAAACGGCTGAAATTGTTTGAATCGAATCTACAATAACTTGATTTGATTCTTTTAGTTCGATAACATTTTGAACCAAATTTGTTATGTTATCTCGGATGGAGTAAGTATTTGACTGAATTGTGTTAAAGCTGTTTACTGTATTGGAAGTTGATTGTTTTTCTTCATTGATTCCCTCTATCATTTGATGAATTACGGTAACAACTTCACTGATTGCCCTGGAAACATTATTGATTAGTTCCGTGATATGTACGGTAGCATCACTTGTCTGTGAGGCCATTCCAGAGATTTCAGTTGCAACAACAGAGAATCCTCTTCCGGCCTCACCGGCTCGGGCTGCTTCGATACTTGCATTCAAAGCAAGAAGACTTGTCTGGGAAGTAATACCGTTAATTAATTCTACAATAGAATTCATTTCTTTCATGTAACTGTCGAGTGTTTCAAGTTTTTTAGCAACTTCAACTCCATTTTGTACGGAAATATCGACTTTTTGAGATAAAAGTCCAATATCCTGATGACCATCTTTTAGAACATGTAATGTTTGCTCCATATTTTCCGAGATGTGATTTGCTGCACTGTTTACAATATCAACTTTATGCTGGATTGATTCTGTTTGAAGGATTTGGTTTTGTACCGCGTCTGCAGTATCACTGGCACCAATTGATACTCCTTGCATTGCTTCTTTTGTGTTGTTAGAAGCAATGTTTAGTTTCTCCAGGTCTTCATAGATTTCACTGATTCCGGTTTTGATTTTTTCAGATAGCAGGGAGAGGTTATTTAGGACAAGTTCTGTTTCGGATTGAGCATTTATGGCACTTTGAAGCTGTTGATCCATATTTTCATTAATTGTTTTTGAAGTTAAAATAGAGTAGATTGCAACGAGAATCATAATAACAATCTGAATAACCGCAGAATCTCTACCGGCAAAACCAAAGTTTCCTGTCTTGGCACCTATAGCAACAATGAGAATACTCTCTATAATAGTTCCAGTATTAATCATAATAGAATATCTTATGTCTTTATAGATGGATGTAACAAAAATCATTGGGATTACAAATGTAAAAACTAAATTGTTGGCTGCAGTAAATAGTGTATAGGTATAAAAAATAGCAAAGCCGATTGCAACTAAATGTTTAATTATAGGTGTTTCTTTATCTTGTTTCCAAAAAAAGTATTCTGCTGCAATTGGGGTAAATCCTAAAATTGCTACGATTATGACATAAGTCCAGGTTTGTAATTTGTCAGTTGCCTGTAAAAAACAAAAAGTTGTCATTACAGTTACATTGATTGTGTGAGCAATCATTGCGGTTTTATTGTTTCTCATAAGTTCTGTAAATGCTTTTTTCTCCATAGCTTTCTCCATTATTCTCTTTCGTTTTAATTTGTGTAAGTTTACAATAAGTAGTTGCATTAATTTGTATAAATTTTACCATATACGGACAATTCTTGCAACAACCATATATAGTCAGATAGTAAACTTGCAAGATACTAAATAAAGAAGAATTTTTGAGATTAAAAATACTTATATTTTACTTTTTTTTCTCCTAATAGGTGACAACGAAGCCAATCATCTAAAAGAATTGCAGGAAGTGATAAAAAAAACCAATAGGTACTGAATAGAAGACAAATTTGTCCTTTGTAGTTGTATGGAAGGTTAGAATAATCCCAAATTCCTTTTTTTAGCCATACATTTACAATCATTCCGAAAATAAGCTCAATAAAAGTGATTATGAAAGCAGATAAAAGCATTTGGCTAGTAAGGGAAAGAGAATAAGGGAATATTTCATTTAATAAACCAATTAATACAAAACAGATTCCACCGGCTAAGAACATACTAAAGTCAGAATAACCACGGGCTAATAATTCAATACAGATATAAATTGCACCACCTATAAAAAATAAAATAAAACATTTTGCATATTCTTTTAAATTTTTCATAAATATTATTCATGCTTGCCGTATAATTCTAAATGAAAGAAAAGGCAGAGGCATATTCTCCTCCTTTTAAAAATTTTTAACTATTGGGTTTTCTGTTTTGTTTTCTTTTTATAGTATCGACTTTTTTATATAAAAAAACCTGTAAAATTAAGCCATCAAAAAAATACTTTTTTTTGAAACTTTTTTTAAAACAAAAGCGTCTAATAATTGAAACAAGAAAATGGAAGAAAAAACTTATAAAAAGGATGGTAATAATTATGAGAAAAAGTACATTGATTAAATGGGTAACAGGGTTTGCAGCAGCTGCAGTTGTATTAGCAAGTGCAACAGGATTGACGCAGTCAACTGTGTTGGCAAAAGAAAGCAGTCAGGGTATAGGAGCGATTAAAGTAGAGGCTGAAAAAACTTATGAAAAAACAACTAAAACGAAAGAGGCAAAAATTGTTGTACCAAAAATTAAAACGGAGAAAAAATCTGTTGGTGCAGAACAAATAAATAAAGAGATGAAAGCCTATACAGATGGTCTGATAAAAGATTTTAAGAAAAATCTTAAAAACGAAGGACATGAGAGTGTCACAGTATCTTATAAGGTTCTGACAAATAATAAAGAGATGTTTACACTTCGACTGGAAACGATTCAGACAATGGCCAGTAGTTCTGTAACTTATAAGTTCTATCATTTGGATAAGAAAACCGGAAAAGTAATGAACTTAAAGAGTCTGTTTAAAAAGAATGCAGATTATATAAATGTTATTAGTAAAGAAATTAAAAAACAGATGAGAGAACAGATGAAAGATGGAAAGGTTTACTTTTTAGATACAAAGGATAAAGAAATGCAGAAATATGATTTTAAAACAATTAAAAAGAATCAAAATTTCTATATTGACAAAAAAGGTAATCTTGTAATTTGTTTTGATAAGTACGAAGTTGCTCCCGGCTCTGAAGGATGTCCTCAATTTACAATTGCTAAAACTACACTTGCAAAGGTTTTGAAGTAATGATATAATCCCAACATCATGATATAAAAAGTATAAAAAAAGGCGGCAGCCGCTTCGACAATTGAAAAATTGTGAAGCGTCAGTTGCCTTTTTTAAATTCATAGGAACAGGATTCTTTCTTATAACATGCGATAACCAATGCCGACTTCTGTAAAGATATATTCTGGTTTTGCGGGATCCCTTTCTAATTTCCTACGGATATGTGCCATATTAACTCGAAGAATCCGGTTGTTTTCAATCTCATCGGGACCCCATATGTGGGTAATAATGTAATTATAGGTAAGTACTTTGCCGGCATTTTTTGCAAGGAGTTCAACGATATTAAATTCTATTTGCGTTAAGTGAATTATTTCATTATTTAAAGTCACAAGATGCTTGTCAAAATCAATAAACAGATTTTTAGCCTGATAAGGACAAGTATTTTCAAGTGCAATTGTATTCATATGGTTGCAATAACGGATTGCAGAACGAATTCTTGCCAGTAATTCATGTGTGCCAAAAGGCTTTGTAATATAATCATCAGCGCCATGGTCAAGCGCATATACTTTATCATCTTCTTCCGTTCTGGCAGAGATTACAATAATGGGTGTATTGTTCCAGCCTCGCACTTTGTCTATTATTTCAAGTCCATCCATATCAGGAAGACCAAGATCTAAAAGAATAATGTCTGGACATTGGGATGCGATAAGAGAAAGCCCATCCGTTCCGTTTGTTGAAGTCGTAACCTTATAATTTTGTGTTTTTAAAGTGGTACAAATAAAATCACTTATTGTTTGCTCATCTTCGATTAATAAGATTGAGTATTTTGTATTCATAAATTTACAGGCTCCTTAAATCAAAAAAAGAATCAGTACGTTAAGATTGATTTTCATTATAGCATATTTTTATGAGATTTTACATGTATTAACAAAAATTTTATTTCTTAGCCGATTCCTTTATAAATTAGTCCGAGAATAAAGATTATAATCGTTAATGGTACATAAATGTATCTTGCAATTTTTCCAAAACATAAAGGAAGGTTTTTCTTACGACCAATATTGAGTTCTTTTTCAATTTCATATTTACCAAGTGCATAATAGATTGAGATCGCTCCAAAAACTGCACCAAATGGTACGACGATAATTGTAATAAAATCCATAAAGGAACCTACTTTTGGTTCAGCTTCTAAAAAGATGCCAACGGATAAACAGATTGTTCCACAAATAAGAACAGCAATTTTTCTATTTAACTGAAACCGGTTCTGAAGACTTTCGATTACTGCTTCAAACATGTTGATTAAAGAGGTTATTCCGGCAAATGTCACTGATAAAAAGAAAAAGATTGCAAATAATTGACCAAAAGGCATCTTTTGGAAAATTTGAGGAATTGTGATAAACATAAGGGACGGACCTCTTGTTGGTTCAATTTGAAATGCAAATACCGCAGGCATTATTGCGAGTGCAGATAAGAGCGCGGCAATTGTATCGAAAAAGGCGGTACGAAAAGAAGCATTGGGAATGTCTTCGTTTTTGCTTAAATAAGAACCATATACAATCATGCCGGAACCGGTAATGGATAGGGAAAAGAATGCTTGTCCCATCGCCATAATCCATGTGTCTGCTTGCAATAAGTAATCCCATTTTGGAATAAATAAAAACTTATATCCTTCAATAGAACCTGGTAAAAACCATGACCGAATTGCAAGAAATGTGAATAAAAGGAAGAATATTGGCATCATAATTTTATTTGCCCGCTCAATTTGTAGAGTAGAACCCGTTAATAAAATGATTAAAGTGATAAAAATAACAATAACATGCCATGGAAGACTTCCAAAGTCACCGGTTGCCTGGGAAAAATAAATAGAGGAATCCTGATTTAGCAATTCACCGGAAAAGGAACCCCAAAGAGAACGGAGTACCCAGCCAATTATTATTGAATAGCCGGTTGCAATTCCAAGTGAACCAAGGAGAGGTATCCATCCAATTGTTTTCCCCAATTTATGTAGTTTGTTTTTTTTCCAACATAGGTCATAGGCACCTAGTGTTCCTGTTTGTGCAAGGCGTCCAATTCCAAACTCTGCTGAAAGACCGGTTAGCCCAAAAAGCAGTATAAAAAATAAATATGGAATTAAAAAAGCTGCACCCCCATATTGTCCAAGCCGATAAGGGAACATCCATATATTTCCAAGACCAACGGCGGATCCGACACATGCCAAAATAAAGCCGATGGAATTACTGAACGTTCCATTTTTGTGGGCTGATATTTTTTTTTGTTTCATTTTCTTCTCCTTTTTTAAGGGTATTCCCATTGTTTTTTATTAATTTTAGGTCAATCTGCTCTCATTATAGGAAAAGAAAAATTTAATGTCAAGCAAATCGCATAAAAATTCTTTAAAACTTTGACGCGGAAAAGCTTTAAAGCGAAAAATACAAGAAAAACCATTATTTTTTTCCGATTGGATTCCAGTTTCCACGTTTATAGCGAAAAAACATAATACAGCCCTGACATACATTATTGGCTATCATACAGCACCATATAGTGGGCAGATTCGCATTCCCAAAATGAATAAATAAATAGGTCATTAGGATTCGGATGCCCCACATACAGGAAAGAGAAATAAAAAAGGGTACCAGTGTGTCGCCGACTCCATTAAAAATTCCTTCTAAAATAACGGCGATACCGAAAACAGGTTCTGAAATGGCAACCATTTTAAGTACAGTTGTTCCAAGATGAATCACGTCCGAATCTTTTGTAAATATGCTCATGATAAAAGAAGCATTAAAAAAGAGTAAACCGCCACTGGCTGCCATGATTGCCACGATAAGCCAGAGTAGGGTACGGGTTATATGTTTTAATTTAAGATTATCTCCGGCACCAACTGCGTTCCCGGATAATGTGGCAGCCGCAGCCTGCATTCCATATCCGGGAATATAAAAGGCTTCTTCTGCAGTTAATGCAATTGTGTGAGCAGCAAAAGCAATTGTACCGAGATTGGCTACAAGAGAAGTAAATACAACATGACCTAAGCAGGAAAAAGTTCGTTCTAATGCAACAGGAAAGCCTACTTTTACACAAGCATGAAGAATGTGTCTGTTAATTCGAATTGACTGGTGTGCGGGTGATATAACAGGTGTACGATACCAGACGATTATCATATAAAGACCACCAATTACATAAGAAATGGCAGTACCCAGTCCTGCACCTGTAGTACCAAGACCTGCACCCCATATTGTAAAGGTGGCAGAAGAAATTTTGATGGTTTTGGTATCGTAAATAAAAATGTAATTTAAAATAATATTAATCAGATTCATTGTAACATTGACCCGCATTGGCGTTTTTGTGTCACCAGCGGCGCGCAGAACAGCTCCGAACAAAATAATGGAAGCACGAAATAACATTGGAAGGCAAATAATTGCAAAATAGGTGCTGGCTTCTTTTTGAATGGAGGCTTCTGCACCAAGCCAATTAGGAAGAAACGGACTGATGCCTAATGTAAGAATGCCGATAAAAATTCCAAGGCTTAAAGTAAGAAAAATGGATTGTACGGAAGCCTTTTTGGCATTTTCATATTGCTTTGCACCGATTGATTTGGCAATGTATGCGGTTAGTCCGACACCGGCAGCAGATAAAGGGCTGTTAATGAGCCAATTAACTGTAGTACTGATACCAACAGCCGCAGTTGCTTTTGCACCTAACTGTCCGACCATTGCAGTATCAATATACTGAACGATTGTCTGTAAAAATTGTTCTAAAACCGTGGGCCATGCGAGGGTCAAAATAGAGATTAAAATTGCTTTATTGTAGTTTTCTTTATTTATCATATAAGCTCAACTTTTCTCCTTTATCGTTTGTTATAGCATTGTTTATTATATCATAGAAAACAATACCGATTCAATTTGGATAAAGAGTCTAATAATTTTTACATTAATGGGGTTTTTTGATATAATGAAAACAGTATGTTTAGAAGGAGAAACGATCATGATTACAGGTGAACTAAGGAGTAAGGTAGATAAAATTTGGGAAACGTTTTGGACGGGTGGAATTGCGAATCCTTTAGAGGTTATTGAGCAGTTTACTTATCTGTTATTTATAAAACAGTTGGATGATGTTGAAACAACGAAAGAAACAGAGGCTAATTTTCTAGGAATTCCATATGAGGGAATTTTTCCGCAAGAGTGTCAAAAGTATCGCTGGAGTCGATTTAAAAATCTGGGTTCTGCGGAAGAAATGTATAATATTGTATTAAATGGCGTATTTCCATTTATCAAAAATCTGCATCAAGATGGTGATTCTGCTTATGCAAAGTATATGGGTGATGCAATTTTTAAAATTCCGACACCGGCAATGCTATCAAAAATTGTAGATGGAATTGACGGACTAGACTTATCGGAAGCAGATACAAAAGGAGATTTGTATGAATATTTGCTAAATAAGGTGGCTACAAGCGGTACAAATGGGCAATTTCGTACACCCAGACATATTATTAAAATGATGGTTGCACTAATGAAACCGACACCAAGTGATACAATTGTTGACCCGGCAATGGGGAGTGCTGGTTTTTTAGTTGAAGCACAGAGCTATCTGAGAGAAAATCATTCGGATTTGTTTTTAAATGCCGGATTAAGAGAGCATTTTAACAATAATATGTTTTATGGTTTTGATATGGACCGGACTATGTTGCGAATTGGTGCAATGAATATGATGCTTCATGGAGTTGATAATCCAAATATTTCTTATAAAGATAGTTTATCTGAGAATAATACAGATAGTGAAAAATATTCTCTTGTACTTGCTAATCCGCCGTTCAAAGGAAGCTTAGATTATGACGGTGTTTCGGCAGATTTGTTGAAGGTGACAAAAACGAAGAAAACGGAATTGCTGTTTTTGGCTTTATTTTTACGGATATTGAAAATTGGTGGTCGGGCGGCTGTCATTGTTCCGGATGGTGTGCTATTTGGCAGCAGTAAGGCACATAAGCAAATTCGTAAAGAAATTGTTGATAATAATAAACTGGAGGCAGTTATTTCAATGCCAAGCGGTGTGTTTAAACCCTATGCAGGAGTATCAACTGCGATTTTAATATTTACGAAAACAACAAATGGTGGAACTGATCATGTGTGGTTTTATGATATGAAGGCGGATGGGTATAGTTTAGATGACAAGCGCCAGCCGATTGAGGAGAATGATATCCCGGATATTATTGAGCGGTTTTACAATAGAGAAAAAGAAACAGAAAGAACACGTAAGGAACAAAGCTTTCTGGTACCGATTGAGGAAATTAGAGACAATGATTATGATTTGTCAATTAATAAATATAAAGAAATCGAATACGAAAGAATCGAATACGACCCTTCTGAAGTGATTCTTAAACGAATTGAAAATTTAGAAATGGAAATTCAAAAGGAACTAGCGGAGCTAAAGGGAATGTTACAGAAAAAAACAGATTCAGATTCAGATTCGGATTTGAAATTTACTGTACCGATGATGTGAGAGGTTATAGCCCAAGAAAGGTACTGGGATTTTTTTCTAAAATAGATTTGCAATTGCAAATTGACCGGCGGATATCGGCAAAACCACTTGGACGTATAAAGATAAGTGATGCGATAACAAATCGTCCTTATCAAAAAGAGGCTGTTACTGCAGTATGTGAAGCGATTGAGAAAAAACAACGGAAGATGCTTATTGTTCAGGCGACAGGAAGTGGAAAGACGAGAGTTAGTATCAGTATTGTTGATGTCCTTACTCGCCATAATTATGTTAAAAATGTTTTATTTTTGGCAGACCGGACAGCTTTGGTAAAGCAGGCAAAAAAGAACTTTGTGAATTTACTTCCTAATTTAACCTGCTGTAATTTGCTTGATAGCAGAGATAATCCTGAGCAGAGTAGGATGATTTTTTCTACTTATGCAACAATGATGAATGCGATTGATGAAACAAAAACGAAATATGGGGAAAAGTTATTTACTCCTGCACATTTTGACTTAATTATTATAGACGAATCTCATCGAAGCATATATAAAAAGTATCAGGATATTTTTAATTATTTTGATGCAATGTTATTAGGAATGACTGCAACGCCAAAAAATGAAATTGACCGAAATACATATAGTGTGTTTGATTTGGAACGTGGTGTCCCTACTTTTGCGTATGAATTGGATAAGGCAGTACAAGAGGGGTATTTGGTTGATTATACAACAATTGAAGTGAAATCTAAAATTATGGAAGAGGGAATTCACTATGATGATTTGTCTGATGAAGAGAAAGATTTATTTGATGAAACGTTTGAAGATGATGAGCAAATTGATAAAGATATATCAAACACAGCAGTTAATGAATGGCTTTTCAACAAAGACACGATAGATTTAGTTTTAAAAAAATTAATGGAGTGTGGACTTAAAGTAGAAGGTGGAGATAAGTTAGGAAAAACTATAATTTTTGCAAAAAATAGCAGACATGCCCAGGCGATTGTAGAGCGTTTTCATAAGCGATATCCGGAATATGGAGAGAACTTTATAAAACAGATTGATTATAGTATTAAATATGTTGACACATTAATTGACGATTTTAGTACGAAAGATAAAATGCCACAGATTGCAGTCAGTGTTGACATGCTTGATACAGGAATTGATATTCCTGAAATTTTAAATCTTGTATTTTTTAAAAAGGTTCGTTCATTTAGCAAGTTTTGGCAAATGATAGGTCGTGGAACCAGATTGTGTCCGAATTTATTTGGAGCAGGAATTGATAAGGAAAAATTTCTTATTTTTGATTTTTGCAATAACTTTGAATTTTTCCGGGCGGATACTCATGGAACGGAAGGTGGAATCATGGCTTCTATGAGTGAAAAAATTTATAATACAAAGACAATGATAGTAAGAGAACTTCAGGAGTCGAAGTATATGCTTGATGATGCTTTTGTGAGTTATCGGAGAAATTTGGTCAATGAATTACAAGGGAGTGTTGTTGCATTGAATCAAAATAGTTTTCGTGTAAAAGGGCATCTGCGATTTGTTGAAAAATATAAAGA
This sequence comes from Velocimicrobium porci, assembly GCF_009696045.1. Lineage (GTDB taxonomy): Bacteria > Bacillota > Clostridia > Lachnospirales > Lachnospiraceae > Velocimicrobium > Velocimicrobium porci. The sequence goes on along the minus strand of NZ_VUMT01000003.1, from coordinate 56,713 downwards.
ATTATCTTCTTGGGACAATTTAGAATCTATTGAAATTGCAGAAATAAAAGAACATATTTCCCCACTTGTTACACCGGCAAAAGAGGATGAGTTAGTTCGAAGATTTGATTACTTAATTTATAGTGTGAGCTTAGCAATTTTACAGGGAAATAATGCTTCGCTGACGATAAACAGAATTATTAAAACAGCAGAAGAGCTGTCAAAACTTTATAATATTTCAGAGGTAAAGGAACAAAGGAATATCATCGAAAAAGTAATGACAGAAGAGTTTTGGGAGAATGTGAATCCATTAAACCTCGATTTCGTAAGAAAAGCACTCCGGGATTTGTTGAAGTTTATAGAAAAAGAAAGACAAAGAATCTACTATACGGATTTTAATGATGAAATTGTTGCCAGTTTGGAAGGAACACCATTAAAATTGGAAAATGATTTGAAAAATTATCGTAAAAAGGTAGAATTTTATTTAAAAGAGCATCAAGATAATCTTGCAGTTTATAAAATAAGAAATAATAAGCGATTGTCAGAAAGCGATTTAAAAGAATTAGAAAAAATTTTATGGAAAGAGTTGGGAACCCGAGAAGATTACGTGAAAGAATATGGCGATACACCAATTGGGGCGTTAATCAGAAAAATAGTTGGGGTCGACCGAACGGCAGTTAATGAGGCATTTAGCAAATTCCTTTCGGAGGAGAGGCTGAATAGTAATCAGATAAAATTTGTCCGTTTGATAATTGATTATATTGTAGCAAATGGAAATGTAGATGATAATGCAGTGTTTATGCAAGAACCATTTCGAAGTGTAGGAAGTATTACTTCATTATTTAAAAACGATTTGGGAACGGCAAAAGAAATTATGTTAGTTGTTGGTGAAATTAAGAAAAATTCAGAAGAAATTGCATAGCACTAGGATGACAAAGTCCAAAATTTTGATTATAGCTAATTCATATAAATCCGGGTTTGTGCATAAGATGTAAAAAACATATTTCGAGGGGATTTTTTGAAGGCATATATCGAAGAGCGGGCAGTTAGTATTGCTAATTATATTATTGAAAATAATGCTACTGTAAGGCAGACAGCAAAGCAATTTGGAATTAGCAAAAGTACTGTACATAAGGATGTTACAGAACGTTTATCCGTTATAAATCCTGCATTAGCAAAGAAGGCCAGAGCCGTGCTTGACTTAAACAAATCGGAACGTCATATTCGCGGGGGGTTGGCCACCAAGGAAAAATATCTTCACCAGAATACAATTCATGTTCCATAAGGAAAGAGAAGTTTACCAAAATGAAAAGGGAGGTATGCAAAAAAGGTAGCATCCTCCCTGGGTAAAATCGAATTCAAAATTGATTTTCTGTATAATTTATGTACTATTGATTTAAACGATAAAACTTTGCGCTTGCAACAGAAATACTGCGGTTAATTTTGCATAAAGTCTGACCGCCTTGGGACCATTTCCAATTCTGTTCGATTAGTGTAACCGTGTTATTATTATTAATTTTTTTTACAACAGCCCAATGGTTTGAACCGCTTGTACTAGAGCAGGCTACAACATCACCAACCTGAGGTTTTTTGACAGAACGAAAGTTTCCTTTGGAAGCGTTTGGTGTTCTTCCACCAAAAAGATTGTTGACAGAAACACCAAAATTTTCTTTATAGTAACGTTTAATATAAGCTGCACAAGAATAGGTTGCATTGCTTCCGTCGTTACCACCGGTGCGGTAAAGTGCCTCAACGCCGTTTAGTGTATCGGCTACAAAATTACTTCCTTTTATCGTAATTATTTGAGTTTTTAACAATTTATTATCTGAATCTCTATTATTCTCATCAATTTCTTTAACGGATTCTTGTTTTTTATCATCTTCTTCTGAAGCAGCATAAGCATGTATAGCTGGCATACTTCCAACTAAAAATGTAAAAGCCATTAATAAGATAGCAAGTTGCCGTCTCCCTCTATGTAACATTATGTATACCCCTCCTAAAACATTTTCCATTTACTAATATAGCAAAAAATTAATGAAAACGCAATAAAAAGTAATAAAAATGTAATAATTCGGAGAAGTTGACAAATTATTCTTAATAATGTTATAAAAATTCACTAAGATATCCGGTCATATTTTCGTGATTCATCATTTGAATTAAAACATCCCTATCCCATAAAATTACATTATTTGCAAAAGCCAGTTCTTCTGCATTTTTGCTGTAATAAGAATTCGTGACGACCAGACCACAGTCGGTATTATAATAAGCCATGGAGCCAATTACCTCTTGAACCGCTTTTACGCCAATGGTTCCCTGGTAGCGTTTTGCCTGAACGGATATTTTCCTCTTTTTATATTCTAGAATCAAATCTGCACCATAGTCATTTGAAGCTTTTGTCGTTTGGGCTTCACAGCCTAGAGATTTAAAATAGGTGAGTAAAAAATTTTCAAATTCAATTCCTGTCATTTTGTCTACTTTTTTTATAGAAAAGTGTAGAATTCGGAAGCGATTCCATTTTTTTATTTGAATTTTTATAATTAGAACAAGACAGAAGGAAATAATAAGAAGAACTATAATCCAATTTTGATTAATTGAAAGTGTTGTTTTAAGCAATAGGAAAGAAAGAATCACCAGAAATAATACAATGGATTCTATGAAAAAATAACTTAATTTTTTTATATAGTTTAACATAATGTACCTCTTGGACTATTTTTGTAAAAATATATTATGATACCAGTATTATAGGTAGAGGAGTAAAGAGCTGTCAAGAAAATTCGTCTATTTTTTACATGTTTCTATGCGTTTTATGTTATACTATATGAAATGGTATATTTTAAATCGTAAAAAAAGGAGAAAACGAATTTGAATCGAAATGATAAAATTTTAATTATAGTGTTATTAATAATTTCTATTTTCTCCCTTGGACTGCAAAAATGGATTGAGGAGCCGGGAAAACAAATTTTGGTTACAGTGAATGGAAAAAAGTATGGGCAGTATTCTTTAGATGAAAACCAGAGGATTATAATTCATTCAGCAAAAGAAAACGAAAATATTATTGTAATCAAAGATCATAGCGCGTATATGGAAGAGGCTTCCTGTCAGGATTTGGTCTGTGTTCATCAAAGGAAAGTTGGAAAGACAGGCGAAACGATTGTTTGTCTGCCGAATAAAGTCGTTGTTGAGGTTATTGGCGGGCAGGATGAAGAGGTTGATATAATAACAGGGTGATAGCTTTTGCTTCAAAAAAATAAATACAAAGAGAATGGAGAAAAAGAGATGACAGGAAGAATTGCACGAAATGGTATGATGATAGCATTGGCATTTATTTTTAGTTATATTGAGGCAATTATTCCATTTCATATAGGGATACCAGGTGTAAAATTGGGAATTGCCAATTTGGTAGTTGTTACCGCATTGTATCTTTTAGGAGAAAAAGAAGCATTTTACATTTCGATTGTTAGGATTGTTTTAGTAGGATTTACATTTAGCAATTTATTTAGTATGCTTTATAGTATAGCGGGTGGAATGTTAAGTTTTGGCGCGATGCTGCTAGGAAAAAGAATGAAAAAATTTTCTGTTATTGGAGTCAGTGTACTTGGAGGATTTTTTCATAATGTGGGGCAAATTGTAGTGGCTGGTTTCCTTGTTGGAACAGCACGAATTATATATTATTTTCCAATTCTTGCGATTTCAGGGATTGGAACCGGAATTATAATAGGTTATTTAGGAAAAGTGATAATCGAACGGATTAATAGGTCAGTTGAATAAAATTAGGGAAAGGAATTTAGTATGGAACGGATTATTATTGCAGATAATGATAAAGAGCATGCAAAAATAATTGAACAGATGATTAAAAAAAGGATAAAAGGAGTACATACGGTAATTTATGAAGATCATTTTTCTGGAATGATTGAATCCATTTATAAAGAAAAAGTAGCTGTTGTGATTATGGCTGTTAATGTATCTGGGATTAATGGTTTAGAGCTTGGAAAACAAATTCGGGGATTTTCTCCATTTACTCAATTTATTTTTATATCATCTTGTGATTATTTTGAGTTTGTTCGAGAGGCACTTCAGCTTTTAGCTGTAGATTATTTATTAAAACCTGTTAATGAAAATAGTTTAGTGGCAGCAATTGAGAGGGCAATGAGGCGGCACCGTTTGATTACAAGAGAGCAGGAAGTTGTAAAAGAACAGGGGATGCGGATTGACGAGGCAAATAAATATGTGGAGTATAGCTTCATTTATTCTACATTATTTAATAGTGATTTTAGTGGTTTAATGAATCGTTATCGTGATTTACTTGGTCTTGGCGATTCGGGTTATATTTTAAATATTGAGATTGATTCCCAAGAATCGAATAGTCCAATTAATTTAAAACGGGATGACGATATTTTATATCGGCATTTAAAAGAGATTATATCGCAACATAATGTATGTGTTGTCGGACCTAGGATTATTAACCGGATTTTAGTTTTAGTAAGCAATGATAAAGAAGAACTTTCGGAATCTTCCATGTCAGATATTAAATTGGCAGCACACATTATTGTTTCTTTAAAAGATACGTTTATGATTAACGTGTCAATTGGTGTTGGAAGTCAGCAAAAATTAAGAAATATTCATCATTCTTATGAAGAGGCTGTCCGGTGCTTGAGATATAAGGGTGTACATAATGTTGTCCGAATCCGGGATATTGAGCATGTTGATATTTCCCATGAAGAGTATATTAAGCTGGAAACAGAGGTGCTAAAAAATGTACGATTTGGAAATGCGAGTGCGGTTGATACATTTGCTGAGCTTTTAGACATGCTTCGTCCATTACAGGAGGAGGTGAGAAGAAATCGTATTTTTGAGCTTATTGTGCTGGCGGGACATGAAGCAAAGGTGGACGGAAGGGATTCTATCGATTACATCAATTATGGGAAAACATTTGAAGAGGTTAAAACGATTTCGCTTGATAAAATTGAGATGTGGGCATATCAGAAGTTTGAATTTATTATTAATTCTGTCCATTCCAATCGTATTGGGAAAAAATCCGAGGGTGTTCGAAATGCAATCCGATATATGGAAGAATACTATATGGAACCAATTAGCCTAGAGGAAATTTCAAGTTATGTTGGAGTGACACCACAGCATTTTAGTAAGGTTTTTAAAGAAGAAACAGGAAAAAATTATATCGAATGGCTGACCAATTACCGTATGGATGTGGCTAAGGGACTTCTTATGGAAGGAAAGCAGACGATTAAGGAAGTGTGCTTTAAGGTCGGTTATAATGATCCAAATTATTTTAGCCGAATTTTTAAGAAGATAGAGGGGTATTCCCCAAGTGAATTTTTGAATGTGGGAAAAAAAGAAAAGAAGAAAACGGACAAGTAAAGTTATCAGAAATAAATAAGACATAGGAATTTGTTTTATTTGAAATTCCTATGTCTTATCTTATGATTTTTAAATAACAAAAAAGTTAACAGTAATAATTAAATAATAATCCGCCGTAGATAGAAGAAGCATATGGGTGATTGATTCCGGGCTTTTGAAAGTTCGGATAAGTAATTAATGTTTTATCTACATAATCGATCGGATTAATTGTAATATAAGCCGATTTTTTCATTAATGATGAAACGAGGGAGGAGGCTTTAGAAAAAAGCTTCTGCATATCTCCTTCTTCAATCGCCTGTCTTGCTAAAGACTTATCAATTGTAAGTTGATTTTTTTCGTTCCATTCAATACCACAGGATTCTAAATCATTTTTGAATGGTGTAAGACTATGCTTTATTTCCTGAATCAATTTTCTGGACATTCCCTGGTGTGATGGATATTCCCTTGCAAGTTGAATGATATGATTGTATGTATCGGTAAATTGTTCTACCGAAGAAAGTATCTTTTTGCTGTCTGGAATATAACCAATTTTAACTGGTTCATCGGTTGGTGCAGAAAGATTAAGTTTTAGACAGCGATTTAATATGAGCTGGTTGTTTGTGGCTTCTTTTTTCTCACCATTAATTGAAAAAGAAGCATTTGAAGAATTCTGAACTATGTTATTTAATCCATAGTATTCTACAAGCCCAATTTGATTTGCAGGAGAATCCGTATCTCGTAACTCAAATAATTTTTCTCCCCAATCACCAGTTTCGTTTGAAGTTATATGAAGTTCTATGTGGGAGGAATCAACCTCGTGGATAAAAGAACTTAAACCGATGTCTGCTTTATTTATTAAATCTGATAAATTTGCAAGAATCTTTTGGTTATCATCATCGGGAGTTGCTTTAAATTGAAATTCATATTGTTCATCGTCTATTTTGGCAATAAAACGATAGGAACCAGACTTTGGCCGATAACCTTTTATTGGTACTTCAATACTGGAATTAATCTGGGATTTTGCCAGGTTAGCAATTTCCAATGTAAAAGATTCAGGTAAATTCTCGGTGTCGTCATTTAGCAGACTGACAGAGGCTATTTCAGGATTACTTGAGTGTGCATTGATTGCATCAAATGGGTTATTGTCAGGTTGTATGAAAGAAGACAGTACGTTATTTAACTCCATGGATGCTTCTTTTAGACCAATTGCAAATAGCTGACTATCATCAGACATGCTAATACGGTACAAAGGTGCATTTTTATTCACCTTAATTATATGATTATAAATTCTTCTGAGTTCGCTCCGTTTGTGTGTATTGTTCGAAGCAGCTGTCTGCTTTGGTGAATAGCAAGTAAGCAAATGATTATAAACAGCTTGTATCATGAAAAAACCTCCTTTCCTGATAATGACCTTAATACTAAAAAAAATTACAATATTCTATTCTCATTATATCGCAAGTGTTAAATCTTGTCGATAGGAAAAAAGGCGAGAAAATTTTTACAATTATCGTTTGCAAGGAATATTGTAACGTTTGTGGATTCAGAGGCTGTTGCACGAAGTACTTCGTGCAACAGCCCCTGAAAAAATTAAAATTTCTTATTTGTATCGACACTAATTGGGAACGATCCAATTTCATTTTTTGTTTTCCCCTTTTTCTCAGTAACAACAAAGACAGCATTCCCTTGTTTTTTTGCAGTTACTTTTAATGTTCCATTTTCTATTTTTGCGGTAGCAATAGAAGAATCGCTGCTTTCGATTTGGTAAGTTGCTTTTTCATTTCGATTGTACAACATAGCATCAACATTAAATTCTGTTGTACCTTTTTCCAACTGGTAAAGAGAAAAGTATGGATTTAAAGCAATTTCTCCTTTTTTTACGGTTACTTTTACTTGCTTTTCAAGATGACTTCCGTCTGTTGTCATAACGGTAATGGTAGTTTCACCTTTTTTCTTTCCATCAACTTTTCCGTTTTGATTCACTTCTGCAATGGAAGGGTCATCACTGATATAGGCTAGTTTTTGGTTGGTTGCATAAAATGGTTCTATAAATGGGAACAAAAGATAAGATTCGTGAGTCTCTACCGTAATTGATTTTGGCAGATTTGTAATTTGTGTTGCTTTTACTGTTTTGTTGGAAAGCAATTTTGTTTTTATTTTGTTTCTCTTCGCATACTTGTATGCATAGGAATCTTTTTCGCAATAGATGGTTAGTTTATCACAACCTGTAAAAACATTTTTTTCAATTGTTTTTACACTAGCAGGCAGGTATATTTTTGTAAGGTTTTTGCAATTTTTAAAAGCATTCTTTTGTATTGTTTTTACTTTATTTGGGATTTTTATTTCTTTCAAACTTGTACAAAGAATAAAAGCATCTTGACAAATTGTTTTAATATTGCTTGGAAGTTGGATTTGACTTAAATTTTCACAAAACCTAAAAGCGCCTTTTGAAATCATAGTTAGAGCATTTGATAAATAGATATTTTGAAATTGTGCTGATTCAAAAACGGTTATTTCTAAGTTTGTAACACTATCTGGAACATAGAATCCTTTACTTGGTACCGTATAGAACGATGGATCGTCTACAAGATAAAATAATCCGGTAACTGGTTTTCCAAAGATAGAATCTTCAATAATGAGAAAATCTTGCGATTTTTGACTGGAGGATGACTCTAAAAAACAATAAAAAGAGTCGTTTTCTGGGCGATATTCATAACGTCCGATTCCATTCACAGAAATTCTGCCCTGCTCGGTATCTCCGTACCACGTGTTGGAAGTATTGCCATCATACCAACCGCCCCAGTCTGCTTTCGCAATCGCTGGAACGGTTAGTATAAGGGTTAGTAATAATGCAAGTTTGGTTTTTACGCTTTTTTTCATTTTCTTGTTTACTCCTTTTCTATTATTTGTAATTAATAGTATAACAAATATGGTTGTTTATTACAAATAATAGAAAAGAAAGAGTAATTTCTACATTGCTGTCTTTTTTGTAACTTTTAAGATAGAATCATGATCTCCGTTTCCAACAATATTTGCCGCTACAATCATGTTTCCGTTGGAGTCAAAATCAAGAGATTCTAACTCATAACTAGTATGAGTTTTTTTCTTGACAACAAGAATTTCCTGTGGGTAAAAGTATTCCGGGTAAGAATCCTTAGCTATGTTTCCTTCCAACCCTTTTGTGACAGTATGTCTATTGCTTAAATCGACAACTAAAATAGCATTTTCTTTAATTGGAGATTTTGGGTCATTTGGATTCTCTCTTTTTCCTAAAATAATATACAGATTTCCATTGTGATAGCAGATATCTTGAGGAACTCTAAATAAGTTATCATACTTCGGATTAATTACTTTGATAGGTTTAGTACCATCAAAAGAATATTTTTTGTCTTTACCAAATGTAATTACTTTATATTCGATATATTTTTCGCCATTATAATTACCGCTACCCGTTTTAACAATAAATGTATCATCATGAAAGTGTGTTATTCCAGATACACTGACATCACCAGAAGAGGGAGCAAACGTATATCGTTTATAATTATCATTTAAATCAATTTTTACGATATTTTTCGTTCTAGTGGCAACCCATAAAGCATTGTTATAATAAGCAACACCATTTCCATGACCCAGTTTATTTTTAATTACTACTTGTTTAGGACTTACCTTTGTATTGGAATAATCTGAATAATAAAATAAATCGCTGCTTGTATTTGCTGTGTTTGTTTTAATACAGTATGCCTTCTTTCCATTGATTGCAATACAACCAAAGTTTGTTTCCTGTCCAACTTTTGTATCTCCCACATCTCTAATCTTTTGTAAAGTAAGTGTATATTGCTTAAATTTTTTATCCATTTTAAAAATCTCCTTTGTGTTTTGATTTCATTTGTTTTATATTCGCTAGCGTGCTTATAATATATCATAATGATATCACTATGTCAATACTATTTTTGTAACTTTTTTTTGATTTCTTCCAAAATAGAATTAGGAATCGTCACTCCAATTTTGTTTAAATTCTCGAAAATACTCAAAATCTCATTGATACTGAAGAAAAGTAAAATCACGGATCGAGTACAGATATCCCCATCATATAAGCGTAAAGAATCAATTTGACTGGATACAGCAATACAAAGTAACATTCCAACTTTTTTTATAATTCCTTTGTATCCAATATTGGAACGAAATTCTTTTTTATAGAGTGCAGTTAAAACACCGGATACATAGTCAAACACCATCAAAAGAAGTAAGATTTGAAACGAATTGTCCCATTCTCCAAATAATATGAGTTTCATAGAAGTCTCCTTTCGTTTTTTTGTTAATGATATATTAATGATATCACTAAAATATTACCAATGCAACCATTTTCTTCTTGACATAAAAACATATGTTCTATATAATGGTAGTACAATAAAATACATTTGGGAGGCTATAGGAAATATGATGAACATATTAAGTACAAAGGAGAAACAAGTGATTCAAGGATATATTAGGGAAATGTTAGAGTTGTTTCAGGAAGAAGATATGCTAAAAGAAGAGGATTCGATTTATTTGCCAATGGGGGAATTGAGCGTTAATAAAAATGAATTGCGCTTGTTAGAAAAAAAGGTGCAAAAATTGTAACGACAGACCTGTTCAGTTCATTTGCAAGTGAATTATCATCGGGTAGTCTTGAAAAAGCAGAGTCCAAAAAACTTTTAGTTTTTTGGACTCTGTTTTTAAAATAAGATATAGCCATGATAATGAACAAAAGTTTTGGAATCAATGTGGATTCAGGGGCTGTTGCATGAATTACTTCGTGCAACAGCCCCTGAAAAAATTAAAATTTCTTATTTGTATCGACACTAATTGGGAACGATCCAATTTCATTTTTTGTTTTCCCCTTTTTCTCAGTAACCACAAAGACAGCATTCCCTTGTTTTTTTGCAGTTACTTTTAATGTTCCTTTTTCTATTTTTGCAGTAGCAATCTTAGAATCACTACTTTCAATTTGGTAAGTTGCCTTCGGATTTCTATTATACAACATAGCATCTACATTAAACTCTGTTGTCCCTTTTTCCAACTGATAAAGAGAGAAGTATGGATTTAAGGCAATTTCTCCTTTTTTTACCGTTACTTTTACTTTCTTTTCAAGATGACTTCCGTCTGTTGTCATAACGGTAATGGTAGTTTCTCCTTTTTTCTTTCCCTCTACCTTTCCATTTTGATTTACTTCTGCAATCGAAGGATCTTCACTGATATAAGCAAGGTTCTGATTTGTTGCATAAAAGGGCTCTACAAATGGGAACAAAAGATATGTTTCCTGAGTCCCTACCGTAATTGATTTTGGAAGATTTGTAATTTGTGTTGCTTTTACTGTTTTGTTGGAAAGTAGTTTTGTTTTTATTTTGTTTTTCTTCGCATACTTGTATGCATAGGAATCTTTTTGGCAATAGATGGTTAGTTTATCACAACCTTTAAATGCATTCTTTTCAATTGTTTTTACACTAGCAGGCAGGTATATTTTTGTAAGGTTTTTGCAATTTTCAAATGCTTTTTTTTCGATTATGGTTACCTTCTCTGGTATTTTTATTTGTTTTAAATTTGTGCAGTAACTAAATGCTCCTTCATTTATTTTTTTAAGTTTATCTGGAAGTTGAAGCTGTTTTACATTTTTACATCCTGCAAAAGCATATTTAGGAATTTTAGTAAGTGCTTTTGATAAATAGACATTTTGAAAATCAGCCCACTGAAAAACAAGTGAATCCAAATCTGTGACACTATCCGGGACATAGAATCCTTTGCTTGATACGGCATAGAACGGATCATCGTCCGCCATTATAAGATAAAACAATTTAGTAACAGGTTTTCCCCAAATAGAATCTTCAATACTGAAAAAATCTTGCGATTTGGGGTTGGAGGATGACTCTAAAAAACAGTAAAAAGAGTCGTTTTCTGGTTGATATCCATAACGTCCGATTCCATTCACAGGAATTCCTGCCTGATAGGTATCTCCGTACCACGTGTTGGAAGTATTGCCATCATACCAACCGCCCCAGTCTGCTTTCGCAATCGCTGGAACGGTTAGTATAAGGGTTAGTAATAATGCAAGTTTGGTTTTTACGCTTTTTTTCATTTTCTTGTTTACTCCTTTTCTATTATTTGTAATGAATAGTATAACAAATATGGTTGTTTATTACAAATAATAGAAAAGAAAGAGTAATTTTTACATTGCTGTCTTTTTTGTAACTTTTAAGATAGAATCATGATTTCCGTTTCCAACAATATTTGCCGCTACAATCATGTTTCCGTTGAAGTCAAAATCAAGAGATTCTAACTCATAACTAGTTTTTTAAAATCATCTTTGGTTAAAATGATGTATAATTTTTGATTATGATAACAAATTAGTGTAGAGAGCTTTTATTTGCTTTCTACACTAATTGGAAACGAACCAATTTCAATTTTATTCTTACCATTTAGCTCATTTACTGTAAATATAGCGTTCCCGGTTTTTTTAGCAGTTACCTTTAAAGTTCCATCTACAATTTTAGCCGTTGCGATTGCTGAATTATTGCTTTCGATTTGATAAGTTGCTTTTTCATTTCGATTGTACAACATAGCATCAACATTAAATTCTGTTGTTCCCTTTAGCAATTGATAGAGGGAAAAATAAGGATTTATCGACGTTTTTCCCTGGTTTACGGTTACTTTTACTTTTTCTTGGAGATGACTGCCATCCGTAGTCATAACGGTGATCGTTGTGGTACCCTTTTTCTTTCCATCAACTTTTCCATTTTGATTGACTTCTGCAATGGAAGGGTCATCACTGATATAGGCTAGTTTTTGGTTGGTTGCATAAAATGGTTCTATAAATGGGAACAAAAGATAAGATTCGTGAGTCCCTACCGTAATTGATTTTGGCAGATTTGTAATTTGTGTTGCTTTTACTGTTTTGTTGGAAAGTAGTTTTGTTTTTATTTTGTTTTTCTTCGCATACTTGTATGCATATGAATCTTTTTCGCAATAGATGGTTAGTTTATCACAACCTTTAAATGCATTCTTTTCAATTTTTGTTACACTCACAGGTAAATATATTTTTGTAAGGTTTTTGCAATTTTCAAATGCTTTTTTTTCGATTATGGTTACCTTCTCTGGTATTTTTATTTGTTTTAAATTTGTGCAGTAAGCAAATGCTTTTTCATCTATTCTTTTAAGTTTATCTGGAAGTTGAAGTTGTTTTACATTTTCACATTCTATAAAAGCACATTTAGGAATTTTAGTAAGTGCTTTTGATAAATAGACATTTTGAAAATCAGCCCACCGAAAAACAAGTGAATCCAAATCTGTGACACTATCCGGGACATAGAATCCTTTGCTTGATACGGCATAGAACGGATCATCGGCCGCCATTATAAGATAAAGCAGTTTAGTAACAGGTTTTCCCCAAATAGAATCTTCAATACTGAAAAAATCTTGCGATTTGGGGTTGGAGGATGACTCTAAAAAACAGTAAAAAGAGTCGTTTTCTGGTTGATATCCATAACGTCCGATTCCATTCACAGGAATTCCTGCCTGATAGGTATCTCCGTACCACGTGTTGGAAGTATTGCCATCATACCAACCGCCCCAGTCTGCTTTCGCAATCGCTGGAACGGTTAGTATAAGGGTTAGTAATAATGCAAGTTTGGTTTTTACGCTTTTTTTCATTTTCTTGTTTACTCCTTTTCTATTATTTGTAATTAATAGTATAACAGGTATGGTTATTTATACAAATAGTGGATTCAGGGGCTGTTGCACGAATTACTTCGTGCAACAGCCCCTGAAAAAATTAAAATTTCTTATTTGTATCGACACTAATTGGGAACGATCCAATTTCATTTTTTGTTTTTCCCTTTTTCTCAGTAACAACAAAGACAGCATTTCCTTGTTTTTTTGCAGTTACTTTTAATGTTCCATTTTCTATTTTTGCGGTAGCAATAGAAGAATCGCTGCTTTCGATTTGATAAGTTGCTTTTTCATTTCGATTGTACAACATAGCATCAACATTAAATTCTGTTGTTCCCTTTAGCAATTGGTAGAGGGAAAAATAAGGATTTATCGACGTTTTTCCCTGGTTTACGGTTACTTTTACTTTTTCTTGGAGATGACTTCCGTCTGTTGTCATAACGGTAATGGTAGTCGTACCTTTTTTCTTTCCTTCTACTTTTCCATTTTGATTGACTTCTGCAATGGAAGGGTCATCACTGATATAGGCTAGTTTTTGGTTGGTTGCATAAAATGGTTCTATAAATGGGAACAAAAGATAAGATTCGTGAGTCCCTACCGTAATTGATTTTGGCAGATTTGTAATTTGTGTTGCTTTTACTGTTTTGTTGGAAAGCAATTTTGTTTTTATTTTGTTTTTCTTCGCATACTTGTATGCATATGAATCTTTTTCGCAATAGATGGTTAGTTTATCACAACTTGTAAAAACATTTTTTTCAATTGTTTTTACACTAGCAGGCAGGTATATTTTTGTAAGGTTTTTGCAATTTTCAAATGCTTTTTTTTCGATTATGGTTACCTTCTCTGGTATTTTTATTTGTTTTAAATTTGTGCAGTAACTAAATGCTTCTTCATTTATTTTTTTAAGTTTATCTGGAAGTTGAAGCTGTTTTACATTTTTACATCCTGTAAAAGCACATTTGGGGATTTTAGTAAGTGCTTTTGATAAATAGACATTTTGAAAATCAGCGTCCCAAAAAACAAATAAATCCAAATCTGTGACACTATCCGGGACATAGAATCCTTTGCTTGACACGGTATAGAACGGATCATCATCCATCATAATATAAAGCAGTTCAGTAACAGGTTTCCCTAAAATAGAATCTTCAATAATAACAAAATCTTGCGATTTTTGACTGGAGGATGACTCTAAAAAACAATAAAAAGAGTCGTTTTCTGGGCGATATTCATAACGTCCGATTCCATCCGCGGTAATTTTTCCTTGATAGGCGTCATCTCCGTACCACGTGTTGGAAGTATTGCCATCATACCAACCGCCCCAGTCTGCTTTCGCAATCGCTGGAACGGTTAGTATAAGGGTTAGTAATAATGCAAGTTTGGTTTTTACGCTTTTTTTCATTTTATTGTTTACTCCTTTTCTATTATTTGTAATGAATAGTATAACAGGTATGGTTGTTTATTACAAATAATAGAAAAGAAAGAGTAATTTTTACATTGCTGTCTTTTTTGTAATTTGTTATAAATATATGTTAGGGATAATAGAATTCGGTTCCTGAAATTGATGGAATTGTAATAATCAAACGCATTTTTTTGAAAGTGAAAAAAGTATAGAATTAAAAAAAGGAGAAAAATTAAATTGTTGCAACATAAACAAAATGGAAGATAAGGATTGGAAGGAGATTATATGAAAGAAAAAAGAAATATGGACAATATGAATTTAAAAGAGCGATTAGAAGGTATATTTCCTATCAGATATGAAAATGTTTATGTTGATAAAGTAAATGGGGAACAATTATTAGAATTTAAGAAGAATTGTAAGATATATGATAATTCAGAAATTACATGTAGACCATTAATAAAAAGAACCGATGAAGAAACTTTGGATTTATTCAATAATATGTTGATGAATGAAAACACTTTTTTACTTGGTATATATGAAGTAGACGAAGAAAATAATCGAAGTGATAGGATTATTGGACGTATATCATTATATGATTTTAATGTAAGAAATAGAAGTGTAGAGATAGGCTATTATATGGATAGTATCTATAGAAGTAAAGGGATTATGAAGAGAGTAATGAGAGAAGTATGTTTTATATTGATTAATGTAGCAAAAATTAATAAAGTTTATGCTCAAACAGCTAGTTTTAATATAAAGTCAATAGGTTTACTATTATCAATTGGATTTAAATTGGATGCTAGATTGCGAGAACATCATGAATTAAAAGGAAAATTATATGACGATTACATCTTTAGTATAATTGCTAGTGATTTCTAAAATTAATAATAGAATGAGAATAATAAATGGAAATTTTATTAAATTTTTATAATGATCTTGTTTGTAGAGAGCTTAGTAAATAGCTACAGTGATGATAGATGCGTATGATAAAAATTAAAAGCATAGCATGTATCCATATATTTCACAAGTTAATTTCTATGATTGGATTGAAGACAATAAAAAATCAGATTTTTAAATAAATTTTTGTAAATTTTTACATAATTTATCGCTGCAAAACATCTTGACGAAACTTTAATTCTATGTTATAGTAGACAAGCGAGATGAAATAGGTCTTTTTTTTATGCCTAAAAATTCGTGTAAAACTGAAATCATAATAATCAATTGGAGGTGGCAATCGTGCGTGTAAAAATCACATTAGCATGTACAGAGTGCAAGCAACGTAACTACAACATGACAAAGGAAAAGAAAACTCATCCTGACAGAATGGAAACAAAGAAGTATTGCAAATTCTGCAGAACACATACATTACACAAAGAAACTAAATAATTGTTCTGTAATGCATGAAAGGAAAGTGAAAATATGGGAGATACTGCAAAGACTAACGAAACAGCCCAGAAGAATAGCTTTTTTAAAGGTTTGAAGTCTGAATTCAAGAAAATTATATGGCCTGACAAAGAAGCCCTTACAAAACAGACTGCTGGCGTTGTTGTTGTTACTGTAGCGTTGGGCATTATAATTTCTATCATTGATTTAGGAATTAAATTCGGTTTTGATAAAATTCTTCAATTAGGATAAGGGTGATTATATGTCAGAAGCAAAATGGTATGTGGTTCATACTTATTCCGGTTATGAGAATAAAGTAAAAGCCAACATAGAAAAAACAATTGAAAATAGAAAACTTCAGGATCAGATATTAGAAGTATCCGTTCCAATGCAGAATGTTGTTGAAGTAAAAAATGGTGCTAAGAAACAGGTTCAGAAAAAGATGTTTCCAGCTTATGTACTCATTAACATGATTATGAATGATGATACATGGTATGTTGTTCGTAATACAAGAGGTGTTACGGGATTCGTAGGACCAGGGTCAAAACCAGTTCCACTTACAGAAGAGGAAATGCTTAGCATGGGTCTTCGTGAGGAAAAAATGGAAGGCGGGTTTGAAGTTGGAGATTCTGTTGTTGTTACTTCCGGTGTATGGGAGAATACAACAGGTATTATTACAGAAGTGAATAACCAAAGACAGTTTGTTACAATTAACATTGATATGTTTGGTCGTGAAACTCCTGTTGAAATTGGTTTCTTAGATATTAAAAAAGTATGATTAAGATAATAGAATTAAAATTGATATCTAGATAGTGGATTATGCCACAAACTTAGGAGGTATGCTATAATGGCAAAGAAAGTTGAAGGTTATATTAAATTACAAATCCCTGCTGGAAAGGCTACACCAGCTCCACCAGTTGGTCCAGCTCTTGGTCAGCACGGTGTTAATATTGTTCAGTTTACAAAAGAATTTAACGCAAGAACAGCAAATCAGGATGGAATGATTATTCCAGTTGTTATTACTGTATATGCAGACAGAAGTTTTAGCTTTGTTACTAAGACTCCACCAGCTGCAGTATTATTAAAGAAAGCATGTAACATCCAGTCCGGTTCTGGTGTTCCAAACAAAAACAAAGTAGCAACAATCAAAAAAGAAGAAATTCAGAAAATTGCTGAATTAAAAATGCCTGACTTAAATGCAGGAAGCCTTGAAGCAGCTATGAGCATGATCGCTGGTACTGCTAGAAGTATGGGTATTACAGTAGAAGAATAATTAAGATTGTAACGAGAAGACAATATTCAGTTTTATATTATAAATTTTCGCATATTAAAAAGGATTTATTTCAAGAGATCGTTTTAGTGGGAGGAATATCTCACTATGTGAGATTTTGAAAGCGAAAGCTTTATATCCCGATAATACCACAGGAGGTTAAAGAAATGAAAAGAGGAAAGAAATATACTGAAGCTGCTAAGCTTGTTGACAGAGCAGTTCAATATGATACAGAAGAAGCTATCAGCTTAGTTAAGAAAACAGCTGTTGCAAAATTCGATGAAACAGTAGAAGCACATATTAGACTTGGTGTAGACGGACGTCACGCAGATCAGCAGGTTCGTGGTGCGGTTGTATTACCACACGGAACAGGTAAAACAGTTCGTGTACTTGTATTTGCAAAAGGCGAAAAATTAGATGAAGCAAAAGCTGCTGGTGCAGACTTCGTAGGTGGAGATGAATTAATTCCAAGAATCCAGAACGAAGGCTGGTTTGATTTTGACGTTGTAGTAGCAACTCCAGATATGATGGGCGTTGTTGGTCGTTTAGGACGTGTGCTTGGACCAAAAGGCTTAATGCCAAACCCAAAAGCTGGTACTGTAACAATGGATGTTACAAAAGCTGTTCAAGATATTAAAGCAGGTAAGATCGAATATAGATTAGATAAAACAAATATTATCCATGTTCC
Organism: Velocimicrobium porci; assembly: GCF_009696045.1. GTDB lineage: Bacteria > Bacillota > Clostridia > Lachnospirales > Lachnospiraceae > Velocimicrobium > Velocimicrobium porci. Next base: position 38,941 of record NZ_VUMT01000003.1, on the reverse strand, counting down.
AGTTGGAAAGGCTTCTTTCTCTGAAGAACAATTAAAGGATAACTTTACAACACTTATGGATGCAATTGTAAAAGCTAGACCAGCTGCTGCAAAAGGTCAGTATTTAAAGAGTGTAACTCTTACTAATACAATGGGACCTGGTATCCGTATTAATACAACTAAATTTGCTTAAGAATTAAGAATTGCTAATTAAGCAGGGTTATTTTTAAGCATTGAAATAAAAGTGGAATTTTCGTTTGAAAATTCCACTTTTTTGGTTTTTACAATATTCATTGAAAAATAAACTGATGGGGAGAAAAACAGATGAAAGCGTTTGAGTATAAAATGGATATAGAAGATTCTTTTAATGAAAACAGGTATGATGATTTTGAAAATAAGGATTTTGAGTCTGTAAAACTTTCTGAACTTATAAAACTTTGTGATTCGTATTGTTTTTATTTTACTTTAACAGAGCAGACAGTATTTTTATATAATGGTTTACAGTATAAAAAGTTAATGGAAAGATTAGAGCCATATTTAGTAACATCATTTTTAACAAAAGAGTGGTATTCCTATTTTACTTCGGATGAAAATAAATTGAAAATATCAGTATACTATTTAAATGAACAGACAAAGGATATACTTTTGAATATGTTTTATGATATGTTTATGAAGCCGAAATTAGGATTTAATAATCCAAATGAATCTTTACCCGAGGATCTTTGCTTTTTCAGAAAAGATAAATCTTTATTTTTTGGAAGTGTATCCCATGAATCCATAGCACGCTTTTATGTAACAGAAGCAGAGCTGGAAAGCTGTGAAATCCCAGGAACATTTAAAGAACTTCCTTATGAGACAATTTCTACTTATAGTGGGGAAAAATTATGTTTATGGAATAACTATGATGTTACTTTTTCAGATAAATAAAATAAAAGGGAACGCAATCAGTAATTTTAGTCTTTATAAAATGTAGTCGATATCCTTTTTTAAAGCTTTTTATAGTGTGTTAATCTGATTTAAAATCATCGGTAGATGTTTTATATAAGAATAAACCTTCACTTGCTATTATACCTCTTTTTTAAAATATTGGCTATTTTTGTAAACAACAATTACTGAAATTTTATTGTGACGGGTATTGACAAGTACTGACGCATATGTTATAATTCAATAGTTCTGTGTAAAAGTGATTTTGGACAGAACTTTTAAATAGCTGCCGAAGACAGTAGGTGTCTTTTCGAAGACGTAAGTTGATCGCCTACCGAGGAAGAGTATAGAATGACTTTTCGCCCTCGCTGTCTTGCAGTGGGGGCTTTTCGGTATTATAAAGAGCAGAATGCTCGAACCGGAGTTAGCTGGGAATCGTATCTTAGCTATTCGGGAAAATCTATAAGGAGGTAAATCAGAAATGGCAAAGGTAGAAATCAAACAACCTATCGTTGATGAAATCAAAGGATATGTTGCAGATGCAAAATCAGCAGTATTAGTTGATTACCGTGGATTAACAGTTGCAGAAGATACTGCACTTCGTAAAGAGTTAAGAGAAGCTGGTGTTGTATACAAAGTATACAAAAACACACTTATGAAACGTGCTTTCGAAGGAACAGATTATGAGCAGTTATTCCAGCACTTAGATGGTCCTACAGCAGTTGCATTCGGTATTGAAGATGCTACAGCACCTGCAAGAATTTTAGCAAAACATGCAAAAACAGTAGAAGCTTTAGAATTCAAAGGTGCAGTTGTAGAAGGTACTTACTACGACGTAGATGGAGTAAAGGTAATCGCTTCTATTCCATCCAGGGAAGAACTTATTTCCAAATTACTTGGAAGTTTACAGTCCCCTATTACAAACCTTGCTCGTGTGCTTAACCAGATCGCTGAAAAAGGCGGAAATGAAGCAGCTGAGTAATTAGAATCAGGCATAGCTTGACGACAAAAAAGATGATCTGTGATTTATAAATTATATGAATCAGGTGAAATCTTTTATACAAAGATAAACGAAAATAAAAATTTATGGAGGTATTTAAAATGACAACTCAAGAATTTATCGATGCTATCAAAGGCATGACAGTTTTAGAATTAAATGATTTAGTAAAAGCATGTGAAGAAGAATTTGGTGTATCTGCAGCAGCTGGTGTTGTAGTTGCAGCAGCTGGAGCTGGTGAAGCAGCTGGAGAAGAAAAATCTGAATTCGATGTTGAATTAACAGATGTTGGTGCTAACAAAGTTAAAGTTATCAAAGTAGTTCGTGAAGTTACAGGCTTAGGCTTAAAAGAAGCTAAAGAAGTAGTTGACGGAGCTCCTAAGGTAGTTAAAGAAGGCGCTAGCAAAGAAGAAGCTGAAGACATCAAAGCTAAATTAGAAGCTGAAGGTGCTAAAGTTACATTAAAATAATTATTTCTGATTTATCATCTCCCAAGTGTTTTTAAACATTTGGGAGATTTTAAATTTGAGTGAAAGAACGCAGAAAGACGCTTGTATGCAGAAGTTCGAATTGCTGTATGTAGGCGTTTTTTGTGTATAAATTATTAAAATAATAAATAATTATGCAAAGCATGCCAAAAAATGACCAACTATGCCAACTTTATTGACAGAAAGGAATTGGAATGATACGGTAAAAGAGATGATTGTAAAACATATTTATACAGGTGCCAATTAATCCTTTTCATACAGAAGTGATTAAAAAAGTATGGTTGTAAACTTAAAAAAATCTGACAACTTTGATTTTACGAGTCAATGATGGTATTATGAAACCATCTAATCCAGTTTACATACCAGGAGATTGAATTATGAAAGGAGACTATATATGTTTTTCAGCTTTATGACCTTAGACGAATTAGTAAAAATTTTGGATATTACTGCCCATAAATGGGATTTGGTGCTAAATAAAGAGTCAGTACATATAGATCATCCGTTTGGAACAACAAAAGAAGGATATATTTTACAAAATACGGAAGGAATGTTAGACCCTGTACAAAAAGTATTATGCAATGTTTTTGAGAATGATAAGAAGATAGACTTTCTTAAAGTTGTTCATGACGGTGTACATGGTACTTTGTCAGTTCAAGCGTTTGGAATTGGATCAAAAGTCTTATTAGATTATTATATATGTGCGAGTGAAACAGAAGAGGAAAATGAGATAAAGAAATTTATTGACATGATAATCGCATGAAGGTTCCTCTTTTCTGTTAAATTTTATTTTAATCCTTTTTTAAGAAAAGTCTGTGAAGTTTTAAAGGGATTAAATTTTGATATGTCAGGGAGTAGTTCTTCTACGTGGTATGCACGTAAACCAGTAAGAGGTGGTTTGGTAATCAGGTTTATTAAAGGGCTGTTGCAAATTTATTCACAATTTGCAACAGCCCTGCTTCTTGGTCAAATACTATAAACGAATATCAATATTTGTTCCAAGGTTTGGAGTTACGGATTGCTCCATCATTTGAATCATACTTTCACTGATTGCTTCAGTAGTATCCATTGACTTTGCCAACATAGCTGTGCTGAAATCATTCATTACTTTTGTCTGGGCAAGTGCCATCGATAATCCGGCAATATCCATACTAATTCCTCCATTCCAAATTGTATTATGTAAGATATCATTTATTATATCGACGATTGCATTAATTTTTTTAATGTTCAATCAATTCAATATATCCATAGCCATTGATACAGAGTCCGGTCCATTCTAAAATTGCTGCTACAGTGGAAATCATTCTAAGACATGAATCTCCTTTTTGTGCGTGGTAAGTATTTGCAGCGATATAACCTTCAACGGAATCGAATGGAAGGTCATTGCTTCCTAATTTCCCTTTCATGGCATTTCCTTTTATAGCACGACCGTTTTTTTGCTGTAACAGGGTAATTGTCTGGTCAAAAACACTCCAATGCAGAATTCGGTTAGAAGGAAGGTTGGTGGCACAAAGACCATTTCCATATTCTTCATAATAAATATAAAAGTCTGTTCCTTTAGGAAGTGTCAGTTTAACAAGACCATTAGCCATATTTAACTGACTTTTGATTTTTTGTATAACAAGACTATCATTTTTATAAATTGGAAGTTCGCGTATTGCCGGTTCCGGAAGATTAGGTGTATCCACTGGTGGTTTTAATCCTAGAGTGACTTGAATTACATGAAGTCTCTTTTTAACAGCAGGATAGGAAAGTTTTAGTTGCTTTTGGAGTTCTTTTAAATTGCCATTATATTGAATAAATAACTCAATAAAAAGTAAATCTTCTTCTTTTAAAAAGGAAAATTTGTTTAAAGAAAATTCATTTGATAATTCTAATCCACATGTTCGGCAGGAAAGCTTTGTAGCGATGAGCTTTTCATTGCAGACCGGACAATATCCGATAATATGTTGAGCCATAAATACCTCCGTATATATATCTGTAAAAATAATTTATTTTACCTTATTGTAACGGAGCTTAGAATAAAAAGTCAATGAAGTGATACCTTTTTATATAGAAGAAATGCAAAAAAAATTAAAAAACTAAAAATTAATAATTTAAAAAACTAAAAAAGATAGAATTAAATTTTTTAAAAGGAATTTTAATTAGTAGGAAAGAAAAATAATTACTAAGTTTAAAAAAAAGGAAATATAAAAAAGATTTGTCAAGAAAATAAAATTGGACAACAAAAAAACACCCCGAAATAGTGGTTGACATCTGGGATATGTTATGATAAGATGAAAAATGCACTATTGTGGTGTTGTATGCTCAAATTCAATATCTAAAGAGATTATAGCATATAAAAATCACATAGTAAAGAACTTTTCATAAATTTTGTAAATCTGTATAAGATTTTTAAGAATGATAAAAATCTTATACTTAAATAAAATAAAGGGGTGAAAACATCAATGGAAAAAAACAGAATTCGACCAGTAAAAGTTGGTAACGGTGTAAGAATGAGTTTTTCTCGCCAAAAAGAAGTTTTAGAGATGCCAAATCTGATTGAAGTTCAGACAGATTCTTACAAATGGTTCTTAGAAGAAGGACTTAATGAAGTTTTCAGAGACATTTCTCCAATTGAAGATTATAGTGAGCACCTAAGCTTAGAATTTGTAAGCTTTGTATTGTGTGAGGATGATGTAAAGTATTCAATTGAAGAATGTAAGGAACGAGATGCTACTTATGCAGCTCCATTGAAGGTTAAGGTAAGACTTCGCAACAAAGAAACAGAAGAAATTACTGAGCATGATATTTTCATGGGTGACCTTCCATTAATGACCGCTACAGGAACATTTATTATCAATGGTGCAGAACGTGTTATCGTTAGCCAGTTGGTACGTTCTCCTGGTATTTACTATGCAATTGGTCATGATAAAATCGGTAAGAAATTATATTCCTCAACGGTTATTCCAAACCGTGGTGCCTGGTTAGAATATGAAACAGATTCCAATGATGTTTTCTTTGTACGTGTAGATAGAAACAGAAAGGTGCCTGTTACAGTTTTAATCCGTGCATTGGATCACAGTGTATATGATTATAGTGCAGACCCTAATAAAGGCTGGAATATTGACGAAGAAATCCGTAGTGCGACAAACAGTCAGATTACAGAGTTCTTTGGTGAAGAACCAAAGATTTTAGCAAGTATTCAAAAAGACTCTTCTGACAATTATCAAGATGGTCTTCTTGAATTATATAAAAAGCTTCGTCCGGGTGAACCACTTTCTGTAGATAGTGCTGAAAGTTTAATCCGCAGCATGTTCTTTGATGCAAGAAGATATGACCTTGCTAAGGTTGGAAGATACAAATTTAATAAGAAATTGGCCTTAAAGAATCGTATTGCAGGTTTCCGTCTTGCAGAAGATGTTATTGATATGGAAACCGGAGAAGTTGTAGCAGAAGAAGGCACTATGATATCAGAAGAACTTGCTACAAAGATTCAGAATACAGGTACTGCTTTTGTGTGGATTGAAACAGAAGATAGAAAAGTAAAAGTTGTTTCAAACCGTATGGTAGATATCGAAAGCTTTATGGATGTAAAGAGAGAAGAACTCGGTATTACAGAAGATGTTTATTACTTTGCATTAAAATATATTTTAGATAACTATGCTACACTAGAAGAGCAGAAAGAAGCAGTTAAGCAGAATATTAATAAGTTAATTCCAAAGCATATTACAACTTGGGACATTTTTGCTTCCATTAATTATAATATGCATTTAGAATACGGAGTTGGTTTTGATGATGATATTGACCACTTAGGAAACAGAAGAATTCGTGCAGTTGGTGAATTATTACAAAATCAATATAGAATCGGTCTTTCCAGAATGGAACGTGTTGTACGTGAGCGTATGACAACACAGGATATCGAGGGTATTTCTCCTCAATCCTTGATTAATATTAAGCCGGTTACAGCTGCGGTAAAGGAATTCTTTGGAAGTTCCCAGTTATCTCAGTTCATGGATCAGAACAACCCTCTTAGTGAATTGACACATAAGAGACGTTTATCTGCATTGGGACCAGGTGGTTTGTCCAGAGATAGAGCCGGATTCGAGGTTCGTGACGTACATTATTCTCACTATGGAAGAATGTGTCCGGTAGAAACTCCTGAAGGTCCTAACATCGGTCTTATTAACTCTTTAGCATCTTATGCAAGAATTAATGAATATGGATTTATTGAAGCACCTTATCGTACATTAGATAAGTCTGACCCATTAAATCCAAGGGTAACTGATGACGTCGTATATTTGACAGCAGATGAAGAAGATAAATATGTTGTAGCACAGGCCAATGAGCCTTTAGATGAGAGTGGATACTTTGTTCATACAAATGTATCCGGACGTTTTAGAGAAGAAACCTCCGAATTCGAGAAGAAGAAAATTGATTTAATGGACGTATCTCCTAAGATGGTATTCTCTGTTGCGACAGCGATGATTCCATTCCTTGAAAACGATGATGCGAACCGTGCGTTAATGGGTTCCAACATGCAGCGTCAGGCGGTACCTCTTCTTGTAACAGAAGCACCGGTTGTTGGTACAGGTATGGAGATGAAAGCGGCAGTTGACTCTGGTAACTGTGTGCTTGCAAAAGCAGATGGTGTTGTAGAGCGTTCTGCTTCTAACGAAATTATTATTAAGAATGAAGATGGTTCTAAGACTACTTATAAATTAGAGAAATTTGTAAGAAGTAACCAGGGAACATGTATGAACCAAAGACCAATTGTAATCCGTGGCGATAAGGTTAAGAAAGGTCAGGTAATCGCAGATGGACCTTCTACTTCCGGCGGTGAGATTGCACTTGGTAAAAACCCATTAATTGGATTTATGACATGGGAAGGTTATAACTACGAGGATGCTGTACTTCTTAGTGAACGTCTTGTTCAAGAAGACGTATATACATCTGTTCATATAAATGAATATGAAGCAGAAGCTCGTGATACAAAACTTGGACCAGAAGAAATTACAAGAGATGTTCCTGGTGTTGGCGATGACGCATTAAAGGATTTGGACGAAAGAGGTATTATCCGTATCGGAGCAGAAGTTCGTGCCGGTGATATTTTAGTTGGTAAAGTAACACCTAAGGGAGAAACAGAACTTACAGCAGAAGAACGTTTACTTCGTGCTATTTTCGGTGAAAAAGCCCGTGAAGTAAGAGATACTTCCCTTCGTGTACCTCATGGTGAATTTGGTATTATTGTAGATGCAAAAGTATTTACAAGAGAAAATGGAGATGAATTATCTCCGGGAGTAAATCAGTCTGTTCGTATTTATATTGCTCAGAAGAGAAAGATTCAAGTAGGAGATAAGATGGCTGGTCGTCATGGTAACAAGGGTGTTGTTTCCAGAGTTCTTCCAGTTGAAGATATGCCATTCCTTCCAAACGGAAGACCTTTGGATATCGTGCTTAACCCTCTGGGTGTACCTTCTCGTATGAACATTGGACAGGTACTTGAGATTCACCTTTCCTTAGCTTCTAAGGTATTAGGATTTAATGTTGCGACACCGGTATTTGACGGTGCAAATGAGTACGACATTATGGATACATTAGAGCTTGCAAATGATTATGTAAATACTCCATTAGAAGAGTTTGAAGCAAAATATAAAGATGTTCTTGATCCAGAGCTTATGAAATATTTATTGGAAAACCAAGAATACAGAAAACAATGGGAAGGCGTACCAATTAACCGTGATGGTAAGGTAAGACTTCGTGATGGTAGAACAGGAGAATATTTCGATGGTGCAGTAACAGTCGGCTTCATGCACTACTTGAAACTTCACCACTTAGTAGATGATAAGATTCATGCTCGTTCCACTGGTCCTTACTCCCTTGTAACACAACAGCCATTAGGTGGTAAAGCACAGTTCGGTGGTCAGCGTTTCGGAGAAATGGAAGTTTGGGCATTGGAAGCATATGGTGCTGCTTATACCCTTCAAGAAATTTTAACAGTAAAATCCGATGATGTTGTTGGACGTGTTAAAACTTACGAAGCAATTATTAAAGGTGATAACATTTCTGAACCTGGTATTCCGGAATCCTTCAAGGTATTATTGAAAGAGCTTCAATCTCTTGCATTAGATGTAACTGTTCTTGATGAAAATGGAGAAGAAATTCCAATGACAGAAAGCATTGATTACGGTGATGAAGAATTAACTCCATTAATTGAAGGTGATGACAACTTTGGATTTGGAAATGAATCCTTTGAAGGTGCTGGCTTTACAGAGAAAGCAGCAGAAGAATTAAATGATGAGCAAGTATTTGGCGGCTTTGAAGGTTTTGAAGATAGCGATGAGAATATAGAAATCGCAGAAGAAGCGGACGATTTTGAATAATATAGAAGGGAGCGCCTAAGATGTCAGAAATCAACAGTGTGAATGAAGAGCAAAATTTAACCTATGATGCAATTAGAATCAGACTGGCTTCCCCTGAAAAGATTAGAGAATGGTCTAGGGGTGAAGTAAAGAAGCCTGAAACTATCAACTATAGAACATTAAAACCTGAAAAAGACGGGCTTTTCTGTGAAAAGATTTTTGGACCACAAAAAGACTGGGAGTGTCATTGTGGTAAATATAAAAAAATTAGATATAAAGGTGTCGTTTGTGACCGATGTGGTGTCGAAGTAACAAAAGCAAGTGTTCGTCGTGAAAGAATGGGACACATTGAGCTTGCTGCTCCCGTTTCCCACATTTGGTATTTTAAAGGAATTCCTAGTAGAATGGGTCTGATTTTAGACCTTTCTCCTAGAACCTTGGAAAAAGTATTATATTTTGCTTCTTATATTGTATTGGATAAAGGGAATTCTGACCTTCAATACAAACAGGTATTAAATGAAAAAGAATACCAGGAAGCAAGAGAAAAATTCGGTGATGCATTTCGTGTAGGTATGGGTGCAGAGTCAATTCAAGAGTTATTGAAAAATATTGATCTTGAAAAAGAGTCAAGAGAATTAAAGAAGGAATTAAAAGATTCTACAGGCCAAAAGAGAGCAAGAATTATTAAACGTCTTGAAGTAGTAGAAGCATTTAGAGAATCAGGAAACCGTCCGGAGTGGATGATTCTTACGGTTGTTCCAGTAATTCCACCAGATATTCGTCCTATGGTTCAGTTAGACGGTGGTCGTTTTGCTACTTCGGATATGAATGATTTATATCGTAGAATCATCAACAGAAATAATCGTTTAAAACGTTTGTTAGATCTTGGTGCACCAGATATTATCGTTCGTAATGAAAAAAGAATGCTTCAGGAAGCTGTCGATGCATTAATCGATAACGGAAGAAGAGGAAGACCAGTTACAGGTCCTGGTAATCGTGCATTAAAATCTCTTTCTGATATGTTAAAAGGTAAACAGGGACGTTTCCGTCAGAACTTACTTGGTAAGCGTGTTGACTATTCCGGACGTTCTGTTATCGTAGTAGGACCAGAACTTAAGATTTACCAGTGTGGTCTTCCAAAAGAGATGGCAATTGAATTATTTAAGCCATTTGTTATGAAAGAATTAGTAGCAAAGGGAATTGCCCATAATATTAAATCTGCTAAGAAAATGGTAGAACGTCTTCAGTCAGAAGTATGGGATGTATTAGAAGAAGTAATCAGAGAACATCCTGTTATGTTAAACCGTGCTCCGACTCTTCACAGACTTGGTATTCAGGCATTTGAGCCAACATTAGTAGAGGGTAAAGCAATCAAGCTTCATCCACTTGTATGTACTGCATTTAATGCCGATTTCGATGGTGACCAGATGGCTGTCCATCTTCCACTTTCCGTTGAAGCACAGGCAGAGTGCCGTTTCTTACTTTTGTCACCAAATAACTTACTGAAACCATCTGATGGTGGTCCTGTAGCCGTTCCTTCACAGGATATGGTGCTTGGTATTTATTATTTAACACAGGAAAGACCGGGTGCAAAAGGAGAAGGACGTTACTTTAAGAATGTAAATGAAGCGATTCTTGCATATGAAAATGAAGGAATTACTTTGCATGCTAAAATTAAAGTAAGAAGATTTGGTATTAATGCAGACGGAGTAGAAGAGTCAAGAATTATCGAATCTACATTGGGACGTTTTATCTTTAATGAAATTATTAGTCAGGATTTAGGATTTGTCGACAGAAGCAATCCAGATAATTTCTTAAAACCTGAAATTGATTTCCATGTAGGTAAAAAACAATTAAAACAGATTTTGGAAAAATGCATCAATACACATGGAGCTACAAAAACAGCTGAAACATTAGATGCAATTAAATCCTTAGGATATAAATATTCCACAAGAGCTGCCATGACGGTATCTATTTCTGACATGACAGTACCACCAAGAAAGAAAGAAATTATTGCTGAAGCAGAAGCAACAGTAGCTAAGATTTCAAAAGATTTCCGCCGTGGTCTTACAACCGAAGAAGAGCGTTATAAGGCAGTTATTGAAACTTGGAAAGAAGCCGATGATGAAATCACAGAGGCACTTCTTACCGGTCTTGATAAATACAATAACATTTACATGATGGCTGACTCCGGAGCCCGTGGTTCTGACAAGCAGATTAAACAGCTTGCCGGTATGCGTGGTCTGATGGCGGATACATCAGGTAGAACAATCGAACTTCCTATTAAGTCAAACTTCCGTGAAGGTCTTGACGTACTGGAATACTTTATTTCTGCCCATGGTGCTCGTAAAGGTCTTTCTGATACAGCTCTTCGTACAGCCGATTCAGGTTACCTGACACGTCGTCTTGTTGATGTATCACAAGATTTGATTATTCGTGAAACAGACTGTACAGAGGGAACCGGTCGTGAAATTCCAGGTATGTGGATTAAAGCATTTACAGATGGAAAAGAAATGATTGAAAGCCTGGAAGAAAGAATGACAGGAAGATATTCCTGTGAAACAATTTATGATGACAATGGTGAGATTATCGTTAAAGCAAATCATATGATTACACCAAAACGTGCTGCAAGAATTGTTAATACAAAAGCATTTATTGAAGCAGGTGACAAGGCTAAGATTAAGATTCGTACAATTCTTACATGTCGTTCCCATATTGGTGTATGTGCAAAATGTTATGGTGCGAACATGGCTACAGGTGAGGCAGTACAGGTTGGTGAAGCAGTTGGTATCATCGCTGCCCAGTCTATCGGTGAACCAGGTACACAGCTTACAATGCGTACATTCCATACAGGTGGTGTAGCCGGTGACGATATCACACAAGGTCTTCCTCGTGTCGAAGAGCTTTTTGAAGCAAGAAAACCAAAGGGTCTTGCTATTATCGCAGAGTTCGGTGGAACAGTAACAATTAATGATACAAAGAAAAAACGTGAAGTTATTGTAACAAATAAAGAAACAGCAGAATCGAAAGCTTATTTAATTCCTTATGGATCCAGAATTAAAGTATTAGATGGTCAGGAATTAGAAGCTGGTGATGAACTGACAGAAGGTAGTGTAAATCCACATGATATCTTGAAGATTAAAGGTGTTCGTGCAGTACAGGATTACATGATTCAAGAAGTTCAAAGAGTTTATCGCCTTCAAGGTGTAGAAATCAATGATAAGCATATCGAAGTAATTGTACGTCAGATGCTTAAGAAAATCCGTATTGAAAATAATGGAGATTCTGAGTTCTTACCGGGAACACTAGTAGATACACTTGAATTTGATGACGAAGTAGAACGTTTGGAAGCAGAAGGAAAACAGGTGCCAGAAGGTAAACAGGTAATGCTTGGTATTACAAAGGCATCCTTAGCAACAAACTCATTCTTGTCTGCCGCTTCTTTCCAGGAAACTACAAAAGTTCTTACAGAAGCAGCAATTAAAGGAAAAGTTGACCCATTGATTGGTCTGAAAGAAAATGTAATTATCGGTAAATTAATTCCAGCTGGTACTGGTATGAAGAGATATCGCAATATTCAGTTGAATACAGATGCTCATGAAGAAATTACAATTTCAGAAGAAGATATCAATGAGAATGCTAATAGCGAAGCTACTTCTCAAGAAGAAGGACAGCAAATTACTGTAGATACAGAAGAATAAGAAGATAAATAAAGAACGGGGTTGTCGCTTCGAACGAATGAAATTTCGTGAGGCGGCATCCTCGTTTTTTCGAATATAATAGGTATTATAAAAGTTTTTGAGTTGCACGAATGAAGGTAAAGTTGTCTTCTAAGTAATTCAGTTATCATACAAAATTCCATCTATTACTTTTATTTGTTTTAAGTTGGAGCTTTTGAGGCATTTCCCATTTTGAACAGTTAGAGTTCACAATATAAACAGAGCCGTCAGAATGTTGGTAGATTTGTGTTTCTTTAACAGGTTAATTATATCTAGATATTTACAATCCTTTCAAGGGATGTTTTTGGCAATTTTAGTAGATCTTAGCTATAAATTGGTGCTAAAAAAGAAAATGACGGAAGATTTCTTAAAATTCCGAAAATAATTAAAAAGATTATAAATAGAATAAAACAATTGTTCATTTTTTTATTAACGTCCATTGTACCTTTTTTTACATATTGAATCATTAAAATGACAATGAAAACAGTGAGAATTGGTATAAGAAAAAAAAGGAGACGATTATAGTAAAATGCAGATTTAATATTTCCATGGAGTAGTTGGATTAGCATTCTTGTCATACCACAGCCGGGGCAGTATAGACCTGTGATTTTATAGAACATGCATGGTAGATAAAGACCGGTTTGCTCTCCCCAGATGTAATAAAGTATTCCAACTACAAGAATAAAAAGACTGAGATAACAAATTTCTTTTAAGCGTTTTTTCATTTTATTGTTCACTTCTTTTCAAAAAAGCGGGTATAAAATTAGTTTACACTTTTTTATTCCCGCTTCATTATATTAATAATTTACTTGTTCGTTTGAAAATTTATTTAGCTCATTTTGGATGACGGCAAATGAGATGATTGCACCAAAAAGGTATAGGATTAGGTATAATATACCACTGTTGCCTGATGGATAACCCTGGCGTAATTTAACGTTATCTAATTTCTCACCGCATTTGTATGCCCAATAGAGTCCGTAAATTCCACAAGTGATTATTGTTAGGATAAGTGCTAAGCCACCAGATGGACCAGGTTCTTTTGATATTGTATTTACATCATCGGTCAGACAAACAAACCAATATAAACTGTAAATGCCACAAGTAATAATTGAAAAAATAATACAAAGTGCAATATTTCTTTGTTTTAGCATAAATTTTTCCCTCCTTCAACTTTTATAAAAATGAATTATCTATTGCTGTAATTCTTGTGCGTCTTTTGCTTCTTTAGGAAGTTCAAAGTTTTCAGCATTGTTATAACCAGTATATGTTATATTCATAGTACAGTTGTCAATGGAAATCTTCTGAGATTCGTTACCGGAATCTTTTGTAGTTTCTTTTAGCATCTTGTTCATCATATCTTTCATATCTAATGATATTTTGTAAACATGATAGCTGTCTTTCTCAATAAAAGAAACAATTTTTAAATCTCCCAAATTATCATAGACGGATACATCTGTTCCGGTAGCAGAAAGCTGATCCTTTAAATTGGTGGAGTCAATTAATTTCTTCATTGCGTCTCCAGTGATTGTTCCTTCTACTTTATAATAGCTTTTTCCATCTTCTTTTGTTTCTTCAAATTGAAGTTTGTCTTTACATTCCAGTAAAGCGTCTGTATAAGCGGAATTATTATATCCGTTTATTGTCTGTTCAAAGATTTCTTTGTCTATACTTTGCTTGTACCATTCACCATCAATTTTTGTATAAGTGGCATAAGAGTTATTATCGCTCATTAAATAGAGTTCACTGTCTTGTTTCCCTAAATCCCCTAAGTCAAGTGACATATTAATTTTGGCTTTATAAGGGTTTGTAAATACAACCATATTCATCTCAGTATTCATGTCAACGGATTGTTCATTAGAAGACATTTTCATATTCATAGTTCCGGTTGCAGATACATTCTCTACTTTTTTGGCATTTTCTTGTGCTTTTGTCAGTACGCTAATAGCATTTTCCTTTTTTTGGCATCCTGCAAGTGCTAATATACAGATAAGTATTAGAGCAAAAGCGAATTGTTTTTTTCTTATTTTCATGTTAACTCCTCTCTTAATAATTTTCAGTTTTTTGCGTGCAAATTTACACACATTTACAATTATTATATCAGAGGAGAATGTGCATGACAATAAGAGAATATGCCTAAAATACGATAGGTACGAAAAAAATAATAAACAACAAAAGTAAAAAAAAACCAAACTGATGCAAAGTATGCCAAAAAAGTGCATACTATGCCAAACCTATTGATAAAAAATTGAATTTGGCTTAAAGTAAAGATAATAAAATGAGTAGTAAAAGGTGATGGGGAAAAATTATGATGTTGGAGAATTTAAGTAAGGTTTGGCGAACCGATTATCAAAAGCAAGATCTAGCTGGTCAAAGTAATTTAATAAGTGAGGATGAAGACTTTGAACTGCATCAAGAGATTAAAGATAACTTTGAAAGTATGGAATTGAAGATTGAAATTTCGAAGTTATTGTACAGGGAGCATTATGATATGGCAGCTTTAAAGTTAGAGCGGTTGCGGGAATTGATTGATTGCAGAGAAGGTGCGAATTATCAATATGTTATTTATACCAAAGCAATTATTGATTATTCAATGGGACGAATTAACCAGCAGGAATATTTGGCGGAATTATATTATGCAATACATATTTCAAATCCTTCTTATAAGCCGGAAAAAAGGTTAAAAGGAATATTAACAAGACAGGAAACTTTAATTATAATTAATATAGCACTTTATTACAGAAGAACAAGGCAGAAAGAGATGGCATTAAAAATTCTTTCTCAACTTGCATCTTATTATAGAAAGAACAGCATTAATTTTGAACAAAATGCGGCCGCATTGGTGTGGATTAATATGTCTGAGTTACTGGAAGAAATGGGAGAATATAAGATTGGAGCAAAGATAGCAGAAGAAGGAATTAATTTAGAGTTAAAATATGCAAAGGGAACTTTTTTAGACCGACTTCGGACAAATGTTCGAAATAATGTGAAATATTTGGAAAAGGGAATTAATATACAGGATAATAAAACAGTATGTTTAAAGCATTTGTATGAGATTTTGTAGCGTTTAACCTAGAAATCAATTCTAAATAGAAGATTTCTAGGTTTTTTGCGTTGTCAGAAAAGAAATTAGTGTAGTTATTTAGAATGTGAATGAATCAAACAGGATTATTTGAAATAGAAATGAATGGTGTGTCTTTTTTATGATAGGATAGAGAGGTAAATAATACAATTAGAGAAGAAGGAGTTTTAATATGGCTGATTATAATGAGATGTGGAAAGAACTGGGGATGAATTTGGAGGAGCATGATAAGCTTTGTGAAGTGCTTCCGCAAGCATTTGGAGATGTATTTTTAACGCAGGAGAATCGTCCTGAAGCAATGGATTATTATAATTTTGTGATTGCAGAAATACATGGAGTGCGGCCAAAGGAATTAATCGAGCATAAAAAAAACGGGGGAAAAGTGTTTGGAACATTTTGCATCTATGTTCCAGATGAAATTATATTTGCAGCGGATGCAATTGCTACCGGATTATGCGGTGGTTCTCAATTCTGGGTTCCGGGAGGCGAAAAAGTGTTGCCGGTGAATACCTGTCCACTGATTAAGGCTTCCGTAGGGGCAAGACTTGATAAAACTTGTCCATTTTTTAGAATTGCTGATATGTATATTGGAGAAACGACTTGTGACGGAAAGAAAAAGGCATGGGAGATTCTTGCAGAAGATGTGCCTTTTTATGTAATGGATCTTCCTCAAATGAAAAGGAGAAAGGATGTCACAGCGTGGAAAGAAGAGATAGAAGACTTAAAGAAGAAAGTAGAGGAATTTACAGGAAACAGGATAACGGAAGAATCTTTAAAAAAGGCTATTTCGCTAATAAATGAAAAGAGAAAAGCACTAATGAGATTGTATAATTGCAGAAAACAAAAAGTGCTTCCAATTAGTGGAAGAGATGCATTGGTTATTATGCAGATTGCTTTTTATGATGATCCGGAACGATTCACACAGATGACAAATAAATTATGTGACGAGTTAGAACAGCGGATTGAACAGGGAATTTCTGTAGTAAAAGAAGGAACAAAAAGAATACTTGTTACGGGAACGCCGCTTGCTGTACCTAATTGGAAGCTTCATAATATTATTGAAACAAGCGGAGGTGTTGTTGTCTGTGAAGAAATGTGTACAGGAACAAGATATTTTGAACAGCTTGTGGATGAAACGAAGGTTACATTAGATGAACAGATTGAAGCACTTGCTAATCGCTATATGCAGATTAATTGTGCATGTTTTACACCAAATGAAGCAAGAATTGATGATATCATTCGCCTTGCAAAGGAATATAAGGCAGATGGAATTATTAACCTTAATTTAAAATTCTGCAACTTATATGCAACGGAAACATATAAAGTAGAACGGGAACTTAGAAAAGAAGGAATTCCGGTACTTAGTATAGAAACGGATTATACAGACTCTGATTCCGAACAGTTAAGAACAAGAATTGGAGCTTTCATCGAAATGTTGGGAGAGTAATATGGAGCTTGATTGGTATGTACTTTTTCCAAATCATGAGAATGGTTTAAAGCTTTATAATATTTTAAAAGAACATCAAATCTATGCAGTTATTGCTCCGACACCACGTGCATTAAGTAAAAGCTGTGGTATTTCTTTAAAAATTAAAGAAGCTGAAAAAGAAATTGTAGAACAGTATGCAAATCAGCAACAGGTTCGTTATATTGGAATTGAGTGTTTAAAAAAGAAAGAAAATTCGAGAAGAGACAAATATTGTTAGGAAAGTAGGAAAAAGTATGAATTACGTTGGAATTGATATAGGATCAACAGCCTCTAAAGTAGTTGTTTTGGGGGACAGGTCGACTTCTTTTACAATTCCTACCGGCTGGAGCAGCATAGAAACGGCAAGACTAATCCGGGAGCAGTTAGAACAAAGAGATATTTCCTTAGATAAAAATCAGACAAAAGTAGCCGCAACCGGTTATGGGAGAATAGCGGTTTCTTATGCGGATAAGGTTATTACTGAGATAACTTGTCACGGGAGGGGTGGGAGAGAACTTGCCGGTGATGATTGCATTGTTATTGATGTAGGAGGGCAGGATACAAAAGTTATCTTTGCAAATAATAATGGGGTGTCCGATTTTTTAATGAACGATAAATGTTCTGCAGGTACTGGAAAATTTGTAGAGATAATGGCAAATCGATTGGAAGTGACAATTGATGGACTATTTGACTTAGCAAAGAAAGGAACAGCGGTGCCAATTAGCTCATTATGTACCGTGTTTGCAGAATCAGAGATTATAAATTATATTGGCGAGGGGAGAAAAAAAGAGGATATTGCAGCCGGAATTATAGAATCGGTTGCGGTAAAAGTTTCTCAGCTGTGTCAAAAAAGGGAGTTGAAAGGTAAAATTATTTTGACCGGAGGATTGAGCCATATTGATTATTTTGCGGAAACACTGTCTAAACTGTTAAAAACCACAGTGACCCCATTAAAAGACGGACGATATGCAGGAGCATTAGGTGCTGCACTATTGATAAAAGAACGCTAATATAATTTGCAGCACCCTTTAAATAGGATTAAAATAAATTTCGAAGTTCATCAATCGAAGGTCTTTTTTTGGAATTTTGTCTTATTACGATTTGGTCATCAAAAGATTTGATTTGTAATTCTTCCTGCGTCAATGCATTGTATTGTTGGAGTAATTGGTTTAGCTGTGCTACTTCATTGTTTATTTTCAGAATTAAAGCCTTTTCTTCGTTTGATGTAGAACCCTTTGTCTTTTTTTCAAATTCAAGACACTCTTTGGCAGAATCAAAGGAGTGGCTGAGATCATTTGTACAATATTTCATGCAGAAAAACCGCCTTTCATGGATGTATTTGCCATTAAAATAAGTATAATGTTACCATAGCACAATTTATTTTTGAAATCAATATATAGGTATATTTTACTATAAAAAAATGAAATTTTGGAATAAATCCACAAAAAAAGAAAACGTTGGTAATGTGTATTTTGGCAGTATCTGGTACAAAAGCACAAGAAGCGAAAAAATTATATACTAATCACTGATTATGGGGTTCTCGTTAAGTGTACAGGGATCCATTCTAAAATAACCATTCCTAAGATGGTTACTTATGTTTGTCAAAATGTATTTAAAAATAATTTGACACTTCGGACGATAATACAGTACTGTCCAATATAGTATTAGTTTGATATGGTACTTTCAGAGCCTGTAGTAATTTATCAAAAATAAATTTTTATATATGACATAAAAAACAATTGACAAGTAAAAGATACAACGATATAATAACAGATGCGTGCATTTTAATAAATGTATGCGATGTGTATAGCAGATACATTGAAAATGTAAATTAATTTCAGGAGGTGAAAATTAATGCCAACTTTTAACCAATTAGTAAGAAAAGGTAGAAAGAGTGTAGAAAAGAAATCTAATTCTCCAGCTCTTCAAAAAGGATTTAACTCTCTTAACAAAAAAGCAACAAATGCTTCTTCACCACAGAAGAGAGGTGTTTGTACTGCAGTAAGAACAGCGACTCCTAAGAAGCCTAACTCAGCTCTTCGTAAGATCGCCAGAGTTCGTCTTTCTAACGGTATCGAAGTAACAAGCTATATCCCAGGTGAAGGACATAACTTACAGGAACATAGCGTAGTTCTTATCCGTGGTGGTAGAGTAAAAGACTTACCAGGTACTCGTTACCACATCGTTAGAGGTACACTTGATACAGCAGGTGTTGCTAACAGAAGACAAGCTCGTTCTAAATATGGTGCTAAGAGACCAAAAGACAAAAAATAATTTTTGAAAACAGAAAACTATTTTTTAAAAGAAGAATTTTCACTAATTAAAGAAAGTGCCGGATTAATTTTCGCTTTAAACGATTTTAGAGATAGATAATATAATTCTGGCGCGAACACTTTATAAAGTGAGTACCTATGAATTAATTATTATTAAGGAGGGAAGCAACGTGCCACGTAAAGGACATATACAGAAAAGAGATGTATTAGCAGATCCAGTTTACAACAGCAAGGTTGTAACAAAACTTATCAATAACATCATGTTAGATGGTAAGAAAGGTGTTGCTCAGAAAATTGTATACGGTGCGTTTGAAAGAGTTGCTGAAAAGACTGGCAAAGATGCAGTTGAAGCTTTTGAAGAAGCTATGAACAATGTAATGCCTGTTCTTGAAGTAAAAGCAAGACGTATCGGTGGTGCAACATACCAAGTACCAATCGATGTTAGACCAGATAGAAGACAAGCGTTAGCTCTTCGTTGGATTACACTTTATTCTCGTAAAAGAGGAGAAAAGACAATGGAAGAAAGATTAGCAAATGAAATCTTAGACGCTATTAACAATACTGGTGCATCTGTTAAGAAAAAAGAAGATATGCACAAAATGGCAGAAGCAAACAAAGCATTTGCACATTACCGTTGGTAATCGCTATAAAGCTTATTTCTGTCTATTATATGAATACTTATCAAAGGATTTTGCCCTCTTTCGAAGGCAGAATCCTATTGGTAATATAGGAAAAGTTTATTTACCTGATTTATAGATTCAGATTAAATGATAATAGAGAACAGGTAACAGTTTTTATAGAAGAAATTAAGGAGGAATTATCCTTGGCTGGAAGAGAATATCCATTAGATAGAACTAGAAACATTGGTATTATGGCTCATATCGATGCTGGTAAGACTACAACAACAGAACGTATTCTTTACTATACCGGTGTTAACTATAAAATTGGTGATACACATGATGGTACAGCTACTATGGACTGGATGGAACAGGAGCAGGAACGTGGTATCACAATCACATCAGCCGCTACAACATGTCATTGGACATTACAGGAGCAAAACAAACCTAAAAAAGGTGCGTTAGAGCATCGTATCAATATTATTGATACTCCTGGACACGTTGACTTTACAGTTGAAGTTGAGCGTTCCCTTCGTGTACTTGATGGTGCTGTAGGTGTATTCTGCGCTAAAGGTGGTGTAGAACCTCAATCTGAAAACGTATGGCGTCAGGCTGATACTTACAACGTACCTAGAATGGCATTTATCAACAAAATGGACATTTTAGGAGCTGACTTCTACGGAGCAGTAGACCAAATTAAGACTCGTTTAGGTAAAAATGCAATTTGTCTTCAATTACCAATTGGTAAAGAAGATGAATTTAAAGGAATTATTGACTTATTTGAAATGCAGGCTTATATCTACAATGATGATAAAGGCGATGACATTTCTATCGTTGAGATTCCAGAAGATATGAAAGAAGATGCAGAATTATATCATACAGAATTAGTCGAGAAAATCTGCGAATTAGATGACGATTTAATGATGGAATATTTAGAAGGCAACGAGCCATCTATTGATGCTTTAAAAGCTGCTTTAAGAAAAGCAACATGTAATTGTGAAGCAATTCCAGTATGCTGTGGTACTGCTTATCGAAATAAAGGTGTTCAGAAATTATTGGATGCAATTATTGAATTTATGCCATCTCCATTAGATATACCAGCAATTAAAGGTGTTGATATGGATGGTAACGAAGTAGAGAGACATTCTTCTGATGAAGAGCCTTTCTCAGCATTAGCATTTAAGATTATGGCTGACCCATTTGTTGGTAAGTTAGCATTCTTCCGTGTTTATTCCGGAACAATGAACTCTGGTTCTTATGTATTAAACGCTACTAAGAATAAGAAAGAACGTGTTGGTCGTATCCTTCAGATGCATGCTAATAAGAGAGAAGAATTAGACAAAGTATATTCTGGAGATATCGCTGCTGCTGTAGGTTTCAAATTTACAGGAACAGGTGATACAATCTGTGATGAACAGAACCCAGTTATCTTAGAGTCTATGGAATTCCCTGAACCAGTTATTGAGTTGGCAATTGAGCCTAAGACAAAAGCTGGTCAAGGTAAGTTAGGGGAAGCTTTAGCAAAACTTGCTGAAGAAGATCCAACATTCCGTGCTCATACCGATCAGGAAACTGGTCAGACAATTATCGCAGGTATGGGTGAGCTTCACCTTGAAATTATCGTAGACAGACTTCTTCGTGAATTCAAAGTAGAAGCAAATGTAGGTGCACCTCAGGTTGCTTACAAAGAAACATTTACAAAAGCAGTTGAAGTTGATTCTAAGTACGCAAAACAGTCTGGTGGACGTGGTCAGTACGGTCACTGTAAAGTTAAATTCGAGCCAATGGATGCGAATGCAGAAGAAACATTCAAATTCGAATCTACAGTTGTTGGTGGTGCTATTCCTAAGGAATACATTCCAGCAGTTGGTGAAGGTATCGAAGAAGCAGCTCAGGCTGGTATCCTTGGTGGATTCCCAGTACTTGGTGTTCATGCTACTGTATACGATGGTTCTTACCATGAAGTCGATTCATCTGAAATGGCATTCCACATTGCTGGTTCCATGGCGTTCAAAGATGCTATGCAAAAAGCAGGTGCTGTATTACTTGAGCCAATCATGAGAGTTGAAGTAACTATGCCAGAAGAATACATGGGAGACGTTATTGGTGACATTAACGCTCGTCGTGGTCGTATCGAAGGTATGGAAGATATCGGTGGCGGTAAGATGGTTAAAGGATTTGTTCCATTGTCCGAAATGTTCGGATATGCAACAGACCTTCGTTCCAGAACACAGGGACGTGGTAACTACTCTATGTTCTTTGAAAAATATGAGCCAGTACCAAAATCTGTTCAAGAAAAAATTCTTGCTAACCGCAACAAATAATTGAATTAATAACAGTTACAACGCAATTATAAAAATTGCTTGAAAAATATTCTAATTTGCAATATAATTAGGCATATACGGCGGAAAGCCGCTGCGGAATAATGTAACAAATACCTCAGAGAGAGGAAATATATTGCCCATTAGGGGTGTAATTAAAAGGAGGACTTTTTAAAATGGCTAAAGCTAAGTTTGAAAGAACGAAACCACATTGTAACATTGGTACAATCGGACACGTTGACCATGGTAAAACAACTACAACAGCTGCTATTACAAAAGTATTAGCTGAAAGAGTTCCAGGAAATCAAAAAGTAGATTTCGAGAACATTGATAAAGCTCCAGAAGAAAGAGAACGTGGTATCACAATTTCTACAGCTCACGTTGAATATGAAACAGAAAACAGACACTACGCTCACGTTGACTGCCCAGGACATGCTGACTACGTTAAGAACATGATTACTGGTGCTGCTCAGATGGATGGTGCTATCCTTATCGTAGCTGCTACAGATGGTGTTATGGCTCAGACAAGAGAACATATCTTACTTTCTCGTCAGGTAGGTGTTCCTTATATTGTAGTATTCATGAACAAATGTGATATGGTTGATGATCCAGAATTACTTGAATTAGTAGAAATGGAAATCAGAGACTTATTAACAGAATATGAATTCCCTGGTGATGACACACCAGTTATCCAAGGTTCCGCTCTTAAAGCTCTTGAAGATCCAAACGGAGAATGGGGCGATAAAATCATGGAACTTATGGATGCAGTTGACAGCTGGATTCCAGATCCACAACGTGCTACAGATCAACCATTCTTAATGCCTGTAGAAGACGTATTCTCTATCACAGGTCGTGGTACAGTTGCTACTGGTAGAGTAGAACGTGGTGTACTTCACGTATCTGATGAAGTTGAAATCGTTGGTGTTAAAGAAGAATCCCGTAAAGTAGTTGTAACAGGAATCGAAATGTTCCGTAAACTTCTTGATGAAGCTCAAGCTGGTGATAACATCGGTGCACTTCTTCGTGGTGTTCAGAGAACAGAAATCGTTAGAGGACAGGTTCTTTCTGCTCCAGGTAGCGTAAAATGCCACAAGAAATTTACAGCTCAGGTTTACGTATTAACAAAAGACGAAGGTGGACGTCATACTCCATTCTTCAACAACTACAGACCACAGTTCTACTTCAGAACAACAGATATCACAGGTGTTGTAAATCTTCCAGAAGGAACAGAAATGTGCATGCCTGGTGATAACGTAGAAATGACAATCGAATTAATTCACCCAATCGCTATGGAACAAGGTTTAACTTTCGCTATTCGTGAAGGTGGTAGAACAGTAGGTTCTGGTCGTGTTGCTACTATCATTGAGTAATCTATAAAAACGTTGATTTTATGGGGCTTTCCAATAATGGAGAGCCTCTTTTTTTATGCGTAAAAATAGAATAACATGGACTTGTGACGCTATTTTGACGTTATTATTTGGAATGTGACCTTATTTGTGAGAAAAGATTATCCATATTTAAGCAAGAAAGATATATTGAATTGAATTTAATATTTGTAACCAAAACTTTTAAGATTTGACACCGTTTTAAGGTCTGCGTAAATGCAGGCTTTGAGCGGTGTCATTTCTTATGGTCAAAAGTAAATATCAAATATAGTAAAGGAGTGTAATCAAAATGAAATATGGATATGCAAGAGTAAGTACAAAAGGGCAATTAGATGGTAACAGTATTGAAGAACAGACCACAGCAATTAAAAATCTGTATTCCGATGCTGAAATTGTTGTTGAAAGTTATTCGGGAGCAAAGGAAAGACCGTTGTTTAATCAAATACTGGAAAAAGCACAGCAAGATGATTATGTGATTGTAACCAAATTAGACCGTTTTTGTCGTTCTACAAAAGAGGGATTAGAGTATATAGACCTGTTGATGAATAAGGGTGTTAAAATCCATATTCTGAACATGGGATTGATTGAAAATACCCCAATGGGAAGATTGATTGTTACAAATCTGTTAGCATTTGCGGAGTTTGAAAGAGCTATGATTATTGAACGTACACAAGGCGGTAAGCAGATAGCTAAGCAAAGAGCAGACTTTAAAGAGGGCAGACCTAAAAAGTATAATGCAAAGAAAATAGCTCATGCATTAGAATTATTGCAATCCTATTCTTATCGGCAGGTAGAGGAAATGACAGGTATTAGCAAATCAACGCTTGTCAGAGCAAAAAGAAATCAATCTATATTATAAATCCCCATTAGTGGGGAAAAATATATAAAATTTTGAGAGCCAGTCGGTCAATGGTTCTTGAAAATAAAATGAAGTTGCGAACCCAGCCGTCCTATATATAAGGTTCAAACTTCACGACCTAGACAAGTCGTTAAACTATCTTTTTTTGTTGCCTAAAAATATGTGCTGATGAAAGGAGAAGATGAAGCATGAGAAAATGGTTTAAAGATGTAGCAACGATTGAGCAATTACGAAAGAGGTACAGAGAGCTATTGAAGTCGTACCACCCTGACAATGAAAACGGAAGTGTTGAAATTACGCAGGAAATCAATGCGGAATATGACCTTGTATTTTCGATTTTGAGCACAGAAGAACATTCAGACAGTCAATCTTATACACAAGAAGAAAGAGCCGAAAATGAAGCATTTAAAGAGGTTATAAAGAAGATTATTCATATTAACGCAGACATTGAAATTGTTGGTGAATGGATATGGATTGAAAAAGGTGCTTATGAATACAGAGAGTTATTAAAGTCTGTTGGTTTCCGTTATGCTCCACGTAAAAAAGCGTGGTATTGGCATTTTGGAGAATTTCGAAAAAGAAGTAATAAGGAAATCAGCTTAGATGAAATTAAGGAGAAATACGGCTGTCAAAAAGTAAATCATAGAACTAAACAATATGCTTTGGATTAGAAAAGGAGTGTTTATTATGTGTTATTTTCAAGGGCAGGCAGTAGGGGAATATTGCTCCTGTTGTCGTGAATGTAATTGTTATTTATCTGTATGTGTTCCAGTGGTAGCTTATGGCGGTTATGTATCGGCAGAGTGTGATTTCAATTTCTGCGATTACTGCCCACATTATTCAGAATGTAAAGAAATATGGGGAAAGGCGGTGTCAGAATGAAGTTATTGAATTATGACAGTAAATACTTAATTTTGAGTAATCTTCGTACTGTCGACAATCAGCCAATGCCAAGCAGTCACACCAAAGCACAATATGAAATATTATGCAATTTGATTATTCGGAAGAAAATTTCCCGAAAGTTCTTTGAGTTTATAGTATTTGAATTGTTTGGAGTAAATGACTGGAAACAACTGGATTATGCACAGACATATCAATTAATCCACGTTCTGACATTTTATAATTATGCGAAAGTGAGGGAATGATATATGAATGAATTGTTAAAGAAAATCTATGAAAAAGTTATAAGCCAAGAAGAAGATATTTTTCAGATGGATAAGCGTATCAATGATTGCATGGAAGAATACATATCACGCTACAAAGAAGATTTTTCAGAAAAGGATATGGAACGTATACGGGATTGTGTGTATTATGCGGTTTTGACAAGCCAAATAGAAGCATTTCAAATGGGAATGAAGTATACAGTTAAAACGCTGTTATCTATATTGGCAGATTTATAAAATTTCAATCATTTTTAAAATTTTTTCTTTCTTTTCGCTATCGCAGGTTCTTAGTGCCCGTAATACCTCATTATCCAGTGCCAACGAGGAATTTTCGTACTGGTCAGATAAAAGGTAATCTATTGAGGTATTGAGGGCATTAGCGATAGCCAGTAAAACGTTTAAACTAACTTTTGTATGATTATTCTCGATATTGGAGATATGCGAAGTGTTACAGCTAACCATTTCGGCTAAGGTATCTTGTGTAAGACCCCTGCTAATGCGTATCTCTTTTATTTTTAATCCAAGTTTTTTGTAATTGATTTCCTGTTGCAATTAGAACACTCCTTTGCCTATATAAGTACTTTTATGCTCTAATTGTAATGTCTACTGTTTTATGATAGAATAATCTATAAAAGTTAAAAATACTCATATAGACAATATAAAGAAATGAGGTAGAAAGGTGGAATAGATATGGATTATGACCCAAGAGATGGTGTTTTTCATCAAAAGTTAAGAGAAGATTTTGAAATGCCTTGTAAAAGGTGCGGAGCAACTATTGTTGAAGCTGACCCTCAATGCTGGAAATGTGGTATTAAATTTCCGGGAATATATAGTGCATGTCCAGAGTGTCAGTCTACAAATTTTGAAATCAAAAGAAAAGGGGCAAATTTAGTAAGGGGTGTTGCGAGTGGTTTATTTTTGGGTCCAGTTGGTTTTTTAATAGGCTCATGCTTAGGGAGTGCGGATATCGAATGTGTATGTCTGAATTGTGGTCAGGGGTGGCTGCCATTTCACCCTGCTGTGGGCGGAAGTAGAATGAGTGAAACAAAGAAATATAAGTTAGATGATATTTAAAAACATGATAGAAATTTATAGGGAGAAGTGATGTACATATGAGTTATTTTAATAATCCCCAAACGGAAGAAGAATTAAAAAATCAGTATCGAAGATTGCTTATTAAATATGATTATCGTTCTGATAAAAATATAAAAATAATCGAAGAAATCAGACGGGAATACAATTTACTCCAAATGCAGATAAAACGTGCTAATGGGTATCGGACTCCGACAGAAAAAATATATGACGAAGTAAAAGCATTTACGAAAGAAGTTGGAGAAGCACACCGAGCAGAGGAGCAAAGAATTAACCAACTGAAAAACCATACTTACACAAAAGCGGAAATACAGAGTCTTATTGAAAAAACAAAATCTTGTGTTGATAAAATCGTGTACAGTATCGTTAAAAAGCAGTTAGTGCCATATGTGTCATTGCATAATGTAGTGGCTAGGTGTGACAGCGAACAGATATGCAGATGGTTTAATACACACGCAGTAAGTGCAGTACCTGTCAATCTCCATACAGAATATGACGAGGTAAGAGAAAAGCTAGAGTACGCTTTAAAAAGCAGAAGTAACGATAAAAAATCACAAGAAGCATTTATGGTACAAATGGAAAAGATGATTGGAAATCATATTGCATTGGTTTTTAGAAAATATGAAGATGAACTCATAGACCCTATTGTAATTGCAGAACAGGATATGCGGAAATATGAGGAAAAACGAAGCAGTCAAAAAGGCTATGATTTTGCAAGGATAGTCTTTGTCGGACTTT
This sequence comes from Velocimicrobium porci, assembly GCF_009696045.1. Taxonomy (GTDB): domain Bacteria; phylum Bacillota; class Clostridia; order Lachnospirales; family Lachnospiraceae; genus Velocimicrobium; species Velocimicrobium porci. Next base: position 11,501 of record NZ_VUMT01000003.1, on the reverse strand, counting down.
GGATTGTGATTGTTCTATACGCTTTATTTGAGGGATTAACAAATAAGCATGTTTCTATGAGTACAAGTCTTATTTTAATTGCCATTTCGACTGTTGGTGTATATCTGATGTATTTTTTGATGATAAAGATACCAAGAAAAGTAAATCAAGCCTTTGAAAAGAAAACATATGCAGGTATCGGAAACAGAAAGCATAATAGTCGTATGTCGGAGAAGAAACAATATCAGTCAGATAGAGCAAAGAACAGCCTTATTCAGTTCATTACGAGGTTTTTCGGCTAAAGAAAATGTGAAAGAGAGGAGATGTTTGTTGTGATAATTTTATACATATTGATAGCGGTTGTTGGTGGTGTTATTGCAACTGTTACAGGATTTTTTCAAGACCCAAGTAATAATCCTGTTGGAGCATTGGGAATGATTGTTTTCTGCATTGGATTTTATGGTGCAGTCATTCATTTATGGTTTAAATTATTGAAAGTGTTTTATCCAAAAGCCAGTACAGGCAGACTTTGGGGAATTACAGGATATATTTTATGGATAATCGTTGTTGTCTGTTTGTGTTTCACTGGTATCGGGGCAATATCATTAGTTACAATAAAACATCCGATTAGAGGTTTGATACCAACAAGTGCAGATAAGTAAAATATATGCTATTCGGGCAGAGTACCACCTTAAGTTATAGGGATAATGGTATTCTGTCCTTTTTTGTAACAAAATGTTCTGATTACTGGTTGTTATTTTACGTCTTAATTTTGACAAATTATATTAAATTATGCAATAGCTGTACTAATATACACCGCAGAATCAAAATCTGTTGTATGCTTTATGATTTTTGTGCAAGTATATCACTTTTTGTTACTATATTCTTGAAAGCGTTTTTCCAATTCATTTGCGGTAAATTTGGTATCGTCCACCCACTTTTGAAATCCCTTAAAATCATCCAGTTCTTTGAAATAAATATGGTGCTGTCTACATTCGGTTGACCATTCTTCATAAAGAGAGGGAAGAAAATCGGGGGTTTTATTATATTTTTGCTGTGTACTGGAATTGTAACAACGACTATGCTGATAACCTCTTGCTCTTCTTGCAAGTTTTGCGAAATCATCATCTGTACTATGTTGCATTTTAATATTACACGTTTTAGAGCCGTCTGCATGTTTATATCTGCAATAAATTTCTGATTTTCTGTAATTCGGATAAAACAGTTTATGGCAGTTATGGCATTCAACTACACGTTTTTTTGATAAAAAATATTTCTGTAAATCAAGTACTAAATAGGATAATGTATTTTCTATTTCATATACAGTTACCGGAGTACCATCATCTAATGTCATAATAGACATTGGGATATTTAATTGATTGATTTCATTTTGCAAGTCACTGGTAAAAGCGGAAGTATTTGTTAATAACATTTTTCTGATATGCTGATGTACTTCATCAGACACAAAAATCAGAGGTATATAATTTATAAGATGATTCAAGTCTATTTGCTTATCATTCATAAAATTATATTTGAGTTCATGGAGCAGTAATCGGCTTATTGCCATTGCCTGTTGGGGAGATATATCATCTTTTGCTAATAATTGTGTTGTTGGAGCATATAAGTCTTTGAATATTAAATCTATTACATCTTCACCTATCAAGCGTGGTAATATGGATTTCTTCTGTAATTGTTGAGCCATTTCAAGATAATGATTATGTGTTATAAAGTCTGAAAACAGCTTATACATATCATTGCAACTGGAATTGGCAAGAGAAATTGCAAACTGTCCATATTTTATTTCAACACGCATATTTGAACTTACAATAATAAATCCTGTATCAACATCTATTAGTTTCACATAATTATCTGCCATATATAATCTCCTTTTTGTATATCCATTTAAAATTAAATTTAAAAAGCATATATATAGATTTTAATTTATATTATAAGGATTTATGATGATTATGCAACCACTAATTATGCAACTTCTGTTAACAGAAAGAAAGGAAAGATGTTATGAGCAATGATGAAATCAAACAGTTACTAAAAAAAGAAAATATTTATATGTGGCAGATAGCAAAGGTATTAAACATCCATGAAACAACCTTTGGAAAATGGTTTAGAGAGCCAGTGTCAAAAGAACGTCAAATGCAGATATTATCAGCAGTTGAGAGCATTAAACTATCACGAGTAAAAGAAGAAAAATAGCAAGACAAATAAAGATTACTTAATCAAATATCTGTCTTGATAGTAAGATAACCGAATGACTATTCATGGTGTCAGAGATACAAATAATTCTGATGAATTATTGTATTCTGACATCAGATAGAAGTGTTTTTCGTTAAGTGAGACAGATTATATAAGTCTTGCGGAAAGGAGTAACAATGCACACATTTGAAATCAAATGTAGCATATCTTCTTCCATGTTCCAACAGCTAATGAAACTCCCCAGCCTTGTAAAAGTTTCAAACAGGGTATATCGGACAAATTATTATATGAAAAAGGGGATTACACAGATTGAGATAAGAATATATCGGTACACCTCAAAGACTACAGGCGATACAATTGAACAATTCTATCTGCTGTTACGCTGTAATGCAGGAATGATTATGGGAGAAAATCCTGTACTTGCTTTAGATATGAATAAATACACGAAAGATGAAATAATTGAGAGATTACAAAAAAGGATATATGAAATCAATGAACTTAGATTTTTGAATATCCATAAGTGCGATATGGTCTGTTGGAAAACAGACAGGGTTGATATTACCAAAGATATTGTGTGTACGGATATTAACCCCACACTTGAAATAATTATGTGTAATCTCTCATTTCCATATAAACATTACAACATGAAACCAGTAAAAATAAAAAAAGACAGATACCTGCTAATGACTGAAAGCTGTTATTTCCGCAGTAAATCCCGAACAGTAAATATCTATTTTAAGTTAGTGGAAATAAATAACAATCACAAAATTATTGATGAAGATACTTTAGAGAAAATCGAACATATGATAAGGATTGAAATACAGATAAATAAAAAGGGGATTTATAACCTAAATAGAAGCAAACAGGATAAACGCTCTTTAGAAAATTTTTTGGATAATAACTTCTGTTATTCGTATTTGGAAAAAGAAATATTATCTATTTTCGGAGCAGAAAAGTATGTAAATACTGCTACTGCTAAAAAGCTGATAGACCAAAGCAGATACAGCACATATGATAAGACCGTGTTATTTTCCGTAATTCAGATGATACATAGATATGGCGGATTATATGAACTGGAAAAAGCAATTGTTGATGTAAATACATTTACACCGACAGAATATGGAAATCTTCGGCAATTTCGAGAAAAGTGGCTGAGAAAGATACGTCTATTAGGGATAAACCCTGTTACTATTCCAGACCACTTCGGGGTTACAGAACTTCCAAGTATTTATACATTAATGAAATAGGAGTGATGATATGAAAGGTTCAACTGGAATAAATACAGGAACAATTATTTATGTAAAGAAAAAGAGGACAAGAAAATCAAGATTTTGTAGTTGTAAGAAATGCAAATATGCGAGGGTGGTAGATAATATTGCAAATTGCACGTTGACAGGGGAAATAGCTGTTAATAAGAAAGTTTGTCAGCACTATTTTAAAAGCAAGTGTATTGATAAATAAAAGCAGATATGAAAGGAAGTGGTAGTATGATTGGCTATTGGTGCAAAACAAAAGGTTAAGAGCCACCGACCAAAGTAAACCCTTAACCCTAGAAATATAAGGAATATTCCTGTTAGAAAATTATAACATACAGAGAGTATTCCTTCTACAGTAAATTTATGAAAGGAGTAAAACATCATGAATGAAATTCAAAAAATTTACTATTCTGCAAAAGATATAGCCGAAATGTTGGATGTATCAAAAGCAAAAGCATATGAGATTATCCGAAATCTCAATGACGAATTAAATGCGTCTGGATTTATTACTTTGCAAGGAAAAGTACCAAAAGCCTATTTTAATAAAAAGTGGTACGGATTAAATGAAACACAGTTGGTGGAGGGTGCATAATGCACTCTCTTTTTAGAAATGGAGGTAATGATTATGCCAGCATATAAAGATAAGGAAAGAAACACATGGTATTGTAAATTTTATTATGAAACATGGGATGGTCAAAAGAAACATACCACAAAAAGAGGTTTTCAAACAAAGAAAGCCGCTATCGAATGGGAAAATGAATTTAAAGCGTCTGTAAAGGCTGAAATGACAATGACAGTAGCTTCCTTTGTGAAAATCTATTTCAATGATAAAAAAGGAGAGTTAAAAGAACGTAGTATTAGAAATAAAGAATATATGATGAATGTTCATATTATCCCATATTTTGGAGAAAGAAAAATGAATGAGATAACACCGTCTGATATTATCCAATGGCAAAATGTTATAAGGGAAAAGAACTACTCTGAAACATATTTGCGAATGATACAAAATCAAATGACAGCATTGTTTACTCATGCCTATAATATTTACGGCTTGAAAAGTAATCCATGTAAAAAGATTAAGAAAATGGGAAAATCAGATGCTAACAGACTAGATTTTTGGACAAAAGATGAATATGATAAATTTATTGCTACAATAGACCATGATGATAGATATTATACATTATTTGAAATCTTGTTTTGGACTGGTTGTAGAGTTGGAGAGCTTCTTGCATTAACAAAGAGTGATATTGATTTTCAAAATAACCAAATTCATATATCAAAAACCTATTATCGAATGAATGGTGAAGATGTAATTACCACACCTAAAACGGAACAGTCTATAAGAACGGTTGATATTCCAGAATTTCTGAAAAATGAAATAAAGGATTATGTCAGTAGAATTTACGAGTGTAAAGATAATCAAAGATTGTTTCCTATGGTTTTAGAAGCAGTACAGCATAAAATGAAAAGAAACATTGAAAAGGCAGGAGTGAAGAAAATTCGTGTACACGATTTAAGACATTCGCACGTTGCTTATTTGATACATCAAGGAGTACAGCCATTGATTATTAAGGAACGTTTAGGACACAGGGATATAAAAATAACGCTAAATACATACGGACATTTGTACCCAAGTGAACAAAAGAAAGTGGCAGAGTTATTGAATTGTCAGAAGTAGATTTGTGACCCTATAATGACGTTAAAAAACTGAAAAGACTTATTTTTTACAGAAATAATAGTAGTGAAAAGGGTTCAAAACTGCATAAAATCAACATATCTTTCTTTGAAATACATTCCATAGAAAACGTGAAGGTGGACGTACTGTAGGATCAGGTCGTGTTGCTACAATTATTGAGTAATTAATAGAATTGGTTTAAACGCATAAAATAAAGGACATTCCTTGAATGGAGTGTCCTTTTTTTGTGCGCTTTGCGGTGTACGTCGCTAAAGGAGGAAAGTTCCTAAAAATGTAAGGGCAGATTTTAGAAGATGATGCTTGTGCCTGTCTGCTGGTTGAGGGTATTGCAAAGAAGTTACAGAATATTAAATGGTCGACAAAGGTTGACGGAAAGAATGTGCAGCATTATATGGAGAAGATAGAGACGGAATGCTTAAGAGAATTTACGAATATGTAAAAAGATTGAAATAAAATCTAGAGTTAACTTATAAAAATATATAATATACAAAGGAAGAATTATGGATAAAGAGGACAAACAACCACCTCAGGCAAGTGGGAAAGCAATAAAAAAGTTTATGGAGACATATGAAAACTATTTAAAAGAAGATTTGCAAGGTGAGATAACATCATGATAACGAAAATAAAAAAATAACTGCGCCTATCGTGACGGACGTTTTGGGCAGTTATTTTTCTTTATTAGTGATATTTTTAAACTTTCAGTCTGCTCGAAAAACATTTTTTCTAGTTTTTTAAATTCATTCACGCAAATAGAATAAAGCTTTCTAAATATTCTTTTTAAATCATACCGGCTATTAAGTAAATACAAGTACCAACAACGCCACTCCCTAAAATAATTGTAATTGCATTTGCTTTGAATTTTCTAAGTAAGAAAAAGCACCCTACAAATAGTACAAATTCAATTATCTTAAAATTAGAAAATTGTAAATTATGAAAATCTGTTTGAAATAATGCCAACATAAGGATTGAAATACCAGCGGAACCAATTAAGGCAACGACAGCAGGGCGGAGTGCAGAGAGGACAATTTGGACTCCGGAGAAACTACGATATTTGTAATAAAAATGAGCAAGGGTCAGACAGATTATAAAAGATGGAATAATAACGCCGAGCGTACAAATAATGGCACCGATTACTCCACTTAATCTTGTACCTACAAATGTAGATGAATTAATAGAAATTGGTCCGGGGGTCATTTCGGCAATTGTAATTAAATCAGTAAATTCTTCTATTGTCATCATCTGATGAACATTTACAATTTGGTCTTGAATTAAAGGGATTGCAGCGTAACCGCCGCCTACACTGAATAAGCCTACTTGTAAAAAGCTAAAAAATAATTTTAAAATTGTCATTTGATTGTCACTCCTTTTTTATTTTGCTTGTTTAAGTGAATTAATAAATCTGTAATTCCAATACCCAGACATACTAAGATTATTATCATTGCACTAATTCCAAAGAAATAGGTAGCAATAAATGAAACAATCATCATTCCAATATATAAAGCACGTCTTGTTTTACACACGTTTGTTGCTAAATTATAGACAACATCTAATATAACAGCTGCAACACCGGCACGCATTACTTGAAGAGCAATTGCAATATAAGTATTTGTGCGGAATTGTGTATAGAATAAACAAATCACAGAGATGATAACCATAGGAGGAATAATAGTTCCTAAGATTGCTGTGAGAGCGCCTATGATACCGCCCATACGATAACCGATTATGACAGAAGCATTAACGGGAAGCGGTCCTGGGGAAGATTGGGTAATTGCAGTAATGTCAAGCATTTCGTCTTCTTCTATCCATTTTAGTTCTTCTACAAATTTCTTTTTCATAAGAGATACGATAACAAATCCTCCGCCGAATGTACAAGCACTTAATACAAACATGGATTGGAATAGTTTCCATAATATTTTTTTGTCTACGTTTTTTTTCATACGTTTAAATCACTCCTTCGTTTTAGTTTTCTAATATTTTAGTTTTTGCCATTGACATACTTTTTATTGTAGAATAATTATAGTTATATGTAAAATATATTAACCTTATAAAGTTGATAGGTAATAATTATAATCTAATGAGAAAGGAGATTATGAATGTATTTTCGTGTAAATACATCATATAAGGGAAAATGACAATTCGACATTTAAAAATATTTGTAACAGTTGCAGAAATGGGAAAAATGAGATCTGCTGCAGAACAGCTTCATATTTCTCAGCCCTCAGTAAGTCAGGCAATCCGGGAAATGGAAGACTATTATGGAGTACAACTTTTTGAAAGACTGGCTCAGAGAATTTATATAACAGAAAATGGGAAAAATTTATTGTCTTACGCAAGACATGTAGTAGAATCTTTTGAACAATTTGAAGAAAATGCCTTTTGTGAGGCGAAAAAGGAAATAATTCGAATTGGTGGAAGTGTATCTGTCGGAACGGTATTGCTTCCAAAGCTTTTAAAACAATTAAAATTTCAACAAAAAGAGGCTGAGATTCAAGTAACTGTAAACAATACAGCAGTAATCGAAAAAATGATTGAAAACAATGAGCTTGATATTGCGATTGTAGAAGGAATTGTGAAAAATAGCAGACTTGTGCAAAAGGAAATTATGGAAGATGAGTTGGTGCTGGTTGCGGGAAAAGCACATCCGTTTTTTAACCGGGCTAGTATTCAAATAGAAGAATTAGAAGGTCAGTCATTTGTTTCAAGGGAAAATGGAAGTGCGGAGCGTAACCAATTTGAACAATATTTATTAGAAAATCAAATTAAAATGAAATGTACGTGGGTTTGCAGTAATACGGAGGCAATCAAACAGGCTGTTTTAAATGGTGAGGGACTTGCAATCTTATCACGAATGTTAATAAAAAAGGAACTGAAAGAAGAACAGTTCCATGTTATATCGGTAGAGGGTATTAATATAAAACGTATTATTAAAATGATTTATTATGAAAATAAATATTTTAATTCGACTATGCAACGATTTGCAGAGATTTGTAAGAACTTTACTTAAAGATTTGACTCGCTGAAAAAATGCAATTGAACGATATTAAAATCCATGAGGGGCTTATAAAGTAAGTATTTGAGATGGATTCATAAGTGAAAGTTCCAGTTCATCGTGAGTTACAAATAGGATTGTTTTTCCCATACTTCTTTTCTTTGTATCCTTTATTACGATTTCTTTTGTAGCAGGGTCTAATCCCTTAAAAGGTTCGTCAAGAATTAGCAAGTCGTAGTCGGCAAGTAAAGCACGTAGAATTGCAATCCGACGTTTCATACCACCGGATAATTCATGCACAGGCTTTTGCCAACAGTCATACAGACCGATTTGTTCCATTGCTGATATGAGGTAAGATTTATTTTGTGAAATACTGGTGAGACGAATATTTGCTAATGCAGTTAGATTTTCGCATAAACGGTCTTCTTGAAAAACAGCACTTTTCTTTAAGTTTTTGAATCCATTTAGAACGCCATAATCGGGTTCTTCCAGTCCTAGAAGGATTCGAATTAAAGTTGTTTTACCAGAACCGGAAGGAGCCGTAATTGCAGTTACTTTTCCTTGCGGAATTTGACAGCATAAATCAGTTAAGACAGGCTGATTATGATAAGATTTATAAAGATGTTCAATATAAAGGGAGCGTTCCATATTTAAGATATCCTTTCTAAACGTTCTACAAGAAGATTTAATAATGTTGAAATCAGTTTTTCAAAAAAGATGCTTATAATAATAATTACGATGGTCCATGCAAATAAATCGGCAGTATCAATATAAATTTTTGCATTATATAGTTTTTCGCCGATTGAGTCTGCAGGAATTCCAATTACTTCTGCAGCAATTCCAGCTTTCCAGCATAAGCCAAGACTTAAGCTGCAGGCACTTTGAAAAAATGGAAGAATCTGCGAAAGATAGATATATCGTATTTTTTTCCAAGAAGACAGAGAAAATACCTGTGCCATTTCTAAAAGTTCTTTGTCTGTTGAAGCAATTCCACTAAATACATTTGTATATATTATAGGTAGAACCATGATAAAAGAAATTAAGATAGAAAGGTTTTTTGAAGAAACCCAGATTAAAACCAATATAATAAAAGAGGCAACAGGAATTGTTTTTGTTATCAGGATAAGTGGTGTTAATAATTCTAAAATATATTTGTAGCGGTAAGATAGTACTGCCAATAGAGAACCAGTGAGAACACCACAAAAAAATCCCGTTGCAATCCGTGAAAGTGAAAATAAAATGGAATACCAAAAAGAGCTGGTTAAAATAAGCTCAAACAATCGTTTTATTACCATAATGGGAGAAACTAAAAGAATCGGTTCTCCTATCCATTGACTTGCAATCTGCCAGATTGCAAGCCAAAGAAAAACAGCCCATGGTTTTATTTGAAATGGGATATTTAAATGTTGGTTCGATTGATTATTGTTCGTAGTAGAAATCATCTTTTGGAAGGGCACCTCCTATAGATGCAGGATTTTGTTCAAATAAAGTTTTTAGGTAACCAGAAAGCTTTTCTTTCATCTCTGTCCCACTCATATAAGTTATATTACAAGAAGGAATTGCTTTTTTTGCAACAGCAGAATCGACAATATTGTATTTGCCAATTAATTCGGCGCCTTCTTCTATATTTTTATTTACATATGATATGGACTTTTCATATTGCTTTAGAAAATCAGAAATAATTTCCGGATTTTTTTCTATAAAGTCTTTTTTGGCAACGACAACCCCTGTAATCAATGCCGAGGCATTCTTGCCATCTTTCTGTAATTTATTCCATTCTTTTGTAAGATCTAATGAAACATTTAATGTACTGATTTTGGCCTGAGCTGTTGTCACAAATGGTTGAGGAAGCATGGCAATTGAATTTTTTGAATCTGTAAGTGCAGCTAAGCATTCGGTATGTTCATTTTTCCATTCAATTGTAACATCTTTTTTTGGATCAACTCCATTGTTTGATAAAATATAATTTAAGGCATATTCGGGTGTTGCGCCTTTTCCACTGGCATAGATTGTTTTGCCCGTTAAGTCTTTTACAGATTGAATGGAGTTTCCATTTTCTACAATATAAAGAACTCCCAGTGTATTGACTGCCAATACTTCCATATTTCCTTTTGTATTATTATATAAAACAGAGGCTAAATTAGCAGGAACAGCAGCTATATCTGTTTTTCCCTGGATTAATGCAGGAGTTACTTCATCGACGGAAGCCGCAATGGAAAAGTTATAATTATAATTCATGGATTTATCGGAATCGGCATCATCCATGAATTTTACCATTCCCATAGCAGTAGGTCCTTTTAATGCCGTAACAGAAACATTAGTTTTTGTATCTGTATCTGTGTCAGTGGATTCATTTACTATTTCTTTCGGCTGTTTTGCTGTATTAGTGGCATTATCGGTATTGTTTTGACCAGAACAGCCGACAAGTATGGATAATAATAAAATAATAACTAATTGCATTGATATAAATTTTTTCATATAAACACTCTTTCCCTTGTATATATTTAGGTTAATAAAGGCAACCTATTATCCTTTTGTACTATTTTCAATGATAGTTTCATCATACCATATTATATTGCCTGATACAAAAAATTTTCAAGTTTAGATGTATCAGGAATCGTAATTATATTGCGAGCCTGTTTTAATAATCCATGATGGGTTAAAAGTGCAAACTCCCGAAACAAGGTTGCCCTGCTGATTCCAAGATGTCTGGCTAAATCTTCTCTTGTTCCATCTAGCATTACAATATTATTTTCATCTTTTTGGGTTAATAGATATTCAATCAATTTTCCACGGCAGGATTGCATTGTGAGTAGTTCAATTCTTTGAATCAAAAATTGTATTTTTTGGTTACAGTGCGTGGCGTAGCGAAGGGCAAATGACAGATTTTCTTTCATTGTATCTATTAACGCATTTTTTGAGATAAAAATCAGTTTTGCAGCAGTGCGGCAACATAGAACGGTTTCAAGTTCATTTGGAAGTAAAAGATTTGAGATACCAAAACACTCACCGGTCCTTAATGTATTAAGTTTAATTTCTCGCCCATCTAATGTGACAGAGTATACATCAATGCTTCCAGATGCGATGATACCTACCGATGCATAACCTTTTTCATAATCACGAATCATTTGCCCAGGCTGGAATTTTTTTATTGATAAAGCGTTAAAATCAATCGGGTAATCATAAAACAAAGTTGACTTTGCAAAGACCGATGAGATTTCTTGTTCTGTCATAGTAGACCTCCTAGTATAATAATGATGTAGTCAATTAAGACTACTTAATTAACAAGTTTCTATAAATCAGATAACAGAAGAAGGTGTTCTTCCTTCATCAGATGTTATCATAAATAATTATCATGTCTGACGGTTCC
>NZ_VUMT01000029.1 GCF_009696045.1 Velocimicrobium porci | reverse complement strand
CTTGCGGGTTTTTAGGGCAGCGCCCTAAGCCCTCGGAGAGCTTATAGGAATAAATATCTACAATTTTCAAGGTTCTATTGAGCCTATTTTGTTGGCTCTGTTTTTTCATAACTTACTTGACACTACCCTCGCTTACACGCGCAGATGCTTCCTTACCGTTAAATAGCTGCCTGCCAAACCAATTCCCAACCCTAATAATAATGCAATTGGAATTAAGCCCCCAAATATGTCTCCAACCTCTAAAAAATGAATTTTAGATGCTAAAATAGCATATTTTTGCATAATAAGCGAAATCACTCTGTCATAAACAAGATACAAAATTCCTAGTGGAATTACTGCACCAATCAGTCCAATTAACGCACCTTCAACAATAAATGGAGCCCGAATAAAAAAGTCAGTTGCTCCGACCAGCCTCATAATATAGATTTCTTCTTTCCTCACTGCAATTCCCATCATAACCGTTGTATTAATTAAAAAAATAGAAACTGCCAGAAGTATAATAATGATTGCCCCGGACACATAGGCAATAAATGAATTTGCACTCTCCATTACCTTCGCTGCTGATTCTATGCTCTCCACTTTTCGTACACCTTTCAGACCCTCTACGTAAGTAACAAATTTCTTCTGCTTCGATATGTCTTTCAAATAAACGCCATAAGAAGCAGAATCAGCAAGTGGATTATCATCGCCAAACGATTTCAAAAGTTCATCATAACTTTGATAATAGTTATCCTTAAATGTATCCCATGCTTCCTCCGCCGACGTATAAACTACCTCTTTCACTTCACTTCGAGCCCTTATTTTGTCACCAATTGCCTGTACTTCACCTTCGGTAATTCCTTCATCAAAAAATACAGTAACACCAAATGAGGATTCTGCATCCTTCACAATATGCTGAAAGTTCGCCAGAATAAAATAAAATATTCCAAATAAAAATAAACAGGCAGTAATAGTTCCAATTGACGCCAATGAAAACAAACGATTTCTATGGATGTTTTTTACTCCCTGTTTCACACTATAATTAAATGTATTAATTCTTGCCATAATTATAACCACCTTTTTGCTCGTCACTAACAACCAGACCCTGTTTTAGGGTTACCACTCTTTTCTGCATTTCATCAACTATCTCTCGGTTATGTGTGACTACAACAACGGTAGTCCCAGTCTTATTAATCTGATCCAAAAGTTCCATAATTTCCCACGAATTTTTTGGATCTAAATTTCCGGTAGGCTCATCTGCTAATAGAATAGAGGGTTTGTTAACCAATGCTCTTGCTAAAGCTACCCTCTGTTGTTCCCCACCAGACAATTCATTTGGGAAAAATCTCATTTTATCTCCCAAACCCATAAGCCCTAATATCGCAGGAACCTGTCTTCGAATCGTATCCTTACTTTTTCCGGTAATCATCTGTGCAAATGCAACATTCTCAAAAATATTTCTATCTTTCAATAGTCGGAAATCTTGAAACACGACACCGAGATTTCTGCGATATTTTGCAATCTGCCGCCGTTTCATACGACTTAAATTCTGATTGTTCACAGTAATGACACCGGAGCTTGGCTCCAACTCCTTCAAAAGTAATTTTATCAGCGTAGATTTGCCGGACCCACTGGCACCTACAACAAATACAAATTCTCCTTTTTCAATTTGTAAAGACACACCCTGCAAAGCCCTAGTCCCTGCAGAGTATGTCTTCGATACATTTTCTAAATTTATAATGACATTGTTATTCGTCATGGTTTATAGTCCTCTCTAAACCTAGTACTCTAATGATTCCATGTACTTCATATATTTTACAACCATCAACGCAATTTTAAATGTAATCGCATCTTCAAACACACGAAGATCTAAATTCGTGCTTTTCTGAAGCTTATCCAAACGATACACCAAAGTATTTCTGTGAATATAAAGCTGTCTTGAAGTTTCTGATACATTTAAGCTATTTTCAAAGAATTTATTAATTGTAGCAAGTGTTTCATCATCAAAATCATCTGGTGATTTTCCATCAAAGATTTCTTTGATAAACATCTTACATAAAGGCATTGGAAGCTGATAGATTAGACGACCAATTCCAAGATTGCTATAAGCAACTACATTGCGATCACTATAAAAGATTTTTCCAACATCCAAAGCCATCTTTGCTTCCTTGTAAGAACGTGAAACATCTTTAATTTCATTTACAATTGTTCCATAAGCAACATGAACCTTTGTCATTGCTTCGGTATTCAGCATATCTAAAATAACCTTTGCCGTTTTGTCTAAATCCTCATAGCCTTCCGTAGGCTTCAATTCCTTTACAAGAATAATATTTTTCTCATCAACCGCAGTAATAAAATCTTTTGTCTTACCGGAAAATAATCCGCGAACAGTTTCTAAAGCATTATTATCTTTTTCGTTTTTGGTCTCTATTAAATATACTACTCTTCTTACTTCTGTTTCAATATGAAGTTTTTTGGCACGATTGTAAATATCTGCCAAAAGAAGGTTGTCCAACAACAAATTTTTGATAAAATTATCTTTATCATAACGTTCTTTATAAGCAACTAAAAGATTCTGTATCTGGAACGATGCAATTTTTCCAATCATGTATACATCTTCACTATCACCTTTAGCTATAATAACATACTCTAACTGATGTTCATCAAATACCTTAAAAAACTGATAACCTTGTAACACCTGACTATCTGCCGGTGATTCAACAAATGTAAGTACCGCTTCCTCATAGTCTTCTGCATTCGAAGTAGTACTTGCCAGTGCTTTTCCCTCTGTATCCATAACACAAATATCAATTCTTGTGATTGCTTTTAACCCTTCAATTGTATTCTGAAGAATCTGGTTTGAAATCATCTTATTCACTCCTCTATTTTTTATTCTATTTTTATTGTAGATTTATCCCCATAATAAAATTATTCATAGTAAGTTTAACATTTTTCTGTCAAAAAGTAAACTGGGCTTTTTAATTCATAGGACGTAGTTTCCTATAAAGCAAAAAAAGGCTGTATCAACAACACAGCCTTTTATATTCCAACTAATTTGTTATAGCTTTTTCTGTTTCTTTGTCAAATACATGAACCTTAGACATATCAAAAGCAATCTTAATTGTATCTCCCGGTCTTGCAGTCGTACGTGGATTTACACGAACCGTAATCTCGAACTGTTCTAATGAGAAGTACAAAAATACCTCAGCACCCAACATTTCATATACCCTTACTGTTGCTTCCAATACGCTGTCTGGAGAAGAGTTAATGAAAATTTCTTCGTCCTTAATATCTTCCGGACGAATACCGAATACAACTGTTTTTCCTACATAACCACCTGCAACAAGTTTCTTTGCTTTTCCTTCCGGCAACTTGATTGAATGAGATCCAAATGCCAACTTAACTGCATCTCCCTCTTTTACAACCTCAGCTTCAATGAAGTTCATCTGTGGAGAACCGATGAAACCTGCAACAAATAAGTTCTGTGGCTTTGTATATAAGTCAATTGGAGTATCTACCTGCTGGATAACACCATCTTTCATAACAACAATTCTTGTACCAAGTGTCAATGCTTCTGTTTGGTCATGTGTTACATAAATAATCGTTGTTTCCAATCTCTGGTGTAACTTAGAAATCTCAATACGCATCTGAACACGAAGCTTTGCATCTAAATTGGAAAGTGGCTCATCCATAAGGAATACTTTAGGATTACGAACAATTGCACGTCCCATAGCAACACGCTGTCTTTGACCACCTGATAAAGCCTTAGGTTTACGGTCTAATAAATGTTCAATGTCCAAAATCTTCGCAGCTTCATGTACTAACTCATCAATTTTAGCCTTTGGTGTCTTTCTTAACTTAAGACCAAACGCCATGTTGTCATAAACAGACATATGTGGATATAATGCGTAGTTCTGGAATACCATCGCTATATCTCTGTCTTTTGGTTCTACATCATTTACTAACTTATCACCAATCCATAATTCCCCCGAAGTAATCTCTTCTAAGCCTGCAATCATACGAAGTGTTGTAGACTTACCACAACCAGATGGACCTACAAAGATAATAAATTCTTTATCCTCGATTTCAAGATTAAAATCCTTTACTGCTACAAATCCATTTGGATATGTTTTATTGATATTTCTAAGTGATAAACTTGCCATTACGTTTTCCTCCCTAAACATATGATATGTATCTAGCCGTTATAACTATCATACACTATTTAGCTGTTTAACACTATATTCCTTTTTAACAAATAAATTTTTTCGCTTTTGTATAACTTGTATACTAAAAACTTGCAAATATACATCCAAAATGACGAAATATTCATAAAAATCTGTATTTTTACCTAGCATTTGCTAAAAACTAGTTTCATTACTGTCTATATTCTATAAAACCCTCCCCCAACACTTCTCTTGCATCTGTTACAATCATAAAAGCTTTAGGGTCATTTTTGGATACTATGTCCATAATTGTTGTAATTTCCTTTTTTGATACAGCACAGATAAGCATTTGTTTTTCTGCATTCGAATACATTCCTCTTGCTGGCAGTGCAGTAACTCCTCTTCTCATCTCACTCATTATTGTTTCAGCAATACTATCATATTGTTCTGATATGACAAAAGCAAGCTTTGCAAATTTTAGTCCCTCTAAAATTGCATCCATCATTTTAGAAGTTATATATACCGCAATTACTGCATATAATGTAACTTCAATACCATAAGCAATCGCACCACCAATTACAACTAAACCATCAATCACCATAATAATCTGTGCGACTGTATAATGTCTTAAATAACGATGTACAATTGCACCAAGCACATCTGTTCCACCGGTTGAACTCGATACACTAAAAACAAGACCTAATCCGATTCCACTAAAGAATCCACCAAAAACAGCGGCAAGCAGATAATCTCCGTGAGTCATATCAATTTCCGGTATAATATATAAAGCTACGGAAAACATTACTGTAGCAAAAATTGTCTTTTTTAAAAATTCTCTTCCTAATATCCGATAGCTTCCCAAAAACAAAAATACGTTAATAAACAGATTTGTAAACCAAAGAGGTATTCCTCCCCGAATAATCCCTTTCGTCAACCCCTTGATTATAATAGCGATACCTGTTACTCCACCAGTGACCATATTGGCAGGATCAAAAAACAAATTAATCCCAATCCCCATTAACAATACCCCAAGAATCATTATAATCGTATCATTCGCCTTAATCCTCATTTTTCATTCCCTTTCTGCTTTTGTATTCTTTTACTGCCCTTCTAAAAATTTTTTCACTTTTTACCCGAAACAGCTTTTCTCGAAAACAGAATTTAT
The DNA here is from genome assembly GCF_009696045.1 of Velocimicrobium porci. Lineage (GTDB taxonomy): Bacteria > Bacillota > Clostridia > Lachnospirales > Lachnospiraceae > Velocimicrobium > Velocimicrobium porci. The sequence continues at coordinate 16,962 of NZ_VUMT01000029.1, read as the reverse complement.
TGTAGAGCCAGGTCAAATGTAACATTCGGATTAAATCCGGTGGCTTTTTATATTCATTCATTACCTGACGCATAATACCGCCAAGTCCTACACATAGCCGTACATTTACCTTCGTACTATGTTCCATAATCCACATTTCCTGTAATGGTGTATCAAGGTCAACTAATAAAATATCAGGTGACAGGCTATTGATTTCATTAATAATCGCATCATCTTCAAATTCCTGCTCCATTCGTTCCCCAATTACAGAAATATTATATTCCCTCTCCTCAACAAAATGTTTGATATAATCACTTTCATTCTGTTCTCTTGCAACAATATACACAGTATAATGTTTCTTTTTCAAGTACTCTAAAACATCTGCCAGAGAATTATAGTTTACAATAATTCCTCCCTGTTGCAACAAATCCGCATGATAAAAACTCAATACCGTTTTTTCTCCCGGAACAAGTGCATCTGCACGGGCAATCAATCCTCTCAAATACTCATTCCCTGCAGCTTCCTTGAACAATTGGCTGGATGCTAACAAAATAACATTCAATTGATCATTTTCCAGATATCCCTCTATTTTCCGGCAAAAATAATCAATATCTATAATATTCACATCCAAATCCATGATTTGTACTGTTTTATCCATACATACTCCATTCTCACTTTTCTATTTTATTGAATACGCTCCTTTTATGTACACCACACTGGAAGATAATGCTTTCATCCCTCCTTTTTCCACTACCAGATAAGGATTGTATTTCACTGCTGTATTCCCGGATTTAAAAATCTGACCTGTCGACAAGTTCAGTAATCCGCTCTTACCTGTCACTTTTCCACTCCCCGAATAAAGTAACAGCTCTCCTCCTGTAGAAACGGTTACTGTCTTTCCCTTATTTACTGTAACTTTCTCATAAGCACCTAAACTTCCCTGATTAACATCTTTTATTCTAGCTTCCAGGTAACTTTTTGTTATCAATGGATCGCCCGAACTCCCTGGCTCAGAACTGGCAGCTCCTGCTACCATCCCAAGCCTGAAAATACACATTGCTCCTATTATAATGGTTGCAGACCATATTAATTTTTTCATATCCATATACCTTAAATATCCTCCAAATCTATTGTGCTGCATCTGTTCCCAACAATATTTGCACATCAATTCCTGTCTTCAATGTTCCCACTTCTACTTGTGCATTTGGAAAATAATTTAATAATGTCTGTCCGACACCTTGATCTTTTACTATAATTTTACTTTGTGTTAACGTACCTTGCGTATAATTTCCTATACTTGCAACCTGATATCCTGCTTCTGTTAGTTTTTGCTTATAAGATGCCGCAAGTCCTGTAATTTTACTTGTATTTAATATTTCAACTACAAGGTTCTCTATATTTACTTCATCACCAGCCCCTGAATCAGAAGATGATGGTTTTAAATTTGAGCTTTCCGTATTCTGAGGTGCAGAATATGGTACTGTATTATTAACCAGCTCCTGAATCATTTTAGCAGAATTCTCTTTATCCGCCTCAAAATAGCCATTTTTCATCTGACCATAAATCGAATGAAAATAAGCACAATCAATATTTCCGTTCAAATAGCTTTCCACATACTCTAATTTCCCTTTTAAAGGAAGACTGGATTCACACGTTTCATATGATTCTTTTATAAATTTTTCCCATGCATCCGCATCATTTAACTGTCTTACTTTCTCTAAGTAATTATTCTTTAAGCAATATACGCTATATTGCCCTGTAACAGGTTGTTCCCCCTCCGTTGTAATCGTCCTTTCTTCTTTTTTAAACATCTCACGGAATGTTTGCTGTGGAACAACTGTATAATAGCTAATATCAATTCCAAAATAGTCTTCTAATAGAATAACCATATATTGGTATAATGTTTCCTCTGAAAAATATTCATCTGCCTTTGACAGTCGGATAATCTGAGGTGCCTCACACCCTGCCTGAAACAGTTTCTGATATAATTCATTTGACAGCGTAAACTGAGTTTTCATTGGAATTGTAATATAATCAAAGTTACTTGTAGACTTGTTAAAAATCTCCAAAACCATACTTTTTATCTGACCGCTTTCCGGCTCAACTGATAAAATTAAATTTTTTGATATATCTTCAACTTTGACGTCACCAAAATATTCCTTTACAATTTTAGCTGCTTTATTATCTTTTGGTGCTCCAACTTTATCATAATAAAGAAATGTAATCTTATAACTTCCATAACCGCAGGCTGACAATACTAAAATTAAAACAACAGATCTTACAAAATTTCGAATAAATATACTTGCAGCACTTTTTTTCTTCTTTTTATTCATATCAACTATTCTTCTACAAAACTTCCTTTCTCTCATTTTTAATATATCACACTTGTTTTTTAGTCCAACTCGTAGTATAGCAGAAAATGGATAAAAAAACAATGTAGCTTGAACTTTTCATATTTATTTGTGATATAATAAACAAAGATATAGAAATGGAAAGGATGTGTAATTCATGACTCGCAAAACTGTTTTAGTTACCGGTGCCTCTCGTGGAATTGGAAAGGCAATTGCAGTAAAATATGCAAAAAAAGGCTACAATGTTATTATCAATTGTATCCAAAATGAAGAACTTCTGAATAAGGTAAAAAAAGAGATTGAAGGATACCAGACTTCCTGTCTTGCCTTCGTTGGTGATGTAGGTGAATATGACGTTTGTAAGGAGCTTTTTGCAGAAATAAAAAAGAATTATGGCTCACTTGATGTGCTTATAAACAATGCTGGAATTTCTTACATTGGATTATTAACCGATATGACGATTGACGATTGGAATAAAATCATCCGAAACAACCTCACTTCTGTATTTAATTGCTGTAACCTGTGTGTTCCGGATATGGTTTCCAAAAAGAAGGGGAAAATTGTAAACATCTCTTCTGTATGGGGAAATGTTGGTGCCTCTTGTGAAGTTGCTTATTCTGCAACAAAAGGCGGAGTTGACGCCTTTACAAAAGCTCTTGCAAAGGAACTTGCTCCTTCTAATATACAGGTAAATGCGATTGCATGTGGAGCAATTGATACCGAAATGAATCAATTTCTGGCAGATGACGAGTTGATGGATTTAATTGATGAGATTCCATCCGGACGTCTTGGACGTGCCGAAGAAGTAGCTGATTTTGTTTATGCTGTTACACACAAAAACGAATATTTAACCGGACAGGTAATTCGGTTAGATGGTGGATGGATTTGATTTTAGTCTAAACTATATGAACAAAGTGGAGCATTTTTGCTTTATAGGAGACGAAGTTTCCTATAAAGCAAAAAATTGGGACTGTCTGTAATTTATGTTTTTCGACAGTCCCAATTTCTATCTATATAAATTTGTTTTAATGATGATGTCTGCTTGTTTCTTTTAATCTTGACATTGCTCTTGCAAGAGAAGCTTTCGAGTGGTAATATTCCTGAATACTTGACTTTTGGCGCATCTGCTCTTCTGCACGTTCTTTCGCTCTCTCCGCCCGTTGCACATCAATATCTTCTGGTCTTTCTGCTGAATCAACCAACAAAACTGCACGGTTATTAATCATCTGCACAAATCCCTTTCCTACAAGCACCTTCGTTATGGTCCCATCTTCTGTTTGAAATCGGGCTTCACCCATTGTAACAGCAATTACACTGTCTTCGTGATGGCTCATAATCGCTTTCTCACCATCAATTGCCGGAATAACAAGGAGTTGACACTTTCCATCAAAAAATATCTTATCACTGGCGACAATTCTCAAGCTGAATGTATTCATGAAACCACTCCTTTTATTTTTCTTCTAATGTTTTCGCTTTCTCTATAACATCTTCAATTGTTCCTACATTAAAAAATGCAGCTTCCGGATACTCGTCCATATCTCCTTCAATGATTGCCTTAAATCCACGAATTGTATCTTTAAGTGGAACATATTTGCCAGGAACACCTGTAAAGTTTTCCGCTACATGGAACGGCTGAGATAAAAATTTCTGAATTTTTCTTGCACGAAATACAGTTAATTTATCCTCTTCCGATAATTCTTCCATACCTAAGATTGCTATAATATCCTGCAATTCCTTATATTTTTGCAATAATTCCTGCACTTTTCTGGCTGTTTCATAGTGTTCCTTACCAACTACATCTTCCTCTAAAATTCTAGAATTCGATTCCAGTGGATCAACTGCCGGATAAATTCCCTGTTCTACAATTTTTCTTGATAAAACAGTTGTTGCATCTAAATGGGCAAATGTTGTTGCGGGAGCAGGGTCTGTCAAATCATCAGCCGGAACATAAACTGCCTGAACCGATGTAACAGAACCATTCTTTGTCGATGCAATTCTTTCCTGCAATTCACCAACTTCCGTCGCTAATGTAGGCTGATATCCTACAGCGGACGGCATACGTCCAAGAAGTGCTGATACCTCTGAACCAGCCTGAACATAACGGAAAATATTATCGATAAAGAGTAATACATTCTGATGTTCGACATCACGGAAATATTCTGCCATAGTAAGCCCTGTTTCGGCAACACGCATACGTGCTCCAGGTGGCTCATTCATTTGACCAAATACCAAGGCAGTTTTTTCCAATACGCCTGACTCTTTCATCTCTGTCCAAAGGTCATTTCCCTCTCTGGAACGCTCTCCAACACCGGTAAAAATGGAATAACCACCATGCTCTGTTGCAATGTTACGGATTAACTCCTGAATCAATACTGTCTTACCTACACCGGCACCACCAAATAAACCGATTTTTCCACCTTTGGCATAAGGAGCAAGAAGGTCAATTACCTTAATTCCCGTTTCCAATACTTCTACAACCGGACTTTGTTCCTCAAAAGTAGGAGGTTCTCTATGGATAACCCATTTCTCTTCATTTTCTAAAGATTCACCTCCATCGATTGCATCGCCTAATACATTAAACAATCGTCCCAATGTCTTATTTCCAACCGGAACTTTAATTCCTGAACCAGTTGCAATGACTTCCATATCTTTGCAAAGTCCCTCATTGGCAGCCAGCATAATACATCTTACTGTATTATTTCCAATGTGCTGTGCAACTTCCATAACACATCGTTTTCCATGGTTATCTACTTCCAACGCATCTTTAATAAATGGAAGGTCATTGTTTTCAAATTCTACGTCCACAACAGGTCCTAAAACCTGAACAATCTTTCCTTTATTCATAGCACTCTATTCTCACAGTAGTGAGGAAACCTCCTCTCTGTTAATGTTTTCTTTTCTTTTTCTGGGCTTTGGCACCGCTGATTACTTCTGTAATCTCCTGAGTAATAGCCGCCTGCCGAACTCTGTTATAAACAATGGATAGCTCTCGAAGCATCTTAGTTGCACTGTCAGTTGCAGCCTGCATCGCCATCATTCTGGCATTTTGCTCACTGGAATAAGATTCCACCAATGCACCATATATAAAACCTGCAATATAATTTGGTACAATATAATCAATTACCGTTTCAGCCGTTGGAGATAACGCAATCTCTTCCATCTTGACATCAATCGGAATCTTAATATCTTTTTTCTCATTAAAGTCAGCTTTTTTTAATGGAAGTAACTGCACCACCTGCGCTTCTGTCTGTACCGCATTCTCCATCGTTGTAAATATCATATGAACTTCATCCAGTTCATTTGCTTTATATAAATCAATTATCTTTTCTGATATAATTCTTGCACGGCTCATATTCGGATTTTGAACCGTATAGTGAAAACTTGTATCAATATCAAGACCTTTCTTAGAAAAATATTGCCGTCCAAGTTCTCCTACTACAAACAATCTATGATTTGAATGATTCTGTAGTTTTTCTTCTGCCAGCTTTATTACATTGTGATTATACGCGCCTGCTAACCCTTTATCAGCTGTCACTACAATATAACCAATTTTTTTATCTTCTGAATTTCTTTTCTCAAAGCTTTCAAAGTATGGACTCTCCATATCCGGAAGATGTCTTAAAACTCTTGCAATTGCTGACTGAAGCATATAAAAATATGGTTCTGTATCCTCTAACCGCTTCTTCGCTCTTTTTAATTTTGAAGAAGATATCATATACATTGCATTCGTGATTTTCATCGTATCCTGAATACTCTTCATTCTGCTTTGTATCTCTCTTGTGCTTGCCATACTAACACCTACTCTTAAATTCAGTTGCGATTGCTACAATTTCTTTAATCTGCTCATCAGTAAGTACTTTTTTCTCATCAATTGCATTTACAAGCTCTTTATGATTATTCTCAAAATAAGCAATCATATCATTTTGGAACTCTTTTATTTTCTTAATATCAATTCCAACCATAACCTTATGGGTTGCCGTACATAAAGTAATAACCTGAGCATGTAAACTCATTGGATGGCATAATGGCTGCTTTAATAATTCAAGCAATCCCTTTCCATATTCAAGCTGTTCCTTTGTAGAAGCATCCAAATCCGAACTAAACTGTGTAAATACTTCCATTTCACGGAACTGTGCCAAATCAATACGGATACTTCCTGCTGCTTTTTTCATCGCTTCTGTCTGAGCAGCACCACCAACACGGGATACCGATAAACCGACATTGACAGCCGGACGCATACCGGAAAAGAATAAATCACTTTCCAAGAAAATCTGACCATCCGTGATGGAAATAACATTTGTTGGAATATAAGCCGATACATCGCCTGCCTGCGTTTCTATAATTGGAAGTGCAGTGATTGATCCACCTCCAAGCTTGTCACTTAACCGGCTGGAACGTTCCAATAATCTCGAATGAAGATAAAATACATCTCCCGGATAAGCTTCACGTCCCGGAGAACGCTCTAACAGTAATGACAAAGCACGATAAGCAACTGCATGCTTTGATAAATCATCATAAACAATCAATACATCTTTGCCCTGATACATAAAATATTCTGCTAATGCCGTTCCTGAATATGGCGCTATATATTGTAAGGAAGAAGAGTCACTTGCAGTCGCCGATAATACAATAGAATAGTCCATTGCATCGTATTTCTTTAAATTGTTCACGATTTTTGCAACTGTTGAAGCTTTTTGTCCAATTGCAACATAAATACAAATGACATCTTTTCCTTTCTGATTCAAAATTGTGTCAATTGCAATTGATGTTTTACCAGTCTGACGATCACCGATAATAAGTTCTCTTTGTCCCCTTCCGATTGGAAACATAGAGTCAATTGCAAGAATCCCAGTCTGTAATGGTTCATTTACTGATTTACGGTCTACAATACTTGGTGCTTCTTCCTCAATTGGTCTGTAATCTGTCGCTTTAATCTCACCTTTACCATCAATTGGTGCACCAAGCGCATCCACGATACGACCAATATAGGCATCTCCTACAGGAATACCCGCTTTTTTTCCCGTCCGGGTAACTTTCGTTCCTTCTTTAATTCCTGTATCTTTTCCGAGAAGAATACAACCAATTTCATTTCTTCGAATATCCTGAACCATACCTTTTACGCCGTTTTCATAAATTACAATCTCACCATACATTGCATGATCAATTCCATATACAGTTGTAATTCCGTCACCAACCCAGATAACAGTACCAACCTCATTGGCTTTTGATTCTGACTCATAATGTTCTATTTCGCTTTTTAAAACAGAAATAATCTCTTCTGAACTAATTGCACTCAACTTCTTCACCTCCAGGTCAATTTTTGTTTTAATAATTGAAACCGTCCCTTTACACTCCAGTCATATTCCTTGTCACCAACACGCAAAATAAAACCACCCAGAAGTTCTGGCTGTTCCTTTAACATAAACTCTACATCATTTGCTTTATATTCCTTACAAAGAAATTCTTTTATCTTGGCAAGCTGTTCTTCATTCGGTGCCGTAAAATAATACAATTTCGCCAATAATTTATTTTGCTTTTGTCTTTCCCAGTCCTCATATGCTTCAAAAATATCATTAACTTCATCAAAACTATGATGATTGCAGAGAACCTTTAAAAAACTTTTTATTTCTTTTGGAAAAAGCCTATTTATTACCTCATGCTTCTTTTCTTTTGATATGACAGGATTTGTAAAGAAAACATTTAATTCAGGTACACTCAAAAAAGCCTGTTTCGTATCCATAATGGTCTCTCTGGGTATGGATAACTCATGCAAAACCCTGGCATAATTAATTGCTGTTTGTGTCATTGCTTTCACCTGCTTTTGCTAAAAATTGTTCATAAAAATCACGGTTATCAGATTCTTTTCCATTTTCTCCAAGAATTTTTGCAGCCGCAGCCATAGCAAGTCCTGCAATTTCCGATTCCATATCGCGAACTGCTTTTTTCCGTTCCAGTGCCACCGTTTCCTCTGCTTCTTTTATAATACGTTCTGCTTGTTTTTTCGCATCTTCTAACATTTGCTCTTCAAGCTTCTTTGCCTCTTGTTTTCCTTTATTTACAATCTCTTTCGATGTTTCATCTGCTTTTTCTAACTTTATCTCGTATTGTTCTTTCAAATCCAGTGCCTGTTTATTCGCATCTTCCGCGTTCGACAACTGCTGCTCAATCGTTTCCTGTCTTTTTTCCATAATGGCGGTGACAGGTCCGATTAAAAACTTCTTCATCAAAAGATAAAGAACAATCATATTAATAATTTCCAGGACAAGGTTCCAATCTAATCTCAGCACCTTAATCACCTGCCTTTCGGTATTAGTTTACATGTTCTATTTTAAGAATAAAATGATTAATAATGCAATTACAAAACCATAGATAGCAGTTGCTTCTGCCAATGCACAACCAAGTAAAAGTGCTTTACTAATCTTTCCTTCTGCTTCCGGCTGTCTTGCAATAGCTTCTACTGCTTTTGATGTTGCAATACCGATACCTACACCTGCTCCAATACCTGTTAATACAGCGACACCTGCTCCAATTGCGATTAATGTTGACATAATAAAACACTCCTTTTTCTTTTATTCTAATGCTTCTTTAATAAATAATGATGTTAAAAATACAAATACATAAGCTTGAATCAAGCCATCAAAAATATCAAAATAACAGCTAAATGGAATTGGTACAATAAGCGGTACCAATTTCTTTATCAGCTCCATAACAACAAATGCTCCCAGCACATTTCCAAACAAACGCATGCATAACGATAATGGTCTGATGAAGATTTCCAAAATGTTAATTGGTGCGATGATTGGAACCGGCTCTGCAAAACTTTTCACCCATTTTTTCAATCCTTTTTTATGGAACCCGGCATATTCAATTATTATAATACTCATAATTGAAAGAGCTGCCGTTACATTCAAATCTTTTGTAGGCGGCTTAAACCCTAATAAACCAATTAAGTTAGCAACTCCAATGTAGATTGCTACCGTAATCAAATAAGGAATAAATACTTTTCCATTTTCCCCTACAATCTCTTCAAAGAATTGATGAATTCCTCCAATTGCTGTTTCAAGCACTAACTGTTTCTTGCCAGTCGGTTCAACTTGAAGGTTACGGACAAATACAATTGACAGTACTGTAAGAACTGCCATAATAATCCAAGTAACAACAATTGACTCGGAAACTGGTATTCCTCCAAATATAGGAATGGTAAATACGGTTTCGCAGTTTAATTCTTCTAATAAGCTCTTTGCTAAAGTTTCCGTATGACTCGCTTCCTTTCTTTTTCTTTACTGAAAACGTTTAATCTCCTTTCTTTTTTATTTTTTAAGTTCCATATTTCACTTTACTTTTCCGTGGAAAAAAATGTAAAGTCTTTGTAAGCTGTATACACATTACTGCAATTTGTTTTCATTGTCAATCTTTACTTAAAACTTTCACCAATCTTAAATTTTCGTAATTTTTCTTCTACATTTTCACAAACGCATATATGCTTGCAGATTCGTTTTTAGTTAATTTGTATATTGAAATTAATTTTTCTTCCGTTCTCTCCCTCAAGTCATTATAAAGTAGGAAAAAACATTCCAATCTTAAAAATAGTTTTTTGTGAAAAATATCATTGCTTTTTTTATTTTTCGTCAAAAACAGCTATATTATAAGCTTCTTAGCAATTTGTTAACATCCAATTTTTCCCCTTATTTTCCTACTACTTCATATTATAATTGTAACTGAACAATAATTTTGATATGATTAAATACAAGTTTAAATATTCTGATAGGTGTGATTATAATATGAAAGATTTATTCTCTATTGGTGAAGTAGCAAAACTATTTCATATAAATATACGAACTCTTCGCTATTATGACGATATCGGGTTATTAAAGCCTGAATTTGTAGACCCCAAAACGAATTATCGTTATTATTCAACAAATCAATTTGAACGATTAAATACAATAAAATATTTACGGGCGTTAGACGTATCTCTAGAACAAATCCTTACTTTTTTTGAACACAGGGAAGTCGACACGATGCTCTCCATTTTTCTAGATCAAAAACAAAAAGTAGAAAAAAAGAAGCAGGAACTGGAATTAATTGAAAAAAAAATTTCTTACCGAATCAACCAGCTCCAAAACGCCTTAAATACTCCTAATAATGAAATTACAATTAAAAAACTGCCAAAGAGAAATCTTGTTGTCTTAAAAAAAGAATTCTCAACTACAGAAAATTTAGAACATTTAATCCGGGATTTAGAGCGAAACTATGATTTAGATTCGGTTATCTTTTTAGGAAAAGTAGGTGTATCGATTGCATCTGAAAATCTTTATCAGGGAAATTTTAAGTTTTATTCTTCCATTTTTGTTGTTTTAGAAAGTGGTGACGAATGTGAAAAAACAAATGCCGTCTTAGAAGAGGGAAATTATGCTTCGATTTGTTATCGCGGAACCCATGCAGAATCCGCACCATATTATCAAAAACTAATGAACTTTATTCAAAGTAATCATTATCAAATTACCGGCGACTCTGTCGAAATAACAATTATAGATTCTGGAATGACAAATGATTCTTCTAAATTCATAACAGAACTTCAGATTCCTTTTAACGCTTGACTCTCCAGCCACTAGAGGGTTTATAATCTCATATTATTTATAAGTTAAAGGAGGATTTACGTGGATTTAAATAGTAAAAAATCCAAAAAAAATTATGATTTAACAACCGGTAGTGTAGCTAAAACGTTAATTGCGTTTGCACTTCCTTTTTTATTTTCCAGTTTTATGCAGGCTTTTTATGGTGCCGTCGATTTATTTGTCGCAGGAAGATTTGCAGGTTCCAGTGCAGTATCAGCGGTAACAATCGGAAGTCAGATTATGTATATCGTAACTTCGATTGTCTTAGGTCTTTCGATGGGTACAACGGTTATGCTTGGACGGAAAATGGGAGAACAGAAACAGAAAGAGCTTGCCCAGATTCTTGGCAACTCTATTTTAATCTTTTTCGTATTAACTATTATTTTAACTCCCTTAATGCTCTGGCAGACAACAAATCTTGTTGCACTTGTACAGACACCTGAAAAAGCGGTAAATGAAGCCCGACAATATATAACAATCTGTTCTGCCGGTATTCCGTTTATTGTCGGCTACAATGTAATCAGCAGCATATTGCGTGGTCTTGGAGATTCCAGAACTCCTATGTATTTTATAGGCATTGCATGTATCATTAATGTCATTCTGGATTTTCTATTAACCGGATTATTCGGTATGGGAACAGCCGGTACCGCCTATGCAACAGTAACTGCACAGGCTGTCAGCTTTATTTTTGCACTTTTTTATATTAAGAAGCATGGTCTTCCGTTTTCTTTTACAAAAAAGGATATTTGTTGGAAAAAATCCAGCGTAAAAGGTATCCTCACATTAGGAGTTCCTATTGCTTCGCAAGATTTTTTAATACAAATATCCTTTATGGTTATTACTGTTATTGCAAATGAACGCGGTCTTGTTGATTCTGCTGCCGTTGGCGTTGTTGAAAAAATAATTCATTTTGCCTTTTTAGTTCCGTCTTCTTTCCTTTCGGCTATTTCAGCAATCACTGCCCAAAATACCGGTGCCGGAAAGAAAGAGCGTTCTATACAAACGTTAAAATATGGTATTTACATCACTGGCGGATATGGAATTCTTGCCTGTATTTTATTTGAACTGTTTCCTCAGGCTTTCACAGGTTTCTTTTCAACAGACCCGGCTGTAATCCACTCCGGAAATACCTACCTTAGAAGCTATTGTATAGACTGCTTTCTTGCAGGTATTGCTTTCAGTTTAAATGGTTACCTTTGTGGTATAAACAAATCACTTATTCCATTTATCCATAATGTAATTTCCATTTTTCTCGTTCGTATTCCGGTCGCTTATATGATGAGTAAAATGTTTACTGACTCCCTCTTTCCTATGGGACTCGCCTCTCCACTTGGCTCACTGACTTCGCTTCTTATCATTCTTTTCTATTTTAAAGTAATATATAAGAAAACAGCTTCGCATAATAATTTATAACAAAAGCGAAATCCAATTTATTGAAAGAACTGTTCCCCTAAACCATAATGCTCAACAACATAATCAATATCCTTGTCGCCACGTCCACTTAGGCAGACAAGGATAGACCCCTGTCCCATTTCTTTTGCCTTCCGCATTGCATAAGCAACTGCATGAGAGCTTTCAATTGCAGGAATAATCCCCTCATATCTTGATAACTTAAAAAACGCTTCCATTGCAGCCTCATCGTCTACCGTTTCATACTGAACCCGTCCTAAGTCATGTAAAAAGGCATGCTCCGGACCTACTGACGGATAATCTAATCCACTGGCAATTGAATATACAGGTGCCGGTTCTCCATGCTCATCTTTCAGCATAATACTCTCAAATCCATGCATCACACCTTTTTCTCCATATTTCATTGAAGCCGCATGATCTCCCAGCTTTTCTCCTCGTCCCAAAGGTTCTACCCCGACAATATCTACCGGATCATCCAAAAACGGAACAAACATTCCAATTGAATTACTTCCGCCGCCAACACAGGCACAAACAACATCAGGCATAATACCGGTCATCTCTTTAAACTGATCTCTTGCTTCATATCCAACTACTGCCTGAAAATCTCTTACCATAAGCGGGAATGGGTGTGGTCCCAACGCAGAACCGATGCAATAAATAGAATCCTTATAATTCTTTGCATAGGAATCAAAGGCAGAATCAACAGCTTCTTTTAATGTTTTTAATCCATGTGTTACCGGCACAACCTTTGCACCTAAGATTTTCATTCTTGTCACATTCGGTGCCTGTTTTGCGATATCAACTTCACCCATATGTATTTCACACTCTAATCCAAAATAAGCAGCAGCTGTCGCCAATGCTACACCATGCTGTCCTGCTCCTGTTTCAGCAATCAGACGTTTTTTCCCCATGAACTTAGCCAATAAACCCTCACCCATACAATGGTTCAGTTTGTGTGCACCTGTGTGATTTAGATCTTCTCGTTTCAAATAAATCTGACAATTCCCAATTTCTCTGGAAAGCCGTTCACAGTGATAAACCGGGGTTGGTCTACCCTGGAATTCTCTCCTAATCCTTCGAAGCTCATTAATAAACTGAGAAGAATGACAAATTGTCTGGTATGCTTCTGTGATTTCTTCAAAAGCCGGTTTTAATTCATCTGATAAATATGCACCTCCATATTCTCCAAAACGACCTTCCTTATCTGGGTAATGTTTTAAATAAGTTCTATAATCCATACTCCTTCTCCTATCTTTTATAATTTTTTATGTCTTATTTTAATAGTTATTTTAGATAAAATCAACAAAAAGTTTGATATTTTGTATTTTTTCTATTCAATCGTAGAATTTTCAAACAATATCCTTTTAATTTTTAGTGCAGACATAAAAATTGCCTGTACATTAAACGTCCACAGCATAATCTGTACTTCGCTTAATATACAGGCAATTGATGTCAATAACACCGAATCTCTTTAATATAAAATTCCTTACCACATAGTAACTCTAACCGTTTTCCGTTGCATTTTGGACATCTTCCATTCTGTTCTAATACATTAAAGACTTTTCCACAATCTGCACATCTGGCATTTCCCGGTAATATTTCAATTTCTAACTTCGTATCCTCTAGCATTGTTCCATCTACTGCCGCAGGATATACCGCCTTAATATACTTAGGAATCATAGAAGACAGCTCTCCAATCTGTAAGACCAGTGTATCAATCTTTTGCACTTGATTCTCAACTGCAAATTTTTCAACTATCTTCACAACTTCTATAACAACACCTAATTCATGCATCTTTTTCCTTCAACACTTTCTATGTATCTTTTAACTACTCTATTTCTTGTGTATAAACGCCTTTTTAACTTTTTTTACAGCAATTCTTGCTTTTCGTTTTAAAACAGTTTTGACTACAACCGGTTTAACATCTTCATAGGCAACGCCTTCTCCATCATACTTACGAACTAAGGAAATTGCATCAAACTTGCATTTTGTTGTACATTGTCCACATCCTACACATAAAAACTCATCAACAACGGTTGCACCACAACCTAAACAACGTTCGGTTTCTTTTTTCATCTGTTCTTCTGAAAATGTAGCACGAGGGTCTTTAAAATTATCCTTTAAAGTAGTTTCTTTTATATGATCTGCCTTTTGTCTTGGTATATTATCATAACCATCAAAGATAATCGCCTCTTTATCAAATTGATGATATTCTCTTCTGTCACGACCAATTGTCAGGCTTTGTCCAGGCTGAACATAGCGGTGAATTGAGATTGCTGCTTCTTTTCCTGAAGCAATTGCGTCAATTGCAAACCTAGGACCTGTAAAAGCATCTCCCCCTGCAAAAATATCCGGCTCGTTTGTCTGTAACGTAAATGGATCTGCTTTTATTGTCTTATTAGGATTCCACTCTGCTTTACTATCGGAAAGGAGATTTCCCCAGTCCATTGCCTGACCTACGGATACTAAAACAGAATCCGCTTTTACTATAATCGTATCCGTTTCATCATACACTGGATTAAAGCGATGATTTTCATCAAAAACAGAACTGCACTTTTTGAATTCAACTCCTACTACATGACCATTTTCCGTAAGAATTCGTTTTGGTCCCCATGAATTATTAATTTTAATCTCTTCTGCTTCTGCTTCTTCGATTTCTTCCTGTAATGCAGGCATTTCCTCTCTTTTTTCCAGGCAGAACATTTCTGCAGTTTTTGCACCTGTTCTTATTGCGGTTCTGGCAACATCAATTGCTACATTTCCGCCTCCTATGATAATTACATTTCCAGATAGTTTTGTCTGCTTTCCAAGACTGACATTTTGAAGGAAATCGACTCCGGTCATGACTCCGTCACAGTCCTCTCCCTCAATGCCAAGCTTTCTTCCCTTCTGGGCACCAATTGCAACATAAAAAGCTTCGTAGCCTTGTTTTCTTAACTGGGCAATGCTAATATCTTTCCCTACCTCAACTTGTGTCTTAAATTCAACACCTAATTCTTTTAAGATATCAATTTCCGCATGAATAATATTTTTTTCCAAACGGAATGCTGGTATTCCAAGTGTAAGCATGCCTCCAAGTACAGGCTGTTTTTCAAATACGGTAACTTTATATCCCTCAACTGCCAGATAATATGCACAAGACAAGCCCGAAGGTCCTGCACCAATTACTGCAATTTTTTTACCATAATCATGTTTTATTTTTGGTATATAACGATGTTCCTGTTTTAAATCCTGTTCTGCAATAAACTTCTTTATTTCATCAATTGCAATCGGTTCGTCTAAGTTTCCCCTTGTACATGCAGATTCACAGTTTCTTGGGCAAATTCGTCCACAAACTGCCGGGAATGGGTTCTCATGTTTAATTAATTCTAAGGCTTCGGTATATCTTCCCTGAGAAGCCAGCTTAATATACCCCTGAACTGCTATATGCGCAGGACAGGCTGTCTTACATGGACTTGTTCCTGTATCAACAACATCTTTCCTGTTTGTCCGATAGTCAACATTCCAACGATCCTCACCCCATTCTGTATCACGTGGTGTATCTTCTCGTTTAATAGTAGTGATAACCGGCTCCTTGGAACATAATTTCTGTCCCAGCTGTAATGCATTTACCGGACAATGCTGTACACATTCCCCACAAGCAACACATTTCTCCCTATCAACCTTGGAAACATAATTGGAGCGTACCATATCGGCATTGATAAACATTTCCGCTGTTCTAAGAGATAGACAGGAACAACCACAGCAATTACAAATTGCATGTGTTTTTCCTGATCCATCCAGATTTGGTATCTGGTGCATAAGTCCATTCTCTTCTGCCTTTTTTATGATTTCAAAAGCCTCTTCTCTTGTAATTTCACGCCCTCTTCCTGTCCGGATATAATATTCTGCTGCATGCCCCATTTGAATACACATATCCTCAGACAGATGACCGCATCCTTCTCCCATAACAGCTCTCGCTGTACGACATGAACAGTCGGCTACCGAAAAAATATCATTATCATTTAAATATTTCGATACTTCTTCATAAGATGCCCTTCTGGTTTCACCCATAATTGCCTGCTCAATTGGAATTACACGCATTAAACCGACTCCAACTGGAAAACTTCCTGTTGTCTTTGGTCCTCTTACTCTTCCATAAGCCTCGAAAGCTTCTGCAATCTGAGGGTATTTTTTTACATTTTCTTTATTGTTTACCATCATTTCCATAATACCCGGAACCCAGGTATCATACCAGAATGTATCTACTCCATCAATTTCATTGACAAAACAGACACCTGCATAAGCCAAATCCATTAATAGTTTTTCTGTCTGCTCAACCGATTTCCCACAAAGAGGTGCAAGGTCTTTTGCAGTTACCTTTTTTCTAATATTCATGCACAGAGCAACCTCTGCCATTTCTTCCGTTACAACCGGTTCTAATATCATATATTCTGGATCAGTTGCCTTAATCTCATTTTTAGAACCCCTCTTTTTGTTACGGTAGTGTCAAAAACTACCCGTATTTTATTTTAAAAATTCTTTTAAAACCTTAATTTATTGGAGGTTTGCAAATAAAAAGAGCATTTACCTCCCATTTTTGATATAATGTCCTCGACCAAAATTCC
>NZ_VUMT01000028.1 GCF_009696045.1 Velocimicrobium porci | reverse complement strand
TCATTAACAAGATATAAATAATATTTTTTGCTTGAAAGAATCCTTAATTTAATGGGAATAAGGAAAGGTACCTATTGTCAGGTTGAAAGGTAATATATTGACGTCATTATGAAATCTAATATATAATAAATTTTGCAAAATAAAATGAATAACTTTCAACCTGGCAGATTAGAATTGAGTTTGAACTGAAAACTTAATAAAGAAAGAGGTATGATTACATATGAGCAAAAAACGTCTGTTTTTTTTGGGTGCAATAGTAATTTTGTGTTATTTGGGGATTTATACATACTCTCCAAATAAAGTAATGAAATCGTCTTATATTTATAATAAAATGATAGATTTTAGGACAAGTGGGAAATGGAAAGATGAGAAAGGAAACACTTCGGTTTTAAAGGGGTCGGCAGAATACTATTTTTTTAAGGGAATTGATTTTTATATTCAAAAGGATATAAAAAGTGCTGAAAAATATTTGAAAAAAGCAGCTTCAGCGAAATATACAGACGTTGCTTTACCGGTTTATCTAAATTTTTATCTTAATCAATGTGAAGTAAGTAAAAATGGACAAGGTGATTTTTACTACATTGAACAAATTCTTGATTATATTCAAAAATTCCCAATTTTAGCAAATGATGTAAAACTTATTTCTCAGACGGTTTCTACCGTTTTGACTGACAGAGAATCCAGACAGAAAGTAATTGATTTGTTAAAAGAATATAATTCACAGACAAAAAAGTTATCGCTGATTACAGAATTGAAATTAAAAAGAATTTCAGCATCTTTAAAGGTAGTGAATGAAGACTATGCAGAAAGCATTTATGATTTTTATGAAATTATAACAGAAGCAGGAAAGATACAGGATAAAAATGAAAAAACAGCAATGCAGATCAGTGCTCAGGAATGTATTGCTAATATTTATTTCAGTTTAGAAGATTATGAAAAAGCAATTGAAGAGTATGATAAGATAATCAATTTTGAAATCAGTGATAGCAGGGAGAATTTTTGGCTTAAATATGGTTCTTATATGAATCGAATTAGTGCCTATATCCATCAAGAAGATTACCAGACAGCACAACAGTGTGCAAAAGAAGTATTCCAAGTTTTACCTTCTTTGCCGGAAGATATGAAACAGGAGATAAAGATTTCATTATATGATAGTATGGCATTAGTAAAAATTGAAGAAAATGATTTAAAACAGGCGAAAATCTATTTAGAAAAGTGCAACAAATTGTTGGCGAAAAGTGATAATTATCTATTTTTGAATAATGATATTTATGTTGCAATTACTTCTTGTAAATTGTTAATCTGTGAGGGAAAGAATCAAGAGGCAATAAAAAAACTGAATGAATTGGCTACTAAAAACGAAAAAGAAAAATGGGGTTTTGAGAGCACTATTTATAGTATGTTAATTGATCTTTATCAAAAAACAAATCAGGTAGAAAAGTATTTTCAGTTAAACAATAAGCTGACTAAAATAGAAAAGGAAAAAAATCAGAAAATAACAAAAGAGTATGTTTCCTTTGCTGAAAAAGCTTATAAACTGGAACAGTTAAAGAAGAAAGAGAGAATCTCGAATATATTGATTGAGCTACTAATTGGTATGTTTATACTTATATTGTTATTTATACTAATACAGCTTGTCCGAATGAGAAAGTTAAAAGAAAATGGATTTGTAGACCAATTGACGGAAGTATATAATCGCAAATATTTATCTGAATTTATTCAAAAAACGTTGAAAAGGCAAAAAGAGCTTTTAAATATGGGAATTATCATGGTAGATATTGATTATTTTAAAAAGTATAATGATACTTATGGGCATATTGCAGGTGATCGGGCAATTCGCGAAGTAGCGGATACTTTGAAAAGTGTAATCAAGCATAATGGTATTGTGATTCGATATGGGGGAGAAGAATTTCTAATTTTATTGAAAATAGGAGATAATTCGACAATTAAGGATATTTACGAAGACATCTCACAACATCTGGAGGAAAAACATATTATTCATGAGAAATCTGATGTATCCGATTGCGTGACTTTAAGTTTAGGTGCTTCGAACAAAAAAATATTCAATTCGGATGATTTATTTCAAGCAATAAAAGAGGCAGATGAAGCACTTTACAGAGCAAAACAAAATGGTAGAAATCAGATTGTGTTTTTTGATGATTAAAAGAAGAATAGAGGAGTAGAGAAAATGAGTTTGAATAGTGTACCTCTTGCAAACCGTATTCATATCGGTCTTTTTGGAAGGAGAAATGCCGGTAAGTCAAGTATAATGAATGCAATTACTGGGCAAAATCTTTCGATTGTATCAGAAATAAAGGGAACAACAACGGATCCTGTAATAAAGGCGATGGAGTTATTACCACTTGGTCCGGTTGCGATAATAGATACACCTGGGATTGATGACGAAGGAGAGTTGGGAGAATTAAGAGTCAAACGAAGTTATCAGATGCTGAATAAAAGTGATGTGGCAGTCCTTATTATAGATGCTAATATTGGAATGTCAAAGGAAGATGAAAAGCTTTTAAAGAAAATAAAAGAAAAAGCAATTCCTTATTTGATTGTTATGAATAAAGCGGATATAAAAGAGATAGAAAAAAAAGAGGCGGACACAATATGGGTTAGT
This sequence comes from Velocimicrobium porci, assembly GCF_009696045.1. GTDB lineage: Bacteria > Bacillota > Clostridia > Lachnospirales > Lachnospiraceae > Velocimicrobium > Velocimicrobium porci. Next base: position 22,738 of record NZ_VUMT01000028.1, on the reverse strand, counting down.
GCAAAGACCGGAAAAAATATATTTGAATTAAAGGAAAAACTCGCAAAACTTGCTTTACAGGAGGAAACGGAAAAAACAATTGTGGCGGATTTGCTTGAACCGTCCGATTTGGTTTTACTTGTTGTACCGATTGATAAAGCAGCACCGAAAGGACGTTTAATCTTGCCTCAACAACAGACAATTCGGGATATTTTAGACGCGGATTGTGTATCGATTGTTGTAAAAGAAAATCAGATTGCAGAAACGTTAGAAAATCTGAAGCAAAAACCGAAGCTTGTAATTACGGATAGTCAGGTTTTTGATGTAGCAGATTCCTATACACCAAAAGATATATGGCTGACTTCATTTTCGATTTTATTTGCAAGGTATAAAGGAAATCTTAAACAGGCCATAGAGGGAGCAAGGGCAATTGAAACAATCAGGGATTCTGATAAAATATTAATTAGTGAAGGCTGTACGCATCATCGTCAATGTGAAGATATCGGAACTGTGAAATTGCCTTCATGGATAAGAAACTATACGAATAAAAATATTGAATTTGAATTTACAAGTGGAACAGAATTTCCAGAAGAGTTAGAGCAGTATAAGATGATTATTCATTGTGGTGGATGTATGTTGAATGACAGAGAGATGACATATCGATATCGATGTGCAAGTGATCAAGATACACCGATTACAAATTATGGGATTCTCATTGCGCATTTAAAGGGAATTTTGGAGAGAAGTATAGAGCCATTTTCCTTATAAAAGCAGTATATATAAGCAAGGTTAAGCACATCTATTAGTAATTCTATGAAAAAATAACAGGAATGGTAGCCGATTATCAAATATTTGGTTTGATATAAAATGAATCTATCAGGAATATTTTGTGTAATTTAAGGAAATAATACAAGACAAGAAGAATAAAATATAGGTAGATTCAACAAAAGATATTGTTTTTTTTTGTTAAAAAATAAAATGAAAAAGCTCTTGACGAATTGCCAGTAAGTGGTATAATAAAAAGCCAAAACTGATTGGGCTATAATTCGTGGGATTGTAAGATATATGTTTTATGAGTAAAAGGATGTGATAACATGAAAGCGACGATTAAGTTAAATGGTCCAGATGAGGTAAAAGATTTTGTGGCACAGGCATCAAAATGTAATTTTGATATTGACATATTTTATAATCGCTTTATTATTGATGCGAAATCTTTACTTGGAGTACTTAGTATGGATTTGACCAGAGCATTACAAGTAAACTGTATGGGCTATGATTCATCATTTGAGAGGACATTAAAAAAATATTCCGTTGCATAACGTATATTGAGGGAATTAGACTTTCTTATTTCGACTTTGGAGTAAGAAAGTCTTTTTTAGGCATAGAGTTTAAACAGGAAAATTCTATAAAATGGTTGAAAATAGTTGTGATTGACGTTATACTTGTCATATTGAAGAAAAATAGAGAGGTTTGTTATATGTATAAGTTATTATGCCGGGATGGCAATGCAAAGCGTGGAGAATTTCATACAGTACATGGAACAATTCAAACGCCTGTATTTATGAATGTAGGAACAGCAGCTGCGATTAAAGGTGCGGTATCTACAATGGATTTACAACAGTTAAAGACACAGGTAGAATTATCAAATACCTACCACTTACATGTCAGACCAGGAGACAAAGTAGTAAAGCAGTTGGGAGGTCTTCATAAGTTTATGGTATGGGACAAACCAATTCTTACTGATTCAGGTGGATTTCAGGTTTTTTCTCTGGCTGGTCTTCGCAAGATTAAGGAAGAAGGCGTTTATTTTAATTCGCATATAGATGGACGAAAGATTTTCATGGGACCAGAGGAAAGTATGCAGATTCAATCGAATCTGGCGTCTACAATTGCGATGGCATTTGATGAATGTCCCCCTCATCCTGCTACAAGAGAGTATATGCAAAATTCAGTAGACCGGACAACAAGATGGTTGAAACGTTGTCAGATTGAAATGAATCGTTTAAATTCATTGGATGATACAATTAATAAAAATCAGATGCTGTTTGGAATTAATCAAGGTGGAACATTTAAAGATATTCGAATTGAACATGCCAAACGGATTTCCGATATGAATTTGGATGGATATGCGTTAGGTGGTCTTGCAGTCGGAGAAAGCCATGAAGAAATGTATTATATTATTGAAGAAACAACACCATACCTTCCATTAGAAAAGCCAACTTATCTTATGGGAGTTGGAACACCGGCGAATATTTTAGAGTCTGTTGAGCGCGGTGTAGATTTTTTTGATTGTGTTTATCCTGCTAGAAACGGACGACATGGACATGCTTATACGAACCATGGTAAAATGAACTTGATGAATGCAAAATATGAATTAGATGACAGACCAATTGAAGAAGGATGTCAATGTCCGGCTTGTAAAACTTACAGCCGTGCGTATATCAGACATTTACTAAAGGCAAAGGAAATGCTTGGTTTACGTCTTTTAGTAATGCATAATCTATACTTCTATAATACAATGATGGAGGAAATTAGAGAGGCAATCGAACAGGGACGTTTCAAAGAATATAAGAAGGCGAAATTAGAGGGCTTTCAACAAGGTGAAGAAAAATAGAAAATTTAGGAGGAAAAAAGATGAATTTGTTACCAGTATTAACAACATCCGGCTCTGGAGCAATGAGCATTGGAATCATGATCCTTTATGTAGGAGGAATTATGGCTTTATTTTATTTCTTCTTGGTTCGTCCACAGAAGAAACAAGAAAAAGCGCATCAGGCACTTTTAACAACAATACGTCCGGGTGACAGCGTATTAACTTCCAGTGGATTTTATGGCGTTGTCATTGATGTAAATGATGATGTTGTAATTGTGGAATTTGGAAGCAACAAAAACTGCAGAATTCCAATGAAAAAAGATTCAATCTTAGAAGTGGAAAAGGCAGAAGGTACAGAAGAGTAAGAAAAAAGTGTGTTTTCACAGATAAAAAAAATAGTTGCAAATTGAAAAGAAATATTGTATAATAAAAAAGTTCCACTAAGGAACAACGAAAGTGTTTTACACTTTCTACTCCCACCCTATTATACGCTTGAGCAAGTCCCTTAGATTAATTCTTTGGGGCTTGCTTCTTTTTTTAGCCGGTGCGAATGTGAAGTGAACATAAAAACCCTGGGAGATTCGCACCAAAATTCTATAGTGCAAAATATACAATTCTTGAAAAATAAAAGAAATTGATATTGATTTTTTGAATGGAATTTGTATAATAGTAATAGGAAGAGTGAATAAAATGAGATGAAAATTGTTGAATTTTGCTGTCGAAGTCTTTGTAGACTTCGTGGATTGAAATGCTACAACTTCTTCATATGATGTAGTTGCTGTACGTCGAAGTCTTTGTAGACTTCGTGGATTGAAATAGCTTGTATCTTGAGCCAAGTTTCGGAATCAATGTCGAAGTCTTTGTAGACTTCGTGGATTGAAATATGAGCAATATGCAGAATTAAAAAAGCAATATGGTCGAAGTCTTTGTAGACTTCGTGGATTGAAATTCCTTAAGGTTGCCCAATCTCCTAAAAAGTATCGTCGAAGTCTTTGTAGACTTCGTGGATTGAAATATCTTCATTCTACTGCAAATTTGCTTTCCGTCTACGTCGAAGTCTTTGTAGACTTCGTGGATTGAAATTAAAATGTTCCAGCAGATTCGAATGTTGCCGCAAGTCGAAGTCTTTGTAGACTTCGTGGATTGAAATAATAGCAGTTAAGGAAGATAGTGGAACTCTTAGTCGAAGTCTTTGTAGACTTCGTGGATTGAAATATAACATATTGTCAAATCCGCACTATGTAGCTGCAGGTCGAAGTCTTTGTAGACTTCGTGGATTGAAATATAAATACTACAAACATGTTCGTATGCTACATAGTCGAAGTCTTTGTAGACTTCGTGGATTGAAATATCTAAGCTAACCCCGTAGTTCCTACGGTTTTCGTCGAAGTCTTTGTAGACTTCGTGGATTGAAATTTCTTCTTGAAGGCATATTATACTCTTCTGCCGTCGAAGTCTTTGTAGACTTCGTGGATTGAAATATCTGTGTTATAAATATCAATCTTCAAAAACTATGTCGAAGTCTTTGTAGACTTCGTGGATTGAAATATCTGTGTTATAAATATCAATCTTCAAAAACTATGTCGAAGTCTTTGTAGACTTCGTGGATTGAAATTTGTTCTTCACAATCAACCAGAACTGAAACATAAGTCGAAGTCTTTGTAGACTTCGTGGATTGAAATGATTCCTATTTCCTTGCAGACAGAAATTGTTATGGTCGAAGTCTTTGTAGACTTCGTGGATTGAAATCCTACTGTTATATTTCCGTTCTCATAGATTCTCCGTCGAAGTCTTTGTAGACTTCGTGGATTGAAATAGCTTGTATCTTGAGCCAAGTTTCGGAATCAATGTCGAAGTCTTTGTAGACTTCGTGGATTGAAATCTGAATGATTTTCTTTTCTCGCTGTATATCCTTGTCGAAGTCTTTGTAGGCTTCGTGGATTGAAATTGGTGTCTTATAAGATAATTCTTCCAACTTCTTGTCGAAGTCTTTGTAGGCTTCGTGGATTGAAATATAGGACAGCTTTTGAAATTCAAAAAGGAACTGGGTCGAAGTCTTTGTAGGCTTCGTGGATTGAAATTCCTCATCAGTCATTCCATCAGTGCAGATTTTTAGTCGAAGTCTTTGTAGACTTCGTGGATTTCAGCATTCAATTTCTCTAGAAAAGAAATCCCCCAGCCAATACTTAATTAAAGCTTTAGCTGGGGGATTATATTATATTAAATAAAAATAGTGAACAATTTCAAGATAGCTACAACTTACATTCTTTCAGTTTCTCTAATACCCAGTATGGAACGTTTAGATTACCACGACCGGCACCCAATGAAATATCTGGTTTTACACTTCCGTGAAAATCGGAACCACCACTAATTAGGAGATCATATTTGTGGGCAAGTCCTCTGACGTAACTTTCTTCATTATTGATATTACAAGAGTAAATTGCCTCTAATCCCATAAGTCCTGCTTCTTTAAGACGAATAATAAGCGAAAACAATTCTTTTTCAGGGAGATGATAAAGCAGTGGATGGGCGAGAATTGGCACTCCACCTGCTGCTTTGATGAGAGCAATTGCATCTTCGGGAGAAATATATTCTCGAGGTACATAGTAAGGTGAGGATTCAGACAGATATTTGGTGAATGCTTCTTTGATTGATTTTACATATCCTTTTTTCAACATAAATTTTGCAAAATGAGCTCTTGTAATGACCGCTTCGGGGTCATCTTCTAAAATAGCTTCTATTGAGATATCCATACCTGTTTTGGCAAGACTTTGTGCCATTTTTTCATTTCGTTCTTCGCGGTTTTTCTTTGCAAGGTTAAGCGAATGAATTAGCGAAGTGTTATTTTCATCGATGAGCAGACCAAGAAGATGGATATCTCTCTTTTTATATCCGGCAGAAATTTCTACACCTGATATCACTTCCAGAGAAGTATGTTCTTTGGCAAGATTTTGTGCTTCATTTTTAGCTTCTGTTATTCCATCAATTGTATCATGGTCAGTTAAGGCAAAGGAAGCAAGTCCCTGCTTGTCTGCTAAATGAACTAATTCAGTTGGCGTTAGTGTACCATCAGAAATGGTTGAGTGTACATGAAGGTCAATTCGTTTCATAGAAATCTCCTTTCTTTTTTTTAATTTTGATATTAATTTTATTATACCCCATTTAAAAAAACGAAAAAAGACGATTATTTTCTTAGGAAAGAAAGACATAGTTTTTTAAAGTGTCCCATATATTGTAATACGGTCTGGAGAAAAATAGGAAAGAGAAAGGATGCCCGAAGGAATTTCTTCAGAGAAAAAGGGCAGGGAAGGAAGGAACTATGAATAAAATAGGAACATTACTAAAGAGTTTATTAGTATCTTACATATTGACAGGAATTCTTTTATTACTGCTGGCATTACTATTATATAAAGGAAATCCGTCAGGGGAAGTTATAAAAGCGGGAATTATTTTTGCTTATATATTTTCTTCATTTGTCGGTGGTTTTATCATGGGAAAAAAAATGAAGGTACAGAAATTCCTATGGGGAATTTTATTGGGAATTACATATTTTGTTGTAATATTTGTAATATCAATGCTTATGAACAAATCAGTGATAGGACCCGGTATGCAGGTAATTACTGTATTTGCTATGTGCAGCTTGGGAGGAATGATGGGAGGAATGCTTAGTTGACACTGGGCAAAAAAAATACTTTAAATATAAAGAAGAGTATGCTATAATAACAGCATATGTGAAGTGATAACGTTTAAGGAGGAATTAAAATGAAACATATCAAAACATTAAATACAAGAAATTTAAAAGAAAGCATGAAAAAAGGTGGATGTGGAGAATGTCAGACATCTTGTCAATCCGCTTGTAAGACATCTTGTACAGTTGGAAATCAAAGCTGCGAGAATAAATAATACAAATACGGTCAGCTTGAGAATTAATAAGAGAACAGTAATATCGCTGTATAGTTGCTAACAGACTATGCAGCGATATTGTCTTGATAAAATGGACAAGACGTTGGAAAGGAGTAAACATTGATACACCAGTATAAAAATAATGGATATAACATAGTACTTGATGTGAACAGCGGATGTGTGCATGTTGTTGATGATTTAGTCTATGATATAATCGCATTATATGAGACAGAAACAAAGGACAGCATAAAAGAAAGTATGATGTCCAAATATAAAGAAAATTGTGACGTGACAGAGGAAACAATCGAAGAGGCATTCCATGAGATAGAACAGTTAAAAGCAGACGGCTGTTTATTTACAGAAGATATCTATAAAGAATATATTGGAGATATGAAGAAAAGAGAAACAGTAGTAAAAGCACTTTGTCTTCATATTGCTCATGACTGTAATCTAAAATGCCGCTATTGTTTTGCCGAAGAAGGTGAATACAAAGGACGTCGTGCCTTGATGTCTTATGAAGTTGGTAAAAAGGCACTTGATTTTCTGATTGCTAATTCAGGAAACAGACATAATCTAGAGGTAGATTTCTTTGGCGGTGAGCCGCTTATGAATTTTGATGTAGTAAAACAGTTGGTTGCATACGGAAGAGAACAGGAAAAGATTCACAACAAAAACTTCCGTTTTACTTTGACAACGAACGGACTTTTACTAAATGATGATATTATGGAATTTGCTAATAAAGAGATGGCAAATGTAGTACTTAGTATTGATGGAAGAAAAGAGGTACATGACTATATGCGTCCTGCCAGAAATGGAAAAGGAAGCTATGATGTAATTCTTCCAAAATTTGAAAAATTGGCAGAAAGCCGCAATCAGACAAATTATTATGTGAGAGGAACATTTACTCATAATAACTTAGATTTTTCGAAAGATGTTCTTCATCTGGCAGATTTGGGATTTAAGCAGATATCGGTAGAACCGGTTGTTGCACAGCCGGAAGAACCATATGCTTTGCAGGAAGAGGATATTGCAAAGATTTGTGAAGAATATGATATTCTGGCAAAAGAAATGATTCAGAGAGAAAAAGAAGGAAAAGGTTTTAACTTCTTCCATTTTATGATAGACTTAAGTGGTGGACCATGTGTGGCAAAACGTTTGTCAGGTTGTGGTTCAGGAACAGAATACCTTGCGGTAACTCCATGGGGAGATTTATATCCATGCCATCAATTTGTTGGAATGGAAGAATTTCTTATGGGAAATGTTGATGAGGGTATTACAAGAACAGACATAAGAGATACATTCAAAGAATGTAATGTATACTCGAAAGATAAATGTCAGGAATGTTTCGCTAAATTCTACTGTAGTGGTGGATGTGCAGCGAATTCCTATAATTTCCACAATAGCATCAACGATGCCTACGATTTGGGCTGTGAGTTGCAAAGAAAGCGAATTGAGTGTGCAATTATGATGAAAGCAGCATTAGCAGAAGAAGAGTAGACAACAAATGCTTAGGAAAATCACAAAATGAGAGAATACGAGAAAGAAGGAGAATGAAACAATGAAGGACAAAAAGAAGGCTTTGTTGCAATTTATTATTATTATTGCAGCAATCGCAGTATGTTCTGGAATTACTTTCATTGGTATTGGAAAAGACCATAGAGGAAGTGCAAAGAACATAAAACTTGGACTTGACCTTGCAGGTGGGGTAAGCATTACTTATGAAGCAGTTGGGGATACACCAACGGCACAGGAAATGTCAGATACGGTTTACAAAATGCAGAAACGTGCGGAAGTATATAGTACAGAAGCTGCAGTATATCAAGAAGGTGACCGTCGTGTTAATATTGATATACCGGGTGTTACAGACGCCAATTCGATTTTAGAAGCACTTGGTAAAGCAGGTTCTATTCAGTTTGTAGATGAAGCTGGTAATGTTGTCATTGATGGATCTAATATTGAAGATGCAAAAGCTGTTACACAGCAGGACAAGACAACAGGAACAAATGAAAATGTTGTTAAGCTTACTTTAAACAGCAAAGGAAGCAAAAAGTTTGCTGAGGCAACACAAGCCAATATTGGAAAACAGATTGCGATTGTCTATGATGGAAAGACAGTATCCTCTCCAGTAGTACAGACAGCAATTACAGATGGTGTTGCAATCATCAGTGGACAAAAGGATCATCAGGAAGCCGAAGAATTGGCTTCTACGATTCGTATCGGTGCATTGCCGGTTGAATTAAAAGAAGTTCGTTCCAATGTAGTTGGTGCGAAATTAGGTTTAGAAGCAATTAACACAAGCTTACTTGCTGGAATCATTGGATTTGCATTAATCATTATCTTTATGTGTGTACTTTATCGTATGCCAGGTGTTGCAGCAAGTATTGCATTAATTTTATATATTGTAGCTGAGCTTGTTATTTTAAATGGTCTAGATGTTACATTAACATTGCCGGGCGTTGCAGGTATTATTTTATCGATTGGTATGGCGGTAGATGCCAATGTTATTATCTTTACACGTATTAAAGAAGAATTGACTGCTGGTAAAACCGTTCGTTCCGCTATTAAACAGGGATTTGATAAGGCGTTGTCCGCTATCGTTGATGGTAATGTAACAACTTTAATTGCAGCAGCAGTTCTTTGGTTTAAGGGTTCCGGTACAATTAAAGGATTTGCCCAGACATTAGCGATTGGTATTATTTTATCTATGTTCACAGCGCTTGTTGTAACTAAATTTTTACTATATGCATTCTATAGCTTTGGTATGGATGACGTAAAATACTTTGGAATTCAAAAAGAAAGAAAAGTATGGGATTACGTTGGAAATATGAAAAAGACATATGGTCTTGCAATCTTAATCATTGTAATTGGTTTAGGTGCGTTAGTTGTAAATGGTTCGAAAGGACAGGCACTTAACTATGGTCTTGACTTTAAAGGAGGAACTTCTACTCAGGTAACCTTTGAAGAAAAAATTACAGATGAATTAAAAGCAAAAGTTGAAAAAGATTTTATGAAGATTGCAGGCTCTAATGTAGAGATTGCTCAGATTCAGGATGAAAATGCTTTAGTTGTTAAGACAGACGAGCTAACATTAAAGCAAAGAGAAGAGGTTGAATCTATATTAACAAAAGACTTTGGCGTAGATGCAAAGAAAATTCAGACAGAAAGTATCAGTGCGACTGTCAGCGATGATATGAAGTCAGATGCAGTAGTTTCTGTTATTATTACTACAATCTGTATGTTGATTTATATTTGGATTCGCTTTAAAGATGTCAGATTTGGTGCAGGTGCAGTATGTGCATTATTACACGACGTTTTAATTGTATTAACAGTATATGCAGTATCCAGAATTTCTGTAGGTAACACATTTATTGCTTGTATGCTTACAATTGTCGGTTATTCGATTAATGCTACAATTGTTGTATACGATAGAATTCGTGAAAATAAGAAATCTATGCGTAGTAAGGATTCTTTGGCTGATGTTGTAAATGCTAGTATTAGTCAGACATTCTCAAGAAGTATCAATACAACAATAACAACATTAATTATGGTTGTTATGCTTGCAATTCTTGGTGTAGATTCCGTTCGTGAATTTGCAATTCCATTAATTGCCGGAGTTGTAGCTGGTGCATATTCTTCTATTTGCATTTCTGGTACATTATGGTATTTATTTACAAAGATATCTGGAAAGAAAACTGCAAAATAGAAAAAATGAATAAGTATTTTAAATAAAATAAGGCTGTGGCACGATGGATTCTTTTATATTTATTATGCCACAGCTTTTTGTTTTTTTATACATGCGGGCTGAAATATCTTTTTGAAAGGAAAGTTAGAATGGAAAAATGGTTTATTAAGAACAAAAAAGCAGATTTTGGCTTGATTGCAAAAACATTTGGAGTCAGTGAAGTGCTGGCAAGACTGGCTGTAAACCGTGGAGTAAAGAGTAACGAAGAAATGATGCAATATTTGAATCCGTCAATTGAGAACATTCCATCTCCACTTCTTATGAAAGATATGGAAAAATGTTGTGATATATTGAAAAAAAAGATAGAAGAAAAGAAATCAATCCGGATTATCGGAGATTATGATGTGGATGGTGTAATGTCCACCTATATTTTATACTGTGGTCTGGAGCGGTGTGGAGCAAAGGTTGATTATGAAATACCAGATCGAATGAAAGATGGTTATGGAATTAATGTTCAGCTAATCGAAGAAGCAATAGAGAGTGGAGTTGATACAATTCTGACTTGTGACAATGGAATTTCTGCAAAACAACAGATTCAACATGGCAAAGAACAGGGACTTACAATTTTAGTGACCGATCATCACGATGTTCCAATCGATGAGGGGGTACCAGAGGCAGATGCTGTTGTAAATCCAAAACAGGAGGATTGTAACTATCCATTTGAAGGAATCTGTGGTGCTTCGGTTGCATTTAAATTAGTTTCTGTTCTCTATCAAAAGTATGGAATTGATGCAAAAGAAATGGAAGAGTTTATCCCGTTTGCAGCAATTGCAACGGTATGCGATGTAATGGATTTAGTGGGGGAAAATCGTGCTATTGTAAAAGAAGGATTAGGGAGGATTTCCAAAACAAAAAATCTTGGCTTAAAAGCGTTAATCGAAGAAACCGGTTTGACAGGAAAAGAGATTACAGCTTATCATTTAGGTTTTATTATTGGGCCTTGTATTAACGCCTCGGGGAGATTGGAGTCGGCAAAATTAGGTCTGAGTATGTTGCTTTCTAAGGAAGAGGAAAAAGCTTCTGATCTCGCGAAGGAACTGAAAAAATTAAACGATGAGCGAAAAGAAATGACTGCCGAAAATTTGGAAAAGGCAATTGAACAGGTTGAAAACAGTGATTTAATGGAAGATAAAGTGTTAGTTATATATTTACCGGAATGTCATGAAAGCTTAGCCGGTATCATTGCGGGAAGACTTAGGGAGCGATATAATAAACCGTCTATTGTTCTGACAAAAGCAAAAGATGGCGTGAAAGGTTCGGGACGTTCGATTGAAGAATATCATATGTTTCAAGAACTTTCAAAATGCAAAAATTATCTTACAAAGTTTGGCGGGCATCCAATGGCAGCAGGACTTTCTCTGGAAGAAGAAAATATTGAACCATTTCGGGAAGCGCTAAATCAACAGACTGCTTTAACCGAAGAAGATTTAATTCCTAAGATTAGCTTTGATATGGTTTTGCCATTGGAAACGATTAGTATTCCCTTGATTCGGGAAATGGAACTTTTAGAACCTTATGGAAAAGCAAATCAACGACCTCTTTTTGCAATCCGTGATGTGATTGTCACGAAGGCATCTGTGATAGGAAAATTAAAAAATATGTTGAGATTGACAATCAAAACAACAACAGGAGCGGGAATTTATATCGGAATGTTGTTTCGTGACTATGATAGATTCGTTGAATGTGTGGAAGAAAAACATGGTACTGGAACAATGGAACAGCTTATAAACGGAACTTCAAGTGGAGTTGGTATGGATTTTATTTTTTATCCCTCTGTCAATGAATATAATGGATATGAAAGTATTCAAATTATTATAGAAACATTTCGATAATAAAAGAAGGACTATTACAATCATGAGAAACAAGATTGCGATAGTCCTTCGTGTTTTTATTCGGGTTGAAAAGTATATTATTTACCTGGATATTTAATTACAGATGCAATGTCGTAGTTCTTTAGTTTATCCCGACCGCTAAGACCCTCTAATTCCATTAAAAATACAATCTTAACAATTTCGCCGCCAAGTTGTTCGACTAATTTAGTAATTGCCTCAATTGTACCGCCGGTAGCAATTAAGTCATCAATAATTACAACTTTTTGTCCTGGTTTAATGGAATCTTTATGCATTTCGATAATAGCAGAACCGTATTCCAGGTCATATTCTATTTCTACAGTTTCACAAGGTAATTTTCCTTTTTTACGAACTGGAACAAATGGTTTGTTGAGGTTGTAAGCAATTGGAACACCAAAGATAAAACCTCTGGATTCCGGTCCGATTACGACATCAAAATCAATACCATCCAGTTCTGACTGCATTTGGTCAATTGCTAAATGAAGACCATCTTTGTCCTGTAAAATACTTGTTATGTCACGAAAGATGATTCCCTCTTCAGGAAAGTCAGGAATGCTTCTTACATATTCTTCTAATTTTTTCATATTGCTTCATGCCTTTCTTGGGTATAGGATATGCCTTAAGAAAACGCTACTATACCATCATAAATAAATTGTCTATTACTTTCCCATTATATCATTTTTGAAAAAATATTCAAGGAAAAAATGGATTCTTTCTATCTCATTTTTTAGTAATTAAGTATATTGTTATCCCGATTAGGATATAGACAATAATAGCTAAAAATAGCTGATTAGTGTTAAGAATACTAATTAATTTTTTTATGGGTTTTCGATCTGTATCTAAATCTATTTTTCTAAATAACATCAATGAAAACATTAGAAGAGTTTATGTATTTATTTTTGGTACGAAAAGATTTCTGTAATTGTAAGATTGACAAAAAATTAATAAAAAGTTAAAATTTGTAAGAGTGTAAACATGTGTTGTTCAAAAAAGATTTTCAAATTATTTTTGATGAAGAAAGGAGTTGTCTGATTTTTTAATCTCTGCTATGTCACAAGCGTTAGTAAAAAAGTACTATAATTTATTGGAGTTAATGAGTGAAGAGTAAAAAGATTTAATTGAAAATTCAAAAGATTTCGATATATAAAGTGGAATATATATCATCGATTCATTAGAAATTAAGAAAGAAAAAGGGGTAATATTATGAAGGTTAATTTAAAAGATTGTAGAATTCATAATTCTCTGGAATTTTCAGAAAATCAAAATGTACAGGAAAAACCAACCCAAAATCCTATATTTTCAATGCTGAAAAAAATCAATGAAGAATTTCAAAAGGTAAATAATGAAAATAAGGAAAAGAGAGAAAAAGTAATAGCAAGAATTCGCTCAAAATTAAGGGCAGGTAAAAAGCTGACTGCAAAAGAGTTGGAATATTTAAGGAAATATTCCCCTGAGTTATATGAGGAGGCAGTCAAAATACAATTAAAAAGAAATGCCTTTGAGGAGCAAATAAAACATTGCAAATCAAAAGAAGCAGTAATGGAAGAACTAATAATTGCAATGGAGCATATTGCAGAGGAGGGTGAAACAAAAGAAGCATTGATGAATGCATATCAAGAAGTAGTAAAAGAATTTCAAAAGACATCAAAATATAAAGAGCTTCCCAATTCTGTAATGAAAGAAGACGATGACAAAATAAATGGTAAAAATTTAGTTGGCAGGGAAAGTGAATATTTAAAATGTTTTTTATATCAAACAGAAGTTTTTGATAGTCAGGCATAAAAATAAATAGTCTAGGTTAAATTAAAAAAACTATAGGCTAAGACTAATCTTAGAAGTTTAAGAGTTATCTAAAGGAATCTGTTTGAAAATAGATAGCTTTTTTCACCTTATAGGAAAGTGCTTAGTTGAGACTTTGGATATGAAAATAGCCCGATGAAAAGCGAGCATAGAAAACAGACATTTTTGATTTTAGAAGATATATAACCATTCTTCACAGAAATCGGCACCATCAATATTATCAAATTCATATCCAAAAGGACCTCATCACTCATGTCACAAAATTCACTAGAGATTATTCCTTCTGATGAATTTTGTATATATTATATCCGTAGTTTTTTTGCAAGTTCTTGTTTTGTAATATATTTGATAGTAACCGTTTTCATTTTGTATCAGATACATTGACTGTATCATGAGAAAGGATGTGGAAGAACAAAAGTAGAGAAGGGAGAACGGAAATTGTATTTACACATAGCCTTTTTATATAATTTATGCCACGGAATCGGTTTGTGGTTAAAGTAAAGACTAAAAAGAGCATGGAAACACCAGAGTTTTGGCATTTTAATTGGTTATATCCAAAAGAATGAAGAATAGAGTCTTACCAGCAATTGAAAGAAATAAAAGAAAGGCTTTTTTTAGAGATAGATTTGCGGAGATACTGGTACGATTTTTTGTATCTGGAATAAATTCTATAGTATAGTATCATTTTAAAATGTTTTTCAGAAATATGTTGAATTAAACAGGAGATGAAATCAAGGGCAGTAATCGTTTCAGTAATCAGCTTATTATCTTTATGTCCGTTGTAGTGGAAAATCACGAAATCCTCATTGCAGAAATTGATGCGTGAAGTGGCAATGACAGGTTTATCAAGATAGCGCCCGATATACTTGATACCAAGATTGGAATTACATTTCTTAGGCATAGTTCTGACATAGAAACCATTTTTATAATTTGAATGAAAAGTCTAATCCCCCAGCTATGCTGGGGAGAATAGAGTAAGTGGAAACGTAGAGGATGCCATAAAAAAGCCTCCTATGTTAAAATGAGAATGGTGTCGCAAGCCAATCTCAAAAATAGGAGGCGGTCCAAATGGACAATAAAAGTTTATCACATACAAAATGGAAATGCCAGTATCATATAGTCTTTATTCCAAAATACAGAAAGAAGGTTTTATACGGGCAATTAAGAAATGATGTCAGAGAAATACTTTCTACACGATGCAAGTATAAAGATGTTGAGATAATAGCAGGAGCAGTCTGTATAGATCATGTACATCTAAGTGTGGCAATTCCACCAAAACTGAGTGTATCAAAATTTATGGGATATCTTAAAGGAAAGAGTACACTAATGATATATGACAGACATCCGGAATTGCAAAGTAAATGGGACAAAGCATTTTGGGCAAGAGGATATTATGTGGAGACAATTGGAAATATTACGGATGAAGCTGTACAAAAGTATATAAAGGAGCAAGCAGAAGAGTCTAGAAAAGAAGATTCAAAAGGTACCGCATTGTAAGCGGACCAGTATTAATGCTTGCGACACCGCCCTTCGGGGCGAGCAGTAACATAGCCCTTAGGAGGGCTAATATCAAACCACCACTTGAAGTGGTGGTTGGTGACTTAATTACCTTAAAAGTAGCCTCTGCTACTGCATGTCATAGGGGCATTCTTTATGGCTCAAGGATCGCTCCATATGAAAGGTTTCTAACAGAACTTTAATTGTCTAATTTTTAAATTCATTTCTTTGGTCTGTGTGAAAAATATGAATTTTTGACAGATTTCCTTCTGCTTTTATCAAGAATGGTGTGAAAACATGAAAAATTTTATTTTATGAACAGAGTATTACCCTAACCCAAAAGGTTAATTTAAATCTTATTAAATTTGCCAACAAATCATTTTAAATACCCATATACGCAATAATGTAACAAAATGTGTTTTTTTTTGTTAAAATAAAAACAATATTATAAAAGAAAAATTAGTTGAACAAATTGTTTGTGTATGATTAAAAGTATATTTCTAAAATATTGGAAAACAGAAGGATTTCTTATTTAGATAGAACAGAAAATGTATAAAAATATAGTGTATCTTTTGAAGATATAAAGTACATCCTATTCTAGGAATAGCAATTGAAAAAGAATTATGTTATAAAAGTAAAAAGATAAATATAGTGAAAGTTTTTTTGTAATAAATAGCAAATAGTTTTTTAAAGTTATCTAATTGCAGTGCTTAAACTGGTTATTACTATATGAATTTTTATAATAAAAGGGTGAGCCATGCTTTGCAAAGCTACATATATATTAAATAAATATAGTTTTGTTTATGGTTAATATTAATTAAGAGGGGAGGGATAGTGATGGTAGAGGTCAAAGTATTGAAAATTAGTGATAAGGAAAAACTTGATGCAGTTTGCCAATATACAGGAAATAACTGTTCAGTACAAGAAGCTCCAAATGCTTATATTGATCCATGTTGGGATGATTGTAAAAAGACTTCTGAGCATAATTCATATTGGAAGAGTAGATATTGGTAAAATGTGGATGAAAGAGAATGGGCTAGAAATTTTCTAGTCCATTTTTTTAAGGGGAGCAGCAGATGTATAATTTTGGATTTAATATTAGGATAATAAAGTATAAAAATAAAGTGATTTTAATAAATTCAGAAAATGGTAAATGGATGCGTATTTCCAAGAAGGTATATGAAATAATTGTATGGATTGTTAATGAAAATTTGGATTATGAACAATTAATGAACAAATTTGTTGATGATAATGATCAGATATACTTAAAAAAAATATTGGAATGTCTTTTGAAACTAGGAATTTTATTTATAAAAGATGAGAAAATATTTAGTAAAAAAACAGTATTGTTTGAAATGACCAATAGATGTAACTTACATTGTGTGCATTGTTGTAATAATTCAGAAATGTGTACAGACTTTGAATTAAAATATGATGAGATAATTAAGATATTTGATTTTTTAGTGAATGAACAGCCAATTAATATTATTTTAACAGGAGGTGAACCATTGATACGAAGCGATTTTCTAGAATTACTCTCATATTTAAGAGACAATTATAAAGGAAAAATATCACTGATGACCAATGGAACATTGATTAATGAACTAAATGTGGATTCCCTAATTTCAAATGTTGACGAGATTAATATTAGTTTAGATGGTATAGATGAAAGTACAACAGATATTATAAGAGGAGAGGGAGTTTATAAAAAAGTATTAACTGCAATAAATCTTTTACGAAAAAAAAGGTATAATAATATTACATTGTCCATGGTGATAAGTGAAAAAAATTACAAATTTCAACAAAACTTTATTGAATTGAATAAAAAACTAGGAACTAAACCGTTAATTCGTGGGTTTGCTGAAGTGGGAAGAGGAAAAACAAATAAAGAATTGTTCATTGAAAAGGGTAATAAGGAATATTTAGAGAACGTTTTTTCAGATGAAAATCTTGCAGTAGAAGAAACAAAAAATATATCACCATGTACCTGTAGTGCTGGGCTTGAAAAAATTTTAGTAGATTATAAGGGCAATGTTTTTCCGTGCCAGTGGTTTAAAGAACCAGAAAATAAAATGGGTAATATTTTAGATAATCAGAGAAAGGAATTTCAAAATAATAAAGGAGTAAAATCAATAAAAAAATTTTATCCATGGAATTATAAGAGATGCTCTAGTTGTGAAGTTAATGCTTTTTGCTGGCCATGTCCAGGAGAATTAAAAAATAAAGCCCAAAATGAGGAAGAATTTAAACAAATTTGTAATATGATTCGACCTATATTATTTAGAAAGGTTTGGGATGAGGAGGTATAATAATGCAATTTAATAGAAATGTTGTTGTATTAACATATAAAAATAAGGTTGTATTAGCAAATGCGTATAATGGTTATTGGATTAGACTGACTAAAGAAGTGTATTCTTACTTTTCGGATGCAATACGTAAGAAAATAGATAAAAACATTTTTATTGAACAATTCCAAGATTTTAATGATCAACAATATATAAATTCTATACATAATAAGATGATTAAATTGGGCATTATTGGAAATTATAACAATAAACGAAAAAAAGAAGTATCTTTTGAAATAACAAACCGGTGTAACTTAAGGTGTAAGCATTGCTGTATAATGGCAAATTCAATACAAGAAGAATTAACTACAAATGAAGTATATAGTGCATTTAATAAAGTGATAAAATGGAACCCTGATAATATTACAATTAGTGGTGGAGAACCACTGTTAAGACAGGATATCCAGGAACTGTTATTGTATTTGAGAGAATACTATAATGGAAAAATTACCTTGTCAACAAATGCCCTATTGATTGATGAAGATAATATTGAGGTTTTAAAAAAGTGTGTTGATTATATTGAAATCAGTATAGATGGAGTAGATGAAAAAAGTTGTAGAGAAATAAGAGGAGAAGGTGTCTTCGAACATGTTATACAGAAAGTAAGATTTTTGCAAAATAACGATTGTAATAATATTTCATTGTCTATGGTAGTTAGTGATAAAAATATAGAACTAGAGAGGAGTTTTAAAAAATTAAATGAACAGTTGGGAACATATCCAGTTATTAGAGTTTTGGCGTTTGTTGGACGTAGTAAAGAAGAACGAGCCAAACTTTCAAATTTAAAACAGAATGAGGTATACATTCCAGAAGTGTTTTTTGATGATAAACAACCATTTGTATTTTGGGGAAATTGTCTTTTAAAAAATTCTAAGAGGATGATTAGAACAAATGGCAACATATTGTCATGCCCGCTTATTGTGGAAGATGAATATTCGATAGCTAATATTAAAGATGTTTTAAGTCTGGATCAATTAAATAATAGTAAAATGTATGCTTTAAAAGAAAATTTACTTCAAACAAATTCTTTTTGCCAAGATTGTGCAGTTAAATCTTTTTGTTGGAATTGTTTAGCTACAATAAAGGAATATACGGAAAATAATTCCATGAAAGATTATTGTCAAAAGGTTAAAAATTATTATTTTAAGATTGTATGGGGGGAAGATAAAATATGCTAGGAGTATTCTGGATTACCACAGATTGTAATATGAATTGTGTGTATTGCTATGAAGGAAATAATAAAAAAAAGTTTTATATGAATAGGACTATTATAAAAGAAGCTATAGACTTTTTAATTGATAAAATGTTGGAGATAGATGATGAGAAATTAACTATAGACTTTCATGGTGGAGAGCCATTTCTTGCATACGATTCTATTTGTGAAATTGTAGAAAATGTAAAACAAAAGTGCCACAAAATCGGAATAAATGTTCGGTTTGGCTGTACAACAAATGCCACGTTGTTAAATTTTCTACGATTAAAATTTGTTGTAGAGAATTTTGATGACTTTACAATAAGTATGGATGGAGCAAAAAGTACACAAAACTATTCTAGACCTTTTAAAACAGGAAAAGAAACGCATGCAGTAGTTGAAAAATGTTTGAAAGAAACTTTAAAGGTTATTCCGAATTTAAGGGTGCGAATGACGTTTAATCATTTAACTGTAAATGATTTTTATGATAATATTAAATATTTTGGAGACATGGGTGTAAAATATGTTGTTCCAACTAGAGATTTTTATGATAGAGATTTTGGAGAAAATGAATTTATAAAATTAAAACAGCAATTATTTCTAGTAAATGAATATATTGAAAATAGTAATAATAAATTGCATGTTAGTATGTTAGAAAAATTTCCTTTAAAAAAGTTAGGAAAATGTTCTGGAGGTATTGATAGTTTTCATATAGATCCAAATGGAAATATATATCCGTGCGCTTTATCAGTTGGAAATGAAAACTTTCTTATAGGAAATGTAAATAAAGGAATTAATATAAAAAAAAGAGATGCCTTATTAAAGTATTCTGTGCGTGATAATGCTAGCTGTTTAGGGTGTGATTTACATGATTATTGTGAACAAACAAGATGCAAAATTGTTAATAAAATTTTAGCGGGTGCTTTTTGTACACCATCGGCTATTGCTTGTACTGAAAATAGAATGCTTTATGATATAAGTACTAATTTGAAGGAGTAAAATGAGGAAAATAAAAGTAGCGATAGTAGATACCGGATTTGATACAAAATGTGAATATTTATCAAATGTTAAAACTGAAGGATTTGGAATTAGGTGGGAAGATGGTTTGGTTATAACAAAGAATTATGATGATTATAATGGTCATGGAACAGCATGTGCTTCAGTTATATATAGAGAGTGTAATGAAGTAGAATTGTTTGTCGTAAATGCAATGGGAAAAGTAGGGAAGGCGAACAGTCTTATAATTGAACATGTTTTGAAGATATTGCAAAAAAAAGATGTGGACATAATAAATATGAGCTTTGCAATGCCACAAGTTTTAGATAATGAGATATATAATTTGTGTGAGGAGCTAAAAAAAGAAAATAAAATTCTGGTTGCAGCAGATTCTAATATAAAGAATAAAAAGGGATTTCCTGCTTGCTTTAATAATGTTTACGGAGTTCAAGGAAAAGAATTAGAATATGGGAAAATTTTTGAGTATGACATGTCAAAAGAAATACAATGTCTTGTAAATAATATACCTATGATGTGTGCAGATTTGTATGATAGATTTCAATTATTACAGCCTAATAATAGTATTGCAACAGCAAAATTTACTGGTATTTTATGTGATATAATATATCACAATAATATAAAAAGAAAAGATTATGGAAAAATTCCGGATATTTTGTGTTTATATAAAACAAAGAGAAATGAAAAAGTCAAAAGATATCAAGTATGTAATGAATGGTATGTTAGTAATGATAATGCTTTATTACGTAAAATATATGAGTTACTTCATACAAAAGTAAATTTATATAAGCCATCTGATCTACTGTGTGATTTTGAATTGTTGTCTAGCAGGGGAAGTGTAAAATTTGATATGGCATATCAGATTTTATCATATTTATCATTACAATTGAACATACAGATTGATTATATGGAAATAAGTCGATATGACTTAATTACATTAGGAACGCTTACAAAAATGTTTGAACGATATGCGAGGTAGATAGGTGAAAAAAGTTAAAATATTACATTTTTTTGGCGATATATATATAAAAAATAAAGTAAAATGTACGTGTTGTCTAGTAATTATGTTGCTTATAACAGGTTTTTCAATTGTATTACCCAAAATTTTGCAATATATTATAGATGGAGCAACAAATAATCAAGAATTTCATAAGTTGCTTTTACTTAGTGGTGGATATATAGGTGTAAGCTTAGTCAATGTTTTTCTGATTATACAAAAAGAAATTTTGGTAGTAAATATTAAAAAAAGTACCTTGATTAGATTTAAAGTATTATTACTGAATAAAATATCGCAATTGTCAGGGAAAGAATTAACAAAGTATAGAACAGGTGAATTATTTAATTTAGTGGAAAATGATACAGAATTACTTGAAGCATGTGGAATAGATATAATATTTGATACTTTATCCAATGTTTTTACAGCGGCGATGTCAGTTAGCATTCTAATATATATGCAATGGGATATGCTTATTATAGTTTTAATATTGCAAATGGCGATAATTTGGTCACAGTTAGAGTTCACTCATATACTAACGGTAAAAACAAAAAAAATTCGACAGGGACAAGGAAATATATATAATGTGATTCAAGAATTTTTGGCTAATGCTATGCTTGTGATAACGAATAAGGCAAAGAATTGTTTTTTTTCAAAACTTGTTAAATGTGAAAGAAAATTTTTAAAAGAATGTGCAAAGTTAGACATAATTTATGTTGCATTTAATGAATTGGGTGTTTTATTTTCAGCAATAATTACTGTTTTTATGTATACTTATGGTGGATATAAAATTATACATAATAAAATGACAATAGGAGAGTTGATTGCTTTTGTACAGTATACAGGTTTGTTTTTAAATCCATGCATAAGTGTTTTAAAGTCTAATACAAGTGTTCAGAAATTAAAAGTGTCAATTGGTAGAATATATGAATTTTTAGAACAACCTGTGTATATTAAGCAAAACAATAAAGGAATTGGAATTGAGAAACCAATTAAAAACATTAGATTTAATAAAGTAACTTTTTCGTATGGGGAAAAAAATATACTAGAGGAGGTTGATTTTGAGTTAAATTGTGGAAATGTATACGCATTTGTGGGAAAAACTGGATGTGGGAAGTCTACTCTTATTAACTTGCTTTTTAGATGGTGGGATGTAAGAAATGGAGAAGTGCTTGTTAATGATATTAACATAAAGGAATATAATTTATTGTCTTTAAGAAAAAATTTTTCCATAGCAACACAAAATGCATATATTCTTGATGATACGGTTGAAAGGAATATTACACTTGGAAAAACTAATAACTTAAAATTATATAAGGATATTTGTGAAAAGACAGGGGTTACGGAGATAATTAAAAAAATGAAAAAAGGGGATCAAACGATTGTTGGTGAAAATGGAAATATTTTATCTGGCGGTCAAAAGCAAAGAATTATTTTGGCCAGAACTTTGCTACAAAGCAAAAGCGTAATTATTTTAGATGAGGTTACCTCTGCATTAGATAATATTACACAAAATAGTATAGTAAAAAATGTAAAGTCTTTATATAAAGACAAAATTGTTGTGATAATAACCCATCGTTTAGATACTATAAGGGATGTAGATACAATTTTTGTTATGGATAAAGGAAGAATTTGTGAAAAAGGAAATCATGATCAATTAATGGGGCAGAAAGGATACTATTTTTCTCTGGTATCGGATAAGAAGGTAGTGTCAAGTAAGTTATGAAAAAACAGAGCCAACAAAATAGGCTCAATAGAACCTTGAAAATTGTAGATATTTATTCCTATAAGCTCTCCGAGGGCTTAGGGCGCTGCCCTAAAAACCCGCA
>NZ_VUMT01000027.1 GCF_009696045.1 Velocimicrobium porci | reverse complement strand
ATCATGCACATGTAATTACAATATCCGGAAAATCATATCGGCTTAAAGATCATATCCAGACTGAAAATTAAAAAAGTTGTACATTATTATTTTGGAACTTTTGTACATTTTTGTATTGACATTTATAACTGGTATGTGAAGCAGGTCATGGAAGACTTTGTTGTGAGGGCAGAGCGTATCAGAGGCGGTGGAGTTGATCCAAGTGTAGACAACTTCCTAAAGATTACCCATGAGGCAAGATTACTCGGAACAGATGCAAGGCTGATTGATAAGGATGCGCCGAACAATCCGGATGGAAAACTCAATAAGGTAGCGGAGAATGTGTGGAAAGAATATGAGAAAGGAAATGCCAACGGTCATATAGGCTGCCAGCTTATTTTTTCGGACATCGGTACACCGGGACCGGATAAGGACTTTACCATCTATGATTATCTGAAGGAAACACTTATCCAGTATGGTATTCCGGCAGAGGAGATAGCATTTATCCATGATGCCAAGACGGATGCACAAAGGGACGTACTTTTTAAGGAGATGAGGACAGGTAAGAAGAAAGTGCTTATCGGTTCTACGGATAAGTGTGGAACAGGTGTCAATGTGCAGACACACCTTGTTGCAATGCACCATGTGGACTGTCCTTGGAAGCCAAGCTCAATAGAACAGCGAGAGGGACGAGGCATCAGGCAGGGCAACGAAAATGAAGAGGTGGCAATCTACAGATATGTTACCAAAGGAACCTTTGATGCATACAATTGGTCACTCGTCGAAAATAAGCAGCGTTTCATCAGTCAGGTCATGACAAGCAAGGCGGTAAGCCGAAGCTGTGAGGATATTGACGAGGCTACACTTTCCTATGCAGAGATTAAGGCGGTTGCTACAGGCAATCCTTTAATCAAGGAAAAGATGGAGATTGACAATGATGTCCAGAGATTAAAGCTCTTAAAAGCATCCTATGACAATCAGAGATACGGATTGCAGGATAACTTTATGATTAAATACCCGAAGCTGATTAAGACAGCAACCGAAAAGCTTGCCAATGTCCGTGAGGATGTAAAGGCTAGGGATAAAGAGTTGATTGATAAACCGGAATTTGCCATTACCATAGGCAAAGCAATCTACACAGAGCGAGTGGATGGCGGAACCATGATGCTTGAAGCAATCAGCAAGTGCAAGACCGGAGAGACAACCGCAATCGGTAAATTCCATGGATTTGAGCTGCTTGTAGAAAAGAACTTCCTTGGCATCAATTATATGGTGCTTCGTGGAAAGACTGAGTACAAGGCAGAGCTTTCTACAAGTCCTGTCGGCAGCATGGTGAAGCTTGAAAACCTGTTTAATGGACTTCATGAGAACATTGATTTCTTAGAAAAGAAGATTGAGCAGTACCAGAATGACCTTGAAGCATCAAAGACTGAGTATGATAAGCCATTTGCATACAGCACGGAGCTGGAAGAAAAGCTGGCAAGACAGTGTGAACTGAATGCCCAGCTTGACCTTGAGAACGCAAAGGCTGTGGATGCAGACCTGAGCGGACCGGAGGAAGAAAGAGAGGCAGATGACAGGATGGAAGCTGCAGCAATTGTAGCAGAGGATAAAGGTGCTTATCCAGCCGACAGAGAGGGCAGAACACGATAGGAGAGTGAATAATATGAGCATAAGAAAAGTGGTCGCAGGACTACTGATTACAGCAGGGATTGCCATTATGGCAGTCCCTTTTTTCTGGCGGGCAACCGGAGAAAAACAGACAGAACAGCTCATAAGTGAATTTGAGCAGACATTGGAGGATGATTACGATGAAGAAACAGATGTGGAGGAAGAGCAAACCTCCATTAGTAAAGAGGATGAAGCCATTCTTAAAGAAGGCGGTGTTATCGGCATCATTGAGATACCGGGCTTAGATATCAGGTATCCGGTAATGGAAGGAACCACAAGTAAAGTGCTTAATGCCGGGATTGGTCATATAGAAGAGACTGCAGGAATCGGAGAAAGTGGCAACTGTGTGTTGTGCGGTCATAATGGCAGCAGATATGGCACATTTTTTACACCACTAAGTCAGATATCCATAGGTGATGAAGTAATGATAACCGACAAAAATGGACTTAAACACATCTATGAGGTAACAGAGACAGAGGTAGTAAATCCGTATGATAACAGCATCAAGACACAGGGTACAGAAAAAGAATTAACTCTTTTTACTTGTTCCCAGAAAGGAACCATGCGTTTTGTGGTCAGGTGCATTTATAAGGAGGCGGTGATGGATGAATAAGAGATACCGGTTAGGTGAGATAGAAGAGGCAGTATCGGAAATGGAAGAGCTAATCGACATCGAGGATGATATTGCGGAAATTGATGATGACTTTCAGATAGTCGTAAGCGGCTGGTCTGTATATGTCGAAAGCATGAATCTGACACTCAGACAGGGAATAGCCTGTGTATGTGATGCGGAGGAAGGATTATTCATGCCTGATTTTGATGTGACTATCGTGTATGAGGGGAACATTGAAACACAGGAGTGGCTCTACTACGAGCAGGATGGAATGGTTGTTACACTTGGCAACTGGTTAAATGGCAGATTGTCTTGTGAACAGATAGAACAGCTTTGGTGTAAGCTTATCATACCGGAGCAAAACAAAGAACAAAAAGAAAGCGAGGAATAGCATATGAAGTATTCAATTAAGGTAAACGAAGTAAGAGCAAAAGAGGGCAGCAATATCAAAGGATTTGCAACAGTAGTATTCGGTGATTCATTTAAGATTACCAATATTGCAATCCTTGAGAATAAGGATAAGGGAGAGCTTTTCGTATCAATGCCAAGATACCGCTCCAATGAGCGTGATGAAAGCAACGGTGTGATCTATAAGGATGTGTGCAATCCTATTACAGCAGAGTTTCGAGAGGAACTCTATACCAATATCCTTGATGCCTATGCAAGAATTAAGGAACCGGAGAAAGAGGAGACACAGAAGCAGGAGCGTACACAGGAAATGCCGGAGTTTTCCGTAACTGTGACACCTTATGAGAGGGAAGGTAGTAACATCAAGGGACTTGCACGCATTTATTTTGAAAACAGTTTCATCGTAAATAATATCAATATCGTGCAGGGTAAAGAGAAAATCTTTGTATCAATGCCTTCTTATAAGACAAAGCAGGTGGATGAGCAGGGCAAGCCAATCTATCAAGATGTCTGCTATCCGGTCACAAAGGATTTCAGGGAAAAACTCTATAATGAGATTATCTCTGAATATGAGAAAGCAAAGGATAAGAGCAACGAAAAGGCGAGGGAGAGTGCCGAGAAACATCATGGCAATCCCGATAAAGAGAAGGACAAAGAGGCAACGCCCTTTCGATAATCAGTAATCAGAGTACAGGGGCGGCCAAGGCTGCCCCATTTACAGAATGGAGGAAACAGAATGGATATGGAAGCAGGAAAAACACTTACCAATGAGGAGGTCATAAGAGAACTTCTCGAACTATTAAAGAAAAATGCCATGAAAGAGCAGGCAAATGATGTATTTGAGATATGCAGCTATGTGGATGTACTGGAGAAAAAGATTGATTCCATGACGGAAGAACTCACCAATATGCAGAATCAGATCAAAGAAATGCAGGAAGATACACTTGTCAATAATGCTAAAAAGGCATTGTCGGAAGCACAGGAGCGACTTAATGCCAGATGTGAGCAGATAAAGTCGCAGGTATTGGAAGTGAAAGCACAGGTCAAATCTACAGCAAAGAGCATAGTTGATGAAGCAAAGGCAAAGGGAAGAGCTGCATTATACAGGGTGTCGGAGTTCTTAGGAATTAAGAAAAGGCTTCTTGATATCCGAGAGAATGTAAGAGGTGCAATCAAGACCACGGATAAGGATATAGCAAAGACAGCACTTCTTGCAAAAGGATTTAGTGAAGCCGGGCAGACAGCAGCCAATGCATTCCGTACTTTTGCTGACAAGCCAAAGGTGGATTACTCACAGAAAGAGCAGAAACATCCCATTACAAAGGCAGTACTTGCTCCGATGAAAGCAGTGAGAAAGTTGTTTGTATCAATGGAGCTGCATTTGGACGCTTCGATTGATAAGCTGGATAATCTGGCTATGAATGTGCAGCTTGATAAGGAAAAGCATATGGAGAATGCGAAAGCACATGAACAGACAGAGCCGGAGAGGGCAGGAGCTGAGAGAGTGGAAGCAGAGATTGTATATTTGCCGATGGTCGCCGAACCACAGGAGTATCAGTATAATGCAGATGCATTTGAGGCAAGAGGTGTGGATGAGGTGAAGCAGGAAGCGGCACACAAGGAAGTACCGAAGGTAAGAGAAGATAAAGCCAGATAGATGTGAGGACGTATCATCAGAAATGGTGGTACGTCTTTTTTTGGTGGAATGGAGATGTCATTTATGATATAATTTACTTAGATTTATGGTTTTTGATATTGTTGAATGATCTCATATAGTAAGATCGAATTGGAGGAATAGACATGGTGTATTGTTCAAAATGTGGTAAACAAATGGATGATAGTGCAACATTCTGCTCAGGCTGTGGAGCACCATTACAGAATCAAATTAATTATGCAGTTCCGGATATTAACAAAGCTCGTAAGCCTGGATTTGGAGTAGCAGCACTTGTGCTTGGTATAGTGGGAGTATTAGCATGGATTATTCCAATAATTGGATTACCAGTTGGAATTATAGCTTTGGTACTTGGAATAATAGGATTAAAGAAGAGTAGTAAAGGAATGTCAATAGTGGGTATTGTATTAGGTATTATATGTCTTGTGTTGACAATAATAAATAGTGCAATCGGTGCATATCAAGGATATCATGGCGAAGCATGGTTTCAAAAAGGTTCAAATAATATAGAAGAAAATGTCAGTGATAATCAGCCCTCAGGGAAACAAGAGACAAATGTATTCACATTACGGGATAGCGATGGGAATATACTTATGACTGGTGGTATAAAATCGGCAGAAGCAACAATGGTAGATAATGGCGACGGAATCAAGAAGGCAGTAGTACAAATAGAGTTTGATGATGAATCAACGAAAACATTTGCAGATATTACTACAAATAATATTGGAAATACGATAGGCATTTATTTGAATGATGAAATGATTGCAAATCCAAGGGTAATGTGTGCAATAACTGAAGGTAGTTGTCAAATAGAAGTAGATACATATGAACAGGCTCAGGTATTGTCTGAGGCGCTTGAAAAGTGCAAATAATATTTGCAATATGGAAGTAAATTGTGCCAAGTCCCGTTTTTTGGACATTAAATGATATAAAATAGGAATCAAGATAGAAGTATCCTGCCTTGGTTCCTTTTTTCTTTAGAAAATAGCATTCAATATTTGCAAATGCAAATTGTATATTCGCAATTTGTGTGCTATACTTATAATGATGGTATTAGATTACGACAATTGTTAGAGAGAGGAAATACTTATGGCAATTAGTTATAATGGATTGTGGAAACTACTGATTGATAACAATATGAAAAAGGGAGATTTGTGTGCTAAGACTGGTCTTAGTTCCAGTACAATAGCAAAGATGACAAACTGCGAGTCAGTTAAACTATCTGTTCTGGAAAAAATCTGCAAAGAGCTGGATTGTAACTTTGGAGATTTGGTTGACTATGTACCGGATGAAGAAGAAAAGTAAATTACTTTATGGAGGAAAATGAAATGGCTACGAGAAGTGCAAAAATAGATCAAAAAGCAGATTTAATATGGGCAATAGCCGATAAGCTTACCGGGGTGTATAAACCACATGAATATGGTGATGTTATACTTCCGCTTACGGTGATTCGGAGATTTGATTGTATTCTTCATGATAAAAAAGATGAAGTTTTGAAGAAATATGAGGAAGTGAAAAATCTCCCAATGAAAGATGTACTGCTTCGTAAGACTTCCGGCTATGATTTTTACAATACCAGTAAATATACTTTTGAGAGACTGATGGACGATCCGGATAATATTGAGGATAATTTTCGTGATTATCTGAATGGATTTTCAGAGAATGTTCGGGATATTCTTGAAAAGTTTAAGTTTGATGGTCACATCACCACTATGGCAAATAAGGGAATCTTATATATTGTTTTAAAGGAATACACAACAGATAGAGGAAATCTTCATCCGAATGAAATCTCTAACCTTGAAATGGGCTATATCTTTGAAGAGATTATAAGAAGATTTTCCGAGTCTCATAATGAAGATGCAGGACAGCATTACACTCCAAGAGAAGTTATTCAACTTATGGTCAATATTCTCTTCTATGATGATAATGATATCCTTTCCGGTAATAATGTGGCAAAGACGATTTATGACCCGGCATGTGGAACCGGAGGTATGCTTTCTGTTGCAGAGGAATATTTACACAGTCTGAATGCTTCTACAGAGCTTGTATCTTTCGGACAGGAAATTAACGATCAGACATTTGCAATCTGTAAGGCGGATATGCTGATTAAGGGGAACAATGCAGATTATATCAAGGATGGCAACACATTATCAGATGATCAGTTTGCAGGCAGTACCTTTGATTATATCTTATCAAATCCTCCGTTTGGACGTGAGTGGAAGAATGAAAAGGCAAAAGTAGAGGAAGAGGCAAAGCTTGGCTTCGGAGGAAGATTTGGAGCAGGGCTTCCGGCTGCAAGTGACGGACAGATGCTTTTTCTTATGACAGCGATATCAAAAATGAAAGATATTGATAAGGGTGGAAGCAGAATTGCAATCATTCATAATGGTTCACCACTCTTTACAGGAGATGCAGGGAGCGGACCTTCTGAAATCAGAAGATATATTCTCGAAAATGATTTACTTGAGGCAATCGTTGCTTTACCGAATGATATTTTCTATAACACAGGAATTGCAACCTATATTTGGGTATTGTCAAATAAAAAGGCAGGTACAGTCAGAGAGGGGAAAGTACAGCTTATTAATGCCAATGAGATGTTTGTGAAGAGAAGAAAGGCATTGGGAAATAAGCGAAATGATATATCTGAGGAGGATATCGCTGAGATTACAAAGATTTATGGTGATTTTAAAGAGAGTGAAATCAGCCAGATTTATAATAACGAGGATTTTGGTTATACCAAGATTACTATAGAAAGACCGCTTCGTGATGAAGAAGGCAATCTGGTATTGAAAAAGGGAAAGAAACAGCCAGATACCAGTCTTCGTGATACAGAAAATGTTCCACTGAAAGAAGATATTAAAGAATACTTTGAAAGAGAAGTACTGCCATTTGCACCGGATGCATGGATTGATGAGAAAAAGTCAAAGGTGGGATATGAAATTCCATTTACAAGATATTTCTATAAGTATGAAACTCCAAGACCATCAGCAGAAATCATGGCAGAGATTATGGATTTAGAGACAGAACTATCTGGAAGTCTTGAGGAGGTGTTTGACCTATGAGAGAGATGAAAGATAGTAAGGTTAAGTGGTTAGGTGAAATACCTTTAGAATGGAAGGTTGAAAGGGTAAAACATGGATTTGTAAGAAAGAAAACGGAAGCTCATCAAGATAATCCTATAGTACTCTCATTGGCAAGGACTGGTGTTAGAGAAAGAGATATTTCTAATAATGAGGGGCAAATTGCGGAAAGTTATTATAATTATAACCCAGTGGATGTAGATGATTTGTTAATTAATCCAATGGATTTATATAGTGGAGCAAATTGTAGTATTTCAAAGATTTCGGGAGTTATTAGCCCAGCATATGTGAATTTGAGATATCGAGAAGGCTATAATCCGCAATATTATGATTATTACTTTAAACTGCAGTATTGGTTGATGGCTTTTTTTGCACATGGAAAAGGAGTGTCATACGAAAATAGATGGACATTAAATGCAGAAACATTGATGAATTATCCCATTATTGTACCAACTCAATGTGAACAAAGAAAGATTGTAGATTATTTGGATGCCAAGTGCTCAAAGATTGATGAAATTATTGAAAAGCAGCAGGCAATTATTGAAAAGTTAAAGGAATACAAATTATCAATTATTACGGAAGCGGTGACAAAAGGAATAAATCCTAATGTTGAGATTAAGGATAGTGGTATTGAGTGGATTGGATACATACCGAAATGTTGGAATATTTCTAGGTTCAAATATCTTTCATCAGAAATAGGAGATGGTTTACATTCGACACCTGTGTATGATTCTGAGGGTGATTATTATTTTATGAATGGACAGAATATAGGTAATGAAAAGTTAGTGTTTTCAGATAAGACAGATAGACTTAATGAACTGGAATATATGAAATATAAGAAACCTCTATTATCAGAGAATACGATTTTTATTACTTTAAACGGTGCAACGTATGGAAAGTCTTCTTTTTATAATGGAGAAAAAGTTTTATTAGGAAAAAGTGCGGGATATATCACACTGAAATCATCTGAAAACAAAAGATATATAAGATATTATTTGCAAAGTAGAACAGCAAAAATATTTATGGAATTAAGTTTATGTGGTTCTACAATTGCTAATTTATCACTTAAAACGTTAAACGAATTTATTATACCGCTTCCTTCTGAAGATGAACAAAGAAGGATAGTAGATTTTCTAGATGTTAGATGTAAATTGATTGATCATAATATCGACGAAAAAGGGAAAATAGTTGAAAAACTCCAAGAATACAAAAAATCCCTCATCTACGAGGTTGTCACAGGAAAAAAGGAGGTGTAGCTCATGTCTGATTTTGATGTAAAAGAGAAAAGATTTGAGGAAGATATCGAAGACTATCTGATTCATCATGGCGGATATACCAAAGGAAATCCGAAGAAATTTAATCGGGAATCAGGACTTGATGAGGAAACATTTGTGGAATTTATCAAGACAAGCCAGCCTAAGAAATGGGAAAGATATGTGAAAATTTATGCGGATAATTCCGAAAAGCAGGTAGTTGAACGCTTCAAAAGAGAAGTGAAAACCACCAACCTTTTGAATGTGATGCGGCATGGTTTTATGGATAGAGGCATCAAGTTCTATCCGATTTTCTGGAAGCCGGAGACCTCTTTGAATGAGACTACACAGATTCAGTATGATGCGAACATTCTTCATTGTACCAGACAGCTTCATTACTCTGTACATAATGAGAACAGTATAGATATTGTTCTTTTTGTAAATGGTATTCCGGTGGTATCTATGGAATTGAAGTGCCAGTTTACAGGACAGGATACTACAAATGCCATTAATCAGTATAAGTTTGATCGTGCTGGTAAGGATGCAATTTTTGCCTTCAAAGAAAGAGTATTGGTGCATTTCGCAGTAGACCTTACCAATGTTTATATGACTACAAGACTTGAGGGTGCACACACTTATTTTCTGCCATTTAATCAGGGCAGTAATGGTGCTGGAAAAGTAGGTGGCAAAGGTAATCCGGTAAATCCAGATGGATATGATACAGCTTATCTTTGGGAAAGAGTACTCTGCAAGGACAGTTTGATGGAAATTCTACAGAAATATATGCACTTGCAACAGGAATATGATAAGAACGGAAATCTTGTGAAAGAAACTATGATTTTCCCAAGATATCATCAGCTGGATGTCGTTACGAAACTGTTGGAAGATGTGAAAAAGAATGGCTCCGGAAAGAGTTATCTGATCCAACATAGTGCAGGCTCAGGAAAATCAAATTCTATTGCGTGGCTGGCACACAGACTTACCGGACTCCATGATTATGAAGATAATAAGATTTTCCAGTCAGTCATCATCGTTACTGACAGACGAGTGCTTGACAGTCAGTTACAGTCTACTGTATATCAGTTTGATCATGTGGAGGGCGTGGTTAAGAAAGTAGATAAAAATTCGGGACAGCTTAGAGACGCAATCAATGATGGTGTAGGCATTATCATCACTACATTACAGAAATTCCCGGTAATCTATAAAGAGGTGGATTCTGCAAACAAAAGATTTGCCATTATTATTGATGAGGCACATTCTTCACAGACCGGAGATGCAGCGAAAAAATTAAAAAGAGCGTTAGCTGATACAGAAGAAATTCTGAAAGAGTATGCCGAGATGGAAGATGAAGACGAGAGAAACCGCAAGGATGATGAGGATAAGCTCTTAGATGAATTGGCAGCACAGGGTATGCATAAGAACTTATCATTCTTTGCATTTACGGCAACTCCAAAGGGAAAGACACTACAGCTGTTTGGTCATAAGGATGCGGAGGGAATTTACAGACCTTTCCATATCTATTCCATGAGACAGGCAATAGAGGAGCATTTCATTTTGGATGTTCTGCAGAATTATATGACCTACAAAATGTACTATAAGATTGCCAAGATTATTGAAGATAATCCGGAATTTGATACAACAGCAGGTTCAAAGGCAATTATAAATTATGAGACACTGCATCCACATAATATCTCTCAGAAGACCGCTATCATGCTGGAACATTTTATGAATGTCACCAGACATAAGATTGGTGGTAAGGCGAAGGCTATGGTTGTTACACCATCCAGACTTCATGCAGTGCGATATGTGCAGGAATTTAAGAGACAGATAAAAGAAAAAGGACTGAATGACCTTGAAGTGTTAGTCGCTTTTTCCGGTGAAGTGAAAGATAACGATGATGTGTTTACCGAAGAGGGAATGAACAAGGATAAAGAAGGCAAGACAATCAAAGAAAAGACTTTGCCGGAAACATTCCATACGGATGATTATGGGATCCTTGTTGTTGCAGAAAAATATCAGACTGGCTTTGATGAACCATTGCTTCATACCATGTTTGTGGATAAGAAATTGTCAGGTGTAAAGGCAGTACAGACTTTATCAAGACTGAATCGTACTACAAGGGGAAAAGTAGATACCTTTGTACTTGATTTTGTGAATTCGGCAGAGGATATCAAAGCATCTTTTGAGCCATTCTATGAGGAAACTGTGCTCTTGGAGGAAACAGATCCTAATGTTGTATATGACATGAAGAACACTTTGGATGATTTCAGGGTATATCAAAAATCAGAGGTGGATAAATTTGCAGATATTTTCTATCAGAGTGAAAATCAATCAGCTGGAGATCTTGGAAAGCTCCAGGGGCAGTTAAGACCGGCGGTAGACAGATATGAAGTGCTTGAAGTTGAAAAACAGGATATATTCAAGTCTACATTGGCAAGCTTTAATCGTGTGTATGCCTATATTACACAGGTATGCAGGCTGTTTGACAAAGATATTCACAGATTCAGTATCTATTCAAAGTTCTTATACACAATGCTTCCCAAGGGACATGGTGGAGAGAAGATAAATATTGATGACAAAGTCCTTCTTGAATACTATAAGCTGGAAAAAGACTTTGAAGGTCCGATAGAGCTTGAAAGCACAGAAGGCGGATATACACCTATCTCCGGTGATTCCGGTCATAGAGAGCCTAAGAAAGATCCGCTGACAGTAATTATTGATAAGATAAATGAAAAGTATGGAACACATTTTACAGAAATGGATAAAGTACTTGTTCAGATGGAAAATGATTATGCCAATCAGGAGAAGTGGCAGAGCTACGCAAAGAACAATGACAGGGCAACCTTTATGTTGTTGTTTGAAAAGGATTTTCCGAATATGGCAGCAGACAGATATGAGCAGAATGACCAGTTTTTCAGAAAACTATTTGATGATCCGGATATGATGAAACAGGTAATGGAAACGGTAGGTTCTGTACTGTATGAGAGATTGAAGAAGAAATATATCTTTGATCCAAAGTCTGGCGTAATTGAAGAGGCGACACCAGAGACTTATGTGGAAGATACATATTTGACGAAGAAATAAGGAAGTGAAAACATGCAGTTAGGATGGATAGATTTTTCAAAAGAAGACCGGCAGAAGGCATTAGATGTGATCAACCTTCTGAGTGAACAGGGAGCAGTCGATGAACTTGGAATCGGCATTATTCGTGATGCTTTTGCCAATTATTTCTTTCCGGGGACTTCTACCATCCAGACCAGGGCAAAGTATTTTCTAATTGTTCCATATGTGCTTCGAGAAGCTGTCGATGGTAGATATGGGAAAGATGTTAACAGAGTTCTTAGGGCGATTGATTCTGCTGAAAAAGATTGTGGAATCAGGCTGTTAGAAGCAGATCCAAAGGCAGAAGGAGTCATTGGAACCCGTGTTCTGCCAAATGGCTGGGTGGCGAGAAAACCTTCAGATATTTACTGGAATGGAATTCGTACCTTTGGAATATTCTGTGATTATGGTCTGTCTATACCAGAGTATGTTTCATTGGCGGTAAAGCTAAAAGAACAGAAGTCTGTCAGCCGGTTAGGAAACAGAAATGATGATGCAGAGGAAAATGATAAGGATGATTCGGATGCAGGAGATATCGGCAATATTAGATTCTGGAATCTTCCGATTTATCATGATGATTGGAGAGACAACCTTACAATAGAGCTGACGCAGGAGGAAGCTTTCTATCTGGATAAGCAGATTCAGAAGTCAACGAAAGGGTCTCTTTTGGAATATGTGTTGAAAAATCATATTGATTTGAATGAATATGATGATTTTGCTTCTTTAACGGCTGAACTATCAGAAAAAGTAAGTGAAAAGCTAGCATATATGATGAAGCTTGCCTGCGATTTTAATAATCTGGTGTATATGGCAAGAGTAAGATACAATGTCATGCTTTCAGAAGGCGAGAATACATACGCAAATGATGAATGGAGCAGGTTGCTTCCGGATATAAGGCATAATGCGACAGTCGATCTGGATGCAGTGTTTGGAGAATTGCAGTTGATAAATCCAAGGGCAAAGAGCTTCCTGTGTGGGATACAAGCAGCATTTATGGCATCTGATACCCACATGGCGGATGAACTGATTCGTAAGAGGGAACGGAGCCTGAAAGGAGCAGCCAGAGCGAAGTTAAGCAGAACAAAGGAATTTGATCATTCAAAATGGGTAGGCGGTGGAATGCTTGATTACAGATTCTCAAATGCTAGAAGAATTGTGAATGACATCTATTCCGGGGAGGTGAGTGCTGATGTTTAGACCGGATTCAAACCGAGATAGAACGGATTACAGCGGTATTTTGATGCCTCCGGACGGATATAGACTAGACAGAGCAGTAGGCACTACATATTCACTTGACCTGGAAGCACTCACAGCTGTGGCGATATGCCTTGGATTATCTGAAGAAACAGATAGTAAGCTTATGCAGAATCCAATTGGTATGCTGAATGCATTGCAGAAGGTGTCAGATAAAATTGTGCTGTTTTGTGAAGCAGGACAGATTAAAGTGCCAACAAAACCGACTGCACTATCTATTTTATTAGAGAAAATGGTAGTAGAGGTCGCACTTCCAAAAGATAGACAGCTTGGTCGATATCCGTCATTTCATCCGAAAACATGGGTATTAGCATATGTAAACGCTGATGGAGATAAAAAATATCGTTTTGTGGTAATGAGCAGAAATCTGACTTTTGACAGGAGCTGGGATATCAGCTTTGCAATGGATAGCAGTAAAAATGTCAGACAGAAGAAAAAGACTCAGCCTATCTGTGATTTTCTGGATTATCTTGTAACGAATGTGCATAATACCAGCAATAATGCCGGAAAGAAAAGAAATCTGATTCGTGGATTATGTTCAGACATTAAGGATGTATCCTTTTCACTTGATAGTAAAATATTTGGAGAGAATTTTGAAGTGCTTCCACTTGGTATTGGAAAAAATGCTTACCGGATGCAGGAGGATATTCTATTCTGCAAGGAAAGAGGAAATGCCAATTCGACATTTAATGAGCTTGTAGTGATGTCTCCGTTTTTATCAGAAAGTGTGATTGCAGATTTTAACCTGACAGACAGGGCATTGTCGGACTGTAAGAGAACACTTGTTACGAGACGTTCTGAGCTTGGAAAACTCAAAGCATCAGATGTAGATAATTTTACCATCTATGCATTAAAGGATGAGATTATAGATGGTGAGGAAGAAATTTCAGATGAACTCGCAGATAAAAAGAAACAGGATATTCATGCAAAAATCTATCTGAGAAGGAAATATTCAGATGTTGACCTGTATCTTGGTTCCATGAATGCTTCATATTCTGCAATTAATAAAAATGTTGAAATGATGCTGTGGCTTGGTACAAAGAATATGTATCTGAATGGGGATAAATTCTTAGAGGATATATTCTGTGGACCGGTAGGAGATGCAAAGAATCCATTTGAGCAGGTTACAGTAGCGGATGCTGTTTTGGAAACAGAAAGTGACAATAGAAATCTGCTGGAGCAGAAAATTAAGG
Organism: Velocimicrobium porci; assembly: GCF_009696045.1. GTDB lineage: Bacteria > Bacillota > Clostridia > Lachnospirales > Lachnospiraceae > Velocimicrobium > Velocimicrobium porci. The sequence goes on along the minus strand of NZ_VUMT01000027.1, from coordinate 14,124 downwards.
ACTTGTGCCGAGTGAAAAGGCAGGCTGTAATTTCAGAAGATAATGAGAATGCTGGAAAGTACAAGATAGAGGTTGAGTTCAGTGGTATTGAATCTGATAGTGAGGTTACAGTATCACCATTTAATTCAAAGCAGGAGCAGACATTGTCAGAACATATAGAGTTTTTAGAGCTTGAGATCTTGCAGTTATCTGAGTTCTATGAGATTACTGCAAGATCAGGTGATGATACAATCCGCAGAATTATTATGATCCCTACAAGTGGTTTCCCGGATGACAGAGAAAGTGCTGCAGTAAACAGTGTGGTAAAAGATAGGGCATCATTTGTTGAGTACATAGCGTTTGTACTTGGAGATGATTATGTAGCATCTATGCTTGAAGGAAAGCAGATGGGAGAATCCGGCTTTTTTGCCAATTCGAGTGATGCAATGCCGGCACTCTATGAAAAGATGTTAAAGACATCTGTAGAAGAGCCGGAAAGAATAAAAGACATTGGATATGTGCTTAAGATGGTTACAGATAAGGATATTATACCGGATGAATTCCGTGAACTGTATGAGACTTTTTGTAATACTTTGAAAATCAGAAGATAACGAGGTGATGTCATGTCACAATTTAATATAGATGAAATTGAAAAGCGTACCCTTTCCGGTCTGAAGGATTTTCAAAGAGCGACTGTGGAGAGAGTGGATTATCTGTTCCGGCATAATCAGAATCGTGTGCTTGTAGCAGATGAAGTGGGTATGGGAAAAACTCTTATTGCCAGAGGAGCAATTGTAAAGACAGCAAGACTTAGAATCGAAGAGAAAGATGATCTGTTTAAGGTAATTTATATCTGCTCTAATCAGAACATAGCAAATCAGAATATCAGAAAACTTGATGTAACAGGAAAGAATGCCATCGGCTCAGTATCAGATACCAGACTGTCTATGCAGCATTTAAAGATTACTGAGCAGGAAAATGATCCGCAGATAAAGGAAGGTTTTATACAGCTTATCCCACTTACACCGGAAACATCTTTCCGCATGACCACCGGAGGTGGAAGTGTGCAGGAAAGAGCACTTATGTATGCCATTTTAAGGAGAATGCCGGACTTTAAAGGACATGCAGCTTCTCTTGAAAAATTTATGATAATGGATGCTGTAAAAGCATGGGATGGATGGGCAAAATGGAACTTTGAAAATCGTGTGGCAGAATGCGAAAAGATGACGAAGGGTGTCTATCCACAAAATGTGATAGAAAAAATCCTTAATTATCAGGAGTATGAAAGTATAAGGGACATGCTGCTTAATCATTTGCATGAAAGAAGATACAATAAACAGCTTACATATTCCAATTACTATGTGATGAATAAGCTTCGTGTGATGTTTGCGAGAATCAGTGTATCTATGCTTGAGCCGGATCTGGTAATCATGGATGAGTTTCAGAGATTTAAGTTTCTTTTGTCATCCGATGACAGTGAGCTTGGTATTCTTGCACACAGTTTCCTTAGTGGACATGATACAAGGGTACTTCTGTTGTCGGCTACACCATATAAATTGTATTCTACCCTTGAAGAGATAGATGAAAATCAGATTGATGAGCATTATGCAGAGTTTTTTCAGGTTATGAACTTTCTTTTTGATGATGAAGTCAAAGACATTAAATTCAAGGAAGTGTGGAAGAATTATTCCCATGCTCTAAGTGAGTTGAAGGCAGGGGACAGTGCAATTATCCGTATGAAGGAGCTGGCAGAAAATGCTATGTATCAGGGAGTCAGCAGGACAGAGCGTATATCTGTCATGGATTCCGGTGATTATACGGATGACAGTAGCGTGAAGCATCATTTGCAGATAGATGAAAATGACATAAACTCCTATATACAGATGTCACGATTGCTGTCAAAAACGGATTCAAATCATTCTTTACCGGTAGATTATGCAAAGAGCTGTCCGTATCTTATGTCCTTTATGAAGAAATATAAGATTAAAGAGCAGATTGAAAAATATTATATAAAACATCCTGATGAATTTGGAAGTGAAAGAGAACAAAGTCTCTTGTGGCTGAATCGCAATAAAATCAATAAATATGATGAACTGCCGAAAACCAATGCAAGGCTTGAGGCACTGAAAGAAAAAGCATTTACCGGCGGTGCAGAAAAATATCTGTGGATTCCTCCATCACTGCCATATTATGAGATGCAGGGAGCATATAAAAACAGCAAAGGCTTTTCAAAAATACTTGTATTTTCTGCATGGGAGATGGTTCCACGAATGATAGGTGCGCTTGTTTCCTATGAGGCGGAAAGACTTACAGTTGGAAAACTGGTACATCAGATAAAGAATCAGGATAAGAAGAATACGGGGTATTTTGCGGAAGGTTCGAGACGATACCCGGTGGCAAGGCTCAGGTTTAATGTTTCAAATGGAGAAGTAAGAGGCATGAGCCTGTTTGCACTGCTTTATCCTTCAAAGACACTTTCTGATATGTATTTACCGATTGAGTCATTGAATAATCATGAATCATTAGAAGTAATAGAGAAATCTGTACGGCTGAAACTGAAAGAGAAGCTTGCGATAATCGAAGAAAAGTATGGTGATTCTGGTAACAATAAGGAAGATGCCAGGTGGTATTATCTTGCACCGATGCTCATGGATGGAGTCATCTATGCAAAGCATTGGATAGAGGATATTGTGTGGGAAATGAATACAGACGAAGAGGATACAACATTTGAGGTCAGAAGCAGTTCAAAGGATAAGAGAAATAAGGGCTTTATTGCTCATATTGATAAGCTAAGAAATTATTTGGATGCCCCGGAGGAGATTCATCTTGGAAGAAAGCCGGAGGATATTCTGGAAACATTGGTAAATATGGTACTGGGTTCGCCAGCAATATGCATTTATCGTTCTAATGGAAGAAGCACAGCCAGAGCAACATCGCTTGCAAAGGTATTTGTCAATAATTTCAATTTGCCGGAGTCAACAGCTATCATTGATCTTGCTTATGGCAGATGCAGGGATGATAATTCCCACTGGCAGAATGTACTTAAATACTGTAAAGATGGCTGTTTTCAGGCAATGATTGATGAATATATCCATATGCTGAAAGAAACAGCAGGTTTTCAGTCGGATGGAAATCAGTATCAGATCGTGCATGACATGATGATGGATTCATTGAAAATACATACAGCCACCTATATCGCTGATACTTATCCTGATTTCAAAAAGCGTATTAATGGAGCTGACAGGAAGAGTGATGGATGTCGAATAAGGTCGAGTTATGCAGTTGGATTTACAAAGGATGCAGGTGATAATTCCAAGGTAGTCATGCGTAAAGAAAATATCAGAAATGCCTTTAACTCACCAATGCGTCCATTTGTGCTTGCCACAACATCAATCGGACAGGAAGGACTGGATTTTCATAATTACTGCCGAGTGATTATGCACTGGAATCTTCCAAGTAATCCCATAGATGTAGGACGGATTTTGCGGACATTCAAAATAAAAAAGAATGTGGAGGTAACAGACAATGGCAAAATCATTATTTGAGGAACTGGGCGGCAAATACGAAAGGCAAGGGGATTATTTGATACCGTGCTTAACTGTACCCGCCGAAGAAGAACAGGCAATAGGCATCTGGGGGCAACGGCATTTAGATTATCTAAAACAGTACCGTAAAGTTACATACACCAATCTTCTTACAAGCGGCAGGCTAAACGCCTACCTTGCCGACATCAACAGACAGGCACAGGAACGCTTTGAAAGGCTCATAGAGGGTATGAAACAGGCACAGGGCATAACGGAACAGCTAAAGGCAGAAAACGCCTTAGAATGGACAGGATGCCTCAATAACATAAGGGCTTGTGCGAGGGAGATTGTGGAAAAGGAAATTATTTTTGCATAAACAGATGATTAGTGGCAGGGGGAAATCCTGCCGCTTTTTCTGCTTTAGTTTGTCAGCTTGACAAATAAAGGGTTAAGGAATATAATTAGATTCAGTATTATACAAGGAGGTAATAAATATGCGGCAAGGTATTCTTAAATAAACTGTCAATTTGATAGTGGGAACAAAAAGTAGCAGTCCCGTTTCACTTTTAATATGGGGCTTAGTTTTTTGTACCCAGTTTAAGAATACTTTTATCATGTAATTTTATATGCCCGAAAACATATAAGTGTTTTGGGGCTATTGGAGTTATTTACCCAGTGATAGGAGTATTTATCACTGGGTATTTTTATGCCCTTTTTTGGGTGTTGATAGGAGGAAAATCACATGAAAATAATTAACTTAGGCATTCTGGCTCACGTTGACGCAGGAAAGACAACATTAACGGAAAGTTTATTGTATACCAGTGGTGCAATTGCAGAACTAGGGAGCGTAGATGAAGGCACAACAAGGACAGATACAATGAATTTGGAGCGTCAAAGGGGAATCACTATCCAGACAGCAGTGACATCTTTTCAGTGGGAGGATGTAAAAGTCAACATTATAGATACGCCAGGCCATATGGATTTTTTGGCGGAAGTATACCGTTCTTTATCCGTATTAGACGGAGCAGTATTATTAGTTTCTGCAAAGGATGGCATACAGGCACAGACCCGTATACTGTTTCATGCACTACAGATAATGAAGATTCCGACAATTTTTTTCATCAATAAAATTGACCAAGAGGGGATTGATTTGCCAATGGTATATCGGGAAATGAAAGCAAAGCTTTCTTCGGAAATTATAGTGAAGCAAAAGGTTGGGCAGCATCCCCATATAAATGTAACGGACAATGACGATATGGAACAGTGGGATGCGGTAATTATGGGAAACGATGAACTATTAGAGAAATATATGTCAGGGAAACCGTTTAAAATGTCAGAACTGGAACAGGAAGAAAACAGGAGATTCCAAAACGGAACGTTATTTCCCGTTTATCACGGAAGCGCTAAAAACAATCTGGGGATTCGGCAGCTTATAGAAGTAATTGCCAGTAAATTTTATTCATCAACGCCTGAAGGTCAATCTGAACTATGCGGGCAGGTTTTTAAGATTGAATATTCAGAGAAAAGGCGGCGTTTTGTTTATGTGCGTATATATAGCGGAACATTGCATTTGAGGGATGTTATTAGAATATCTGAAAAAGAGAAAATAAAAATCACAGAGATGTATGTTCCGACAAACGGTGAATTATATTCATCCGATACAGCCTGCTCTGGTGATATTGTAATTTTACCAAATGATGTTTTGCAGCTAAACAGTATTTTGGGGAACGAAATACTGTTGCCGCAGAGAAAATTTATTGAAAATCCTCTCCCTATGCTCCAAACAACGATTGCAGTAAAGAAATCTGAACAGCGGGAAATATTGCTTGGGGCACTTACAGAAATTTCAGATGCCGACCCTCTTTTAAAATATTATGTGGATACTACAACGCATGAGATTATACTTTCTTTTTTGGGGAATGTGCAGATGGAAGTCATTTGTGCCATCCTTGAGGAAAAATATCATGTGGAGGCAGAAATAAAAGAGCCTACTGTTATATATATGGAAAGACCGCTTAGAAAAGCAGAATATACCATCCACATAGAAGTCCCGCCAAATCCTTTCTGGGCTTCTGTCGGGTTGTCCATAGAGCCGCTCCCTATTGGAAGCGGAGTGCAGTATGAAAGCAGAGTTTCACTTGGATATTTAAATCAATCGTTCCAAAATGCGGTTATGGAGGGGGTTCTTTATGGCTGCGAGCAGGGGCTGTATGGATGGAAAGTGACAGACTGTAAAATCTGTTTTGAATATGGATTGTATTATAGTCCTGTAAGTACCCCCGCAGACTTTCGGCTGCTTTCCCCTATCGTATTGGAGCAGGCTTTAAAAAAAGCAGGGACAGAACTATTAGAGCCATATCTCCACTTTGAAATTTATGCACCGCAGGAATATCTCTCACGGGCGTATCATGATGCTCCAAGGTATTGTGCAGATATTGTAAGTACTCAGATAAAGAATGACGAGGTCATTCTGAAAGGAGAAATCCCTGCTAGATGTATTCAAGAATACAGGAACGATTTAACTTATTTCACAAATGGGCAGGGAGTCTGCTTGACAGAGTTAAAAGGATACCAGCCAGCTATTGGTAAATTTATTTGCCAACCCCGCCGCCCGAATAGCCGTATAGATAAGGTTCGGCATATGTTCCACAAGTTAGCTTAACAGCTTGCAAAAGTCATATAAAATGAGATTTGAAAGGATTAGAGACTAATTAGGAGAAGATGCGGGACTGGAATGTAAGACCGCTTCGGCATACAATGCTGACAAATGGAGTGATGGAGAAATCCCGCTTCACTATATTATGCAGTGCTATCACTACATGGCAGTGACAGGGAAGCGTACATGGTATATTGCGTGTGTCATTCTTGGCAGAGAATTTACATACCGCAAATTGGTATGGGATGACGATCTGATTAGTCAGCTTCGGGCAATCGAAGGAGATTTCTGGAATAATCATATTGTGCCGAAAGTTATTCCGGATCCGGATGGTTCTAAAGTATGTGATGAAGTTCTGGAAAAGTATTTCCATGTGGCAAAGAAAGCAAGTTCTATTGAACTTGTGGGATTTGATGAAAAACTTGAACGCAGAGAGGAAATACTTGCTTATATTGAAGAACTGCAGTTAGAGCAGAAGCAGATTGAGCAGGAAATCAAGCTGTTTATGCAGGATCACGAACTGGCAGTCAACGAGCATTATCGGGTATCGTGGAGTAATGTAGATACGACCAGACTTGACACAAAGCGTATTAAACAGGAAAAGCCGGAGGTCTATGCAGATTATGCTAAGACAACATCATCAAGACGCTTTTCTGTAAAGGCAGCATAATGGCAAAAGGGACAGGATGATTTTTAATTCAATGATTCTGTCCCTTTTTATTTTCAGTTAAGGAAGGAGTTTTTTGATGGAGGATAACATGATACGTTTGCTAAGGGCAAATGAAATTGAGTGCCGTGTGTCGATTATTAAAGACAATGGACTTAATCTTTTACTTTATAAAGATGCGAGAGTTGACCAGCGAATCTTGGATGAGACATTTGGACCGTTCGGATGGAAAAGGACGCATCAAAGCATAGACGGAAATCTTTATTGTACTGTGGAAATTTATGATAAGAATACAAAAACTTGGGTATCAAAGCAGGATGTTGGTACAACAGGGTATACAGAAAAAGAAAAATCACAGGCTTCGGATTCTTTCAAGCGTGCCTGCTTCAACTGGGGTATTGGCAGAGAACTTTATTCGGCACCTTTTGTATGGATTCCCGCTGGAAAAGCAAATATTCAGAGAAATGGTGACAAACTCTATTGCAATGATAGATTTTCCGTTGCGGCGATAGATTATAATAATGACAGAGAGATTATATCCTTATCTATTGTAAATGGGGAGGGTGTCATTGTCTACGAGATGAGACAGCAGGGGGCAGATATTACCCGGAAGGAAAGTACAAAAGGTAAAGGAAAACAGCAGATCACTCAGGCGGTACCGGGAGCAATTACTGATATGCAAATGCATTCTCTGGAGGCAGAATTGCAGAGAACAGGTGTAGGTATGGAAGCAGTCAAGGAGAGGTATAAGATTGAGCAGCCGGAACAGATGAGTGAGGAACTTTACAAGAAAGTAATGTCAGCATTGAAACGAACGAAATCAGCAGCATAAATTACGATGGCACTTTCACTATGAAAAGGTGAAGGTGCTGTTTTTTGATTGGAGGAAGCATAATGAATATAAAAGAATTTTTAACAGAAATAGCAGATAGAGTTGCTAAGGAAATGGGACATGAATATGTGATGCATATTACGGAAATTCCGAAGAATAACGGAATTGTCCTACATGGTTTGAATATTTTAAACAGACAGGTTAATCTAAGTCCTTGTATTTATTTGGAGTACTATCACGAGAAATATGAACATGGTGCAATGGCGATGGATGCAATTGTAGAGGATATTATTAAAGTCTATAGGGAACATGCTGTTTCCAAGAATTGGGACACTTCATCTTTCACGAATTATGAGAATGCCAAACAAAGATTGCGCGGTCGTCTGATTAACACTGAAAAAAATGAAGAATTGTTAAAGACGCTGCCGCACCGGGAATTCTTGGATCTTTCCCTGATATATACGGTAAATTATCCTTGTGAGAAAACCGGGGGCATGGGAAGTATCCGTGTGACACATGATCATGTTAAAATGTGGAAAGTGGATGAAGAAGAATTATTTCGTCAGACAAAAGAAAACATGGAGAGATATGATGAAAGCTCTCTGGAAAATCTGCAGAATCTTCTTGGAGAAATGATAGGAACGAATGAAACTGTATTTAATGATGAAGAAATGATTCCTATGTATATTTTGACAAATAAGGAAAAACTTAATGGTGCAGTACAGATGATGAATGAAGGTGTACTAAAGGCTACAGCAGAAATGCTGGGTAAAGATTTAATGATTATTCCATCATCGGTGCATGAAGTTTTGTTAATTCCATCAGAAGGTCATGAAACGGAAGCGGATACTCTGCGGCAGATGGTTCGTGAGGTTAATGACACACAACTTGCCCTTAATGAAATACTTTCTTACCATGTCTACCGCTACAGTCATCAAACAGGCAAGATTGCCATAGCCGCGTAGGAGGTGGTTTGCTTGAAAAGAGGAGAATTTTCAGAAAAAGCAATCAAGGTGATCCGGTCTATAGAAAATGAGTTTGAATTGTTTAAATATAAGACACTGTCCACCACCCGGCAGGAAATATTTGATCGTTGTAATGAAATCCGCTTTTATTGTTGCATCTGGGAATATTTTGAATATGCCGAGGATATTTCACAGGAACACATCAATGCCTGCATAAAATGTGGGGACAATGTGATTGCCACTTTGTATCAGTTATACATGGATATTGAGTATTTGAGATATGAGCGTTGGGAAAATATAATTGAACTATTGGAAGTCCTCGTGCGTGATCAGGAGCAATACGGAGTGTCTGAAAAGACGGTATAACAGAAAAAATGTCTCCCAGAGCTGAGGGTTCAACTTGTCTCTGGGAGATTTTAAGGAGGAAATTAGGTTGTATGATTCAAAATACTGGAAACATGGACGAAATGTGACAGTCAGACAGCTTTATGAATATCTACAGGAGCATATACCAGATGATGCTATTGTCTGCATTGGTGGCAGCAGTGAGATATACACGCATTTGTCTATGGATGGAAGTGCATTTAGTCTTGATTTTGATTCTCTGTCTGATTTAGAAGAATATGATGGTAGAGAACCGACAGAACTGCTTGACGGAAATTAGTACAGTTTCAAAAGTAACGTTATGGTTTTTTGTGTCAAAAGTGCGGCTGACAGTAAGGCTGATTGGAATAAAATCAGTGCTTTATCTGTCGGTCGTTACTTTGGGCACTATTTTTTTATAGAAATGGAGATGGATATAAAATATGGATTATGGTTATTGCAGAATATCTACACCGAAGCAGAGTATCGACAGGCAGGTGCGGAATATACTAAAAGAATACCCGAGGGCTCATATTGTAAAGGAAGTTTATACTGGAACGAAGTTTCAGGGGAGAAAGGAATTTGACAAAATCCTACGTACTGTAAAATCTGGGGATCAGATTATTTTTGATAGCGTATCCAGAATGAGCCGAACTGCAGAGGAGGGGTTTGCTCTTTATCAGGAACTGTTCAACCGAAATATCAATCTGGTATTTCTTAAAGAGCCGCATATCAACACAGCAACATATAAACAGGCGATTGATAACCAGATTAGCATTACAATGGATAGTGGAGATCAGGCTACGGATGAATTGATGAAAACCATTATTGCGGCTCTGAACCAATACATACTTAAACTTGCAGAGAAACAGATACGATTGGCATTTGAACAATCTGAAAAAGAAGTTGCCGACTTGCACCAAAGGACAAAAGAGGGAATCGAAACTGCTCGCCTTAATGGCAAACAGATTGGACAGCCCGCTGGAGCGAAACTGACAACAAAGAAATCTGTTATTTCAAAAGAGCAGATTGTCAAATATAGCAAAGATTTTGAGGGTTCGTTGGATGATTCGGAATGTATGAAGTTGATAGGGATTGCTAGGGGGACATACTACAAGTATAAGAGAGAACTGCGAGAAAAGGTGGGATTGTGACTATTTTATTAAAGAAAAATAGGTATTTGTGTACACAGTAGTTTAGTGTTACAATAAACAATAGGATGCCGACGATTGAAGAAGTTTTAGGTAGGGGTAAATTCACTATGCGATAGATTAAAACAACAGGGAGGCTGTTTATGGAACAAACGTACATAGAGGTTAAGGCAAATGGACTTGTATCTGCAAAAAAGGGTGCAAACAACAGGATACCGTACGCTCATCAAAAGGCTGCGATGGAAAATTTGGATATTATTGACAAAGAGAGCGCATATAGTACACTTGTGGTTCTCCCAACAGGGGCTGGAAAGACATATACGGCTTCCCTTTGGTTATTGAAGCACGCATTAAATAGAAAGAAAAAAATATTATGGATTGCCCATAGACAGATGTTGTTGGATCAGGCGGCAGAGTCATTTCAGAAATATGCGTATACGGAATCTATACCAAATATCAACTCATTTCGATACCGGATTGTGTCTGGTTCTAACATCCATGACAGAACGATTGATATATTAAATTCTGATGATTTACTGATAGTAAGTAAGGATAGCTTGGGACGCAATCTTGAGTCGTTGGATAAATGGTTAAAGGGAACGGATGAAATATACCTTGTCGTGGATGAGTTTCATCATGCGGTAAATGATCAGTATCAGAGAATTGTTAATTATTTCAAACCACAGTTTTTGTTGGGACTTACAGCCACGCCTGAAAGAATGGATGGCAAAAATATTTATGAAATATGTGATTATAATGTGCCATATGAGATTTCTTTAAAAGAAGCAATTAACAAAGGAGTACTTGTTCCGTTTCATTATTATGGTATTTATGATGAAACAGATTATTCTTCATTGCAGCTTGTAAAAGGACATTATGATGCAAAGGAATTGAATGATACTTATATTGGAAATGTAAAGCGATACGATTTGATTTATAAGTACTATATGAAATATCGCTCTAAAAGAGCTCTTGGATTTTGTTGTTCAAGACAGCATGCAGAAGAAATGGCGAAGGAGTTTTGTAAAAGAGGCATAGAGTCAGTTGCGGTATATAGCAACGCAGATGGTGAATTTTCGGAAGACAGGGATAAGGCAATCGAAAAATTGAAGAATCAGGAAATTAGGGTGATTTTCTCTGTAGATATGTTTAATGAAGGCGTAGATATTGCTGCTCTTGATATGGTTATGTTTTTAAGACCAACGGAATCACCTATTGTATTTTTACAGCAATTAGGGCGTGGGCTTCGAACCAGTAAAGGAAAAGAATACTTGAATGTTTTGGATTTTATCGGTAACTATGAAAAAGCGGGACGGGCACAACTCTTATTGAGTGGTGGGAAAAGTTTTGGAGAAAAGACAGCCCATGATTACAACGATATAGAATATCCTGATGATTGTATCGTGGATTTTGATATGAGACTGATTGACTTATTCAAGGAGTTGGATAAGAAAACAGTATCTGTTAAGGAGCGAATTAAGCAGGAATTTTACAGAGTGAAAGAACTACTGGATGGCAAAGTTCCATCACGAATGGAACTGTTTACATACATGGATGATGGCATATACCAATATTGTATTAAACATGCTAAGGAAAATCCATTTCGAAGATATATGGAATTTTTAAATGAAATGCAGGTGTTATCTGCGGAGGAAAAAGCAGTATATCAAGGAACCGGAAGAGAGTTTTTATCATTGATTGAAACTACGGATATGCAGAAGGTTTATAAGATGCCAATTTTATACAGTTTCTACAATGATGGAAATATACGGTTGGCGGTTAAAGATGAAGAGGTATTGGTAGTTTGGAAAAAGTTCTTTGATAATGGAATGAATTGGAAAGATTTTGCAGCAGATATATCCTATGCGGACTATAAAGCCATGACAGATAAACAGCATTTGAGTAAGGCGAAAAGTATGCCTATTAAATTCCTAAAGTCTTCAGGCAAAGGTTTCTTTATTGAGAAAGAGGGTTATGCAATTGCAATTAGGGATGAACTGGAAGATGTAATAGGAAATGAGGCATTTAAGAAACATATGAATGATATTTTGGAATACCGTACTATGGAATACTATCGTAGGAGATATACTGAAAAAGTATTTTGATGAAAACGAAAATGAATAGGAAGCGTTTGCTTATAGGTATAAATTAGTTCCTGAATTGTTCTTGTAATGTTTGATTGCGAATCTCTTAGAGTATAAGTTAAGTATTGGGAATTATTGGAGGTAATTATGATTTTATGGACAATACAGCATAGGGATGCATACGAGGAATTGGTGCAAAAAGGTGTTCTTCGGGGTAATCCAATGTATATAATAGAAGAAATTTTTAAAAAATCATATGTATGGATGGCTGACCAGATGAAAAAGCGTATTGGCAATCCTCCTGCTGGAGTTTTATATCCGGTGTGGGCGTGGTATCAGTGGGAAGGGAAGCGTAAAAGACCTGATATGCGATCTCATGGACGAGGCTGGGGAGAAAAAGGAACACCTATTGTACTTTTGACAATTGATGTACCGGATAATTGTGTGTTACTTTCTGATTTTGATTATTGGCATGTTGTTCTGAATGATGGAGAAATTATATTTCCTTATGATGAGTCTGTTCACTATTCAAAAGAACAAAGGCAAAAAAGCTGGGAAAACATATTTGATATAAGTTGCTCGTTTGACGGAGATAAGCATCATATTTTATCTACACAGGCAACCATGTGGGAAATTAAGGCTGAGTGGGTAGTAAAGGTTGAGCATTTTATTTCTCGATAGATTTAGTATGGTTACTGCAGAATGATAGATGCGACAGCTCTATTTTATAAAATAGATATGCCAGAGTTTTTATATTATGTATTGCGTATCAGAAAAAATTTTATATTCTTGGCTTGTCAATGAACCGGAATTGTTTAGTCGCAGAACACCCGCAATGATTGGATTTCTGCACTTGAAAGTTCTGTCTACGGAACAATAGAAGAACCCATCAATAATAGAAGAAATGCTGAGGTGATGGATGCAGGGAAACTTCTTTTTGACAGGATTTCTTCGAAAGAAAAGATAGGTTCTTGGATAAAGATTTATATTAAGGAGAGAGATTTATGAAACTAAAAAATGTTTTGATTGTAGTCGAAGATATAGAAAAATCTATTGCTTTTTATAAAGAATTATTTGGATTGAATGTCATTCTTGATAATGGGGGAAATGTGATTATGACTGAGGGACTTGTGCTGCAAGACGCTGAAATATGGAGGCGTTTTATGGAAAGAGATATAATTCCTCAGAATAATGCAACAGAACTTTATTTTGAAGAATCAGATATTGAGCGTTTTGTAGAAAAGTTGAAGAGCTACAAAGAGCCTATTCAATATGTTACCCATTTAATGGAACATCCTTGGGGACAAAAAGTAATTCGTTTTTATGACCCTGACGGAAATCTGATCGAAGTTGGTACACCGATGTAATAAAATCCGCATTATGTTTATACGCTAATATTGCAGTCGAAAAAAATCTGCAATTTTATTTCGCTTGAAAAATTTTCCGTTATATTTTATCTCACATTTATCTCGTTACTTGTTTTTTTGATGGTAGGAAGATTATTCAAAGGATGGTAAAAATAGAGATAAATTGGTTAAGATGTTGTATTTTTTTGGTAAAACATTTCCATATGTTTTATTCCGTCTTCTAAATAAATATCGGATACTTGCCTGAATCCAAAAGTTTCATAAAATTTTTGTAAGTAGGACTGAGCGGAAATTCGGATTTCTTTTTCGTTTAAATGTTCTGTAATAAACGTAATTGCTTTTTGAACCATTTCTTTTGCCAGTCCTTTTTTTCGATGGTTTTCTTTCACCAGCACACGACCAAAGGATATGGTGTTAGAATGTAAATAGTACAAGTTAGATATGGAATAATCCTTAATATAGATTTATTATTAAAGCTAAAGATTGGAGGAGTAAGACATGGCTACACAGTACACAGAAGAATTTAAGAAGAATGC
>NZ_VUMT01000026.1 GCF_009696045.1 Velocimicrobium porci | reverse complement strand
ATTCGCCGATGAGGCTGGTGTAGAAGGTTTTTATATCTTCTAAACAGTGTCGTCTATTTCCCATGCCCGCCTTTGTGCGGGCTATTTTCATCCAAGCGTTTAACGAAAGTCGAACTTTCCTATAAAGCAAAAAAGACAGGATACCTTCCTTTTTACGGGAACATATCCTGTCTAATGTTCAATATTTCATTTTCATCTGCTAACCTTTTAATCGGTTTTCAATATCTGATGCACTATACAATACACCCGTTACAATCACTTTATCTCCTTGGATTACATAAAAAACGGAATAATTGTCTACCAACAATCGTCTCATCTCTTTACTCCGTTCTGGTTCTGACTCCATAATGCGGATTCGTTCAGCCAAAGTGTCCAATGTCAAAATGGCATCTGCAATCCGATTATACTGATCTATTGCATTTTCCGGTGCCTGAAGGACATAAGCGATATGGTTATAGAGCTGATCCATATCAGCCAAGGCTTCATTCGTAATCTCCACCGTATATCGTTTCATATCAATGATTCTCCCTAAATTTTGCAAATGCCTCCGCTGCATTCTGTACTCTTCCTGCCGCTATGTCATTGTATCCCTTTTCCAGTTTTTGATGGATTTCTTCCGTTGTCATGACCTCTGCATGAATGGATACTGGTGCCTTTGGTAAAGAAACAGAAAATGGAATTCCACCTGTAAGGGAAATCTGATTCAAGTACATATCAATTGCTGTCGACATCGGAACACCTAACTGAGACAACACTTTCTCTGCCCGTTCTTTGACAGTCGGATTTACTCTTAAGTTCAATGTTGCTGTTTTTTCCATGATAACACCTCCTTGTTTCTTTCATTGTAACGCTTTTGTCGTTACAATTCAACCGCTAAATTTTCCCATTTTTACAAATTATCCATGAATTAAAATTTTGTTTATCAAATTGGTCTTTAAAACATAATATTTCTTGAAGTTAAACTACCAGATATTTCCGTCATAGAGGTTGCCAAAATCTACTTTGAAGGCATCATAATCTTACTTTTCTTTACACAATTCCCGCAAGAAACATTCTTCACATTTTGGATTTCTGGCAGTACACAAACCACGTCCATGCGTAATAATTTGAATATTATATAAAATCCAATGCTCTTTTGGAAGTACTTTCATCAAATCATACTCTATTTTTTCAGGGTCTTCTTCTTTCGTAAACCCTAACTTTCTTGATATCCGCTTAACATGAGTATCTACAACAATGCTTGGTTCATTATATATATTTCCCCGAATGACATTCGCAGTCTTTCTTCCAACTCCCGCAAGGCTGGTCAACTCCTCAAGCGTTCTTGGAACTTCACCACCATACACTTCAATCAGCCGTTTTGCACATAAAATAATATTCTTCGCCTTATTTTTATAGAAACCTGTCGAATGAATATCATTCTCTAACTCTTTTTGTTCTGCGTTTGCAAATGCTTCAACCGTATGGTATTTCTGAAACAAATCCTTTGTTACTATATTCACCCTCGCATCCGTACACTGGGCACTTAAAATAACTGCAATCAACAACTGCCACGGTGTTTCGTAATTCAAATAACATTTATATTCCCTTGTATAATGTTCATCTAACAAATCTAATATTTTTTGTACTCTCTCCCGCTCAGTTTTTGTAACCCTCTTTACCATCTTATTTTGCACTCCTTCTATCTATTTACATATGGCACATAATTTTTTATTACAAATTTACAGTTAATTGAATAATCAATTTTCTTTATTATATCGCAACAATATAATCTAACACAACATTTTCATAGTTCGAGAAGCTAAAGCAAATTTTAAAAAAACAATTATCGAAGCAAAGAATAATCTACACACACAGGATAGCCTTTCGTTTCATTTTTCATCAATACTGCTTCTATCTCATATAACTCTCGTAAATTTTCCTCACAAATTACATCTTTTGGAGCTCCTTTAAATAAAATTTCCCCTTGTTTCATTCCAACCACATAATCTGCAAATTTGGAAGCATGATTTAATTCATGAATTACTACAACAATTGTTGTTTTCTCCTCTTCATTTAATTTTTGAAGCAGTTCTAATATCTCCAGCTGGTGTGCCATATCTAAATAAGTAGTTGGTTCATCTAATAATAAAATCTCTGTCCGCTGTGCCAAAGCAAGCGAAATCCAGACCCGCTGTCTCTGCCCTCCTGACAATTCCTCTACTTTACGTTCTCTCAACTCATATACACCAGTTTTATTCATCGCCCATTCTATTATTTCATAATCTTCTTTCGTAAGACCAGACAACGCTTTTTGGTATGGAAATCTTCCAAATCCCACGAGATTTTTTACTGTTATTCCTTCCGGAACTATCGGACTCTGGGGTAAAACTGCAAGTTTCTTTGCAAGCATTTTAGATGATATACTTTTTGTGCTTATCCCATCTAAAAAAATCTCTCCTTTTTTTATTGGAATAATCCGTGCAATTGATTTCAATAAGGTAGATTTTCCACACCCATTTTGCCCAATCATCATCGTAATTTTTTCTTCCGGTATCGTAAGGTTGGCACAGGGAATAACAACTCTATCCTCATATGCCGCCTGCAGATTTTTTATTTCGATTCCCACTTTTAAAACCTCCTATTTTTCTTTTATCATCAAATAAATAAAATATGGCACGCCCAAAATTGATACAATAATTCCAACCGGAATCTCAATTGGTGCAAATAAATTTCGTGAAACTGTATCTGCGAGTACAAGAATAATAGCACTAATCCCTGCTGCAAACGGAAGTCTTGTACGATAATTGCCCCCTAACACCTTCTCTGCCAGTTTAGGTCCAAGCAAACCAATAAACGCTATATTTCCTGCTACCGATGTGGCAATTGCTGCTAAAAAAGAAGCCGTAATTAAGAAAAACAGTATTTCTTTTTGTACCTGAACACCAAGCCCGGTTGCCAATTCATCTCCAAGACTGAGAACATCTAATACTCTGCTTCTAATCAATATAAGGATTGCAAGCCCAAAAATAATTGGAGCTGTCAATAAAATATAGTTCCAATTACTTCCCCACAAACTTCCATTTGTCCATGTCAACACCTGATTATAATCTCCTTTTGACATATTCAATTGATAAAACGAAATAATTGCTGAAATTCCCGCATTGACACCTACACCTGTAAGAATAAACCTTACAGGACTAATTCCTTTTTTATAAGCAAAAAAATAGATAAATGTAACAGAAACCAAGCTACCGACCATAGCGATTAATGGTAAAAATATGACAGTTGATATTGGCAATGCCGAATAATAAGCACTTGTTCCAGATGAAATCCATAATACAACTCCAAGTGCTGCTCCTGCGTTAATACCAATCATTCCCGGTTCTGCCAAAGGATTTCTTGTTATTCCCTGTAATACACTGCCTGATATACCAAGTGCTGTCGCTACAATAATCGCAAGTACGGTCCTCGGAAGACGAATTTGAAATATTGTAAAATTTTGAAGCTTACTTCCATTTCCTAAAAAAGTCTGTAATACCTCATTTGGGGTCATTTGGTAGCTTCCAATCATGAGCGCTAATAATACGGTAATAAGAAGAAAGATAATACAAATAAATGTGAAAACCTTATTTTTATGTTTCATTATTTAACTTTTCTCCTTTCGAACAAGCAATAAGAAAACAGGAACTCCTATACACGCTGTAAATAGGCCAACCGGAAGCTCATATGGAGCGGATATTGTTCGTGCTGCAATATCCGCAAAAACTAAAATCACACTTCCATATAAAAAAGATAATGGCATCAGATTCCGATAATCGTTTCCAATCCATTTACGAATAATATGAGGAACAAACAATCCAATAAATCCAATATTTCCTGCCGTAGCAACACATACTGCACAAATTGGAATTAAGTATAAAATTGTATGAATTTTCACTTTTTTCGGCGAAACGCCAAGACCTATCGCCACTTCATCTCCTAAGCTAATTAAATTAATTTTTTTAGACAAAAAAATAGCGGCAATACTAAAAATACCTCCCACTCCACTCAAAATTCCCACTTGTATCCAACCTGCCTGTCTTAATCCTCCTGCTACCCAAAATGCCAGCTCTTGTGAGCGATTTCCTAAAAGTGCAACAACAGAAGCTAAAGATAAGAAAAATGTACTCATTGCTGTCCCCGCTAAAAGGATTCGGGAAACGCTTTGGTTGGAGGCACGGCACATTGTAAATGCTAAAATTAAACCTCCACTGATAAAAGCTCCTAAAAGTGACATTAAGAAATTTCCATAAGTTCCTCCTACAATAAACGTAACCGAAGAAATTGCAACTGCCAGTGTTGCACCTTGTGTAACTCCCATAATAGAAGGCTCTGCAATAGGATTTCTCAATACTCCCTGCATCATAGTTCCTGTCAATGCTAACATACCACCTGTCAAAACACCACATAACATTCTTGGCAGCCTAATATTCCGAACTAACTGGTCATTCAGCGTATCTTCATATTGAAAAAAAGCATGATATATTTCTTCTGCTGAAATATTTTTTGCACCAATATGGATTGATGCAAACATACCGACAAATAACAGTAGCACACCTGCTACTGTTATTATTTTAAGCTTCACTTTCATATTCATTCTCCACTTACTTTTTACAAAATCATTTTTCCATCAAAGAGAAAAATTCATCTAAAAAGAGATTTCTTCCTATGCAGCTATAACCCATATTAAAGTATGGACTGGAAGGTAATTCAATTACGTTCTCATCTTTTACTGCACGCATATTTTTATAAATGCTGTTTTTCTTAAGACTACTCATATCCTCATCTGTACCAACAATCACCATATAATCCGCATCAATTTCTGCAAGACCTTCATAGGTAATAACCGGAAGGCTGATATTCTCCTGTTCCGGCATATTTTCTGGTTTCTTCAATCCCATATCTTCATACAAGATGCTTCCAATACCTGCAGAGTCAAAAACATATAACTGTCCACCACTGGCTAACATTGCCAGATAAGTAGTATTCTCACCATACTTTTCTTTTATTTCTTTACCCTTTTCCTGCGCCTTTGTTTCATATTCCTTTAGCCATTTACTTGCTTTTTCTTCTTTATCCATTATCTTTGCAAATGCATTAATATCATCTTTCCAATTAATCTGTGCTAATTCAACCATTACAGTCGGTGCAACTTCTTTTAACTGGTCATACATTTTTTCCTGTACACTGGAAATAATAATTAAATCTGGCTCTAATTCCAAAATGCCTTCAATGTCCATTGTATCCTGCATACTATATCCTAAGATTTTAGCCCCTTTCAAAGTTTTCTCCAAATAAGAAGGAAACTTTGTATAATCATAGGCATCTGAATTGGCAGTTCCTACAACAGAATACCCAAGTACAGATAGAATATCACTATTCCCACTTAAATCTACGATTTTTTTAGGATTTGCCGGAATTTCAACTTCCCCTCTGGCATCTGTAACTGTAATCGTTTTCTCTATATCTGTTTTGTTTTCTGCGGTAGATTCTTCTGCAGTATTTTTTGTAGCTTCAGAATTCCCATCCGCTGACTGGCTTGCGGAACTTTGACATCCCACTAAAATTCCAAATGCAAATATTGCAATTATAAATAAAATTGATATTTTTTTCATTGATTTATCTCCTTTTTTGTATTTATGTTAGTCTAAACTAACTACAGTTCGCATTATAACAAAGCATCTTCTTCCTTGCAACACAATCACCTTTTTTAACTATTTTAACACCCACTTTAATTATTTGTTGTATATAAACGAGCAATCGTCTATAATAAAAAAATCTTAACATCAGGAGGTAATTATGTACTTTTCAAATCAACCCAAAGAATTTCGCAATATTATTTTAAAAGAGCTTGGGTTTCAACCAACAAAAAAGAAAAATTATATCCTTTATGAAAATAAATTTCATCCGGAATATGGATTTTATCGTCTTTATGAGAGAACAGGATTTTATGATTTTGGAGTTGCAGACTATACAATTCCACAAGGATTTGAAATTCAATTTAATAATTCAAACCCTATTTTACGTTTGGGCATTGTTTACGATGGAATAACAAGCTATCAATTAGAAAAGCAGCCAGTCTCTTCCTTTATGCCATCCACTTTTCTTGTTTTTGAAAAAGGAATCTGTGGGAAACAGCTTTGGAAAAAAGGGCAGCATTTTTATGGTGCTGAAATAACAATCTATCCTGCATTTTTTGAAGAACTTTCCAACCGCTTTTCTAACTTTTCCATATTTAATTATTTTATAGAAAATCAGACTTATTACTATCTTCCATCTGATATTTTACCCATCGTTTCCAGAATGATTCATCTTGATCAGACAGATTCTCTTAACGCTTTGCATTTAGAAGCAGCAGTTCTTGAATGTATGGGTGCAATTAAAGAAACCGAAACACCAGATGGGCAAAATGGCTTTTCAAGACAAATTAACTATGGAAGTGTTACAATTGGGAAAAAAAAGAAACTTAACTTTACGGAAGAAGATTTCAAAAGTATTCAAAAGGCTCATGATATTTTGACAGAACAGTTTATTCATCCACCGACAATTGAGGCATTGAGCAGACAACTACTAATTAATTCCCAAAAATTAAAAGCAGGTTTCTCCTATTATTACCATATGACAATAGGAGAGTACACTGCTTCTCTAAAAATGTCACTTGCTGCTGTCCTACTATGCACTACAGAAAAATCTGTTGCAGAAATTGCACATGAAGTCGGCTATGACTACTCTGCAAGTTTTATTAAAAAGTTTCAAAAAACTTATAGTTGTACCCCTTTAAAATATAGAATGAGAGAAAAAAAGCCCCCATATAAATCGCAATAATATTAAAAATTTTCTGTTATTCGAACTACATTTCCCTGATTATTAAGCGGATTACGGTTTTTGTAGAAAAACAAAATGTATTCCTGTTTTTTCTCTGTAATTCCTTCTGTCACCGCTTTTTCTAAATTGACCGAAAAATGCTCTATATGTGTCATTCTGCTAATCTGCTTATGATTATATTCCTTGTACTCTGGAAGAAGCCGATGAAGTTTTTCTTCCTCTCTATAGAAGTTTTGTATCCACTCTTTCTCCACTTTTGTCTGTATTGCAAATGGCGGAGTACTTTTCATATTCTCCCTTATATACAGATCATATACCATTAACTCCTCTACCGTTTTTACCTCTCCAATTTGATTCTGAATGCAAAACTCTCGCAAAATCTCATATCTTCCGATTCGGGAATGACTAACCAAATCCAATCCTTCTGCCTCGTAATAATCCCCTAATTTCTTATAAAAGTCAAATGGCGTTTCAAAAAAATGAAGCAAATATGGAATTGTCATAGTAAATTGTCCACTATTATAATATACTTCGACCATTTCTTCCACTTTTTTCAGCTCCATCGTTTTCGAATATGGAAGCCATTTTGTAAATAATACCTCATAAGGAGCTTCGTCCTGATATACGATCCCATATTTTTCACTCTCTTCCATCATGCAGGAACCTTTTAATACTTTTAAAAATCCAAGCTGAAGCTGATCTGGTTTCAATTCATAAACATAATTAAATGACTTTCGAAAAGAATTATAATCTTCATATGGAAGACCTGCTATCAAATCAAGATGTTGATGAATATTTTCTCCTTTATGAACCTCAGTTACAGCGTAGGCTAACTTATCTAAGTTCATTTTTCGATGAATTGCAGAAATTGTTTCCGGATTAATTGACTGAACGCCAATTTCCAGCTGAATTAAACCTTTGCGAAATTTTCGAATCAGCTGTATCTCATCTTCTCTTAGTAAGTCTGCAGAAATCTCAAAATGAAAATTGGTAATTCCATTATCATGTTCATAAATATACTGCCAAACAGCCATCGCATGTTCATGATTGCAATTAAATGTACGATCTATAAATTTTACCTGTGGAACATTATGATCAATAAAATACTGAAGCTCCTTTTTTACCAATTCAATATCTCTTAACCGTATGCCTTTATCAATAGAGGAAAGACAGTAACTGCAGGAATATGGACAGCCTCTGCTTGATTCATAATAAATAATCTTATGCTCCATTCCCTCCATATCTTCATATGGAAAAGGAATTTGACTTAAAGGAAGCGGAGCTCTTTTTTGATTCACTACAATCGAATCACAATCACGAAATACAATACCGGCTATACTCGAAAGAGAGTGTTCCTTTTCACCGGCTTCTCTGCCAATATAAAAGTTAACTAATTCTTTAAATGTTTCTTCTCCTTCACCTACCATAATTCCCGTAAGATATGATCTAAACTGCAATTGTTCTTCCGGATTATAAGAAACTTCCGGACCTCCAAACCAAATTGGAACTTCAGGTAATACTTTTCTTAATTCTCTTGCGACTCTGTGAATCATCTCAATGTTCCAGATATAACAGGAAAACGCAATTACATCCGGCTTTTTCTTATAAATTCCCTGTAAAATATCCTCCATCTGATTATTTATTGTATATTCTACAATTTCTATTTTATCTTTGTTCTCTTGATTAAATCCTCGTAAACTATATACTGCAAGATTCGAATGTATATATTTTGCATTTACTGCTACAAGTAATATTTTCATGATAAACAAAACACCCTTTCTTCAATTCACTTAGTCTAAAACCGATAAAATTGTACAGCAAAAAAGCGGGTGATGGGAATCGAACCCACGTATCTAGCTTGGAAGGCTAGTGTTCTACCATTGAACTACACCCGCATGTATAAATATTCTGATATAAAATTGTAATCCTTTCAAATGCCCAGAACCGGAATCGAACCAGTGACACGAGGATTTTCAGTCCTCTGCTCTACCGACTGAGCTATCTGGGCTTACCCGTTGTAAATCACTGCTCTCTCACAACGTATATTATTTTATAACAGAACCTTCTTAATGTCAAGCGATAAATTTATTTTTTTCAAAATTAATCTTAGAATATTCCTTTACAGTACAAATTTTAACTGCCGCAATACTTATTTCAAAATCTTCTTAAACAAGTAAGATCAATAGAAAAATAAATTTTAAATACATTATATTTTTACTAAATCTATTTAACAATAAGAAAATAATACATTAGTTAGCAATGCACAAATAAAATTCTGTATTGCTAACTAATGCACATTTCTAATCTTTTATTTTAAGAGCTCCATACTTCATTTTTCTTTAAATAACGATGAACCCAAACCCATATAATTGCACTCAATAAAAGTGAAAGACTTATACCAAGCGGGATTTGTAATTTTTTCCCAAAATATAGAGTAGTATTCATAAACATTTCTTTGATATTTAACAAATAAATCGGCATAATTTCAATCAATTTTTGAACATTAGGTAAAGAACTGGAAAAGTCAAAAAACACTGGTGCAAATACCACTAATACAGATGCAATCATAACAGAAGATGTATTAGATAATCTTGCCGAAATTGCCAAAATGCAACTTCCCAATGTAACACAACTGATAATTCCAAGAATAAACATTATAATAATTAATTGACTGAATTTAATTTTATAATTAGAATTTACAAAAATGAATGAAGATTGAATATCACAATCGGCTTCCTCAAATCCATAAACAGCTCCATACAATAACAAATTAAATACAAATAATATAATATAGATAAACGCAATATATAAATACATAGAAATAAACTTAGCAGTAACTAATTTATTTCTCCCATATTTGCTGGCTCCGATAAGATAATTCATTTTTTTACTGCGTTCCTCTACAAAAATATTAGCAGCTCCAACAATTATCAAACCACCCAAACATATTGTTATTACATTAGAAAAACCAATAACAAATTTACTCCATCCGGTACAATACCCTATTTTTATATTTTCCAGGCTTTTATAATCTTTTTGATACCTTTCTACTAATGCTCTTTGATTTCGATATTTATTCATTAATAAAAATCTTTGATTTTCTCCATAACCAGAGTATTTTTTTTCGATTTCATCCAGTCTATGATTAATCTCTTTTGCTTGCTTTTCATCTAGAATTCCCGAAAAAGACTGACCAATTTTTCTATCAATATCTATCGCTTCTTTCCCTTTCACTGCTTCTATTGATGTACCACCATCTTCCAGAATATATGTATCATTCCACCAATAATCAAAGAGAATAAAATATACAATATTTATTGCTAACATAAATAAAAATGTAATAAATATTGCCTTCCGATTTATTATTTTTTTTAATTCGATTTTAATTAAATCTTTCA
This sequence comes from Velocimicrobium porci, assembly GCF_009696045.1. GTDB lineage: Bacteria > Bacillota > Clostridia > Lachnospirales > Lachnospiraceae > Velocimicrobium > Velocimicrobium porci. The sequence continues at coordinate 19,440 of NZ_VUMT01000026.1, read as the reverse complement.
TAAACACACCATCTATAACATTGTCACTCTAAACTTCAACTTAATTGAAATTGAATATTTTAGAGTTTGACTATTCTTCTTATCCTTTCTAATATATTTTAAATTACTTCTAATAAGCTTCCAATTTTTTTCAATTATCTTCTTCCGCTTTTGTTTCATCGTTAAAATAATACAAATATAAATCATCTAAAGTTGGTTTTACTATTTTTGCCTCCCTTGACGGAGATGTATCAGAAATCACGCGATTCAAATAATGCCCATTATCAAATCTTGTATTACACAAAATCACCTTATTCTTATCAATTGTTATTGTTTCACATTCCCATACCTTTCCATCTATTGCACTTAAAATTTCCTCTAATTTTCCCTCATGTAATATCTTTCCTTCTTTCAATATAAGAAGTTTATCCGCCACATATTCTACATCCTGAACAATATGGGTAGATAATATTACAATCCTATCCCTTCCTATTGAAGCTAAAATTTGACGAAACCGTCCTCTTTCTTCCGGATCCAATCCTACTGTCGGCTCATCTAAAATTAATATTTTAGGATCATTGATTAAAGCTTGTGCAATTCCAACTCTCTGCTTCATTCCACCTGATAAAGACTTCATTTTTTCCTTAGCTTTTTTTTGCAGATTCGTAGCTTTTAAAACATATTGAATGCTTTCTTTTATGTCAGTTTTCTTAACTCCCTTTACCACTGCCATAAATTCTAAAAAAGCCTTAACCGTAAAGTCATCATAGTATCCAAAATTTTGTGGCAATACCCCAAGAACCCCTCTATAATCTGTCGTATCATCAAAAATATCTTTATCCTCCCATAGTATCTTTCCCTCAGTAGGAGCTAAAATTGTACTCATCATCTTCATCAACGTCGACTTTCCCGCTCCATTTGCACCCAGTATTCCATATATCCCCGCAAAAAATGTAAAACTCACTTGCTCAATAGCAACATTGTTTTTGTATTTCTTTGTCAACTGATTTAATTCTAATTTCATTTCTATCCCCCTGCATATTATAAAAGTCTATCTGTACAACCTTTCCTATTCCAATTTCTTTTCTTTCGTCTCTCACCTTTAATTATATATCGTGTTTTTTATTTTTGTTCAACTTGTCCATAAAAATATAAGTTTATGGTCATATATTGATATGATACCTGTAAAGCAGAACGATAAAAAACAAAATATCGAAACAATTTTTTTCACAATGTTAAACTGGTAAATTCTACATATTTGATATTTAAAATAATTTATAAATCTGCTATAATACCTTTAGCGATTCAATTATGGGGAGGGAATAGAATGCTTCAGATTGCCATTTGTGATGATAATTCACAAACATTAAAAGATTTATATACACGAACAACAAACTATTTAAAAAATAACAAAATTCTTGCCAGAATATCGACTTATAGTCAAAGTATTCTTCTACAATTCGATATTCAAGAAAAAAAATACTTTGATCTCATCTTAACAGATATTGAGATGCCAGATGTAGATGGTATGACACTTGCATCTTATATAAAAAAATATCTTCCTAATACACTCATTATTTTTATAACATCACATTTAAAGTATGCCATTGATGCATTTGAACTTTCTATCTTTCGATATGTTCCTAAAGCAAATCTAAATAAAAGATTAGAACACGCGTTGGAAGATGCCATTATGATGATTCAACTGCAGAGCAAAAAATGTTACATTATCAATACACCAAGGCGAATGGAAAAAATTTTATATAAAGATATTCTTTATATAAAACTCAATGGAAAAAACTCCTTGTTCACACTTTCAACTGGCACTAAGACTCAAATAAGAAAAAGTTTAAACCAAGTATTCTCAGAAATAGATTCTAATGATTTCATTTTCATTGATCGAGGAACTATTGTTAACTTAGCACATATTTTACGTTTAAAAGATTCCACTATTCAACTTTCAAATGGAACCCTTCTTCCTGTCAGTCATACAAGGCTTAAAAGCATAAAAGGCAGTTTAAATTCTTTTTGGGAGGAAAATACATGCGGTTAATACTTATTGTAATCGGATTTCTCTTCGAATATAGAAGAATTGAGATTATCAATTCTATAAAGCAGTCTTTTACATGGTTCTTACTTCTTTTAACATTAATAACTACTGCCTTAATCTTTTATTTTTATACTAAGGATTCAAATATTAAAAAGAAAGTAAACATGCTGGAAATGCAAAATCAACTATTAGAAATTAATTATAAGAAAATTAATTCTATTTACACAGAAAATGCAAAGTTATTTCATGATTTTAATAATCACTTAAACATTCTATATCAGTTAGTTCAAAACGAAAAATTTAATGAAGCCAAATCATATATAGAAAATATAAGCAGTCCAGTGAAACAACTATCTGGAATTTCTTGGACTGGTTTAGACATATTAGACATTATAATAAACAGTAAATTAGAACAGGCAAAGGCTATGGGAATCAAATTTGACATTAATGTTGAATTTCCGGCTAATACTCAGATACTTTCTCATGATATTTGTACTATTTTATCTAATCTTTTAGATAATGCAATTGAGGCCACAAGCCAGTGTGAAAGTGAAAAAACAATTATACTTACAATAAGAAAAATACACTATTTTTTATTTATAAAGCTTACAAACCCTTCCACTAATGCAACTTCCAATTTTGCATTATATCCACCTACTACAAAAAGCAACAAAAATTTACATGGATTTGGCTTACCTAATGTATATTCGGTTATTGAAAAATACAATGGTTCTTTAAAATGTACCAATGAAAATAGCAATTTTAAGGTAACTATTTTAATTCCTTTATAATTCAAAATCCAAATAGGTGATAACCTAAAAAGAGGCTGTCGCTTTAACGAATGAAACTTCATGAAGCGACAGCTTCCTTTTTTCCTATTTTTCTAATTCCAGTTTTCGTTTCATCTGCTCTTGATTTACTGCATATTCTAATGCTACATCCGCTGTAATTCTTTTTTCTTTGTAAAGGTTCATAATAGACTGATCCATAGATAACATTCCCAATTTATTAGAAGTTTGTATTGCATTTTCAATCTGATATACTTTACTATCTCTAATCATATTTCGTATCGCTGGTGTAGATTTCATAATCTCAACTGCAGGAACCATTCCTCCATTGATTGCCGGCAGCAATTGCTGGCTTATAACAGAATCCAATACCATAGAAAGCTGGATTCTTACCTGTAACTGTTGATTTGCAGGAAAACTATCGATAATACGGTCAATCGTATTCACTGCTCCTTTTGTATGCAAAGTAGCAATGACTAAATGTCCTGTTTCTGCTGCTGTTATAGCTGTTTGTATTGTTTCAGAATCTCTCATTTCTCCCAAAAGAATTACATCCGGCGCCTGCCTTAAGCAAGCACGTAATCCAGATATGTAACTTTTCGTATCAATGGAAACTTCTCGCTGACTAATGATACTCTGATTGTTTCGATGCAAATATTCGATTGGATCTTCCAAAGTAACCACATGTGCCTGGCGTTTTTGATTAATTGCATCAATAATGCAAGCTTGTGTTGTAGATTTTCCACTTCCTGCAGTTCCTGAAATCAATACCATACCGTGAAAAAGACCAGATATTTCCATAACCTCCTTTGGTATACCAAGTTCCCTATAATCCGGAATAGAAAAAGGTATCACCCGGATAACTGCTGCCCTGGAACCACGCTGGCAATAAGTATTAATTCGAAATCTTGCCAGATTAGCTATTGAAAAAGAAAAATCATCATCTCCGCTAGACTTATATTTTTCTTCACTACGATTTGCAGTTTTATAGATTTGTTCAATTAAATCACTTGTGCTATCTGGAAGTAATTTTTCTATCATCTGCATAGAAACGATACTTCCCTGAATCTTATAGCTTAGCGGTGATCCTGCTATTATAAAAATGTCTGATGCCCCATCATTTACAGCTTTTCTCAATATTTCTTCTAATAATATCACCAAGCTTTCCTCCTAGTCCTCAAAATTTCCATCCCATACATCTATAGATTCTTCTGGTACCCAATCGCCAACATACATAAGTTTCCACTCTAAAACGCTATACTTTTGCTTTGTTTTTTCTATTTCAACATGAATACTTGTTTCATTCGTTACAGGGCAAGTATAGGTATAAATTCCATTTTGAAAAGTAACTCCTGATGGCTTTTTTCCTTTTCGTATCTGTGTAAAAATTTTCTCAGCCTGTTTATCTGCCTGATAATAAGCCTGTACACTATCCGCTTCCTTCTGCGCCAGTTTTGCATCCATATTAGCTGTAACTAAAGCCAATAATGCAAAAATCATCAGGCAAAGAACTGCAAAAATAGTTAAAACAGAGCTGGGACCTACCATAATGAATGGTATTCCTTTTTCATTTTTCATCTAAATCCTCCTGCCATCGTACTTCTAATTCATAAACCTCTTCTCCGTTACTATTACTAATCTTTACAAATTTTCCAGCTATCTTCATAACAAGTTCTTTGTTATATACCAAAATCCATTGTTTGTTTTTTTGAATCGTATATCCTTGTTCTTTTAGCATTTCAGATACCTTTTCCAAATCTCCACAACTGCCCTTTAACAATTCCGCTCCCGTTTGTGCCATTGATACCGCTTCCTTAAGTTGTGCCGTATGTATAGAAAGATTATTTGCCTTAACAAATGCCTGCAGACAAATACTTGCAGATAATGCAAATATCAAAAGCATAATTGATTGTTCCATCAATGTTAAAAATGGTTTATTTCCTTCCCGTCTCACGTCTTTACCTCTTTCCTTGATCGCATTTCTACAACTATTTTATCAGTATATCCATGAGTATCTGTTATGGAAATTAAAATTTTTGCGCCTTCAACTGATAACTTCATATCTTTTGCTGGTATAACTTCCGTTCCATCTTCCGGAGCAATTTCATTTTCCCTGAATGTAAATACTTCCCGAATTGCTCCATCATAATAATAAATCCTTGTATCATACCATTCTCCTTCTATTTTTTCATAGATATGAAGTGTTTTTATTCCGTCATCTTGTTTTTCATTTACAAAACCGCCTATGGCAATCGCATCTTTTCTGTCATTACCACGAATTTTAGCTGCTATATAACCCGTTCCTAAATGTTTTTCATAAGCAGCGTTATCTCTTTCAACTAAACTCTTATAAATGTTTGCACCAAAGGAAAGAACGATTACAACAGCTCCTGCAAAAATAGTAAATAAGAGGAATATAAAAATTCTCTCTATATGAGCCTTTTTTACCTTGTCTTTCATCACTTTCCTCCTTACTCTTTTAACAGTACAGTAATTTCCGGCATAATATTATCTGCAAATACTTCATAAAACACCGTATATTCGTCCTCATCAATTTGTATTCCGTAATTTTTTTCTATGTACATAACAGTTGGAGGATAAACACCTTCCGTTATATAGCAAGTCATTACTGCCTTATGCAAAGCATTCTCAAGTTGTTTTCTACCTTCCTGTCTCTGTTGTTCTTGTGTCTGCCCTACAATTCTTAAAAAAAGCAAAGTAGCTATTATCACAAAAATTAATATCGACATCCATCGAAAAAACTTAGTTAATAAATATGTCTTCTTCATCTTTCCTCCATTTCCAATTAATTTCTCACCTAACCAATGGATGACATAATATTAAGTAAAGGAAGCATGACTACTAATAAAATCATTCCTACAAGAACAGAGGCTATAATTACAATTGTTGGCTCAATTTTCCCTACTTTTTGATAGATACTATCTTGAACCTCTTCGTCAAGCCGTTTTGCAATTTCCAGAATTGCAGCATCTGTAGACCCACTTTTTATCCCCAACTCTAAAATATTACAATAAAACTCATCCATAAGACAGGTTTCTTTCATTGCCTCTGGCAGTTCTATTCCTTCTTCTAAAAGACCACGACATTGTTCATATGATTTTTCTGCATGTTTTACATCTCTGTAATGCATTGCTGCCAACCCGAACGCTTCCTCTGTATGTAGACCACTCAACATTCCCATAGCCATCGTCTGAGCCAATCTGGCTGTTCTAATTTTTTTCCCAATTCCGTAATTTCCCAAAGTCCTATTATAAAAACATATACATTTTTCCCGAAAATAAGGTAGTTTTATTATTAATGCAATTAAGAATACCGCTATTCCTAAACATATACAAATAAACGGAAGACACTGATTCAATTTTTCACCGATTGACAGCAGTACTGCTGCACTTCCTTTCATTTTTTCTCCTAACTGCGAATATACTTTATCAAATACTGGAAGGACTTTTACCAGCAAAAGTAAAATAATACCTATCATTAAAACTAGTAAAAGAGAGGGATATAATAACGCATTTTTTATTTGTTTTCCCAGTTTCACTCTCTCATCATAGTGCTCTGCCAATGAGCGAAAGGCTTGTTCCGTACGACCGGTTTTTTCTCCCGTTTCAACCATATCGCATACATAGTCCGGAAACTCCAGAGTTTTTCGCATTGCTTCAGATAATGACATACTTTCTTCTATATTTTTTATAAGCATTTCTAAAACTTCTTCTGCATCTTTACTTTTTTTATTTTTTGCTATCAAATATAATGCATCTTCTGCTGTGATACCTGCATGGAATAATAGGGACATCTCAAAGCAGAAATATGAAATAAACTCATTTGTAACCATTCTTTTCTCCTATTTTTAATCTATTATCAAACTAATAGATATACTTTTGTTTATAATTTTTTGCATTTTTTATATACGACATAACTTCTTTACTTGCATTTCCCGTAGATGCAAAGGTTGGATCCATGAGTTTCCAGTTTACACCATCAAAATAAATAACTCCATCTACCCATCCATGTTCTTTTGTGTATACGCTAACCCATGCATGATAAACATTTCCTGCATATCCAACAACAAGCTTAGACGGAATTTTCTGACTTCGTAACATTGCTGTCATTGTAGCGGCGTAATCAAAACAAATCCCTTTTTTGCTTTTATAAATTTTATCCAAATCAGGTAAATATCCAGCCTGTACCGTCTTCGCTTTTTTCTTATCATAGCTATAATTTTTTACTACATAATTGTAAATCGTTTTCACCTTTTTCAAAGGATCTTTTATTCCTTTTGTCAGAGAAGCAGCCTTTGCAACAACTTTTGTTTTGCTATTATAATTTACATACTGATTACTTAAAAGAAATGGTGCAAATTCACTTTTCAGTTTTGCTTTTATTTTTGTCGAAAGTACAAGCGAATATGAACTTCCTTTTACATTCTGATATACCCCCACCGTATATTCTCCATTACCGGCAGTAAGTGGAAACACTTCATTTCTCCCAGCTTTTATATCATATGTATAAACCACCTTGTCCGGTCCTGTTACCTGAGCCTTAATCCTTTTTGTTGTTTTCTCTGTATATTTTACTGCTATACGTCCAGAAGATACATCAGAATAATCAATAAGGCATTTTTTGTTTTTTTCTACTGCAACCCTTTTCTGTGTTTTACTACTAACTATTTTATTTTCAATTTCCTTTGCCGCATCTTTGTTATTGCTGTTCAATCCTGCCAGCAGACAGACTGTCAGAATAACTGCTATTCTTCTTTTTTTCATATTACATCTCTCCTTTTTCTGATATCTTCCTTCATTTCTATCACATCCAACAAACATTATCCGCTATTTCCTTGTATTATAACATCTTTGTAAAAACATGAAAAGAATATTCTAAAAATTGCGTTTTACTCTTTCTTATGTTATACTTTTTATAGTTATATTTCCAAAGGAGAATACAACATATGAAGAATTTTTCTCGTAAATTGGTACTTTTAATTTTAACCGTACTCTTAGTAGTTAGTTTTTACAAAATAATTAACTCTATCCTCGATTATAAAAACGGAGCAACCATTTACAAAAAAGCAGAAGAAATTAGCGGAATAAAAGATTTCAATATTTCCCAGTCTGATAATTCAGACCTTTCTACTGATTCTCATATAGATTATTTAAAAACACTTAATTTTACTTCCCTGCAAAAGATTAACTCAGATATCATCGGATGGATTATGATTCCTGATACAGATATTTCTTACCCTCTTTTACAGGGTACAGATAACAATTATTATTTGAAACATATGTATAATAAAGAACCTGGCAATGTTGGATCTATTTTTATAGACTACCATCTTTCCTCTGATCTATCCAACTATAATACTATTATCTATGGACATCGAATGAAAAACGGTTCTATGTTTGCTCCTTTAAAATATTATCTGGATGCTTCTTATGGCAAGAGTCATCCATACGTTTATATTTCAACTCCTGCTGGTGTTTACCTATATACAATCTATTCCGCTTATGAAGGCAGTACCGATGGCTTCTCTTATCACTATTCTTTCAATGTGAAAGAAAATAAACAGAAATTTATCGATTATACACTTCAGCAAGCTGAATACCAAATGAAAACTTCAAAAAATCTGTCTACTACGGATAAATTTCTTACACTTTCTACTTGTACGGGAAATGGTTACCAGAAACGACTAATTGTTCAGGCAGTCCTGACTAGTTTTACTCCAATTTAACAAAATATCGAAAATGCCCAATCCGCCTTTTGTATACACTTCATATATATATCTACTATTGCTTCTTTTGAAATGAAATCGTCTGATTCATTCAAATTTTGTATTTCATTTCCATTTTCATACATGTCAACAATTTTTAAAAACTTACTATATTCATTTTCCTTTTTTTTCAGTAAAGTTTCAACACACTTTGTTGAAAGTGTAATTTTATCAAGAATACTTTCCATACTTTCACCGGTAATTTTAGGTAAATGGCTAAACATTCCAATGATAAACCCTTCACATTCACTTTCCTTTGTGACTGATTTTTTTATTAGTTCTGCCATAAATAATCCTCTCAGATATGCTTCTTTTATAGCTTCATCTGAAATGAACATATTATCTTCTTTTATCATGATAAGAAAGATTAATCTTCTCAGCTCATTTTCTCCCATCTTAACAAGAAACTGTTGGATTGATTTTATCACATTTCCTCGATAATATTGTAATATATTAGCTCTCCTCATAAAAAAATCCATCAAGACAACATCAGAACATATAATTTCACTACAAATTTTAAAATTCACTTCTTTTTTTCGTACCTGTTCTACCAATTTATTAAAGGTAGTCATTGAAAATTTTTGTTGTATCTTTGAAACTACAACCGGTTTACGGAAAAAATAACCTTGAAATAGTTCATATCCTAATTCTGATGCTCTTTCAAATTCTTCCATTGTTTCTACTTTTTCAGCTAACAAAATCACATCACTTTTCTTTAAGCCATGTGCAAGTTTTTTCTGCTGTTCTATACTGGTCTGCATAAAATCTACCTTTATAATATCTATAATTGGAAGAAGCTTGTCTAACTCATCTCCTCCTACATAATCATCCAATGCCAAGGTATATCCCCTTTTTTTAAGTTCGCTTAGCTTCTCAACAATAGGTTCCGTTATTTTGATATTTTCCAGGATTTCTATTATAATTTCTGATGGATTTGCTAAAAGTACAAAATCATTTAATAAAAGGTTTTCTGTAAAATTTATGTATGCTTTTTTAGCATCTGTTAAATTCGTAATTCCAAACGACACAATTGCATTTGATAAAACCTGTTTTGTCGCTTTATCACCAGAAACTGAAGCTGCATACATATTTTTTTCAGAACTTCGGTATAACAATTCATATCCAACAACTTCTCTTTTTTTATTAAAAATTGCCTGTCTTGCAATAAATACATTCATACCCATTATCTCCTATCATATCTCAAAAAGTGGGAACTTATCTATCTAAGTTCCCACTATAAATACTCATATAATATAATTAAAAATCTTTCTTAGCTTTCTTTTCATTCCAAACTATTAAGGCAAATCCAAGAAAAGAAATAATTGTCCCCAAGAACCAAATCATAATATTATCGCCAGTTTTAGCTACATCAGATACGAATCCTTCTTCATTTTCCACTCTTTCTGATTTATCTTTTAACCGTGATCTTTTCTTCATATTATTTGCTAATGGTACTTCTTCCTCTGGTATGTCAACTGTTTTCAATTTCTTTTCTGGTGTTTTTGCCAATGGCACTTTCTCATCTGGTATTTCTACCGTTTCCAAATCCGTTTTTGGTTTTTCTGTCAATGGTACTTCTTCATCTGGTATATCAACTGTTTCCATATCTGTTTTTGGTTCCTCCGTCAATGGAACTTTCTCGTCTGGTATTTTCACTGTTTCATTCCCCGGATTTGGCATTTCCGTCAATGGTGTTTTGGAATCAGGTATTTGTACCGGACTTGTTGGTTCCGGTTTTTTAACATCTGGTACTCCATCGTCTTTTTTCTCAGGAGTTGGAATTGTTTCTTCCGGCTTCTCTGGAGTCGCTGGTTTTTCCGGAGTTTCAGGCTTCTCTGGCTTTTCTTCTTTTTCAGGCGTTTCTTCTTCCCATTTTGCATAGAATCTCGTATTCTCTTTTATCGCAAACTTCTCTTCTGCCTGATATAATTTTCCTTTGCCTTTCTTATCTGTAGTCCAGCCAAGAAATTTCTTTCCATCTACATGAAATCCAGTTTTATTATTATCCATGATAGTAACATCTTGATTTTCTACATATAAGTTACTATCCTCATAGATTTTATTTTTATCAGCTTTTTCGTTATTTTCATCATAAGTTACTTTATAAAGGCTTGGTAAATCTTTTACTTTTACTTCTCCATCTAAATGCCATGCCGGTTTACCAGTAGGAACATAATTATCCGCCCCATTATCAACATGAAGGGAATACCAGTTTATATTACAATCTTTTAACCATGCATTATGCTCATATTTAAGATTTTTTAATGCCTCTTTCACTCTGGCATCATATTGTTCCAATGTTTTTTTACCATTTTTATGTGAATAAGCTTCCTTGTGAAATTCAGGAACCGGCATATCAACCGTTATATGTCCGACTGTAAAATATTTATGTCCATTCAGAATTCCTTCTTTTTCTTTGTCAATTCCTGTTGGTCTAACATAAGCATAGACTTTAGTTTCTACTGTTTTTTGTTCAGCACGTTTATATCGTATAATTACTTCATAAGACATGTCTTTATTCTCAATTGTCTTAAAAGAAAGACCAACTGGTTTTTCTTTTTCATCTTTCTTCAAGTCATATTTTGTTTTTTGAGAAGCATTGTCTAAAGAAGTTACACAAATGCCCTTTTCTTTTTTAGAATCAATTTCCCAGTCTGTTTTTCCATCATGTTCATATTGAAAATTAATAGAATAATCTTCTCCCGCAAGAACCTCTGCTTCTTTTATAACTTCAGTTTGCTTATTTTCTTTGCTTTCATCTAAATAAATTTCTTTAACTTTGATTTTCGCTGTCTTTATCGTTTCCCACTGTGCATATAAAGTAACATTTTTTTCAACAGCAAACGTTTCACCCTGTTGATATAATTTATCAGAACCGTCTTTTTCCATAGACCAACCAATAAATTTCTTTTTTTCAGGTGTCGTAAAACCGACTTCATCCTTACCTTTAACAGTAACTTCTTCTCCTTTTTTGTATGAATCAATGTCATTATATGTTTTTCTACTTCCATCATTTGCATCATACGTTATATTGTAAATTTCTGGTATTTCTTCTGCTTTCACAGTTCCATCCAGATGCCATTCACTGCTTCCTGAACTTACATAATGATCTGCTCCATCTGAAACATGAAGTGTATACCAATCAATTGTGCATTTCTCTAACCATTTATTGTGTTCATATTTAAGATTTTTCAGAGCTTCATCTATACTATCCTTATATTCGCTTAATGTTTTATCTCCATTTTCAGATGGATATTTGCTATAATCCGCAATTGGCAAATCTAAACTAATATACCCTACTGTAAAATACTTATGCTCATTGATTATACCATTCTGACTATTTGTACTGTCTGGTTTTACATAAACATAAACCCTAGTTTTCAAAAGCAGTTGCTCTGAAGTCGCTCTCTTTGTCCTGCTTGATATAGCAGCACCTGAAGCAACAATATCTTCCTCGGATTCATTCGCTGTTTCATTGATATTGATTTTATCAGTTTCTACTATATTTTCCCTTTGTAAGTCATCTTCTTTCTGCTTTCCTGTAACCATCTCTGGAAAGATTCCCATCATGATAGAAAAAATAAGTAGAAACACAACAGCACGCTTAAAGAAAATTTTTTTCATATTGCATGTTCTCCTTTATACTCTTTGTATTTATTTTTTATATCATACTAATAAATATTTTTTTAATAGTTTGTTGTATATAGTAATATTTTCGTTGTATACAAAAAAGCATGAAAGATTGTGATTATCTCAAAATCTTTCATGCTCTAATATTTTTTCAGTTTAAATATGTAATTTTCTTTCCTTATTCCATAACCGGATTCACATCTTCCTCTTCTTTTACAAGAAGCTTTTTCGCAACTCCTGAAAAATAAGATATAAGTATTCCCGTTGTCATCGCAGTTAAAACAGTTACAACACCAAATTTTCCACCCAATAAAGCTCCGATTAAAACACAAGTAAAGTCAAAACTAATCTTCACAACTTTATAATCTTTTTTTGTCTTATCTCTCAAAATCAAAACAGCTCCTGTAATCGGATCAACTCCAATGTCAATTGCAATAAACAAGCCTAATCCCATTGCAAGAATCATACAACCTGAAGCTGCTAACAGCGAGCGGGAAAATAAAGATTCTGATAAATGAAAATGGTGTAAAACCTTTGCTACACTATCTATAATTGTTCCAAGCGGAAGAATATAAATAAATGTTCCAATATTTACATAATGTTTATCAATAAAAAACACAATAACTAAAAGTATAATATTTACCAGATTCGTAGCAACACCAAGCTGTGTCGCCGATAATCCCATTAAGTGTTTAATACCATCATAAAAAATAGTAATTGGGTCATTTCCCAATCCTGCCATTGCATTTAAACTAATTCCAGTTCCGACTAACAAAATTCCCACAAATGCTAATACAACTTTATAAACAAAATATAACTGATTCTTACTAAAAAAACTGTGTTCCATTTTCTTTTGTCCTTTCCTTTTTCTACTATATCCTTATCAATTTGCCTTGAATAGGATATAGTAGAAAAAAAAGATTGAAAAGGACATGTGGGCTTTTGAGAAAATTTTTTTATTTTCTAACCATTTTTTCACAATGATAAATCTCTTCTCTCAAATCGTGCAATTCCACATAAAAACAGTAAAATCCCCGCCATATACAAAATTAAAAATTCAAACACTGCGACTGATTTTCCGGCAATAATATCATTTGCTCTCCGTTATCTACATAAAAAGTAAGGCCAAATACTCCTTTTTGCGATCCATAATCTTTTGTAATATGGTTTAGTTCCATGACATGTCCCATACCTAGCCTCCTTAGCCATTTTAAACAAATGTAAAAATATGCAGCAAAATAACTAATAACATAGAAACCTCTACTTATCCTAAGTAACCTTTCAATAATAAAAACGTATTATTAACTCCATTCTTATGTGTTCTTTCATAACCATGAGAAGCATATACACCTGCACCAATCAGACCATGCTTAATATCGTATCCGGCTGACAATGTAGCATCAACATCCGAACCATAAAATGGATAGATATCAACTGAATAGTCCAGTTTATTTTCTTCTGCGGCTTTCACCAGGCTGGACACTACATCATAGTTATAAGGTCCCCTGCTGTCTTTTGCACAAATTGATACTTTAAACTCATCACATTGGAGTCCTTCCCCTACACAACCCATATCTACGGATATCGCCTCGGTCACGCCATCCGGCACAGAAGCAGCTCCACCATGCCCAACTTCTTCGTATACTGTAATATGCTGATATACGGCTCTATCAGGTACAATCTTTTCCTCTTTTAAATATTTTGCATAGCCAAGTAAAATTCCAACACTTAATTTATCATCTAAAAATCTGCTCTTAATAAATCCTTTTTCTGTAACTTTTGTACGTGGATCAAAACATACAAAATCTCCAACTCGAATTCCTAATTTTTCTGTGTCTTCTTTATTAAATACCTTCTCATCCAGCACAACTTCCATCGAACTATATTCTCTTTTTTTGTCCCTGTAATCCTTGTTTACATGAACAGACGCATTATTAAGCTGAAATGTTCCTTCATAAATTCCGTCAAACCTTGTCATAACACGACAATTCTCTGCCTCTGCATTATTTGCTTCCATTCCACCAACCGGAGTCAGCCGAAGCCTTCCATTTTCTTTAATCTCCGCGACCATTGCCCCCAATGTATCCATATGTGCCTCTAATAACACACCATCTTTTTGATTATTTCCACCAAGGCTTACTAAAATTCCACCTTTTACTGTCTTAATCGGCTTATACCCTAAAGACTCATATTCCTTCATCACATAATCCACTACTTCTTTTGTATATCCCGATGGACTGTCAATTGCTAATATCTTTTGTGTCTGCTCTACAATATAATCTAAATATTGATTCATGCTTTTCACCTGCGTTTATTTATAAACACATATTCCTTTCCACATATTTTAATTTACTGATATTCTATCATGAAATAGGTGATATGTTAAATGTAAACTTTCGTTTCATATACTTTTACTTATCACCTAACTTTTTTTGTTTGACACTAATTTTTTTTCAGTTTATGATTAAATTATATTACAAAAAGAAAGGAAGCGTATTATCATGTTCGACCAAATCATTCGTGGAGGTACAATTCTCTCTGGAGATGGCTCGAATCGATTTATCGGAGATATCGCAATCAACAAAGATAAAATTGCTCTTATTGCACCTCATATAGAGGGGTGTGCAAAAAAAGAGTGGAATGCAGATGGTTATTATGTAACTCCTGGATTTATTGATATCCACAGACATGCAGATGTGGCATTATTCCGTCCTCATTTTGGGGAACTGGAACTACGGCAAGGGCTAACAACTATTGTCAACGGTAACTGTGGTCTTAGTGTGATTCCTTGTCCTAAGCCTTACCAAAAAGAAATTAAAGAATTTCTTCTCCCTGTTACCGGTTCTTTCCCGCCAACAATTTCTTTTCATGATTTTTCAACTTACATCGACGCTGTAAAACAAGTTTCCATCCCAATTAATATTGGTATGCTTATCGGAAATGGTACCGTTCGTGCCGCAGTCAAGGGCTATGAAACCGGAAAACTTTCAAAGGAAGAACTAAAGCAAGTTCATAATTACTTAGATTCTTCTCTTGCCTTGGGAGCACTTGGTGTCAGCCTTGGTATTGTATACGCACCGGAATATAATTATAATCTTGATGATTTTGTAAAAGTGTTACAGCCAATGAAACAGTATCACGTCCCACTTGTTACACATATCAGGGGAGAAGGGGATATTTTTTGTGAATCGATTCGTGAAGTTATAGAAATTGCCAAACAATTAAATGTTCCTCTACATATCAGCCATTTAAAATGTATTGGGAAACGAAACTGGGGACATAAAACAAGAGAAGTATTAGATCAAATCGAGCAGGCGCGCGAAGACGGTCTTGATGTTACATGTGACTTATATCCTTATACGGCCGGTTCAACACAACTGATTCAAATTCTTCCACCGGAATATTTAGAAGGTGGATTCTCTGAAATTACAAGACGTCTGAAGGAAGAAAAAGAACGCAAGAAGCTTACTTCTATATTAAAAGAACCTTCCACTCAATTTGAAAATCTTGTTTCCGGCGTAGGATTTGAAAATATTATAATTTCAACTGTTCAAACAGCAAAAAATCAAAAATATGTCGGAAAATCTATCGCTGCTATTGCTAAGATTCAAAATAAAAATCCTTATGACTGCGTCTACGATTTGCTAATTGAAGAACAATGTAAAATCTCAATGGTAGATTTCATCGTATCAGAAGAGGATATTCGAACAATTATAAAATTTCCTTCCTCTTCTATTATATCAGATACGGTTTATCCTGACACGGGTATCCCTCATCCTAGAATGTATGGAACTTACACAAAATATTTAAGCCAATATATTAGAGATGAAAAACTTCTTTCTTTGGAAGACGGAATTAAAAAAATCACTTCTTTGCCAGCCTCCGTTTACGGGCTTTCTAATAAAGGATTATTAAAAGCAGGCATGGATGCAGATATTAACGTTTTCCGATTGGAGGAACTACATACCTTTGCAACTTATCAGAATCCAAAAGTATATTCTACCGGTATGAAATACGTATTTGTAAATGGAGAACTTATGATAGACGATGATTGCCTTGTAAATGGGAAAGCAACAGGCAAAATATTACTAAATAAAACAAGATATTGTGATTAAGAATCCAATTTAGTATAATACATTTGATTTTAAAAAGTTATTTAAAAGGTACCTTGGTTTTGAAGAAGTTCATAACAAAAATTAATATTGACAGTATAGTAAATTCTATACTGTCAATGTTATTAGTGAAAATATCTATTCCCCTTAATCGTCTGAATAAAGTTTTTTATTATTTTTCCATTTCTAGCATAAACTCCGCAAGTAATTGAATACACCCTTCAACATCCCGTTCATCAGCTACTTCTGCCGGTGAGTGCATATATCTCAATGGAATTGATACCAATGCAGTAGGAATCCCTTTGCCGGCAAAATGAATTTTATCTGCATCGGTATAAGTATAGTTACTAGTTGCCTCAATCTGTATCGGAATATTTGCCTTTGCTGCACATTTTTTTAATTGCTCATTATATTTCTTTACAACAATGGGACTGTTGCAAAGAACCGGTCCCCCTCCAAGCTTAACTTTTCCGGTATCACCATCTTTTGTCCCATGAGAATCACTCGTATAAGTTACATCAACTACAATGGCTACATCCGGTTCAATTCTGCTGCCAGTCCAATATGCTCCATTTCTTGTTGTTTCTTCCCCCACTGTTGCCGCACAATAAATACTGTTTTTACAACCTCTTCTTTTTGCCTCCTTAAAAGCCTCCATAATAATAAATACACCTAATCTGTCATCTAATGCCCTGGCAGTAAAACGACCATTTTGCATTTCACGGATATGAGTATCCAGTACAATTGGTGCACCAAGCTCTAAAAGCTTTTTACTCTCTTCTTCACAATCTGTTCCGATATCAATAAAGAAATCCGTTTCATTTAAATTATCTTTCTTATACAAATCTCTAGTTTCCTCTACAACGCCATAAATAATTCCGTGTTTTCCTACAACTTGAACCTGCTGTCCGGGATAGGTATGAGGAATAATGCCACCTCTTTTTGTAACTTGTAATGCACCGGATTCCGTAATATTTGTAACCATCAGTCCAATCTCATCCGCATGAGCTGTAAATAAAATTTTATTTTTTTCATCTGGATTCATAACGCAGATAGTATCGCAAATTTCATCTGTATCAATCCGGTCAGCATAGTCATCCATATGTTCCATAATCACACGTTGTATTTTTTCCTCATAACCGGAAACTGAAATTTGACTTAATATTTGATTTAAAAATTCTTTATTCATTTTAACTCACCATATTTTCCTTTTCATATATATTTTTTATCTTCACTCTGCACAATCGGCTTCTATCTCTGCCCCACCAGAAAAATTTGAAATAATAACAGCCGTTAAAATTAAAATACATCCTATCACCATACGCATAGTAATCTGTTCAGAAAGTATCAGAATAGAAAAAAATGTCCCAAATACAGATTCCAAAGAAAGGATAATTGCTGCTTTTGTTTCATCCACATATTTCTGACATGCAGTTTGTATTAAGTAAGTAATTGTTGTACTAACTACTCCAAGATATATTACACTTAATACACCTCTAGTTGTTATTATAAAATTTGTCTGCCCCGATAATATCATACAAATAAATGATAATACAAATGCAGTAAGCATTTGTACAAAATTTAAAATAGTTGCACGGTATTTTTCAACATATTCACTCGTAAGAAAAATCTGAAATGCAAACCCAACAGCACAGATTAAAGTTAATCCATCTCCAATACCCAGTGAAAAATTTTTCTCCAATGAAAGAATTCCAACTCCTACGATTGCCAAAATCGCACCTATAATGCCATTTACGTTTACCTTTTTTCTATAAATCACAAAAGAAATAAATGGAACAATTACCACATTTGTTGCTGTTAAAAAAGCATTTTTAGAAGGTGTTGTATATTGCAGACCAATAATCTGAAGGGCAAACCCAATAAACAATGCACAACCCATAAAAAATCCTGCCTTCCATTCTTCTTTCTCGATTTTTTTTAATTCTTTTATGCTGATAATCCCCATTAATATAGTAGCTAATAAAAATCGGATTGCCATAATCTGAAATGGTCCAAAACTGTCAAGTGCCATATCACTCGCTACAAAACCACCACCCCATATTACAGTAACAATTACTAAACCACCCATTGCTAAATATTTTTTCATTTGTACCTTCAACCTTTCACTACCATACTATTTTTATCCTTCTATTAGAAAATGTTAAAACTTCCGAATTTTGTCCTCCGAATCGTCTGTGTTCTTAACAAGTTCTAATATTTTCACATCATACCCATATTGATCATTTACCTTTACATGAACGGTTTCCCCCACTTTGTGTCCTAAAATTGCTTTTCCTATTGGCGATTCAATACTAATAAGACCTTTAAGCGAATCCCCTCTTACTGTTGTTACAATCTTATATTCTTCTATTTCATCATCTTCTATAAAATAAACCTTAACCCAATTATTTAATCCGACCTCGTCCTCATTGGATTTGTCCGAAATTACTTCGGCAGTCTTAATCATTCGCTCCAAATAACGAATCCTACTCTCATTTTTATTTTTATCTTTCTTAGCAGCATGATATTCAAAATTTTCACTCAAATCTCCATGTGATCTTGCCTCCTTAACAGCCTCGATTGCTTCTTTTCTAACTACAAGTTTACGATATTCTATTTCCTTTTTTATTTTTTCAATGTCGCTTTCTGTCAATTTATCATACATTGTAATTTCTCTCCTTTTTCTTTTTATTCAATCTCAATATTATATTACTTTCTTCATATATCAGTGAACTACCCCCACTTACAGAAGTGGGGGCTTCTTGCTTCAACCACTACTGCTTAGCAATACAGCAGTTGTATTACTAAGTCTTACACAATGTCCACAAGCGTTGAGTTCGGCTGGTTCCCAGCCTACTGTGTAGGGTTGCCTACTGTCGATAATGCTTATACTTCGGTATACAACAGACGCAAACCTTCCCTTTTTATATTAATAGCTGCATTATAATCACGGTCTATATGTATTCCAAAACTGCACTGATAAATTCGTTCGCCTAAAGAAAGTTTCTTTCTGTAACCACAATTACTGCACAACTGACTTGATGGATACCATTTATCCACTTTTACAAGGTATTTACCTCTTTCATGAAGTTTATA
>NZ_VUMT01000025.1 GCF_009696045.1 Velocimicrobium porci | reverse complement strand
GAATCGTATCATGCGATGGCACCCCATTCTTCAATTCGATATACTTTCGAAGATAATCCTGATAGTTTTCTGCAAACAATGCCATTTCGACCCAATCATCTGCATTTGCAAGTGTGGCAAAAAGCACGATTACGAGAATATCTTTTAGCTTGTGACGAACTTTTCTCTGTTGACGATTATCCTCAATGTATTCCATCCAATCTAATAATTCCTGCATTTTCTAACACCCCTTTTCTTTTCATTTTACCAGAAAAGGGACGTGTTCACAATTTATTTACTCATGCGTTTGTCGTGCTGGTTTTAATCCATCTTTGCAGGACGTCCAATCAATACAATTCCTTTGTCAAATGAGAATTCCGTTCGGTACTGACTTTTCGCTACTGTCTTTCCGTTTGCATCTACTAAATAACCTTTTAACTCAGAATCTCCATTTGCTGTTTTTTCAATCTGGTATCCGGTAAACATGGCAACATGGTATATATTTTTATACCTGCCATTGTTTTGGGATTTTGCATAAAAAATCAAATCTCCTGGAAGTAATACCAGTTCCTCCACGGAAACACCTTTTTCTGCAATGATTTTTCCATTTTCTACACACCATTTTCCCTGGTCTGCTGCAGTTGGTGCCCAATTCTCACTTCCCATGCAGACTCCATATGGACTATAGCTCCTCCATGTAAGTGAACTGCAATCGTAATATCCTTCTTCCATTCTTTTTGCCTGACTATATAAGGCTCCAACGGAAGCTTCTGCTTTTTTTACTGCTTTTATTGCCTCGCTGGAAGCTACTGCCACATAACAAGTATATGTATCTTTTCCTGATTTTCCCGTTATTGTTGCATTTCCAAAATTCTTTGCTGTTATTTTTCCAGAACTGTTTACGGAAGCAATTGACTTATCACTGCTTTTCCAAGTAATAGTTTTTGACTGATTGGAAAATTTAATTGTTTTTGACTTTCCTTTTTCTAAAGTAATTGCCTGACTATCTAAGGCAAAATTTATTACTGTCACATGGCAGGTCAGTTTTTTTCCATATATCGTAATTGAAACATCAGCTGTTCCTTCCGACTCGCCATATAAGTATATTCCATTCTCCTTTTGTTTTACTGATACAATATCCGGATTTGAGCTGGCACAAGTCACCTTTTCATCCAATATAGAGCCAATTAATCCATTTATCTTCAAACAATACGATAACTCCTCTTGTCCATTTAAAATGACATCTGTATCTGATAAAGTTGGATTAATTACCGTTACTTCACAATATAATGCAGTATATGCCTGGTCTTGTCCCAAAACAGATACTAAAATTGCTGCTGTACCTTCTTTTTTGGGAGTTACAACACCTTTCCCTGTGACTTTAACAATTCCTGTGTCCAAAGAAGTACAATCTTTTATAGTTCCATTAACTACCTTTATCTTCCCTGTCTTCCCCCCAACTGCTAATGTTAACTGCGACTGTTCTAATTCTGGTGATTTTTCTTTTGCACTGGCAAAAATACTATTGCTGCTCCCAAATGCTAACATAAAAGAAATAAGAACCAGCAGAGCAAAATAACTTTGTCTTATTTTTACTTTTTTCTTTTCTTTTTTTTCGAAACAGCTACACTGTTGTTTTATCCCGGATAGTAATTCGTCTGGTATCTTATTCACTTTTTCACAATAAAGCTGTTGTTTAAAATCCACTTTTTTATGCAGACAGTCCGAACATATTATCTCACTTGTTTTTTCCACAATAACTCACTCCTTCTCATTGGAAATTATAAAAAATAAACCTCTTTTTTTCTCTTAAATCAAAAATTCTACTGTATTCATCATAGCAGAAAGCATAAAAAATGTCACTCTTTTCTCATAAAACAAAAAAACTTTCACATAATAAACTATAGCTATGGAAATTTCATTTTTTGAATTCTCCTTTACTTTTTTCCACCTGCAACTAAAGTTATTTGCATTTACTTTCTATTTGCTTTTCATAGTCCTGATTTCTTTTTATTAAGCACTAAAAGAATAAATGTATACATTATTTTTTTCATTTTTCGCATTGTTTCCAACCCACCATACTTTTCCTTTTGCATATACAGGCATTCGATACGGATTCAAGTATGCTTTTGCAGAAACACGAGTTGTTGTCTTTACAACTTTTCCTGTTTTATCTACAACAATTTCATATACACCTTGATATTTATTTTTTTTATAACGCTCAAATAAAATTACATAATCTTCCTTATCTGTTGCTACTACTTGTGGATTTGAAATCGTGTATTCTTTTCCATAATTTGTAAGCCATTTTACGCCATAATTCGTTACCGATTTATCACCATTATTTCCAGCCATACCAGATTTTCTCCTTTTTTACCTACGTTCTCCACTCAAAGCTTTTGTTTTATACTAGCACATTTCCTTATTCCATTCTAACAAATTATAATAAAGAAAAAAAGAACCTTCTCTTATAAACAACTTAATATTTATAAGAAAAGGTTCTGGAAAAGTTTATTTACCTATAGGTTTATTTAAAAGCTTTTTGTTTCATTCGTTCTCTATTCTGCTTTTTTAACAAGTGCTTCGTATTTTGCTTTTGCATCCTTTTCAGCCTTGTCAAATAGTTCTTGTGCTCTTTCTGGGTTAGAACGTGATAATCTGTTGTAACGAACTTCGCCCATAATAAAGTCTTTGTAATCTAATGTAGGCTCTTTCGAGTCTAATTGGAATGGATTCTTTCCTTCTTCCACACGACGTGGGTCGAAACGGAATAAGTGCCAGTATCCGGACTGTACAGCTTTCTTTTCTTCTGTCTGAGCACCTTTCATACCGCCTTTGATACCATGGTTAATACATGGAGCATATGCGATAATTAAAGATGGTCCCGGATAGTTTTCAGCTTCTACAAAAGCTTTTACACATTGATTGTAATCAGCACCCTGAGCAATCTGCGCAACATATACGTATCCGTAGCTCATAGCAATTGCTGCCAAGTCTTTCTTCTTCACTTCTTTACCAGCTGCTGCAAATTGGGCAATCGCACCGGTTGGTGTAGCTTTTGAAGACTGACCACCTGTATTAGAATATACTTCTGTATCAAATACTAAGATATTTACATCTTGTCCGCTGGCAAGAACATGGTCAACACCACCGAATCCGATATCATAAGCCCATCCGTCACCACCAAAGATCCACTGAGATTTCTTAGAAGCAAAATCTTTATTCTTTAAGATATTCATCTTGTCCGGATCATTGCAGTCACAAGCTTCTAATGCTGTAATCATTTCTTTTGTTGCAGATGCATTTTCTGTACTGGAATCTTTTGTTGCAAGATATTTTTCAAGTGCAGCTTTTACATCTGTATTTTCTGCCTTTTCTAATAAGTTTTCAGCAGAATCAATAACACGTTTTCTCAATGCTCTTTGTGCTAACTGCATACCAAAGCCATATTCTGCGTTATCTTCAAATAAGGAGTTAGCCCAAGCAGGACCTTTACCTTCTTTATTTACTGTATATGGTGATGCCGGTGAAGAACCACCCCAGATGGAAGAACATCCTGTTGCATTTGCAATATACATTCTATCACCAAATAATTGAGTTACTAACTTAGCATAAGGTGTTTCACCACATCCTGCACAAGCACCTGAGAACTCAAGTAATGGCTGTTTAAACTGGCTTCCTTTTACTGTTGTTTCTTTAAATTTATCACTAACAGCTTTAGGAGTATCTAATGTTACACCATAATCGAACATCTTCTGTGCTTCGAACTGGCTTTCAATTGGTTTCATTGCAAGAGCTTTTTCACCCTTCTTACCTGGACATACATTGACACAAGATCCACAGCCTGTACAGTCAAGTACAGAAATACTAATTGCAAATTTGTGACCAGGCATTCCTGTCATATCCATCATAGATGTTCCTTCCGGTGCATTTGCTGCTGCCGATTCATCCATGGCCACTGGACGAATACAAGCATGTGGACAAACATAAGAACAGAAGTTACATTGGATACAATTGTCTGGGTTCCAAGATGGAACATCAATTGCAACGCCACGTTTTTCATATGCTGCTGAACCGGATGGAAGTGTTCCATCTGCATATTTTGTAAATGCAGAAACCGGTAAATCATTACCTGTCTGGGAGTTAATTGCACTTTGAATTGTATTTACATATTCAACTACATCCGCTCTATCCCCTGTTACTTTTTCTGTTAAATCTTCTATATCTGCATTTGCCCAGCTTGCAGGAACTTCAATTTCAACAACATTCTTCGCACCGGCTTCAATCGCCTCATGGTTCATTCGTACAACATCTTCACCTTTCTTTGAGTAAGAAGCTGTTGCAGCATCCTTCATATATTGAATTGCATCCTCTGCAGGAATGATATTTGCTAATTTAAAGAATGCAGATTGAAGAATTGTATTGATGCGTCCACCTAAACCGATTTCCTTACCAATCTTAAATCCGTCAATTGTGTAGAACTTAATGTTATGTTTTGCAATGTATGCTTTTACCTGTCCTGGAAGATGAGTTTCTAACTCTTCCTTATTCCAGCTACAGTTAAGAAGGAATGTTCCTCCATCTTTTAAGTCCTGAACCATGTTATATTTTCTAATATATGCCGGCATATGACATGCTACAAAATTAGCTTTATTAATCAAATATGTAGCTTTGATTGGATCTTTACCAAAACGTAAGTGGGAAATTGTAACACCACCTGATTTTTTGGAATCGTAATCAAAATATGCCTGTGCATACATGTCTGTATGGTCACCGATAATCTTGATTGAGTTTTTGTTTGCACCTACTGTACCGTCAGCACCAAGTCCCCAGAACTTACAGGAAATTGTACTTTCCGGTGTTGTATTAGGATTTTCAACACGTGGTAAAGAAAGATTTGTTACATCATCCACAATACCAAGTGTAAATTTAGGTTTTTCTGTATTTCTATATACAGCAATAACATCTGCAGGAGTTGTATCCTTAGATCCTAAACCGTAACGTCCGGATAATACAGGAACCTGATCAAACTTAGAACCTTTTAATGCAGCAACTACATCTAAGTATAATGGTTCACCAAGAGCTCCTGGTTCTTTTGTTCTGTCAAGAACACTGATTGTCTTAACTGTATCCGGAATCGCATCAATTAAGTGTTTTGCGCTGAATGGTCTATAAAGACGTACTTTTACAAGACCAACTTTTTCTCCATTCGCAGCTAAATAATCAATTGTTTCATCAATTGTATCGCATACAGAACCCATTGCAATAATAACTCTCTCTGCATCTTTAGCACCATAATAATTAAATAATTTATAGTCTGTTCCAATCTTAGCATTAACTTTGTCCATATATTCCTGTGCTAATTCTGGAATTGCATCATAATATGGGTTGCTTGCCTCTCTTGCCTGGAAGAAAACATCCGGATTCTGAGCAGTACCACGCTGTACCGGATGTTCTGGGTTTAACGCACGGCGACGGAATTCATCTACTGCTTCCATATCACACATATCAGCTAAATCTTCATAATCCCAAACTTCAATTTTCTGAATTTCATGAGAAGTTCTGAATCCGTCGAAGAAATGTACAAATGGAACACGTCCTTTGATTGCTGTTAAATGAGCAACTGCACCTAAATCCATTACTTCCTGTACATTACTGGAACATAACATAGCAAAACCTGTCTGACGACAAGCATATACATCAGAATGATCACCAAAAATAGATAATGCATGAGAAGCAACTGCACGAGCTGTTACATGAATTACACCTGGTAATAATTCACCTGCAATTTTATACATATTAGGAATCATTAACAATAATCCCTGTGAAGCCGTATATGTTGTAGTTAATGCGCCTGCTTCCAAAGAACCATGGACAGCACCTGCTGCACCTGCTTCAGACTGCATCTCAGATAATACAACCTCATGTCCAAAAATATTTTTTCTTCCCTGTGTTGCCCACATATCAGTGTAATCAGCCATAGGAGAAGATGGAGTAATAGGATAGATAGCAGCCACATCAGTAAACGCATAAGAAACATGAGCAGCGGCAGTATTTCCATCCATTGTTTTCATTTTTCTCGCCATTTTATCTTGTCCTCCTTCTATAAATCGATATTACTTATCCGTGTATTTATAAGTTTTTACGGTATAAGTTATCGTTTCAAGTCTATCACTTTTATTCTGAAAAGTAAAGATAACGACAAGGAATTTTCTTATATTTTATGTATTCTTTTTTATAAAATTCCATCTTTTTCAGGTTCCCTGCTCGTTGTATTTCTAATTTTCATTTTCCACTTTGTATAATTTAATCAAACATGTGCCCAGCATATACAAGCAAGTATATTTTTTGTCTAATATATTCCTACATTTTCTTAAGATAATTATTGCTTTTATACAGTTTTTTCAGTACACTTATAATATAAACCCAAAAGGAGGAACAGCAGATGATAAATAATCTAAAAGTACGTTCAAAAATGTTTATTCTTGTTTTAGTCATGCTTTTGTCTATCTTATTTATTGCTTTATTCAATGCGCGACAATCAGACAAAACGTATCAAGATTCCATCCGTGCAATGAGGGAAACTCTTTACGGTGACTATGACACCCAAATCAAGAATCAGGTAAATTGTGTCATTTCACTTATACAATCTATTTACGACAAACAAGAAAAAGGAATTTATACAGAACAGGAAGCTAAGCAACTTGCCACAGATTTAGTACGCGAAATGCGTTATGGGGAAGAAGGATATTTCTGGATTGACACTTATGAAGGTGATAATATTGTCTTATTAGGAAGCGAAACAGAAGGTACCAACCGTATGAATGCTGAAGATGTTAACGGTTACAAAATGATACAAGACATTATAAAAAATGGTCAAAATAAAGATGGTGGATTTACAGAATATTATTTTCCAAAAGAGGGCGAAACAGAAGCTTCTCCAAAACGTGCTTACAGCAAAGCATTCGAACCTTATAAATGGGTCATTGGAACAGGAAATTATACGGACGACCTTGAAGAACTTGCCATAGAAAAAACTGCCGCTCAAAAAGCTAACTACTTAAAAACCCAAAAAATTGTATTTATAATCGTAACAATTACACTCATTGTTTTAGCATTTTTAGCAATTATAATACTAAATAGTATTACAAAACCATTAAAAAGCTCCATAAAACTTTTAAAATTAATGTCTGAAGGGGATTATACAATTACAATTCCAGAATCTTATCTTAATAGAAAAGATGACTTTGGGGATTTAGGCATGGCAATTAAGCTTATGAAAGATAAAACACAGTCATTAGTTGGACATGTAAAAGATGACTGTGATGAATTAACTGAAATTGCAGCTACTATTAACACAAATGTATCACAGTTAAATAGTCAGATTGAAGAAATCTCAGCAACTACAGAAGAATTAGCTGCCAGCATGCAGGAAACGGCTGCTACTTCTGATGAGTTATCTGCTTCTTCCGAAGAAATCAACCAGTCAGTAGAAATAATTGCAAACCAAACAAAAGATGGTGCAAAAAAAGCAGATGAAATCAGTCAACGTGCGAATGACACACAGATTAGTGTAGAGAAAGCAAAAGAAAAAACTTCTTCAATGCAAGAAAAAATCAAAGCAGATTTACTTGCTGCATTAGAACAGGCAAACGTTGTAAACCAAATTTATGAACTATCGGAATCTATTATGCAAATTACAGATCAAACCAACCTTCTTGCTTTAAATGCTTCCATTGAAGCAGCCCGTGCCGGAGAAGCTGGAAAAGGATTTGCCGTTGTAGCAAATGAGATTGGTCACCTGGCAGAAGAATCAAAAAACACTGTAATAAAAATACAAAATGTAACAGAAGAAGTAACTTCTGCTGTTACAAATTTATCCGATAATTCTTCACATTTAATTGAATTTGTGTCAACCGATATAAATGACGATTATAATACATTTATGGAAGTAGCTTATGCTTATAAAGAAGATGCTGCTTACATAAGCCAATTAGTAAATGATTTTAATCATGCCTCACAAGAATTGTCCGGTACAATTCATACAATGATGACATCCATTCAGGAAATATCCCATGCAGCCAATGAAGGAGCTGAAGGCACAACAAACATTGCCGGCAGATGCGTTGACTCTCTGGCACAGTCAAATAAAATTTTAGAAGAAACAACACATTCAAAAGAAAATAGTGAAAATCTGAAAAAAGAAATTTCGTATTTCAAAATTTCTTAAATAACTTCCTTCTATCTATGTGAAGCAATTGTAAATATTAAAAGCTTAATATTTACAATTGCTTTTTTATTTTTTCAAAAAAGGATTGACAAAGTTTATCGTTTATTGTATTGTTGTATTAATCACTTAATACAGTAATACATTTTTATTTGGAAGGAGGAATCAAAATGACCTGGGATTTAAAAAATGACAGACCTATCTATATCCAGCTTGTGGAACAGATTACACTTCTTATTATTTCTGGACAATTTGAAGCAGGAAGTCGGCTTGCCTCTGTTCGCGATTTGGCAACGGAAGCCCGCGTTAATCCAAACACAATGCAGAAAGCGCTGGCAGAATTAGAACGAATCGGTTTGGTACACACCAACCGAACAAGCGGAAGATTCATTACGGAGGATACAAAAATGATAGAAGAAATGAAAAAAAATCTTGCAAAAGAAGAATTAAAAACATTCCTGGAACAAATGAAGCAGCTCGGATTTACCGACGAAGAAATTAAAACATTTATTATTGAAAATTGTTCAAATTAGCTTATTTGATTTTGAGAAAGAGAGGATTATTATGAGTGCAATCTTAAAATGTACAAACCTTACAAAACAATTTGGTAAAAAATTAGCTCTTTCCGATGTGAATCTTTCATTGGAAAGAGGGAAAATAATAGGACTTTTAGGTCCAAATGGAAGTGGAAAAACAACATTTATCAAGCTTTTAAACGGTCTTCTTGTTCCAACTTCAGGAGAAATTCGGATAAATGGGTTAACTCCATGCCCACAAACAAAACAAACGGTTTCTTACCTCCCTGATAAAACCTATCTAAACGACTGGATGAAGGTATGCGATTTATTTGATTTTTTTGAAGACTTCTACAACAATTTTGATCGAATGAAAGCAGTTGAAATGTTACAGCGACTAAATATTAATCAAAATGACCGTTTAAAATCAATGTCAAAAGGAACAAAAGAAAAAGTTCAGCTAATTCTTGTAATGAGCCGTAATGCAGATCTTTATGTCTTAGATGAACCGATTGGCGGAGTTGATCCGGCATCCAGAGATTATATTTTAAATACAATTATTACAAATTACAGTGAAAAAGCTTCTGTGCTAATTTCTACTCATTTAATTGCCGATATCGAATCAGTACTAGACGATGTCATCTTTTTAAAAGACGGAAAAGTAACACTTACATCATCGGTAGATGATATTCGGATGCAGGAAGGCAAATCAGTTGACAACTTATTTAGGGAGGTATTTAAATGTTAAGTAAATTAATTAAATATGAATTTAAATCAACAGCCAAGTGGTTTTTTCCATTATATGCTTTTACGGTTGTTCTCGCCCAATTAACAAAAATGCTTATTTCTTCCTCTATTTTTGAAGAAGGAATGTTAAATATTATTCCAACCGCAATAACAAGTTTATATGTTATTTCCATTGTTGCCACATTTATTATTACATTTTTTCTGATTGTTTATCGTTTTTATAAAAGTATGGTTACAAATGAAGGATATCTAACACATACATTACCGGTAACTACAACAAAATTAATATTATCAAAGCTAATTTCTGCTACTCTTTGGGCGATACTAGCTTCTATTATTGCTTTGATATCCATCCTAATTCTTTATTTTGATGTAACAGAATTTCAAGAACTAAAACACTTTTTCTCTAGTTCTAATTTACAATTAATTGCAGAAGAGCTTTCCTCAAATGGATTTTCCTTTATCTTAACGATAATTGAAGCTATTGTTTTAGTGCTAATAACTATTTGTTACTACATTCTTAAGATTTATGCGGCAATTGCAATTGGTCAATTATTTAATACTCAAAAACTCCTTGCTTCTTTTGCTTTTTATTTTGTACTTGGATTCATCACACAGGTTATATCCATTTTTATTATGTTAGTTCCTATGTTTTCTGATTGGATATCTTCTGACGGCTCAATTGACTTTTTTCACACATTACTACCAACCGGAATCATTTCAACCTTCCTACTATGTGTAATCCATTTCGCAATTACCAACTACATTTTTTCTAAAAAATTAAATTTGGAATAATATATCATATTTAAAAAGACACACAGAATATATACTTTTCTATAAAGTATTGTTTTATGTGTCTTCTTTTAACCTCCCTAATCATGACGATTCTTTTTATCCAAGGCATAGTTACAAATTGTATTATTATCTCAAAAACAAATCGAAATTGAAACATTTGTTTCAGTCTTACTTGTCAAATTTCTTTACTCATGATACAATTTTTTAAATAACTAAAAGGAAGGAGCGTATACATGACTACAAAAAATGATACACCAAAACAAGAAAAACCTAAATTAATCTCCGCTTTATGGCAATATACATTAATAGTAGCAATCGTCTTTTTTTTCCTGCTAATCTGTCCTAAATTTGTATATGGCTCAACTCTTGTAGATGGAGCTTCTATGGAAAATACCCTGCACACAAACGACCGCATTTTTCATGAAATGATTTCCTATCGTTTTCACGAACCAGAACGTTTTGATGTCGTACAACTCCAATCTCCAGTGGAAGAAGATACTTTCTGGGTAAAACGAATTATTGGTCTGCCTGATGAAACAATTCAGATAAAAAATGGAACGATTTATATTAATAACAAAAAACTTAAAAATGATACATACGGAAATGCTCCGATTGATTACGCCGGAATTGCAGAAAAAACATATAAAATACCGGAGGGTCATTATTTTTTAATGGGTGATAATAGAAAATCAGACATCAGCTGGGATAGCAGATATGAAGAAATCGGTGCAATTCCTCGTGAAAACATACTTGCCAAACTAATTTTTCGTTATTATCCATTCAACCAAATCGGAACTATAAATTAAAATTTTATATTAAATAAAGTGAAAAAGAGAAACCGTCACACTAGTTTCTCTTTTTTTATTGTGGAAATACATTACATATTTCTATTAAATTTAACTTATCAGAACATACCTATCTGACGAGTTAACGCATCATAAAATATTTCCTATTCGCTCCTTAGGGCATCAATCGGATTTAATTTTGCAGCTTTACTTGCCGGCAAATAACCAAATAAAATTCCTATCCCAGCTGATATTCCAAAAGAAACAAGAGCAGTCTGAATGCTTGTTGTAGCTTGCATTCCCATTACACTTCCAAGTTTCGTTGTAACTACAGCTCCCAAAACAATTCCGATAACTCCGCCTATACTGCTTGTTGTTCCCGCTTCTAATACAAATTGACGCATAATATCTTTCCGCTTTGCTCCCAGAGATTTTCGAATACCAATCTCTTTCGTACGCTCCGTTACTGACACCAGCATAATATTCATAATCCCAATTCCTGCAACAACCAAAGAAATACCTGCAATGCCTGCTAAAACTGATGTCATCAATTTCTGCTGATTTTTAATTTCTTTCAATATGTCAATCATATTCGTAACAGAATACGCCTTTGTTGAATGAAATGTATGAAATAAATAACGTTGTAAATTTTTAGTTTCTTCCTCAACAAGCTTACTATCCTTTGCAAAAAACAAATAATTAGATATGGTTCCCATTCCTGCTAATTTTGCAACCGTTGTGTACGGTGAATAAAAACAATTATCTTTTGACCATTCAGAAGAATCCGACTCCTCCTTTAAAACACCAACAACCTTAAATTCCTCACCATTTACATACACAAGATCTCCAGGCTTTGCTTTTCCATTAAATATTGTATTATTAATATAACTTCCAATCACACAAGTCTTATTCCGGATAGCCGTGTCGGAATAGGTAATTCCACGCCCCGCCTGTAACTGACGTTTCATAATTTTAATATAACTTTCATCAACACCGGTAACGGTAATGCCATCTTTTGTCTTTCCGCCAAACTTTACACTTCCGGTAAACGTTATATTAGGGGTCGCTCCAAGCATTGTATCTTTATGCTTTTCAACATAGTCATAAATGTCTTCTTCTTTTAAAACAGGATTTCCATTTCTTCCATGTATTTCAACTGTAATATTATTAACGCCCATGTCTGCATAAGAATTTAACATCTCATTTGTCATACTCTCCATCAAACTTACTAAAATAATAACAGATGCAACACCTATTATCATTCCAAGCATAGTAAGAAATGATCTCATGCGATTGCCAATAATATTAAGCCATGCTAATTTCATTGTTTGCCATAATTTCATTTCTATACTCCTTTGCCGTGCCATCAAATAAAACTTTACCATCTAATATCTTTACAACTCTTTTTGCTTCCAATGCAATCGAATTATCATGCGTAATAAGTACAATTGTATTTCCTTCTTCGTTTAATTGCTTCAACAAATCAAGCACTTCTCTGCTTGTTTTAGAATCCAAGGCTCCGGTCGGTTCATCTGCTAAAATCAAAGAGGGATTTCCTACTAATGCTCTTGCAATTGACACTCTTTGCTGCTGTCCTCCCGAAAGCTGGTTTGGAAGCTGGCTCCATTTTTCTTCCAGACCAACTTTTTTTAAACCTTCCATAGCTCGTTTTTTTCTCTCTTTTTCACCAACTCCTGCATATAAAAGAGGTAAACTCACATTATCTAATAAATTCTGTTTGGGTAAAAGATTATATTGTTGAAATACAAACCCTATCATTTTATTTCTAACTTCTGCTAAAGCATCCGCCTTCATTTTACTGACATCTTTCCCCTCCAAAATATATTCACCTTTTGTTGGTACGTCCAAAGCTCCAATGATATTCATAATAGTTGATTTACCACTTCCCGACTTTCCAACGATTGCTACCATCTCACCTCTTGAAATCTGCAAATTAATCCCATCACTGGCATGAATTTCTGTATCACCCATCTTATATATTTTATAAATATCTTTCAACTCAATAAATACATCATTCTTCATTCACTTTACACTCCTGACTATTCCATGCTGTCGGAACCATCTATTTCATCGGTTCCTTCCGTTCCATCACCTTCGGAATAAGAACCATCTTCTTCGTACATTTCGTCACCATACATATCACCATACATGTCATCTCCAGACATCGAATCATCATACGGAATATAAATTTCTTCTCCTTCTTTTACTCCTTTTTTAATTTCTACATTGTCACCATCATTAATTCCAATTGTAACTTCCACTTCTTTAAAACCATCTGGTATCTCGGAAAATTCATCTGTCTTTTTTGCCTCTTTTGATTTTACATACAAAATATTGCCTCTTTGAAGACAAGAACTTGGCACTGTAAGAACATTGGCAGCCTCTTCAATAACAATCTTTCCGGTAACATTCATGCCCGGAAGTAAATTTCCGAACTCTTTAATTTTTATAATGACCGGATAAGTAGTAATTCCATTATTGGTTGTTCCTTTCATGCTTACCTGTTCAACTACACCTGAAAAGCTATCATCTGGCAGTGCAGAAGCCGTTACCGTTACTTTTTGTCCTACTTTTATGTTTCGAATATCCATTTCATCTACATTCATTTGGAAATTCAATGCTGATAAATCATAGATAATCGCCATTGCACCGGATGAACTTTCAGAAGAAGGGTCAATAATATCCCCTTTCTTTTTCGATTTTGTAATAACCTCACCTGATATTGGAGCCTTAATAAAATAACTCTTTAACTGCTCTTTTTGAGCATTCAGCGCATTTTCTGCCTCTTTAATTCCGGTTTTAGCATTATCAATCTGACTTTCCATATCTTTTGATGAAAGCTTCATAAGAGGACTATTTTTTTTAACCCACTCTCCTTCTTTTATGTACAATGCTTCTATTTTTCCCTCTCTCTTTGCTGTAATCTTACCCTCTGTTTTAACCTGAAGAGCACCGGAATTATTACTTTGAATATTATTAATTATAGCCTCTGCCATATCACCGGCTCTAAGTCCACCAGGATTTTTTATCTCAATCTTAACCTGCTTTGTAACAATCCCTCCGTCTAATACTTGCTCCAAACCATCAATTTTTTTAACTACCCCTGTTATTTTTTCTCCACTTGAGTCTAAAATAACCGTCGCTTTTTTCCCAATCCAGGAAGTATTTACTTCACTTGCAGGAAACAATACTTCCAAATATATCTGCTTACTGTTATAAATATCTGCGATAACAGTTCCCGCCTGAACCATATCACCTTTTTTCACATGAAGCTTTTTTATGTAACCTTC
Organism: Velocimicrobium porci; assembly: GCF_009696045.1. Classification (GTDB taxonomy): domain Bacteria; phylum Bacillota; class Clostridia; order Lachnospirales; family Lachnospiraceae; genus Velocimicrobium; species Velocimicrobium porci. Next base: position 20,049 of record NZ_VUMT01000025.1, on the reverse strand, counting down.
CTGGTCTAAATTGGAGGACAATTCTTTTTCTTGTAAAAGTAAATCCTCATAAGCCTTTTGCGCTTTTTCTACACCAAGCTCAGCACTCTCCATTGTTGTTGAAATTTCATTGGTACTAATTTGATACAGCAATGCTCCTTTCTTTACAGTTTCTCCTTCTTTAAATGGTGCTTTTAATATTTCTCCTTTTACCAAAGATTTTACTTCATATTGATTCATTGGCTTCAAAGTGCCTTTTCCTGAAATGACAGATTGCACATCACCTTTAACAACCTGCGCTGTCATAACCTCAGTCATATCATCCGACGTCTTATCTGCCCATTTTTTCCATGCAAAGACAGCACCACCAATAAGAATTACTCCAATAACTACTAATTTTATTATTTTTTTCTTTGAAATTCGCTTCCATTCTATCTTTTTCATATAATGCAATACCTTTCCTTTACTTCATCACAACAAGAACACGGATTGCTCCTCCTTGCTGTTCCACATATCCATAAATTGTATTTCCATTTACTTCTGTAATATCCTCTAATTTGCCTGAATAATAAGTTCCATTTGTAAGATAATACACTAGTGCTTTATCAGAAATCCGATATACATTTTTCCCTGTATTCGCCTGCTTACCATCAATAAAACGAACCGGAACGGAAACCATATCTTTCATCTCTTTTATTTTATTATTTTCAATCCGAAAAGCCTTCGGACCAATACCCTGGCCCCAATTTACCTTTTCATCGACTTCATACTCACCGTCAGTTCCTCCAATATTACATATAAAAGAAACCTCCGAATATTCTCCTTCATTTCCATCTTTGATTTCCTTTAAAATACCATATTGATAAACGGTTCCTGTAACATTGGCAAGAACCATATCCGTTATCTCTCCTAAATTATTCGTTCTATAATAGAGAATATTTCCAACATTCCATTTTAGCTCCTCCAGCTCTTTTTTTGAAACACTAGTATAATTTTTATCATTTACATCAATAATTCTGGCATCATCTGCTATTTTAATATTTTCTGATGTAAAGTTTATATTTCCCGGATGAATTAGTTTCTTAATCGTAGGGACAGTTGTGTCAAAAGATACTTCTACAATAGATCCTTTTTGAATTGTTTTGTCCATACAAACAAACTCACGAACAACTCCACTTGTATCTACAAGTTTAATTGAATCTTTTAATCCAAATGTTCCATTTACTTCCTTTATCATTTTAGTTTCCCTTTGGAGTACATATCCAACAATTGTAACTCCCATTTTTTCCACCGGATAGATGGCTGCAACTGCATCTTTAGGTCCAAATAATAGAACAACATCACTTCCAACCTGAATATTTTTTTCTGCAAACTGACCTCCCCATTTGTTTTCACCAAGTGAATATTCTTTTTGTAAATTTTCTCCATAAACAGGATTTCCTTTTAAACTATAAGTTTTTCCAGCCACTGTAATTTCTTCTGGTGCAGTTCGATCTGGTTTTATTTCGTTTACAACACCATATACCCTCTTACTATAATCCCATATCATCTTTAATTCTTTTGAATAATAAAGAATATCATAATTCTCAATCTGATTCGCAGTTATCTTCTTTCCATTTTTATTAATTATTGATGACTCTACCTGAAAAGGAATCTGATTTCTCCAATTTCCTATTGCAGTAACAGAATTAATCGGTAAAACCTTATAAGCGAAATCATCTCTGCCCAGTAATAATACAATAAAATCACCTTTTTTAACTTTTGTTTCCTTAAAATTTTTCTTCATTATTTTTGGGTGTTCAGCTGTATACACAGTCCCATCCACACTAAGTTCATTCAATTGCGTATTCTGAATCGTAAATGCATCTAAAACACCATATACTTTCTTATCATAAATCCACATCTTCTTTAATTCTTTTATATAATAAACTACACTATATGGTTCAATTGATTGATTATCCACTTTTTGATCATTTAAATACAACTCAAAATTTTTCAATGAAATTGGAAGTTTTTTCTCCCAACCTTCTTCTGCTATCATAGTTTTCACCGAAAGAACTGATGCAATTTTCTTTTCTCTCCCTAATAATAAGACAATTTCATCTCCTGCTTCTATTTTGTTTTTCTCTAATAATGTAGAAATCCGTTTGGAATGTTCCGTTGCATAACGCTTTCCATTGACTGTAATCGACTCTACACCATCTGTATTAGCTGCTATTTCACTCACTGTTCCAAATACTTGTTGGTCATAAACCCATAATTTTTTCAATTCTTTTACATAGTATACAATATTGTAATTTTTTATATCAGATGCCAATGCCTTTTTCCCATTTTTATACACTTCAAACTGCTGAAGCGACATTGGAAGTTTTTTCTGCCAGCTATCCTTTACAATAATTGCTCCTTTTCGCTTTTTGGCTAACAATGACTGATAATCAATCTTATTACTTTTTGTTACTGAATATCCAATCGTTGTCGCATATATTTCACCACTTTTTTTCTTTGCATTTAACAGGTTATAAAATAAATACATACAGTCCGTTTGATTTAGCACGCTTGCTTCTCGTTTAACAATATTTTTTCCTAAACCAAGCTCCTTATATTTTTCATATCTTGCTTCCGCCAGATTTCCGCTAAAATCCTCTTTTGAATATCCTAACAAAGTTAAGACACTATAAATCGCTTCTCTCACTGTAATTCCTTGATTTGGCTTAAACTTACCACCTAAATATCCACTCATATACCCCTTTGTAGCTACAAAGTTAATATAAGAAGCATTTTTATCCTCTTTGTTAACATCCTTAAAAAATATTCGTTTTTCCGTTTTCGCTATTTCTCCCGAATATGGAGAAGCTTGTGCAAGCATCTTTGCAAATTCTGCTCTCGTAACTTTTTTCTTTGTTCCAATCATCTTCCCTTTTTTGTCGACTGTAATACCCGTCAATGCCATAACATCTTTTGTCTGTTCTTTTGTTGCCGCACAGCACCCATTCTTTTCACTGCCAAGGCTAATTACAAACGCAACAATAAAGACAGAAACTATGATTCCAATTCTTTTCTTCATTCCTAATCCAAGCCTCCTATTATTTCGTTCAATCTGTGTTTTTCTCTAAAAATTTTAATAAATTCTTTTTCAACTTTTTTATCATAACAAATAATTACCATCTATTTCTTACTTCTCTCTTACTCTTTACCAACAATTTTTAGAAAAAGTTTAATAATTTATTACAATGTTAATTTTATGAAAAAAAGAAGGCTATACTTTAATTCTCTTTTATTTAATTTCTAAGAAATTATTAAGATATCATTTGTTTTTGTTAAACTGGAATATGAATGACAATACTCCTTTCGCATCTGTGCACATCCTCGCGGAGCGTTTTTGCTTTATAGGAGACGAAGTTTCCTATAAAGCAAAAAAACAATACTTCATGTCCAATAAGAAACATGAAGTATTGTTCATTTTCATAGTCCTGGGCTACAAGGATTCGAACCTTGAAATGACGGAGTCAGAGTCCGTTGCCTTACCATTTGGCGATAGCCCAACATTTTTTCTTTCGTTCGATTTATTAACACCGCACCGAACAGTTAGTATTATATAACAATTAAATTCAAAATGCAAGTGTTTTTTTTATTTTTTTCATTTTTTTTGCTTCATTTTTCATCTGATAGCCTTTTATCTACCATTTTACTTGATTTCCGCTCTAATTTTATCTAAAATTTTATTTGCAACATCTTCTTTTGACATAACCGGAAGCTGTTCTTCCTCTTTCTTTGTAATAATGGTAACAACATTTGTATCTGTTCCAAATCCTGCACCGGCTTCTTTTAAATTATTAGCTACTATCATATCTAAATTTTTCTTTTCAAGTTTTTTTCTGGAATTTTCAAGCATATTTTCTGTTTCCATAGAAAAACCGCATAGATATGTTCTCTCTGATTTTTGTTGACCTAAATATTGCAAAATGTCAGTTGTACGCTCTAATTCAATCGTTAACTCTTTGTCTTTCTTTTTTACCTTTTCCATTGACACAGTCGCCGGACGATAATCAGCCACTGCTGCCGCTTTGATTACAATATCCTTATCTTCATAATGTTCTTTTACCTTCTGATACATCTCTTCCGCTGTTACTACCGGTATCATTTTTACAAATGGAGGACAAGGCTGTGTCGATTGTCCTGTTATTAATGTTACTTCTGCCCCTCTAAGCATCGCCATTTTCGCAACTGCATATCCCATTTTTCCAGTAGAATGATTTGTAATATAGCGAACCGGGTCAATTGCTTCTCTTGTTGCCCCTGCTGTTACCAACACTTTTTTCCCAGCTAGGTCTTTTTCAAAAGCAATTGCCTTCATGATATAAGCTAAAAGCACTTCTTCACTTGGCATTTTTCCATCGCCGATATCTCCACATGCCAGATAACCATAATCAGGAGTAACAACTTCCATTCCATATTTTCTCAAAATTGCAAGATTATCTTGAACAATCGGATTGTGATACATATGTGTATTCATTGCAGGTGCTACAATTTTCGGACATTCACAAGCTAATACTGTAGTAGTAAGCATATCATCAGCAATTCCGTGTGCCATTTTCGCTATAACATTCGCTGATGCCGGTGCAACTAATACAACATCTGTTTCTTTTGCTAACGAAACATGCTCTACTGAATATTGAAAATTCCTGTCAAATGTATCAATCAGACATTTATTTCCGGTTAATGTTTCAAATGTAATTGGATTTATAAAATTCGTTGCATTTTTTGTCATCAAAACTGTTATTTTACAATTAAGCTTTTTTAATGTACTTGCTAAGCCTGCTATTTTATACGCCGCAATGCTTCCTGTCACTGCCAGCACAACATTTTTTCCCTTTAACATGTCTTTCTCCCATTCACTTACTGTCTGTTTTCCGGTTTATTTTTATCAAAAATAATTTTTAATCCTTTTAAAAGCAACGCTTCGTCTATAATAATCTCATGCTTACAATGTGGTATAATACTCGAAGCAATTCCTCCTGTTGCCAGCACAACAGCTTTTTGATTCAATTCTTCTTCAATACGCTCAATCATCCCATCAATACAAGCTGCATTACCGACTACAATTCCACTTTTCATACATTCAATTGTATTTTTTCCAATTATCCTTCTTGGAGCTTCCATACTAATTCTTGGAAGCTGCGCCGTGTTAGAAACTAATGCATTCAATGAAGTATTCACTCCGGGCAAAATTGCACCTCCAACATAATTTCCTTTTTTGTCAATAACGGAAATCGTAGTTGCAGTTCCCATATCTACAAAGATAATTGGTGGTTCGTATTCCCGTAATGCTGCAACAGCACTAACAATCATATCACTTCCAACCGAAGCAGGATTGTCCATCAAAATATTGAGTCCTGTTTTTACACCAGGTCCAACTACAGATGCTTTTTTATTAACAACCTTTTCTGCCGCACGGCGGATTACATTTAACAACGGCGGAACGACAGATGATATAATAATCCCCTCAATCCGTTTTACATCTATACTATATAATTCAAGAACATTCTTTATACTAATTGCATATTCCAGTTCGGTCTTAGATGAATCCGTAGACATTCTTTCTACAAAGTGTATTTTTTCATCATCAATACATCCAATTACTATATTTGTATTTCCCATATCTATTGCAAGAACCATTTTATTTTCCTCCTAATTCCGGATTCTGGATTTTAAAAATACCCGTCCAATTGCTGTCACTAAAATTGCTGAAACAATTGCTTCCGGTATCCCATTTGTCCCAATTACGACCAAAATTGTTCCATATAAAGCCTCATAAGCAATCTCTTTTACTGCCGCATAGCTTTCACCAAAAAATAGATAAATAAGATTCATAACGAGAAGTGTATTCGTCAAAGAACCTATAACACCAGAAATCGCTAATGCAGTTACCATCGAGTGTTTACTGTTTTTCATAACTTTTCTTACTAACTTATAGACATAATAAGCCACAATTCCAATTAAAATTCTTGGAACAAAACAAATAATTAAGCTTTTCACACCACCATGGATTTCTCCCATTGTATAAAATGGTGAGAATACAAATGATGTTACTGTTGGAGCAAACGTATTATTAATCAGGCTTGTAAGCCCAAATATTCCACCTAAAATTGCTCCTTTTTTTGGTCCAAGTACTAATGCACCTATTATAACCGGCACATGAATAATCGTTGCCCTGATTACTCCCAGTGGGATATAGCCAAGTCCCGGAACCATCGCCATAATTATAATGATAGCTGTAAATAGTGACATTTGTACTAACCCTGTTGTTTTTTTGGATCTGTTATTCAATTTTTTACCCTCCTGTTATTATTCCCGATTGGGATACAATACATTTACCGCTGGTATTATAACATTTTTCCTAATGTTGTACAAGTTATGATGTCTAATTATTCCATCAAATGATGTTGGGGTCAAAACATATTTTGACCCCTGATACCTACGGATGACTACGCACTTTGTGCTCCCGTCATCCTAAAAACATTCGAAATCCGCCCTGTTCGGTCTACTTTCTCATGTTTTTTCGGGTCTCAAAGTCATGCTTTTTCATGCTGGCATGAAAAGCATGACCTTTTGACCCTGGTATCATCAAATGCATGAATGAAATTTCATTTCTTGATTTTTAAAAAAAGTAAGCTATAATGGTAGAAAAAGAAATGGAGGTTTTAAAATGGATATTTGTAAAGAAGTAGACGAACTGAAAGAACAGCTTATTACTTTAAGAAGAGCATTTCATCAAATTCCGGAACTTGGAATGGAAGAATTTAAAACAACCAAAAGAATCATAGAAGAATTACAAAAAGATAATATAGAATGTCATGCAACAGGAAAAACCGGAGTTGTCGCATATATCGGTCAAGGTGAAAAAACAATTGGACTGCGTGCAGATATTGATGGTCTTCCTGTGACAGAACAAACCAATGTAGCTTATACATCTACCCACACCGGAAAAATGCACGCTTGTGGTCATGATGCCCATATCACCGCTTTATTAGGTGCAGCAAAAATTTTAAAAAAACATGAAACCGAATTAAAAAACCGTGTAAAACTTATCTTTGAACCTGGAGAAGAATGTTGTAAGGGTGCGAAATATATGTGCAGTATGAAAGAGTTGGATGATGTAGACTGTATCTTCGGACTTCACGTTTTCACAGATATTCCATGTGGCAAAATTTCAATTGAAGCCGGTCCAAGAATGGCAATTACTGACTTATTTCACATTGATATCACCGGGAAATCAGGTCATGCCGGAAAACCCCACCAATGTATTGATGCAACCGTTGTCGGATCAGCGATTATTATGAATATCCAGGCAATCCGAAGCAGAGAATTAGACCCTTCCTGCTCATCTGTTATCTCCATTGGTCATTTTACATCCGGTACCCAATATAATGTAATCTCCGGAAGTGCATTAATCGAGGGTACTGTCCGTACATTCTCCCCAAAAGACAGCGAAGAAATAAAGGAAGCACTCACCCGTATTGCTGAAACAACAGCTGCAGCTTACCGTGCAAAAGCAAAGGTTGTTTATGAAGAATCTATGCATCCGGCCGTCGTTAATGATGAAAAAGAAACTGAAATTGCATTAAATGGAGCAAAAAAAATATTTCCAGAAACAATGTTTACTTCAGTTCCACCAATATTTTTAGGCGAAGACTTTTCCTTATATCAACAAAGAATCCCCGGGGTTTACGCTTTTGTCGGTGCAGGGAATTCATCTATTGATTGCTGCTATCCTAATCATCACGACCATTTCAATATAGATGAAACGTCTATTTTAACTGGGGCTAAGCTGCATCTTGCTTATGTAATGGAACATAATTTTTAAACCAAAAATTAGAATCCAGGAATGCGAAAAAAACTTTTCAACACTCTTGGATTCTATTCTTTCCGCTATTTTATATAGCTTTCCAATACCGAAACAGCATTTTTTACATTCTTACTGTTAGACACAATACCTATTACGGGATCTGAAATCTGCGTATCATATTTTTCAAACTGCTTAGACCCTTCCAAAGAAATTCCATAAGCTGTTTCTTCTTTTTGCTCTTCTGTAGAAGCAAAAACCAGCTGTTCTTTCACCTGACTATATTGATCAGTCGGAAGTAATTCCGCTAAATCACAAAAAAATCCTAGTTTTGCATACTTTTCAAAAACAGAACGATTTGCAACAATGATATCCAGCTCATTGGCATAGTAACATACGGAAAGCTTCTGTTCAGATGACATATCCCCCTGCTCTTTTTCACTTATATAATAACTGTCATCCAGCATCACAATTTCCCGTTTTTCTGGTTTTAGCAAAGTTTCTATCTCTTGCTTCATCTCTTCTATTTTGCTTTCTTCCATATTCGAATTAACCAAAACCATCTCAAAAATAAGCTTATCTTTCGGTCCAAGAATCGTAACGAAAAGATAAATTGCAAATATAGACAAAACAATAATAGCACATAGTTTTAATAAATAATATTGGGAAAAATACTGCCACTTTTCTTTTCCATTCATTTGGCTCCATTTTTCTTTCTCCGATTCTTCATTTCTTTTTGAATAAATGGAGGCAGAATCATCTAATCTCGTTTCTTTCATAGTTTACAAAGCCTTCCTTAAAATACTCTATATTTACATAATCTCCACAAAATAATAGACTATTACATATATTTTGTCATTTATAATATATGTAATAGTCTATCATAGAATAGAAAAGAATAAAATAATTTAATTCTAAAATAAAAATAAAGTCTTTATTGTTGGTTAGCAGCAGCCGGTTCATCTTCCTCATTTTCAACCATTTCTGCTTCTGTTAATTTATTTTCTTCGATAAAATCTTTTAGTTTTTCTTTTTCTTCTTCTGTAAGCAATCCCTCTAAGCCAATCATAATCGCCAGCATTTTATCATTTTGGATAACCCGCTCAATATATCCGGTATCTCCATTTTGAAGGAGTGCCGGAGGTTTGGAAAAGGCTGAATCTTCCATTTCCGTAATTTCTCTAATTCCATCAACAACAAGAGCAATATTAACATCTCTTGATAATTTTCCGATAATCAATTCTGTATCATTTGTAATTGGTGGCTGGGACATTCCAAATTTCGTTCTTAAACTATAAACCGGAATAATCTCACCACGAAGGGTAATAATTCCCATGATATGCTTTACTGTATTAGGAACCTGTAAGTATTGTGCCGCCTTTTCTATTCCCTGTGTACGCGCAACATCCAGTCCATAGAGTTGCGAACCCACTGTAAAAAACATTACTTTCTTTGCCATACTTCATTCCTCCTACTCACTATTTTTTCTTTCCAACACTAATACTTTTAAGATATGCATTAATAAATGGATCAATTTCTCCATCTAAAACTGCACTCACATTACTAATCTCCTCATTTGTTCGATGATCCTTTACCATCGTATAAGGCTGCATCACATAAGAACGAATCTGACTTCCCCATCCAATTTCTTTTATTTCTCCACGAATGTCGGATTCCTTTTGTAAATTTTCTTGTTGCTTTAATAAATACAACTTAGCCTTTAACATCTGCATTGCCTTATCTTTATTCATATGTTGAGAACGTTCATTTTGGCACTGCACTACAATTCCTGTTGGAAAGTGAGTAATACGAATCGCAGAAGAAGTCTTGTTAATATGCTGACCACCAGCCCCACTGGAGCGATAAGTATCAATTCGAATATCATCGTCTGAAATTTCAATATCAATGTCTTCTTCAATATCTGGCATCACATCGCAGGAAACAAAAGATGTCTGCCGTTTACCCGCCGCATTAAACGGAGATATACGGACTAACCGGTGAACTCCTCGCTCTGATTTTAAATATCCATAAGCATTTTCACCATTAACTTGGAGAGTTACCGATTTTAAGCCTGCCTCTTCTCCATCCAGATAGTCTAACATTTCTACCGAAAATCCCTTCTTTTCAGCCCATCTTTGATACATACGGCATAACATGCTTGCCCAGTCACAGCTTTCTGTTCCGCCTGCTCCTGCATGAAGTGTTAAAATGGCATTGTCCCTGTCATATTCTTCTGACAAAAGTGTCGAGATTCTCAATGTTTCATAGTCTTTTACAAATGTAGCGAATAATTCCTCAATCTCAGGTATCAAAGAAAAATCATTCTCTTCGTATCCCATCTCAAGAAGTGTTTCTATATCCTCATATTCGCCATTCAATTGATTGTAATTGTCAATTGTATCCTTTAAGCTTTTCAGTTCCTTCATCGCCTCTTGTGATTTTTCCGGGTTATCCCAGAAATCCGGAGCTTCCATAAGAAGCTCCAGCTCTTCTATTCTTAGCTTTTTATTCGCCAAGTCAAAGTGAATCCCCGATTTCTATTAATGGTTGTTTGTAATTTGCTAAATCATATTTATACTGATCTAATTCGACCATTCAATTTCACCTCTTTAATTTCTTTTCTCTTCTAACAATTTCTTATCTAAAATTAATAATTTTTACCACAGCACTGTTTATATTTTCTTCCGCTTCCACATGGACAAGGATCATTTGGCTGTATTTTTTTACCGGTACGACGAACAGGTCCCTTTGCACCTTCATCTTTATTTGTACCGGTTACTTTAGCAACCTGCTCTCTTTCTACATTTTGTTCAATACGGACATGCATCAATGCTTTTACCGTCTCCTCTGCAATTGCTTCTGTCATCTCATCGAACATTTCAAAGCCCATAAATTTATATTCTACCAATGGATCTCTCTGACCGTATGCCTGAAGTCCAATTCCCTGACGAAGCTGATCCATATCATCAATATGATCCATCCATTTACTATCAATTACTTTTAATAAAATAACACGCTCTACTTCACGAAGATGTTCAATTTCCGGAAATTCTGCTTCTTTTGCTTCGTAAATTTTTACAACAGTTTCCTTAACCTGCTGTACTAATTCATTCTTTTTAATATGCTTTATCTGTTCCTCTGTTAATTTTACAGGAGCTATTGGAAATACAGGAAGTAAAAGATTATTTAGCTCTGCCATATCCCAATCTTCCGGAAGCTGTTCATCACTAATGCAGCGGTTTACAAGACGCTCTGCTGTATCTGTTATCATTTTATAAATTACATCACGCATACTTTCTCCGTCTAATACACGACGGCGTTCTGCATAAATGATTTCTCTCTGATCATTATTTACCTGATCATATTCTAATAAGTTCTTTCTGATTCCAAAGTTATTATTTTCTATCTTCATCTGAGCTTTTTCGATTGCATTGCTCAACATTTTATGCTCAATCTGCTCTCCCTCTGGCATACCTAATGAGTTAAATACACCCATTAACTTTTCAGAGCCAAACAGGCGCATTAAATCGTCTTCCAAAGAAATATAGAAACGGGATACGCCCGGGTCCCCCTGACGACCGGCACGTCCACGAAGCTGATTATCAATACGTCTGGATTCATGACGTTCTGTACCAATAATCTTAAGTCCGCCAAGTTCTACAACCCCCTCGCCTAACTTAATATCAGTACCACGACCAGCCATATTAGTCGCAATTGTTACAGCACCATATTGTCCTGCATCTGCAATAATTTCCGCTTCAATTTCATGGAATTTAGCATTTAATACTTTATGAGGAACACCTTTTTTCTTCAGCATTGCACTAAGCTCTTCTGAAGCTTCAATTGTAATCGTACCTACAAGAACAGGTTGTCCTTTTTCATGGGACTCTACAATCTCTTCTACAACTGCATTCAGCTTTTCTTTCTTTGTTTTATATACCGCATCCTGCATATCAACTCTTTTAATTGGAAGATTTGTAGGTACTTCAATAACGTCCATACCATAAATATCTCTAAATTCTTTTTCTTCGGTTAATGCAGTACCAGTCATACCAGATTTTTTCGCATATTTATTAAAGAAATTCTGGAATGTGATTGTAGCAAGTGTTTTACTCTCACGTTTTACTTTTACATGTTCTTTCGCTTCAATCGCCTGATGTAAGCCATCCGAATATCTTCTTCCAGGCATGATACGCCCAGTAAATTCATCAACAATAAGAACCTGGTCATCTTTTACAACATAATCTTTATCACGGAACATAAGGTTATGTGCACGAAGTGCAAGAATAATATTATGCTGAATTTCGAGATTTTCTGGATCTGCAAGGTTTTCAATACTAAAGAATTTCTCAACCTTTTTTACACCTTCTTCGGTTAAGTTCACATTCTTATCCTTTTCATTTACTACAAAATCTCCTGTTTCTTGAATATCCTCTTTCATAAGGGCATCCATCTTTGTCAATTCTTTTGCTTCACCACGAACTAACTGTCTTGCAAGTACATCACAAGCCTCATATAATCTGGTTGATTTTCCACTCTGACCTGAAATAATCAAAGGAGTTCTGGCTTCATCAATCAAAACAGAGTCAACCTCGTCAATGATAGCATAATGCAAATCTCTTAATACAAGCTGCTCTTTATAGATAACCATGTTATCTCTCAAATAATCGAATCCTAATTCATTGTTTGTCGCATAAGTAATATCACAATTATAAGCAGCTCTTCTTTCTTCACTATCTAATCCGTTTAAAATAACACCAACTGTCAATCCTAAAAATTCATGAATCTGTCCCATCCACTCAGCATCACGTTTCGCAAGATAATCATTAACCGTAACAATATGAACTCCTTTTCCCTCCAACGCGTTCAAATAAGCAGGAAGTGTTGATACTAACGTCTTACCTTCACCAGTACGCATCTCTGTTATTCGTCCCTGATGTAAAATGACACCACCGATTAACTGAACACGATAGTGACGCATACCAAGTACTCTTTTAGCCGCCTCTCTTACCGTTGCATATGCTTCTGGAAGAAGGTCATCCAAGGTTTCTCCATCCTGAAGACGTTTTTTAAATTCTGGTGTTTTATTTTTTAATTCTTCATCTGTTAATTTTTCAAATTCTGGTTCTAATGCTTCAATCTTATCCACAATTGGATAAACTAATTTTAATTCCCGTTCGCTATGTGTCCCAAATATTTTTGTTATTATACTCATTTTATATTTCACTCCTATACTTTTTATCACATGGAGAGATTTCTCACCAAATAACAACCTATCCAGTATTGTATCATTTTTAGGCTATTATCGCAACTTATTTCTTCCTATTAGGTATTGGAATTCCAACTTTCTTAACAGTTCCTTTACTAATAAATGCCAGATGCGTGTTACATGCTTTTTGCAACAATACTCCTTTCGCATCTGTGCACATCCTCTCGGAGCGTTTTTGCTTTATAGGAGACGAAGTTTCCTATAAAGTAAAAAATGAGGGTGCCGTAAAACATGGTTCTTACACAATCGCTTACCAAGCTAGGCAAAGCAATATTCTGTAAATTTCCATATTTTACAACACCCTCCCCTCATAAAATTATTCTACAATAAATTTCTTAAGCAATACTTCCAGTTCTTTTGAAAGAGCCAATATTTTTTCCGACGCTTCACTTACATTTTGACTCGATAAACCAAAACTTTCACTTGTTTCTGCTACTGACTGGGTTGTAGCTGCAAGCTCTTCTGAAATCGCATTTGCATTTTCAATCGAACAACCAATATTTTTAGAAGTAACAATGTTTTCGTTTGAAATTGCTGAAATATTGGAAATCTGTGGTAAAATCGCCTCAATATCTTCTGAAAGTTTTCCAAATGATTCCAATGTATCTACAATTGTATTTCTCTGCTTACTCATCTGTTCATTCATAAGCTCTGTAGAATGTATCAACTGCTGACCATCGTTAAATACATGGCTGACAACCGACCCAATTTCACTTACTGACTTCTCACTTTGTTCCGCAAGCTGTCCAATCTCCTGTGCAACGACACTAAATCCTCGTCCGACCTCACCGGCTCTTGCTGCTTCAATGGAAGCATTGAGAGAAAGTAAATTCGTCTGAGATGCAATTTCTCCAATCGTTGATGTAATACTGCTGATGGATGTAATACTCTGATTCATATTTTGAATTACTTCATTAAATTTGTTGAAGTTTTCATTAAAGCTTTCAAACGTCTGCTGTAAATTCTGCATATCTTGTTTTCCAGATTCCAGCTTTTCATTTGTTTCAGAGGCAATACTTGCCACATTCCCAATATTCGTATCAACCTTTTCAATATTCACATTGAAATTTTCCATCTCAATATTAATATTATAGATTTCTTTCGATTGCTCACTATTTCCAGTCGTAATTTCACTTAATGAAGTAGATACTAATTTTGTGCTGGTTTCCAATGTATTTGAAGTTTCCTCTAAAACTTCCATTTGAGCAGATAACGTTGCCATAATATTCTTTACAGAAATTAAAGTATCTTTAATTGCCTTTACTGTGCTATCGACAGACTTATAAATAACTCCAATTTCATCTTTTTTCTCTAATTCTTTTTGATCCAGCTCGATATTAAAGTTACCTTGCTCTAGTTCCTCTAATTTTCCTTTTAACTTAATCAGACGTTTACCCAGTTTATTGCCTAAATAAACTGTAATCAAAATAACCAATAAAACTCCTAGCGTACCAAAAATTATAAATAATTTATATAAACCATTTACTTCTTTTGCAAAATCACTTTTATTGATTTTAAAAACCATAGTCCAGCCATTTGTGTTTTCTACTTCTTTATAAAATAGTACATTGCCATCTAATTCAACATTCCCACTTTCCCCATCTAAAATAGACTGGTATACATCTGCTGACTCTTTTAGGGAAGCATCTTCTTTCGCTGCTTCGATTACATTATATTGATTATGTACTTGCTCCATATCAAGTGAAGCAATTGTAACTCCATCTCCACTTATAATACTAGCCTCACCGCTTCCCATATATTTCAAATCTGTAATAAGGTCAGATAAATAAGAACTATCGAAGGTACATGTAATTGCACCCGATACAGTTCCATTTTCATATAGTGGAACACCAATAAATATAATCTGTTGGTTTGTTTCTGTATTAAACGAAGGATTACTAATATAAGTTTTTCCATTCATCATATTTTTAAAATACTCTCTGTCCGAGATACTACTTTCAAACCCGTCAGTTGACTTTAATTGACCATCTGTCGTAATATATCCAATTGAATTAATCTCTAATGTTTTGGCGTATTCCTCAAGTATTTTCTTCTTCTCTTTAAATGTTGTTTTCGCTGTATATACCCTGGAATCTGCCGCAATTGCTTTTGCTGTGGAAAACATGTTATTTATATCAGAAAGTAAATTATCATTTGCATCTTCCACTAATCTTGTAACACTTTCCTCTTTGATCTTAACCATATCATTTTTTACATATTGAAACGTTGCAACGAATATTATTATAAACGAAATTGCAACACCACCACAAAACCGCTTAATTAAATATGAACTTATACTTTTTTCACCTTTCATACACTTATCTCCTTTGTCATCTGTAAAATATACAAACAGTTACAAAATTATTATAGTCCCATTAGCAAAGCATATCAACTATTATTTTCCTAATATTTGTTTCACACGATTATGAATATTTTTTAAATTCATTTCCTCACTGACAGCAGTCATTGCTTCCATGCAGATTGCTGATGCTGCCAATCCTATCCTTGCTGTTTCCTCAATCGAATTGCCTTCTTGCTTTGCCAAAGCTATCGCAGCCATAATAGAGTCACCGCAGCCTATTGTATTTACAATATTGTAATCCGTATAAGACGCTCTTCCACGATTACGTTTATTTGCAAAGCAGATTTCATTCTGTCCCACTGTAACAAAAACATTTTTAACCCCGGCATCCAGCAAAACATCTACCGCTCTTTTCAGACTTTTTTCATCTTCTATTTTAACTTCACTTAAAATCTCCAATTCAAAACAATTCGCCTTTAGCGTATCCAGATACCCTAGAGCTTTCTTTAATTTTGCTGCTTTTTTTATAGACACAGGTTCGGCTAAAATTGGTACCGTGCAATTTTTAGCAACAAACATAATTGCCTCTTCTGATAAATTGGCATCCACAACAACCAAATCGCTATGATTTATTATCTCTAATTTCATTTGAAGAAAATCTCTGTTTAAATCATCGTATAGCCTCATATCATTTACTGCCAATTTCATAGTTCCATTAAAATCATTAATACAAAGATACGTAGAAGTCCGTTCTCCCTGCCGAATCATAGAATTCTGCATCCCAACACCAATTGCTCTTAAATTTCTTGCTATCTCCTGTCCATATACATCATCACCTAAAACAGTAATAAACTCAACCTGCCTGCCAAGTCTTTTCAGATTCTCAGCAACGTTTCTTCCAGCACCTCCATGTGTCACTGTAATCAGACCCGGATTACTATCTTCTTCCAACAATCCGGATTCGGAAGTGCCCGAGATGTCTACATTCGTTCCACCAATTACTGTAATGTATCCTTCTTCCTGCACTACATATCCCTTTCCTTTTATTTTTCCTTTTTTCATTAAGTTTGAAATATGAACTGCAACCGAAGATCGGGTAATATTGGCTCTTTCAGCAATTTCTTGCTGGCTGATAAACGGGTTTTCTTTAATCCACTGTAAAATCTCGCTTTCACGCTCTGTCATATAGCTTCCTCCAAATAAACATATGCTTATCTATTAATCTTAGGTTTAAGATACTCTTTTTCATTTTCTTTGTCAACTATTTCAAAACAAACTTTGCGTGCCAGATGCGTGTTGCATGCTTTTTGCAACAATACTCCTTTCGCATCTGTGCACATCCTCGTGGAGCGTTTTTGCTTTATAGGAGACGAAGTTTCTTATAAAGCAAAAAAAAGACTGTATGAACGAACTCTCAAAATAAGAGTTCGTTCACAAACAGTCACTTTTCTTTTATCTAATTCTACATTCTGGTTAATACTTCACTGAAACCTATACTATTAAAATTCAGGTTCAATTAAACCATATGTGTTTCCTTTTCTCTTATAAACAACATTTACTTCATCTGTTTCAGCATTGCGGAATACAAAAAAGTTATGTCCTAATAGTTCCATCTGAATACAAGCTTCTTCGGCATCCATTGGTTTCATCGCAAAACGTTTGCTACGAATAATTTTAATCTGCTCATCATCTGGAATCTCTTCTTCCACAAATGCTTGGTTAAAATTACCTGCAGATTGCTTTTGATCTACAAGTTTATTCTTATATTTTCTCAATTGACGTTCAATAATCTCTTCTACTAAATCAATTGATACATACATATCATTGCTAACTTGTTCAGCCCTTACTATATTCCCCTTCATTGGTATTGTAATTTCAATTTTCTGTCTGTCCTTCTCCACACTAAGTGTTACATGGATTTCTGTTTCAGGAGTGAAGTAACGTTCTAACTTTCCAATCTTTTCGTAGACTGCTGATTTTAATCCCTCTGTCACATCAATATTTTTGCCGCTTATAATAAATCTCATAATGTCCAACTCCTTTAATACAAATTATAAATAATGGGTGTCCCATCTATTTATAAACATATTATACCATAACTTTTTGAATAATCAAGAAAAAACCAATAAATTCTTTTGTATATTTTACATTTTTTCTGTTTATTGTCAATAAATTTATACATAATAGTTCTTTTTGTTTTTGTATTGTATTTGTTTTTTGAAAATTGTTTTGTCAAGGTCTGTTTCTTTCTTTTTTCTATTTTTTTTTATTTTAACACTTACAACAAAACAAATATTCGAGCTTGACAATGTTTTCACAACAAAAATTCACACTTCACTTTTGTGGATAATGTGGATAACTCGGTGTATAACTTTTTTTCTTTATAAAATCGCACTTTTCAATGTGGATAACTTTGGGATAACTATGGGATAAATTTCCCCCTTTTCCACCTCGATTCGTCAATACTTTGTAAAAGTATTAAAATCTTTGTGCATTATGTATATGTCCTATTCTGTCAACTACTTTTTTCGACAATATTCCTATTATTTTAAAAAATAATTTTCTAATCATTTTTTGAATTATCAAACTATTATAACATTACATTTTTAAAAAACAACGTTTATTATAAAGTAAAAAACGTTGTACTCTTTCAACTGTAATAAAAGAATACAACGTTTTATCCGTGCTAACTATTTAATTCTCATCTATTTTTCTACCATATATGTCAACTTTATCGGCAAGAAATGGAGCAAGACCAACGAATTTGGCACCATAAATATAATTCTGATCTTCTAATTTCTGTCTTCTAATAATTTTGACAACAGCATAAAAGAAATCATTGTCAACTAACTCAATTCTGCCATCAAAATAATAGTCAACCGGCAGTTCTTTTTGGGTCCGGAATCCAATGCCTGCCTTAGAGATATCAACTACTTCCAAATCTACATTTATGTCATTTAACTCGATATAATCCTGTTTATATAGCTTACTAACTCCTAATGTTAAATTAAGCGGTAGTCTTCTATATTTACGACGCTCATATCCATTATTCATAATCCCCATCCCTTCTTCTATCAAAAGAAAAATTAACCTACAATTCTTCTTGCACAATATGGTGTTCTATAGTTCCATGTAGAAATTTTGATTCCTGTTTTTCTATTACTTGCATGAACAACTTGTCCACCACCAATATACATAGCTACATGATTTACTCTTCCGTTACTTGCATAACAAATTAAATCTCCTGGCTGTAAAGAACCAAAGTCAACTCTTCTTCCTGCACCAGCCTGTTCTCTTGATGTTCTTGGAATACTAATTCCGAAATGAGAATATACTGATTGTGTAAATCCTGAACAGTCTGTTCCATTTGTTAGGCTTGTTCCGCCATAAACGTATGGGTTGCCAACAAATTTTTGTGCATATGCTGCAATTGCAGAACCACTTCCAGATTGAACCGGCTTGTCAGCTGCCTGACTGCTGGAAGAACTTGAGCTATTTGAACTACTTGAGCTGCTTGAGCCACTGGAACTGCTGTTAGTTGTTTTAGAGTAAGAGCTTGAGCTACTAGAGCTACTTGAACTACTAGAACTACTGGAAGAAGTAGTATTATTGCTTGCTGCCTGCTGTTGTCTTTCTAATTCTAGTTGTCTTAATCTCTCTTCTTCAGCTTTTTTAGCTTCTTCTTCCTTACGTAGTTTTTCTTTTTCTTCTTTTATAGAAATTGCTTCTTCAAATTCAACATCAACATCAACATAATCTGCAGATACATATCCCTTTGTGCTATCGGAACCTTCGCCTTCTGCTTCATCTACAAGAATCTTATACCAATCGCCTTTTTCTTTTAGAATTTCATATTTTTCACCTTCAGGGATTAAAGTAAGAGTCGCAGATTTTGTTGTTTTTTTCTCTCTAACTTTTAATGTGGTAGTATTAACTACTGCCCATTTTGTTGCATATTTATCAACCAATTTTTCTGCATCTTCACCGATTGCAAGATAGTCAGCGTTTATGTATCCAATTACGCTTCCAGACTGAATCTTAACCCAATCACCTTTTCTTTTTAAGATTGTAGCAGCAGAGCCTTTATAAAGTTTACCTTTAATCTTACTTTCTGTATCAGGTTTTTTACGAATATTCACATAATCATTAGCAATAGAAATTCCGACATTTTCATATTCGGATTTTTTTTCTTCTTTTGCTTCTTCTGCTTTTTTCTCTTCTTTATCTGTAGTAGTTGTTTCAATAGAATCAGCAACATCTGTATATTGATCTAAGGATACTGTAATACCAGCTAAACCTGCGTCTGGGCAAATTGGGTCAGCTAAAACATTTGGTGCCTCAGCTGTCGCAAGCATTGCTGCAATTGCACTGGCGCACATAACGGATTTCACTGCAAATACCTTATTCATCTCGTTTTTTCCTCCAATTATTAAATCTTTATTCTAATTTGTTACAAAACTATTAACTTACTTTTCTTGTGACATTATAGCAAATTTCTAGAAAAAAGTCAAGGTTTTATGGAGTTACCACCACGACAAACGCATGAATGAGTATCCTTTACCAATTTTGTTTTTCACTATTTTTTAAGCTTCTAAGATTTCTTCCAAGTATTGAATTGGGCGCAAGCTAATAACAAACCTTTTCTTTCTCATTGAC
>NZ_VUMT01000024.1 GCF_009696045.1 Velocimicrobium porci | reverse complement strand
TGAATTAATTTTTAAATCTACAATGATGCTGCTTTTTAAAATCATACTGTTTACCTCCATGGTAACAGTATAGCATCTGTACATTTTTATTTTGGATTTTTTGTACATATATATTGTACCATTTATAAATACTCAGCTTATCATCCTCACTCATAGCTGAAAGAACGTCCATAAGCTCCTGTCTGTCCATGCCCACAACACTCACAAGACTGTATTTTGTCAGATCATCATTCTGTATCAGAAGAATACTCTCCTTATTCTGTTCCTGCTCCACTGCCCTGTCCTTCTGTAACTCTGCTAATCTGTCCTCAATGCCTGTGATCAGCTCCGAAGCGGTCTTTCGTATGGTATCAAGGGAAGATTTCAGTTCTTTCATATCCCGGTCACTGCTCCATCCGGCGATATACCCAAAGGAATAGTCCGAGGTATCAATACCGAAGTGCTGGCACACCGTATAGGCGACACTCTCTGCTTCCACTTCCTTTGTGTTGCGGTCTTTGTCTAAGACCGCATCTATATCCTGATTCCGTTCCCGGTCATGAAGCTTTGCGTGTGCCACCTCATGGATAGCGGTCTTTACGGTCTGACTCTGGCTCATGCCCTCCTGTATGGCAATCCGGTGGTCTGTGGTATGGAAATATCCCTTTGCCTCCCCTTCTATATCTTCATAGATAATGGGAACCGGGGAAACCTCCGTAAGTGCCTGCATAAAGTCCTCGTAGTCCTCCACACTTCCCGAAAGCTCATTTACCCCTATATCCGGCAGTTCCTTTCCGTCCGTCTGTGACACATCAAAAACCGGAACCACACGAAAGGCGGGTATCTTAATCTCCACTTCCTCCGTAATGGGCATTCCGTTCTTGTCAAGCATGATCTCTCCTGTTACCGGATCAAGTTTCTCCTGTTCTTCCTTAATCTTGTACGGTGCCGGGGCAAGGATACGGATACCCTTTTCCCCTTTTTTAACGTGCCTGTCAAAATTCTTCTGCCAAGCCTTGAATCCGGCCACTAACGTAGCGTCAGGCTTTTGCATTGCAATTAACATGGTGTTGTTAAAGCTATAATTATGGAATTTTGACATGGTATTCAGATAGGTCTTGTACTTCTCGCTTTCAAAAAGCTCCTTGATACCCTGCTCCAGCTTCTCCGTTATTTCCTGTACTTTCTGTTTTTCTGTTTTAGCGTCTGCCATTGTATGTCCTCCTTATCATAAAAACAGGAAAAAGCAGATAGATTGCTACCTGCTCTTTCCGTAAAACTTTATAAACTTTCTTCTTTTCCTTTGCTCTTTGTGACTTCCGGTTTCTCCGGCATCTTCTGATCGGATATTTTCTGCTTCATCTCGGCAAGTTTCTCCTTGACGGATACCCGCCCTCTGGAACCGTCTGCTAACATCCGCTCCTTGTCATGCTCTGCGATACGCTCCGACATCAGAAAACTTGCAACAGGCTTTAACGGTTCATCAGCCACCGCCTGTATATCTTCCGCTCTGTCCGGCTCACCCTCCTGTGCCTGTGTACTCTGCTCTCCGGTTTCTTCCTCCGGCTCATCATCGCCCATATCCAGCGCATTATCGCCCTTTTCGTCCATATTAAGAAGTGCATTTAACTCTGCAAGGCGCTCTAGCTTCTCCGCCAGTTCCTGCTCCTGTGCAAAAGGTTTTGTGACTTCCACCTTTGCGGTTTCAAGCTGATGTTCCACGTTGGAAAGCTTCTGCTCCACATCTGCCATTTTCCCAGTCATTCCCTCTAGTGCATTGGAAAGTCTTTGCAGATTTCCCAAAGGATCAGCTCCGATTTCCACCTCATGGCTAAGACTTCCTTTTAAGCTGATCGTAAACTTGGAGAAGAACGAGTCAAAAGACACGCTCATCTTAAAGCCCTGATATTCTCCGATTGTGACCGCCATATTTGGTTGTTTGGCGCTCCGGCACATATCAATCAACGCCGCACCCGCTTCCTTTTTGTCCGTATAAGTGCGGTTGCCTATCTTCATGGAAAAAGCATCCTTATCCACAGGCTTATGCGCCGCATAGGTCTGAATGTCCGTCCGGTATCCCTCAAGCCTTTCTTTTAAGGCTGTGATCTGCATCGGGTAATGCTTTGCGATATTGTCCTCCAGACGGTAACGCTGGCTTGTGTGATTCGCCTTTAAGAGCTTCAGCTTTGACACCTGTATGTCTAAGTCCATCTTCTCCTTGATGTAAGGGTTTCCGGTTGCAAGTGCCTTGACCTCTGCATAAGAAAGCGCCGCTTCGTCAATGTCCTCACAGGAACGTACCGGGGACTTGCTCGTCATGATCTGCCCGATAAACTTCTGCTTATTCTCAATGAGCTGCCATGAATAACTGTCGAAGGTGCCTTCCGTCACATACCGGAAAATCTTGACCTTATCATTCATGTTTCCCTGTCGTAAAATACGACCTTCCTGCTGTTCAATGTCAGACGGACGCCAGGGCACATCCAAATGGTGTAATGCAATCAGTCTGTCCTGTACGTTGGTTCCGGCTCCCATTTTGGCAGTAGAACCCAATAAAAAACGAACCTGTCCGCTTCTTACCTTTGCAAACAGCTCCGCTTTTCTTTTCTCTGTATTGGCATCATGGATAAATGCGATTTCTTCCGGTGGGACACCCTTTTCTATCAGCTTGCTGCGAATGTCTTCATAAACATTAAATGTACCATCTCCTTTCGGTGTCGATAAGTCACAGAAGATAAGCTGTGCCGACTTCTGTTCCTTTGTTTCTTCCCATATCTCACATGCCTTGTCCACACAGGTGGTGGCTTTGGAATTATCCTCATCGGGAAGCATATCATTGATTAATCGCTGGTCTAATGCAAGTTTTCTACCGTCATTGGTGATTTTGAGCATATTGTCAACGTGTGGCTCTACCTTCCTATCACGAACAGCCTCCGCACGATCCGCAAGGGACTGTACCATTTCTTTCTGATACTCGCTCGGCTTTAACACCACATTTTCGTACTCTGCTTCCGGTACAGGCAGCTTTAGCATATCCGGTGTCTGAATATCCGCACTTTCTTTGAAAAGCGAAATCAGCTCCGGCAGATTGAAGAACTTGGCAAACCTTGTCTTTGCCCGGTAGCCGGTTCCCTCTGGTGCAAGCTCTATGGCTGTCTGCGTTTCTCCGAAAGTAGCCGCCCAACTGTCGAAATTGCCAAGACCGAGTTTCTGGAGCGTATTGTATTGCAGATAGCGCATATTCGTATAAAGCTCCGTCATGCTGTTAGAAATCGGTGTACCTGTTGCAAAGGTAATGCCCTTGCCGCCTGTCAGCTCGTCCATATACTGACACTTTGCAAACATATCCGAGGACTTCTGTGCTTCCGTCTGTGCAATGCCCGCCACGTTCCGCATCTTGGTGTATAAGAAAAGGTTCTTATAATTGTGGCTCTCGTCTACAAACAGCCTGTCAACACCAAGCTGTTCAAATGTTACTACGTTGTCCTTGCGGGAAGTATCGTTTAATCGGCTCAGCCTTGCGCTTAAAGATTTTTTCGTCTTTTCCATCTGCTTAATGGTGTAACGCTCGCCCTTTTCCGCCTTGACCGCTTCGATTGCCATTTCTATTTCCGTTATCTGCCGCTCAATCATGGCAGCCTGTCTTTCCGTTGAAAGCGGTATCTTTTCAAACTGCGTATGCCCGATGATGACCGCATCATAATCCCCGGTTGCAATACGGGAACAGAACTTTTTACGGTTGGCAGGCTCAAAATCTTTCTTTGTGGCAGCTAAAATATTTGCACCCGGATACAGGCGCAGGAAATCACTCGCCCACTGCTCTGTTAAATGATTCGGTACAACAAATAAGCTCTTTTGGCAAAGCCCTAACCGCCTGCTCTCCATTGCTGCAGCAATCATTTCAAAGGTCTTACCCGCACCCACGCAATGGGCAAGCAGGGTATTATCCCCATAAAGCTGATGTGCCACCGCATTTAGCTGATGCGGTCTTAATGTAATGTCCGGTGTCATGCCCGGAAACTTTAGGTGGGAACCATCATACTCTCTCGGTCTGGTGGAATTGAAAAGCTCGTTGTACTTGGCACACAAGGTCTGTCTGCGCTCCGGATCACGAAATACCCAGTCCTTAAAGGCTTCCCTTATGGCTTCCTGTTTCTGGCTGGCAAGCGTGGTTTCCTTTTTATTAAGAACTCTCTTTTCCTTTCCATCTTCCTCTATCGTATCAAAGATACGGGTATCACGAAGGTTTAAGGAATCTTCCAGAATGCGGTAAGCATTTGCCCGGCTCGTTCCGTATGTCATGTTGACAAGTGAATTGCCACGATCCACATTTTTGCCCTTTACGTTCCACTGTCCTGTCACATCGGAATACTGCACCCCAACAAGGTTGCGGTCAAAAAGGTAATCCGGTGTTTCAAAGGTTTCCCGCATGAAATCCTCGATGTACTTAGGCTCAATCCATGTGGCACCGATACGCACCTCAATCTCGCTTGCATCAAGCTCCTTTGGCTGTACACCCTTAAGGGCTGTGACATTGATTGCAAACTCCGGACGGTTCTCTGCAAAAACCCTTGCGGTTGCCAGCTTCTCCCGGACATTGCCGCTTAAATACTCGTCTGCGGTTTCCCACTTTTCTGTAACCGGATTCTGGAAAATAATTCCGGCAAGTTCCTTTGCCACATCTTCCTCGCTTTTTCCCGTAAGCTCCGACATATAGGCTAGGTCTACCCTTGCCTTTTCCCCTAATGACACCGCCAGCGCTTCGCTTGCGGTATCCACGCTTGTGACAACCTCTGCCTTTTTAATGGTTCTCTTAGAAAACATATCCGCCTTGCCTTTGAAGTTGCCCTCATCGTCAAGCTTTTCCAATGAACAAAGCAGACAATAGCTTGAGTCTTGATTAAACGCTCTCTTATTGGTCTGTGAATTGATCAGACCGTATTTCTTGGAAAACGCATCATACAGCTCATTAAGCTCTGCCTGCTTGCTCTTAATCATATCTTCCGGATATTCGTTCAACTGATAATCAATCAGCTCCTGTGTACAGTCACGAATCTGCACCATGCCTTTCATACGCTGCTCCATCGTTTCTGATACGTCCACAGGCTTCATAATGGAATTTTCCCGGTAATACACCCTTTCGTCCACGATCGTGTAACTGTAATTCTTCACGTCTGGATCGGCGGGTATTGCTTCTCTTGCCAGCTCATCGTCAAGCTCATCGAACTCTACCCCGTCAATGCTGCCCTCGATATGGGATATAGCCTTTTCAAGCTGCTTGGATAGAGGAATGGCTGTATCCGGTGTGCAGGTGGCTTCCATGCCAAACTGCCCGCTGACCATTTCCATTTTTCCCATGATCATTTCCGGGTGGTCTGCAAAATACTGGTTCATGGCTATGCCATCTTCATTTTCACAAAGATGTACCCAATCCGGCTCGATGTCGATTACCCTGTCACGCTTCTTTAAGAAAAGAATGTCCGAAGTGACCTCCGTCCCTGCATTTTCCTTAAAGGCTGTGTTTGGAAGCCTGATTGCTCCAAGAAGCTCCGCTCTCTGCCCAAGGTACTTTCTGACTTCCTGGCTTTTCTTATCCATTGTTCCCTTTGAGGTGACAAATGCCACCACGCCGCCCGGTCTGACCTTATCTAAGGCTTTGGCAAAAAAATAATCGTGTATGAGGAAGTTATGCTTATCGTAGGCTCTGTCTGCCACCTTGTATTGACCGAATGGCACGTTTCCGATTGCCACATCAAAGAAATCATTGGGATAGTCCGTCTTTTCAAAGCCTGTGATCTTCACATCGGCATTCGGGTATAGCTGCCTTGCAATTCTTCCGGTAATTCCGTCCAGCTCCACACCATAAAGCCTGCTCTCCTGCATATTCTCCGGCAGCATACCGAAAAAGTTTCCGATACCCATTGCCGGCTCCAAGATGTTGCCTTTTGAAAAGCCCATTCTTTCCATCGCATCATAAATCGCCTTGATGATCACAGGGCTTGTATAGTGGGCATTTAAGGTGCTTTCCCTTGCTGAATCGTATTCCTCGGCTGACAACAGGCTCTTTAATTCCTGATATTCACTTGCCCAGTTCGCTTTGGTTTCATCAAAGGCATCAGCAAGACCGCCCCAGCCTACATATTTTGCTAAAATCTCCTGTTCTGACCGTGTGGCAATACGGTTTTCTCCCTCAATCTTTTCAAGCGTTCTGATTGCTTCCAGGTTCTGACGGAATTTTTCCTTTGCCGCAAACCCTTTTCCGGCACTTTCCTCTGTTTCCGGAGCAATGTGGAAATTGACTGCACCCGATTTGTCAATCGGCGGCTGTTCCTTTGGTGCTTCTGCTTCATTCTGCGGCTCCGGTTCGGCAATCACTTCACTTTCTTGCATAGGATTGGACAATTCTTTATTTTTCTGTTCATATTCACCCCATACTCTTTGGGAAACAGCAGAAAAATAAGGAGATTCTTCTTCCATAATGCTGAAGCGAATCTCCTCCATGTCCTCAAGGCTCTTTGCCCCGGCTATTTTATCATGGTACTTAAAATATAATGCTTCCCTGCCAAGAATGCCCTCCAAGCGTGCCAGTTCAGGGTCCGGCATACGTTCCCAAATATCATCCTTCTCCGTATGAATGGTAAAGCCTTCTCCGTCATCATGGTACTCAAGCGTATATTGCAGCTTATCATGTTCCCCACGAATATCACACTCAAAATCATAGACTGTTGTTCGTGTACCTCTGATATATTCCCGGTCTATCAATACAATGTTTTGAACATCATCCGCAGTCAAAGGCGGTTCTTCTTTCTGCTCTATGGAAGGCTCGCCCTCATAACGTGACGCATACTGTCCGGCATCCTTTAGCAGTCCGTCCATCTCCAGAGCTTTTTCTGTTTCGCCGCTGATTGTCTGCATCATTACATAGTCTGCCGCTTCTGCAAAAAGGAAATCATAGACCTCTTTTCCCTCTAAAGTGCGCTCATCGTCAGAAATCGTGACCACCTGTGTTTCCTCGTTCCAGCCAACCACATCTTTCCGTTCTAATGCTCCGCAGATTTTAACCACAGCCGACATTTCAGACAGTCTTTTATTTAACTGCTCTATGTCTGCTTTTTCGGTTTCAGGTGCTTTTGCTTCTCCTTCAGAAATGGTTTCTGTTTCTTCCCTCTCCGGTACAGGCTGTTTTTCCAGCTCTCTGTCTAATTCCTGATACCGCCTTGCCTGATTGGTAAAACCGTCAAGCACAGCCGGATGCGAGGTTACAATGAGATCTCTCGTATTCCATTCTGCACTCGGTACAATGCCCTTTGCCCATTCCTTGTTATTGACAGAAAACCGCCCGTCATGGGATAAGTGTGTAATGGTATTGGCAAGGACATATTCCACACGTTCCTTTCCATACTGCTCTATAACACCTTTTGCGGTATCTCTCGGAAGCGTGGTACCGTCAAAGTTTTCTGCAATCGCCTTCTCAATGGCTTCCTTACATTCCAGGCGGGTGCCATGCTCTAACTTCTCCTGTTCTTTTTGCATGGCTTTCTCTGCCTGTTCCTGTTTGTACTGTGCATAGGCTTTCTTTCCCTCCGGTGAAAGGTATTTATCTGCCTGCACAAGCTCCCGGACACGTTTCTCCACTACATTCCAGTTTAAAAGCACCTTTGCGTAAGGACTGCCATAGTTACCTTTCTCCAGACGGATACCTTTGGCATCGTGATCCTCGTGCGCTCTGTCACTTCCCGGAAGTGCGTGGGAGCTGCCGCCCGTACCATATTCATTTTTCAGAAAAGCAATGTTATCTTTCTTGTCATGCCCTTCCATGAAATACTCATAGATACGGAACTTTCCATGTTCAAAGCCGCTTCCTCCTGCCAGCCTGTAATCAATCTCGTCCTGTGTGATGAAGTTCTCATTCCTTACTTCCACCGTATCAGGTGCCGGGAATTCTTTCTTTTCCACACCTAAATCCGCAAGCTGTTCTAATAAATAATCCGGTCTTTTCACATACCGCCATTTAATCTGCTTTTCTCCGCTGTCAAGCTGTGCTTTTGCCTTTTCAAGCTCATCCTGAATCAGTTCTCTGCCCTCAGTGGTGGATAAAAGCTCACATAGCCTTTCCATGCTTGCCGGGTAGTTAGAAAATTTAAGTTCCAGACTCTCCGGCATTTCCGATATTCCGTCACGGAAGAAATTGTTAATGTCCGTAGCAATTCTCTCACGCTCCACCGCATCCACAAGAAATACTTCATTGGCACTCATATAAGTACCATTCTCCACCATAACACGGATATGGCTCTCCACTTCGCTCCAGCTCATCACTGCAAGGGTATTTTCCTTTGCCGATGTACCGTAACCGATACGCATCCCCATTTCATCAAACCATAAGGACACGGGATTTCCGTCAAATTCAAAGCCTTTTCCGGTGGTCTTATATTCGTTCTTTAAAAACTCCGTCATTTCCTCCGGGGACTTGCCCTGCTGGTACTTGGCATAGATACGTTTTCTGCTGTTATCCCTACCGCCGCCACTACGCAAGATACTGTCAATCTGCTCCTGTGGCAAAGAAAAAGCAGCGGGCATGGTATATTGAATACTTGCTTCCGCTGCTGCGATTGTGCCAACCTGTTCCTCAAAGCTCGGAAACAGGCTTAACTGCTGATAGGTTCCCTCCGGCTGTTCGATATTTAACTGTAGATTAGTTCCGTCATCACGATCTCCTCTGCCGAGTGTACGATGCTGTTCATCTTCGCTACCCAGAGCATCTGATTCTCTGCTTTCATCTGCTCCGTTATCCCCTCTCTCTCCTTCATCTGTCCGGTCAGAAGCTCCATTCTCTCCTCTGCCTGCTCCTGTATCATCAACAGGTGTTCCTTCAGCTTCCCGCTCAGAAGAAGTCCCGTATATACTCCGTTCTTGTGTTCCTGTAAAAACTTCTTCCTCATCAGTCCGTACTTCGTCAGTACCTCCTTCGGCTGTTCGTCCATTACTACCATCGGTATCTGATAATCCCCGTTCTTCTCGTATGTCAGATTCATCATATTTGCTCCTTTCCCCGGCTTCTCCGGTCTGTGTGATAGATTCTCCGTCTTGGCTTTCGCTTTCACGCTTTAAAGCATTGTAGCGTGTTTCTGAGGTGTTTGCAAGTCCTTTTTGAGCAGAATTTTCCGCTGTGCGATTCTCTGCTTTCTCCCTCTCATACACCCCGATTGCTTTGCCTATCTCCATCAGGATAGGCTTTGATAAATCGGACACGTTACTGCCAAGCTGTGACAGCGTTTCCACTGTGTTAAACTCATGGATATAAGGGAAATTTATTTCTTCGGCAAGCTCACTCTCCTCCATGCCACACCGCTTTAAAACGGTATAGGCAATGCTGTCGGCAAGGGTTTCCCGTATCCTTACTTCCACGTTCAGCTCGTCCAGTTCCTCTAAAAAGCTCCCTTCCTTTAAGTATTCCATATCCGAAGCAAGCTCCTTATAACAGTCCTCTGCAATCCGTCCGGCAATCTCCCGGATACGTCCCACAAACCCGCCTTCCCTGTCGGTGTCCCCGTAAGTCTTTTCCAGACGGGAAATCACCGCTTCCATGTGTTCCTCACGCATTTCCCAGAGGTTAGGGAATCGTCCAATTCTTCTTGCCTTATGCACGTCTGAAATATCAAAGACGTATTTCAAACCGGAAAAACTGTCCTCATCAATCAACGCAATGCCCTTTGCACCTTTGTTTACCCAACAGTACATCTTTTCATTCCATATCTCTATGGAAGCACAGGCGGTTGCATCCGGTCTTTGGGCATAGATTAAAAGCTGTTCCTTGAACGGATATTTGTACAGTCTGGAAGCAGTATTTAGGTATCTCCTCCAGTTTTCTTCATTCCGCACGACTTCTTTTGCTGTTTCTTCTGCCAATACGGAAATCAATTTATATTTTCTCATGGTAAACCTCCATTCTTATTTGATTTTCTGCAACAAAAAAGGTGGCTATGGTTCGTTCATGAGCCATTGCCACCAGTGACGGTAAACTTTATTCAACTTTATCTGCTCCTTTCTCACATATGAAAATAGCACTTAAGATTTCTCCTAAGTGCTGCCTTACAACTATTACGTTATTTACAATTTGTTTTAAAGACTAACCATTAACAACTAATTCGCATATTTTATTTTTAATAAGTAAAATAATATCATCCGTCGTATCAAGAGCAAGTATTTCGTCTTTCTCCAATACAATAATTTGTATATGCTTCCTCAAATATCCTGTCAATATGCTTTGTGCTCTTTTTACTTCATCATTTTCTTTAGTAATACCATGTGCTGCCACTAAAATTCCAAAATCCAATCCTCTATCCTCGACTTTAGTAGCAAACCAATTTACATCAACACTTTTAACCGGGTTGCTCCAATTCTTACATTCAACAAGAAATATATTATTTAAAAAATGTAAGCCATCAGAAAACTTATCATTCCAAATTGACACATCTACTTCTTCTGTATTATATTGATTCATAGAATTCCTTTTGGCAATAACTACTCCAGGAATCATTTCAAAAATATAACACGCTAAATCTTCATATAGTTTGCCTTTTTCTTGCTTTGTTGAAGTTTTTTCACTATCTTCAATATATTTCCTTATCTTTTCTTTATCATAGGGAATCATTTTCACAACTCCTCCCATGGGCACCTAAATTTCTAAAATACCAAATCGCCTGTGCAAGTCCATATTCAAAAACTTTATCTACAAAATTTTCGAATTCAACCACAACAATATTAGGAACCCCACTGTGATAATCTATAATATTGCTCTTTTTGCTATAATACAAAACAAATATCAATTCTTGATTTTTAGAAATGGAAGCTAATTTTCTAATGCATTCATCTAGTTGTTTTCTCGAAATATTACCATACTTCAATTCGAATTTTACTGGATTTACAATCTTATCCTCCAATTCATCAATCCAAACAGCTAAATCATATCCAGCTTCTCTTGTTACATTAGTAAATTTGAGTGCAGCATATTGTCCCTTAAGTTCCTCAAATAACTCAACTACCAATTTTTCAAATTCTACCCCGCTCCCATTATTCTTAATATCTTTAAATTTTTCCATATACATATCTTTGGAAATATTTATTATGGCAGATTTATATGTATTAGCCAAATCTATCTTTTGTATTTTTCTTTTACTCTCTACGAGAAAATTTAAAGGCAAGAGTAAATTTTCCTTCAAATTTTCATTTATTTTTATGTATGTCATACCTTTTAAATCTGTAGGAATATTTGCGTTATCGTCTATTAGTAAAAATACAGCTTTACCTGCCCCGATAGCCATTCCTATCTCGAACAAAACGTTTGAAGCCTTTTGGGTAACTATAGCAATAACAATCTGAGATTCTTTTATAGCATTCAATACACTTGTTGCAATATTCATTCCAACCTGCCCAGAATACATATCAAAATATTCGATTTTCATTTCATTAAGTACCTCTTGTATTGCATTTAATATGTCAAGTGATACATCATATTCTCTCGAAATAAAACACTTCATAAATTCCTCCATATCCAAATATAAGCTTTTAATATTGTTTCAACTTATATCACCTATCAGATTCTATTATTGACCTTAATATATCTACAAGAACATCTTGGCTATCTTTAACTTCTATACCATCCTCATCAACAAACACATTTTTCCCTTGTAATTGTATTTGTTCTAATCTCCATTTAGCTTCGTCTGACATTCTACTGTCATTCATTAAAAATCCCAAAACAGTTTCAGAAAAAATTATCAACTTAGAAATTTGCAAGCCCCAATATCGAGAGTAATATACCAATCCTTTATCATTTATAAAAAAAGTATCTTGTTCTATTTCCTCATCTTTATCCAAAGCATCCGTAGTCATAACCTTAAATAGTAGATTTTCTTTATCCCCAAAAACTAAGCAAGTAGCACCATCATGTATTATAAAATCTCTCTCTACTCTAATAGACTGAAACCACTCCATATTTAAAAGATTATTATCTTCTCCAATATTCTCCGCAATATATTTCAATAAAAAATTATATTTTTTATGTGACTTTTTTAATTGGCTGTATTTACTTGCTTGAGCCTCATCAAATCTTGGCGGTATGCATATTTCCAAAATTTGTTGAATATACTCCAATATTACTCGATATTTTGCAAACAAATATTCAATAAAGCATCCCAATTCAGCGGTTGCTTGATTGTTCATAATCGACAAATATGTTGGAATATACTCATTTTTTTGATATGCCAAATAAGTTCTATCAATACTATTCATTATCACAAGCATTTTTGCATAATCCTGCCGTATTGCTTTTAACTTGTAATCAACTCTTTTATAATCTTCCTCAGATAAACCTTTAAAATAGGACATTTGAATGCACAATGTACTATTGTGAAAAGCATATCCTTTTTTCAAAATATCATATGCTTTTTTGATAATATCCATATTATCAGAAACATGTTCCTTTCCCATATGAACCTCCTTCTATAGACAATACTGCACATATACTATCATGAATATATTGCTATCAACTTTTTTCTCGTATAAATGGTATTATTGCTTAATATCTCAGTATAGCAATTATACCATTTATACGCCTTCATCTCAATTACATTTCATACAACTTCTCGCCATTTGCTTACGCATACCCTTTTTAGAAATAATGATCCTCAATGCCTTGCTCCAGAATACTATGTATCAGTTCCTCAAGCTCCACCTTGTTAATCTCGCTGACAACGATCAGCTTTGCAAGGGTATCCTTAGGAACGGATACCGCATAGCGTTCCTCATCCGCACGAAGCTCATGGACACAGATGC
Organism: Velocimicrobium porci; assembly: GCF_009696045.1. Lineage (GTDB taxonomy): Bacteria > Bacillota > Clostridia > Lachnospirales > Lachnospiraceae > Velocimicrobium > Velocimicrobium porci. The sequence goes on along the minus strand of NZ_VUMT01000024.1, from coordinate 23,324 downwards.
CAAGTCCCTCTGCAATCTTGCACATAACGCCAAGCTCCGGTTCCTTAACTCCTGCCATAATGTCAAGGATTGTTCTCTCCGGCACAGCGGAAATTCTGGAAAGCTCCGCAATCCCGATTTCTTCCTCTTTCATCACGTTTAATAACTTATCTCCTGTTGTATACATATGCAACTCCTCCTATATTACGGCTTCCTTTTTCTTTTCTGGTGCAGAATGCTCTTTCCCGGCATTCATCTTAATAACGGCATCTTTTTTCTCCGCAAGTTTCTCTTTTACTGAAACACGCTCATGACGGTTATCTCTTTTTTCCTCTTTCTGCTTGGAACGTTCCTCTGCCCGGTCACTGCGGAACAGTTCATGTTCTTTGGCATCATACTCATATACATGATCCGAAAGACGTTCTCCCGGCGCCACCTGTGTCTGATTTACTTCCTGTACCATTTGCTCAAGTTCTTTAAACTCCATTCCCGCATCTTTCGGTATAATCAGCGTTTCATGGATTGAAGAAGGCAGCATGTAAAAATCTCCTACCTTCTCAGCGATCTCCTGTCTGATATCATCGTTTAAAATTGCAGCCGCCCCATTTACTTTTGTATCATTTGTCAGCACAAACATGGTATCGGGAATATCCGGCATCATCTGCATTGCCATTTCTTTTGCTTCATCCATACCCACATTTTGTTCTCTTGCAATATCAACTGCAATCATCTCCACAACCGTCTCATTCATTCCTTTGAAACTATGTGGCTGCAAAGTATCCATATTCTGCAACGCCTGGTCATGCAGTTCTTCAAGTGTGATTCCATATCCATCCATCAGATTATCTGTAATGGTAATGGTCGCAGTTCCTTCTCCTGTTTTATCCATTAAAATCTGATACACGACTGCTAAATCTTCCAACTTGGAATATGGTTTATCCTGAAGGAACTGTTGATTTGCTTCCTCGTTGATCAGCTTACATACAATTTTTTCCTTAATCTTGTCAAAATCGGTAACTGCCGATACATCTATATCATGATCTATATAATGTGACTGATAAACACTTGCAATCTGAGCTAATACATCATCCAATTCAGCTCCATCCTGTATCTGCTCAAAATATGGATTCAGATAAATGGTAGGTGCAATATTGCTTTCTTCTGTTCTTACCATCAGACCGTCCAGAACACAGTCATTATTCTTTACAATCTGATTAACCTCAACTGCAGCATCTGAAAACTTTTCAGGAAGAAAATCCTGTATCTGCTCTTTTACCTGTTCTACAAAATCTCTGTATTCCATTACTTTTTCTCTCCCTTCTTGGTGTCATTCTGTGATTTCTCTGTCAGCTTTGATACTGTGGCACCATACATTTGGTACCTCTTCATCATGTTTCTCTGGCTTGTTACATTGATTTCTTTTTCTAACTGCTTCATTCTGGCTTTCCTCCCTATTCTGCTTTTCTTCCAAATGAAAATGTATCTTCTTTTTCCTTTTTTGGGGCAAATCTGCCCTTGACTTCCAAAAGCCTTTTTTCCATGATGGAAAACATGGCTTCTACCTGTTCCTGTGTGTACTCATAGCTGGTGCGGTTGGAAAGGTTCTCAAGCCTGCCGATTGCATCAATGACCTTGTTCACACGATACTCCCCAAGACGGACAAACTTGTCCGCCTTGCTCTCATTGTCCTGTACTTTCTTTGTTTCTTCTGCTCCCATTGTTACGTCCTCCTTTTATTTTTTCTTTCCCGTAAATTTCTTATTGGGAAACTCCATGACAAACTTAAACTGTACACCGGACTTTTCTTCTCCGTCCTTTGTGTAGTGGTATTCTTCCGTACCGCTCGGAATGATATAGGCATCGTATTTCTTGCCCGCCTTGCTCGTAAGCCCCTTTAACAGTGTCTTTTTCCCGGCAAGCAGGCTTTCCACCTGTTCATCTGACAGGGCAACGCCCATGATCCGGCTTACATTCATGCCGCACTTATTCTTACAGAAAGCTCCGTATTTTCCCTTTACTACTTCTCCGCCGCAGTTCGGACATTTACCAAGTACCTTCTGCTCCTGTGCAAACATCTTTTTCTGCTCGTCACTGACTTCGTGGTAGGTGTGGATTAAGTCAGATACCATTGCTTCAATATCTGCCATAAAGTCTTCACGCTCCATCTCGCCCTTTGCAACAAGGGTAAGGGCATTTTCCCAGTCAGCGGTAAGTTTCGGGGACTTCACCACATCGGGAAGCACCGTAATCAGCTTCATTCCGTCCTCTGTGGGGAACATCTGCTTTTTCTCACGCTTCACGAAACCGTCCTTGACTAACTTCTCTATAATGTCTGCTCTGGTGGCAGGTGTACCGAGTCCTTTGCGCTCCACATCGTCACTCATGTCCTCGTTTCCGGCTCGCTCCATTGCAGACAGAAGGGAATCTTCGGAAAGATTTTGTCAAGGGTAGTTAAGAAAAATCTTCACTGTTTATGTCATGTAATATCAATCTATTAATCTTATCCGTCATGGTTTCCTTGCTCGTTTTACTGAAATGAATTGCCACGTTGTAGGTAGTTCTTCCGATTTTCTTTTTGATATGCGGACACTGTTCTTTGTCCGTTGTCTGCTTTTCTGTCTGTTCCATAAATCTCCTTTTCCCAACGTAAAAAGGTGCATGAAATCTTTTCTGTTTTCCATGCACCTTACGCTGTGGTTAAATTGTGTTTTCGTGTTTCTTATCCCGGTTCTGCTCCCTTGCCTGCTCGTCCGCTCTCTGCTGTGCTTCTATTTCCCTGAGATTGCCTTTGAAAACGGAAAGCCTTGCAAGGTCGGTAGCAACCCTACTGCTTTTTCTCTGTATCTGCTCCTGCTGTGCCAACACCTCCGCTAACTGCTTATCAATATATGGCTTTGATATTTTCATATTTTCCGGCATGACTGCCTTTACCCTGTCACGATATATTGCATAGTTTTCAAGCTCTGTTTCATGCTTTTTCTTAAAGGAATTTTTCCTCAATCCGCTTAATGCCTGGTACTCTTTCATGACTGGCTGATACTGCTTGTAATCGTCATAGTCAGATACCGCCTGCGTCCACTTCTCATAACGCACACTTAACTCTGAAAGTTCTGCCCTGCAATTCTCCAACACCTCTGTCTGCTTTTCCTCAAACGCCCTCACATCTTCCCATGTTTCAAGATGGTTTGTATCAATCAGCTTTGCAAGCAGTTCCACATTACCCAGAAGCCGCTTGTCTTTAAATCTCTGTACATATGGGAAAATCGGTCTTACAACCATTTCTGACCTTTGTTTCTGCAACATCTCCAATGCAGTCTGAACCTCTGGCTTTTGTTTCGGTACGGAAGGATTGATGGATTGATTACCGTCCTTTTCTGTCCGGTTTTTTCTCTCGAAAACAAATCTGAAAACTCCCTTTTTCAGTTCCTCTTTAAGTTCAGAGATAAATCCATAAATCTTCATTATCATGGCATTGTATTTCTCGATTGCACGATTGATATTGCCCCTTTCTGTCCGGATGCCTTTTCGTTCCAATGCACTTGCTCTTTCCCCTAAATGAATGGTCGGAATAAGAGGTATCCCTCTGTCCTTATAGGAACGTGGATCAACACGCTCGGCTATGCCTGCTTTTTCATTGGTGGCATTGATAACTTCAGCAATGGCATTTCTCCATTCCTTTGCCTTGCCTTTCTCATTCCAGTCAATCACATTTACTTTCCGGCTTTTATAGCCTTTTCCGCTGGCATTGGGTATCCGGTTACCGTCTGCGTCAAGGACGTATTCTTTTCTTGATTTTGCTCCCCATGTACCATCCTCATTGAGAGGTCTGAGGGTAAGAAGGATATGGATATGCAGATTAGGCTGTCCTTTATCGTTGTACGAACGATGAATACCATAATCTGCACACATTCCCTTATCTACAAACTGCTCTTTGATAAAACGCTCCATGACCTGCCTTGCGGTGGCTTCGTCCCACTCATTGGGCAGGGAATATTTCAGGCTCCTTGCAAGCTGGGCATTCTTCGCTTTCTCGTTCTTTTCTACAGAGTTCCATAATACTGCCCTGTCTGCAAATTCCGGTGGTGCGTGTTCCGGCAGAAGCACACCTGCACCGACTAAATCCTCTTTGGCAGTTCTGTTATAGGTCATGCCATAATAATCACTGTAAAGGGATGTCCTGCTGATATAGGCTGACTGCTCAACCGCCGACTGTCCTTTGCTCCGCTGGACTATGGATGCCCTGCTGCTAATTGTTCCGTTCTTCACTGTCCTCTCCTTTCCCACAACATAGCGGGTTGCATCGGCAGACTTTGTGGGCAGATGAAAGCACGTCTTTTTGTGATTTCATCTGAACGCAAAGTTCACTAGGGTAGGCGGTTCTTTTTACCGCCGAAGGGAGTGTAGCTCCCTTATAACAAAAGGCTTGCCTTTTGTTCAACAAGGTGCAGGCACCTTGTGTCGGATACGAAGTAGCCGACTGCCCTCTGCAAGAGCCTTCGGAGAACGCACAGCACCGCCCCAAAGGGTGGTGTATCTGTGCGCCCTCAACAAAGTTGAGGGAATTGGCTACAACGCTACACATTCCCTATTCTTCTTCGTTTTCCTCCTCGTCTGCTTCCTCATTTATTGCCGTATCCGGCATTTTTTCCTCCGCCCTTGCAAGCTCCCGTTCAATCTGCTCCATGCAGTTCTTGACCTCTCTTGTGGCAAATGCCACCTGCATAATCCGTCTGGTCTGCTCCTCGCTGTACCTCCTCGGCTCATTAAGGAATGTTTCAAAGTTTGCACCCACCACAATCTTTCTGTGGTTATCTGCTTTCCTCTGCTCCATCTTTGCCTTTTTCATCAGCATATCCAACTTGTTCTTTTCCTGCTCCATGCGTTTCCGTTGTGCTTCGATTTTATTCTCTAAATTCATCTTTCATTACCTCTGCTTTCTTTAAATTTGTTGTCTGTAAAACAGAAAAGCGGTGCTTCCGTTTTATTGGATAACACCGCCTAAATAACTGCCCTGATTCGTTTTGATTTCTGCAATGTACTCCTGTCTCCTTTCTGCTCCTGTCGCTGTAAATGTATTTTACAAATAAAAAAGACAACCAAGATTTTGTTTCTTAATTGCCTGTTTCTATGCTATTAAATTTTTATTGAAACGATAGCCGACTCCCCAAACAGTCTGTATGTAGATTGGCTTGCTTGGATTATCCTCTATCTTCTCCCGAATATTCCGGATATGGCTCATGACGATGTTGTAATCACCGGAATAGGATTCTTTCCAGACTATATCATAAATCTGTTCCTTGCTGAACACTATTCCCGGATGCTTTGCAAGAAGCTTCAAGATTTCAAACTCGGTATATGTAAGCTCTATCTCCCGATTCTCCCGAATGATCACCCGTTGAACTTCATCAATCATAAGACCTTTGAAATTCAACAAATGCTCATTCATACCTGACATCTGAATGACTTCTTCTTTGGTATTTATCAACGATAATATGCGGTTCATCATAGCATCCTCATTATCCTCAAATGTCAGAACTAACATTTTCCCATACACATCACCTGCCTTATTACATTTATCTACTGCTGAAGCTTTGGTAAATACAAAAGAAAGATATTCTCTTATCAGCCAAACAGTGGGGTATCTGCTGTTTGGTTTGAGATATAGAATCGAAATCCTTTTCCAGCTATTACTTTTCTGCAATTACTCTTAATGTGAATTTCTTTCCTTTTGCAAAAGGAGTGAATAAAGCCTTTCCCTCTTATTCACTCCCTCATATACATAATTTGTTTAAGAAATTACTGCATTCTGTCTCCTGTATGTATCATTATCTTTTTGGCTTAACTGCCCCTCAATCTGAGCCAGCTTTTTCTCCAATACCTTAACCTTTTCTTTGTCCCCCGCCGCAGCCTCTATCTGCTGTTCAAGCTGTTTCTTTTCCTCTTTGAGCTTCTCAATCTCTCTGTCAACATTATCTGTATTTGTCGTACATTTCTCTTCCTTTTTCGCTGGCTCCTCCTTTTGTTGAACATCTTTCGCCTTTGCCGCTCTCTTAGGATCATCATACATCACTTTTGGATTACCGTTTTCATCCTGCCCTAAACGATACAGACCACTTGGCTTGCTGCCGGATTTTTCACTACTGATATACTCGTCCTTTGGAATTGAAACACCTTCACTTTTATCTTCCGCCCTTTGCTCTTGTGAAGTTCCTTTTACTTTATCCTGCTCTGTCTGTGCCCTTTCTAAATACTCATTTTTGTAATCCTTATAATTACCGCTTATTTCCATTGACATAAATCGTCCTCCTTTACTTTGTTACAATTAAATATCACTACAATTTTTTATTCGTCATTCATATAGCTGTTTTTAACACACTTGTTGTGAAATGCTTTCTGATTGTTGCGGAATGATTAAAAGAACACTTAAAGTAAATATTGCTCCATCTGTTCTTATTTCCATAGCTCCATGATATTTTTCTGCAACTGCTTTTATGTTGGCAAGTCCAGTTCCGCTGCGAATACTCCCTCTCCCGCTATAACTGTTACTTATTTCAATCAATAGAAAGTCACCCTGCACTTTTCCCGTTACATGAATATATTTTTGTTCGTCATGGTTCATTCGATTGCAGGCTGAAATAGCATTATCTAATGCATTAGAAAAAATAATACAGAAGTCAATATCAGCAATTCCACATGGATATGAAGCAATAAATGAACATTGTACCTCTATCTGATTGTTTTTAGCTATTCCCAATTTATTTCCAATCAGAATATCAAGTACAGGATTATTAGTGCTTACCGGAAATGACATATCCGCTGTTAAATTTTCCATATCACCCATATACTTCAATGCGGCATCTATATTCCCATTCTGTACCAATTCTTTGACAATGGATATATGATTTTTCACATCATGCCGAAATGATTTTGTTTTCTCATAACGTATTTTTGCTTCCTCCACATACTGATTCAAAGAATGTTTTTCCAATTCTAACAGTGATAACTCTCTGCTTAATTTGAAACTTTCCATCAATTTTTTGTAAGAAAACATGATACAAAACAGACTGGCTATCCCTAATATCTGTATAAACAGTATTGGAAATGGACTTATGCTAGGTAAACTGCCATCTGCTTCTATCGTAATGGTATCTCCATAAATATTTAGACTAATATATTCACTCGCTAAAAAAATCAATAAAGTCGGTATTAAAATCATAAGAGCATATTTTGTCCCAACTGTTTCATCATATAAAAAATATTTATTTATAACCTGATAACACAAAACAGATGTAACAAGCGCTATAATGCTGCTCATTATCATAAAGCAAAAGCTAACTGCTTTAGGGTTCTCCAAAAATAAAAATGGAGATAAAATACATGATACCGAATTAGAAATTCCATAGCATAAGTGCATTATTTCAATCATTACAACCGCATATAAACCGACAAATATATTATATGTTTTACATATAAAAAATCCACCTGCCATCAACAGCAGAACATATACCAATAACTCCATAATACTGCCAGCCGTAAAAATCCTCATAACAGTAATTCCAAAAATGGCAAACAATATATAATAAATAAACTTTACCTTTTTCTTAAGAAATCTGGTAAAGAAATGAAAAACTGTCAACATTTCAATGCTTCCCATAACATATACATTGAAAATATCTAATCCATCCATTCTTTCACACTCTCCGTTCCTTCATATATTTCAAAACAACACTTGAAAATTCTTTGCTCCGTAAGCGTGATACCGGTATCGTCTGATCATTTATCATGTATGCCATTCCATTTTTATAACTTTTCAAATAGCTCAAATTAATTAAATAACTTCTATGGCATTTGAAAAATCTCCCATCCAGTTTTGTTTCAAGATTTTCAATTCTGTCATAGTAATCAATAACTTCTCCCGACTTTAAATGCAGATATATTTTTCTGTCTATAATTTCACAAAAAATGATGTCATCAAAGGAAATAATATTGCTCTCGTATCCTTTCTGAACAAGCAAATTTGCTTCATTGGCATTTTGCATGGAAGCAAATAATCTCTCCATTTTTTTGTCAAAATATTCTTCTTCAATTGGCTTTACCAGATAATCATATGCCTGCACTTCAAAAGCCTGAAATACCATTTCCTTTAAAACAGTTATAAAAATCAGGTAACCTTTATAATTCTGACTACGCAGCTTTCTTGCAGTTTCCATACCATCTATGCCATCCATTTGAATATCTAAAAACAAAATATCTATACTTTTGTTGTATCTTAGTAATTCCTCACCGCTCCCAAATTGTGAAATTTTTATTTCTACATTTTTTCTGTGAAAAAAATCAAGTGCCAGCTTTTTAACTTTATCTGATATGTATTTTTCATCATCACAAATTGCAATGTTAATCACATTACCACCTCTTTTCTTAAATTAGTTATTTTAGCATCTATCATCAAATGAAACAATTATAATGCTTTGGAATGTAATTGTAATGTTGTGTAATGCCGAATATCTCAATAGGTATATCGGCAGTATATCAACGAATCTAAATTTTTCGCTTAATATCGTCTGAATTGATTTTCTCTATCCCTAACCTCTCCTGTTTCCTCTGCTCGTCACTTAATCTTCTTGGCTTACGATAACCACATAACAGGAAAAAGCAAATAGATTGCTATTTGCTCTTTCCATAAAACTTTATAAACTTGCTTCCTGACTCTTGGTCTTTGGTTTCTCTTGTTCTACCTTTTCCTCCGTTTAGAGTAATACTTCCCACACCACACAATCCTGCACCGGAAACTCTGCTTACACTCATGCACACACTTCTTGCACTGGTCATTATACTGTATCCTGTTCTTGTCATTCAAAAAGAACACCCACAACCGTTTTTCTTTTTTGCCCATCCTCGCCACTATGATACCCTCCTTCAAAATGTTCAAATTATGTAGCCTTTTTTCGTTTTTATGCCCTTTAAGCGTATCAAAAGGCTTTCAAGGCATATTTACCTGTCCCTTCATCAGGAACGTCTTAAATCGTCAATTTCCTGTCAGAAAAGGCAATCAGTGTTCAAACCGATTGCCCCCTCAGATGTTGTGTCACTTTCTTATTCCGTCTGTATCTGCCAGAACGCAGCTTCAAAATGTGCTAAAACCTTATCCCTTTCTGCCCGCTGTTCCTTTGTCAATGACGGTTCATAATCTTCAAATTCTTCTGTCCCGTTGACCTTTGCCTTATCCACAATCCAGCAGAATTTCCATTTATCCAACAAGTGATGATACAAGTCCTCTACATTGTCGTAGTTGGAATTATTCTCAAAATACCCATCCATGTAATACTCCAGTACAATAAAGCCGAACATTTCATCATATACCACACACATATCTCCCAATTCATCCATCATACTGCGGAACAGTTCCACAACCTTTGTACACTTTCTGATTTCTTCCTGTTTCATAAGCTCTCTATCCTCCATACCCTTAACCGTTTACTGTTACTTCCTTTGATTTCTGTTCTTCCTCTGCGATACGCTTTCTCCGCTTTTCCATGTACCTGCGGTTATATTCTGCTTTTTTTGCCCTGCGTGCTTTGAGCTTTTCGTGCTCTGCAATTTCGTCCGCAGTCGGTTCTTTTACAGGCAGTTCAAACTTCCCGATAAAATTCAGGTAAATCTCCACTTCCTGTACCCTCTCACCGCTGGAATAATCCGCTTCATGGACAAGTATCTTTTCCACAAATTCATTCAGCATGGGGGTAGTTAATTCACTGAAATCCGTATAGCGTTTCACAAGTTCTATGAATTTGTCTGCCCGGACTGTATCACTCTCATATTTTTCAATCTCGGCTTTGGCATTTTCCATTGATATTTCAAGGGTGTCCTGTTCATTTTCAAACTCGCTGAGCATAAATTCAAAACGCTTGTCAGACAGCTTTCCGCTGATATTATCCTCATACAGTTTCTTCATCAGCATATTCAGCTCGTTTACACGCTTGATATCCTGTGCAATTTTTCGCTTTAAAGACCTTATGCTCTCTTTCTGCTTGTCTCTCGAAGAGGAATATATCCTGTTGATAAATTCCTCCTCATTGGTAATCACATAATCACTGACCGCTTTGATGGTTTCCAGCACCAGCTTTCTTACAACCTCTGTCCTGATATAATGCTGGCTGCACTGTTTGTCATAACTCTGTCTGCTTAAGTTATAGGTGGAGCAGTTATACTCATCACGATCCGGTCTGCGTTTTCCGTTTAATTCCCCTTTCCAATTTCTTGCCCTTCCTGCTCCGCCACGATGGTTGTACATTTTCGCACCGCAATCAGCACAATACAAAAGCCCCGTAAACGGATTGGCTTCGCCGACTGTATCCGTCCTGCGGACGGTCTTTCTCAGTTCCTGCACCTTATTCCACATTTCTTCAGAAACGATTGCTTCCTGTGTATTCTTGAAAATAACCCAGTCCTCTTTTGGTGTCTTTTTTGCCCTCTTATCCTTGTAAGACTCTTTATACGAGCGGAAATTTACGGTATGTCCCATATACTCCGGCTTGGAAAGAATATCCCTCACCGTTGCCCCACGCCACACATAAGGGGTTGCAGTATTATTGTTGGAACGACAGGTTCCAAGTCCCCGCTTGGCAAGATAATAGGATGGACGCTCGATTTGTTCCTCCGACAGTATCCTTGCAATCTCATAGGGTCCTTTCCCCTCCAGAGACATCCGGTATATCCTGCGCACCACCTCGGCAGCTTCTTCGTCAATTACCCACTGGTTTTTATCTTCCTCACTTTTCCGGTAACCGTAAATGGCATTATTGGTGGTGTGTTTTCCCTCCATTCCCCTTGCACGAAGCACCGTAGTCACTTTCCGGCTGGAGTCACGAATGTACCACTCATTCATGATGTTTAGAAACGGGGCGAACTCACTGCTCTCCCTTTTCTGATTGTCAACTCCGTTTGCAATCGCAATAAAGTGGACTTCCTTTTCCTTGAACATGACCTCCGTATAAAAGCCCACCTGCAGATAGTCACGCCCTATCCGGCTCATATCCTTTACAATGACTGTGCCAATGCTTCCGTCCTCAATTCCTGCTACCATTCTTTTCCAGTCCGGTCTGTCAAATGAACCGCCGGAATAACCGTCATCTGTGAAATGCTCTATGTTGGTATAGCCATTCTGTTTTGCATAGTCCTCAAGCATCTTCTTCTGGTTGACGATACTGTTACTGTCCCCTACCATTTCATCATCACGAGAAAGTCTTTCGTAGAGGGCAGTAATCTTTTCATTTTCTGCTTTTTTTGTTCTCATTTTTTGTCCTTTCTTGTGCTTTTTTCTTAACTACCCTTTACAATATAAGTCCTCCGTAAAGTGCTTCGGCGGTGTGGTGTAATGCTCGCTAATCTTCGTCTGCACCCCGTCAAAGGTCTGCCCCTTTGAAAGCTCCGGCAGTTTCTTATCCTCCTGCTCCTTATCTTCCATTGTCTTAAAGGAACGTTTAAAGGTATCTTCAAAATCTTTCCACCCGTTTTTTAAGACTGACTTGCCGGAAGCAGCAAAGGTGTAACCACCACAGGCAAGCTCTGCTTTAACCGTTTCATAAAGATGTTTCTCCCCCGTAGCACACAGCAGTCTGTTGGCCACAAGGGATAAAATCTTTCGCTCCGTTTCCGGCAGTGCTGCAAGGTCAGCTTTGGCAATCTCCATTGTGGGGATAATCGCATGGTGGTCTGTAACCTTTTTGCTGTTTAACACACGCTTAATATCCGGATTGAACATCCTATTTTCCTCAAACAGAATGGAACTGAAAATTGCTTCAATCACATTTCCGGCTGTCTGCTCCATTTCATCAGACAAATACTGGCTGTCCGTTCTCGGATAGGTACACAGCTTTTTTTCATAAAGGCTCTGGGTGTACTCCAAGGTCTGCTTTGCAGTAAAACCGAATAGGCGGTTTGCATCCCTCTGAAGTGTGGTAAGGTCATAGAGTTTCGGCGGTGCTACTGCTTTTTCTTCCTTTGCCACAGACGTAACAAGAGCCTGTCCGTTCAGACAAGCTCCTGCAACATTTTCTGCTTCTGTTTTATTGTCAATCCTCTCTGTGGCTGCATCCACGCCGCCACAGAGGATATGAGCCATAAAATACTGCTCTTTCTTGAAATTCATAATCTTTGCTTCACGCTCCACAAGCATTGCAAGGGTAGGTGTCTGTACCCTGCCCACCTTTAACACCTTGCCGCCATATAAAACGGTAAAAAGCCTTGTACCGTTGATACCCACAAGCCAGTCCGCTTCTTGTCTGCAAAGTGCGGAATGGTATAAATGATCATAGTCACTTTCCGGCTTCAAATTCTCAAATCCTTCCCTTATGGCACTTTCCTCCATAGATGAAATCCATAAGCGTTTCATGGGCTTTTTGCAGGAAGCCATGTTGTAGACCAGACGGAAGATAAGCTCTCCTTCCCGTCCGGCATCGGTGGCACACACTACCTCGTCCACTCTGCTATCATGCAAAAGACCATAGAGCACATCATACTGCTCTTTGGTATCCTCCTTGATCTCATACTGCCAATGCTCCGGGTTGACCGGAAGGCTCTCGTAAGTCCATTTCTTCCACTGTTCTCCATAGCTTTCCGGTTCTGCAAGCTCGATTAAATGTCCCACGCACCAGCTTACAAGATAACCGCCGCCCTCAAAATATCCGTCCTGTCTGTCTAAGGCTCCCAATACATCTGCTATGCTTTTCGCCACACTCGGCTTTTCTGCGATTACTAACTGCATTTATTCGTCCTCCTCATCGTCTTTTTCAAAGAAATCGTCCTCTGTGTCCTCGGTTTCGTCCTCATCTTCCAAGACTTCTTCTTCCTCGTCCTCCTCATCATCTTCATCAATAAACTGCTCTTTCTTTTTCTTTACCACCTTGAAATAGTAGCCTGCGCCGATACCAATGACTGCAATGATGCCAAGCACGATATAGGTTCCCATCGGATTATCGGTCTGTGCGGGCTGTTCTTCCGGTTCCTCGGTACTTTCTTCCGTACTTTCCTCGCCATCCTCTGGTAATTCTTCTGTTTCCTCATTATCCGTTTCTGCATTATTGTTCGGCAGTGCGCTGTCACTTACCGGGATTGCAGACTCCAGTGCTGCGGAATTTTTCGGAAGTGTCTCGCTGTTATCCGTTGTCGTATTTAACAGGTCATTTTCGCTGATCTCTGTAAGGAAGTAGACCATTTCCTCATCACCGTCCCTGTCAATAATCAGATAAAACACCTTATCACTTGCGGTCTGAATGGTATAAAACTCTTTCCCCCTCTCCGACTGCTCTGCATTATTTTCTGCCTTCTCCGAAGCATCTGCTTCCTGCATGGCGGCTTTCTTCTGATCTGCAAGGCTTGTTTCCGATGTGGTATTGCCCTCGCTGTCTGTTTTCGTATGCTCCGTTACCTGTCCGGTTGCTGAGGAAGGCTTGGAAGCTTGCGCACTGACCGGGAGCTGCTTAGCCGGATCGCTTTCGTTACTGTCCTTCGCTTCCGGATCGGTGTAATACGGGTTGGCTGTCTTATAGACCTCCGACATATTTCCGGCATTGTCCGTTGCGGAAATGGTAAAATACTGATACCCTGCATCAAACTGTTGCAGACGGATATTCAAAACGCCATTCGTCAGCTCTGTAAATTCATAACCATTCACATAGACTGCCTTGATTCCGGAATCCGTATCGTGTGCCTGTACACTTAACAGACCATCGCTGACCGCCGCATTTAAGGTTGGCTTGGTAAAATCAAAGCATTTAATATAACGGTTTTTCTCATAGGTATTGCCCTTCTGGTCTGTCACAAGCACATAGACGGTGCAGTTTTCCGAAATCTCCACATACATATCCTCTGTGATGTCTGTCCAGCTTCCATTCTGTGCGACTTTCGCCTGTACGCTCTTTACAGTAAAGTTGCCGGACTTTGCCACATCTTCAACTAAGATATGTACCTTTGTGGTATCATTGTGCCACCCTGTCGGTGTATTGATTGTGATTTTCACGTTGGGGTTCACATACTCACAAAGGCTGTAATCCTCTTTGCAGACCTCACATTCCTTATCCACCGAATACTGTGAGCATTTTTCCTTACAGGTACATTCCGGTGTGGGAATGTCATTGCCGGACACCGTTGAGCTTTCCTGTTCACTTTCTTCTTCCGTTTCTGTAGACGATTTTTCTGCTTCACTCTCATTTTTCTCTGCATCCGTATCCTGTGCCTGTACCGATACGGTATTGCCGCTGTTTGCCATAAATGCCCCAATCGGCATACAGAACAATACTGCCGATAAGATAAGAGACATGATCACCTTAACTGATAACTTTTTCTTCATTTCCTGTTCTCTCCTTTTCTTTTTGTGCTAATAACTGCAAAATCTCGTCCTCGCTGAATTTGATAAGTAATTGCAGCTTCTCGGACGAGATTTTATGCTTTTCGATAATATCCAGTTTTTCAGCTCTTTCCGCCATATGTTTTTCTTCTTCCAGGTTCTTTAACTTTGCCTGTATGGTGGCGAGCTGTTCTTTTGTCTTTGTGATTTCCTTTTCTATTCTCTGGCTTTTTGTCATAATATCTCACTTCCTCTAATTCAATCTTCCAAAACTGTAAAAGTGGCTCTGCCAGTACGGAGTGTTAATGGAAGCATATTTGATTGGATCGCCACAGTGTATCATTACCCCGTTGCCGCAGTAGATGCCTACATGACTGACTGCACCTGCTGAATTATAGGTGCCTGTAAAAAAGATAATGTCTCCCGCTTTCGCTTCGCTTGCCGATACGGGAGTACACTGGTCATAAATGCCCTGTGCGGTTGTTCGTGGCAGATTGTGTACGCCGCTGTTGGTAAATACCCAGCACACAAAACCAGAACAGTCAAAACTTGTGGACGGGGACGAACCGCCCCATACATACGGATAGCCCAAATACTTGGCTGCTTCCTCCATAAGTGCCTGTACAGTTGCATCATCATAGGAATCCGGTGGTATGGCATTTCCCGGCGCACCGCCGCCACCTCCCGGACTTTCCCCGTAAAGCGTTCCCTCGCCTACATCAAAGTAAAATAACGGATTGTAATACTCTCCGTTATACAAACACTCGATATGCAAATGGCTTCCGGTACTGCTTCCGGTGTTTCCCGTAGTTCCGATTACCGTCCCTTTGGTTATGCTCTGACCTGCACTGACACTCAGGCTGTCCATGTGGGCATATTTTGTGGTGTAACCGTCTTTTTCGATGACCACATAATTCCCGTAATAGCTGTCATAAGCTGCTGTCGTGACTGTACCGTCATGGGCTGCATAAACAGTTGTGCCTGTGGGCACCGCTATATCCACGCCCCGGTGCAGTTCCTCATTTCCGGTGTTCGGGTTCTTGCGGTATCCATAATAACTTGAAATATAGTTATACCAGTACAGATCAAGCGGAGAAGCAAACTGCTGTAAAAGCCCGCCTGTTTCTGCATACATGGCATAAATCTCTGTCTGTTCCGCATCCATCTTTTCGGCAACAATGGTTTCCAATGGTTTGACCGTAAGCACCACCCTTAATATGCTGACTTCGTATTCCTCCTCTTCCTCGTATTCGTATTCTTCCTCTGTCTCCTCTCCTGTTACCGGATCAGTAACAGTGCGTGTGCCTGTCTTGGTTACTGTCCTTGTCCTTGTTTCCGTATCCGGTGTAAGAGTCAGCGTATACATCTCATCAAAAAGAGCCTGTACCTCGCTTTCCACCTCACTTGCGGTAAACTCCGTATGGACAGCCGATAAATACCCAATTAGCGTAAACGAATTGTGCCCGATTTCCCCAAGATTATAGGAATACTCATCATATCCCGGATAATCGGTTTCAATATTGTCAATCTCATTCTGAAGGTCAAGCTCCAGTCTGGTAAACTGCAAGTCTGTCGCATCAATCTCTGCCGGTTCGCTCAAATAGCTTGCCGCAAGCACCGTAGACTGCGTATCTGCAAACATCGCCCCACAGGACGATACCGAGGTCATAATCATAACAAGAAGCACCGCCATGATACCAACCGTTATGAGAACACCCGCATTTTTGCTTGCAATCTCCTGTAACTTCTTTGCTATGGCGGTTGCGGTATTGGCGGTCTTTGACACTGCTTCCTGTGCCGCTTTTGTTGCAGCTCCCTTCTGTCTTGCTTTCAGGTACTCCCGCTTGATACGCTGTTTCTGTAAACGCTTCTGCAATGCTTTTTTCTGCATCTGCGGGTTTTCCTCCAAGAACTTCTGGTACTGGAAGTTGACCTCTTTCTGAAACTGCTTCTTTTCCAGCTTCGCTATCTTCGCCCGCTGTCTTGCTTCCTTTCCCTTATAGTGCCTTTTTACAAAGCCAATCAGCTCCTCACCTTTCTGCTCCGTCTTATGGGCACCTTCCACAGCAGAATTTTCCTTTTCGTTCTCGGCAATCTTGCCATGTACGAAATTTCTGCTTTCCGTCTGCATTCGCCGCATCGTAGTCTTGGAAAGGCTCTCCTGCTTAAAAGGCTTCTCCTTATCCAGCGGAACAACCACATATTTCCCTTTGCCCGTTTCCTCGTCAAAAACTCTCTGCAAGGTATATTCCCGCTTCTTGGGAAGTTTTCCTCTAGCCTTTTTGACCTTCTCTGCGGCTTTCTGTGCCTGTTTCTGTTTCTTTTCTAATTTCTCGCTTCCTGTAAACTCCGAAGCACGATCCTCTGTAAAGAACTTTCCGGCATCTTCCGTAAAAACGGTATCTTTGGCTTTTTCTCTGTGTTTATGCTCTCGCTGCACACGCTTTTTATGGTATTTTCCCTTTTCCTGTGACTGCCTGTAAGTGTCCCTGCGGTGGTAATCCTCTTTTTCTTCCTGCCTTTTCCCGTTTTCCTCCGTCTGACCGGAATTATCCTGTCCTGAAAACGTGTTCTCGGCTTTGGTAAATGCCGCCTTTTCCTCCTGTCCCGTATCGGCACCGGACTTCTGGACATTTTGTCCAAAAGTTTCCCCATACTCCTTTTTCGCATGGGTTTTCGATGCGCTGTGCTTCTGTGAAGCTCCGGCTTTCTCCTTTCCGGCATTGGATGCTCTCGGCTGAAAGTCTGAACCGCCGCCTTTTTGAAAGTCTGGACTCTCTTTCTTCTGAAATTCTTTTACAGCCTTTTTATGGGAAGCGGCACTTTTTTCTGTCTTTTTATCTGCCATTAACTCGCCTCATCTTTCTTAACTGCTTCCTCCGGCTTGGTGTTCATAATCGCATAGGTTTTGGTGTTTGTCGGATACTTGTCAACAAACGGAATAACCACGTTGTCAAACAGTATCAGACCAGAACCCGGCTCGGAATTGGTTACATGGGAAAGCTGCTTTTCAGAAAGCCCTAACTTGTCTGCAAGTATCGCCTGATCCTTTGCGTTCTGGTTTAACAGATACACAAAGTCACTGTTGCCCAAGATACCCTCGATTTCCTCTGAACGTAAGAAGTCACCCACGTTCTGGGTAAGCCCTGTCGGGATACCTCCCCACTTTCTGAAACGCTTCCAGATTTCCACAGAGTAAATAGCGGTCTGCTTTTCCTTTAACAGAAGGTGGAATTCATCACAGTAATAACGGGTGGCAATCTTGCGCTCCCTGTTCTGCGACACTCTGTTCCATACTGCGTCCTGTACGATCAGCATACCAAGCTCTTTTAACTGTTTTCCCAAGTCCCTGATGTCAAAACAGATGATACGGTTCTGTGAGTCCACGTTGGTACGGTGGTTAAAATAATTCTGCGAACCGCTTACATACAACACAAGGCTGTTGGCAATTCTGACCGCCTTTGCCTTTGCTTCCTTTGCAAGCTCCTTTTCCACGTTTTTCGGCTCATATTTTAAGAGTGCATTGTATAAGTCCTCAAGGATAGGCATATTCTCCGGCACAGGGTTTTCAAAATAGGTATCGTAGATATGGCGGATACATTCGTCAATGATACCCTTCTCATCATTCTCCAGACCGTCCTTTCCTCCGGCAATCAGATCACACAGGGTAATGAGAAAGTCACTCTTTAATTTCAGAGCTTCCTTGTCCCCTTTATGGGATAACTGAATATCCATCGGGTTTAAATAATCTTTGGAATCAGTGGCAAGTCTTATGACCTGTCCCTTTAGTGCCTGTACCAATGGGAAATACTCTCCCTCCGGATCACAAATAATAATGTCATCCCTTGTCATAAGGAAACAGGATAAAATCTCTCTCTTTGCGCTGAAGGACTTACCGGAACCCGGTGTTCCGAGTATGACACCGTTTGGTGTACGGAGCCTTTTGCGGTCTGCCATAATCATGTTATTTGAAAGGGCATTTAACCCGTAATAAATCGCCGGAGCAGGCATGAACAGCTCCTGTGTGCAGAACGGAACTAAAATAGCAGTACTTTTGGTTGTCAGTACTCTCTCAATTCCAGTATCGTTGCAGCCAATCGGTGCAGATGCCATAAGCCCCTGTTCCTGTAAATACTGCAAGCATCGTAAGTTGCAGTTTGCCTGCTGGATAATGCCGGAGACCCTCTGCGTGATGTTCTCAAGCTCCCTTTTTGTCTTTCCGTAACAGGTAATCAGGAAGGTCATTTTGACAATCTTCTGGTTGCTCGTGTTCAGATCGTCTAAAAGCTCTAAGGTGTCTTTTTCATAAGTGATGATGTCCGTAGGAAGAATATCCATATCGTAACCACTGCGGACAGCCTTTTTCTGCTCCTCAATCTTCATTTTCTGAATGTTCGTCAAAGCTCCCTTTAACATCTTGATTGCCTTGACCGGATCCATCGTCTGCATGTGCATGGTAATGGTAAGGTTATCATCAATGTCAAGGAGCTTCTTTAACAGCTCGTCATTAAATCTCGGTGCGATAATATCCAGATAGTGAACACTTCCGTACATACTGCCAGACTTAAATCTGCTCGGATACCTAAAGTCAAACCCCGGCGGTGCAATATAGTCCTTGACGGACTTGCCAGACTCTGACAGTTCCTTAAATGAAAAACGGAAAGGCTCCATCGTTCCCTGATTAAAATACTCATGCAGGATACGAAGTCTTTCCTTTCCGTCAAGTGACCGGGCATTCGTGCCGATGTTATTTAAGTTTCGGATAACATCTTTCTCGATATTATTCAGTTTGTTCCTTGCTTCCTTATATCCGATGCTTTCCACACCAAAAATGAGATATTTGGACTTGATGATACCGTTATTTCCCTTTGCCGACTGATGCTTCAGCATTTGTGTGTATTCCTCACGAATATCGTCAAAATCATCATCCTGCAAAGGTATGTCAAACTGTTCCGCAAGTGCCTGTTCATTGACCTGCCTGTTGAATAGGAACAGTTCAAACTTAATGGACGGATCAAAGTAATTGATGAGCTTGCTGTACTCCTCTAAAATATCTCCCTGGTCTTCTACTTCCAGAAGGTCATAGTTGATGTCGTAAAACTCCACCATCTTCGTGTAAAAATTATGTGTTACCTGACAGATACCATCACGAAACATCTTTTTGAAGGTAATGGTTTTCTGTGCAGTATCCGGCTTTGCCTGTTCCTTCCCGTTTCCGGCAAGGATACGTCTAAGCTCCACTAACCGCTTTTTTTCAGAAAATGTAAGCCCGGTTTTATTTGCCGCCTTCTTATTTTCCGGCATTCTGCGGTTTCCGGCTTGCGCCTTTTGCTGAGGATTTTTTGAAAGCCTTTTCTTCAAGGTAGCGCACCTCCTTCTTTATTTTTTCTCTTTCCTCCAACTGCTCGTAGAGGTTTTCCGATTTATAAGGACGTATCCCCGGTGTAAGTATCTTCTGCCGTATCATAAAGTACAGAAGTTTTTCTGCCGGAAACCCGTCCCTTTCATACATTGCCAAAAAGAAAAATGGCAGCATCACTCCCACCATGATCAGGGCTGCCGCCTGTGTTCCTAAAACTCCCTTTGTAAGAAAATACAAAGGAACTCCGGTAATGGCAGCTCCGCTAAAACAGATGATCTGTCTTTTGGTAAGATTTAATGCTACTTTCGTTTTGATGCCACTCAGGTCTTTTGGCACTGGTACTGATATTGCCATAGTCTGCTCCTTTCGTGTGCATACCCATATATGGGCAACGCCCACCATGCATTAGTGAGCGTTAAAGATTGATTTTGATAAGGAACCTGTCTTGAATAAGCTGAAGCATAAGATTACGGTATAGGCTGCCACAGACCATAAGGCGCTGTGAAGGTTACTTGCCACTGCCACACTTGCCACAAGCACAGCATAGATTGCCACACATACCATAATGAAAAATCCCTGAAATGCTAAAGCGATAAGTCCCTTTAGATAGTTTGTTCCGACTGTTCCCCATTCCCTGTTGGTTACGGTTGCCGCCGGAATTGGTGCTACTGATACATAAAGATATATTTCAATCATACGTCCGTATAAAATGACGGTGATAAGGACGGACATGATTTTCATACACAGGCTGATGATCATGGTTTCCATGCCAAGTCCTATCAGCTCCCCAATCCCCATGCTGTCAATCTGGTTGTTGAACATGGAAGTAAGCGTAGTCTGCACATCCAGACTCGTTGAGCCGGATATGGAAGCTGCCGCCTGTGTCACTACATGACTTCCCACGTCAAAGACCGCCATGACAATATCAAAGGTCTTAGAAAGTAAGCTGACAGCGATACAAGCCTTGAATAAAAAACGGAAGAACAGGCTCGTATCAAAGTCGTGCATGTTGTTTTTGTCGATAACCATTGTGATCAGCTCATAGACCAGCACAAAGCTGATGATCATTCCCGCTATGGGGACAATGACATTTTCCGATAACGTCTGCACCATGCTGAAAATACCGGAGTTCCATGAACTGGGTGTCTTGCTGACCTCCCCTGCAATCGTGCCTACCTTGTCATTCACATCGGTAAACATGGTTTCAAGGTTGGACAGCACCCACCCTTGCAGCATTTCCTTTATGAAATCAGTGATCTTGTCAATGATTCCACCCATGAAGGACTATCTCTTATGAGAACAATGTGGAGAGCTGTGGAATCACCGTCTGCGCCACAATGATAATGCCACCGCCGGACATAAGCTGCTTGATACCCTGTGACTTTGCTAATGTGCGATAAAGAAGTAATAGAAGTGTAAAAAATTTTGCCGTTCCTATCCGGCACTTAGGGCTGTGTCGGATAGGTCGGGCGTTAGGCTTCGGGCAAGTCAATTTTGCCGACAAAGCTGTAATAAATCTCAATGTCCTGCCTGCGGGTGCCGTTCTCGTCATAGCTGCACTCATGCACGACGATTTTCTCAATCATTTCCCGCAAGAGGGTGGGTGTCAATTCCTCAAAGGCAAGGTGCTTGCGGACAATCCCCATGAATTTCTCGGCGTTAACGGTAGCCGCCTGCGACTTGTCCAGTTCCGCCTGCAATGCGGCGGTGCGGTCTTTCAGTTCCCGCTGCTCCTGCTCATAGTCTGCCGACAGTTCCATGAAACGCTCGTCGCTGATTTTGCCGTTCACATTGTCCTCATACAGCCGCTTGATAATGCGGCTCACTTCGGCAATCCGCTCCTGCGCCTGTTCAAGCTGCTTGGTGGCTGCGGCGGTCTTTCTCTTGCCGCCGATTTCGTTCTGCTGGATCAGCAGCTTTACAAAACGGCTCTCGTGCCTGGCAGCATACTCCGTCACTTGCCGGAGATTGGAGAGGACACCGGCGGTCAGCAGGTCGGTGCGGATAAAGTGCGCCGTACAGTCGCGGGTGCGCTTCTTGTAGCTGCCGCAGATGTAACAGTCCTGCTTGCGGTTCTTGTTCTGATACCGCTGCTGGTACATCACATGGCCGCAGTCGGCGCAGAACAGCATACCAGAGAACAGCCCCACTTCGTCATAGCGGTTCGGGCGTTTGCGCTGCTTGCGTAACTCCTGCACACGCTCCCATGTTTCCGTGTCGATAATCGGCTCATGGTGGTTCTCAAAAATGGCCTGCTTCTCAATGGGATTTTCTACGCTGTGCTTGGTCTTGTAAGAGGGCTTTTCCGTCTTGAAGTTTACCAGACAGCCGGTGTACTCCCGGTTTTCGAGGATATGAACGACGGTGTTCGTCGCCCATTTACACTCATAGCCGGGGTGGTAGCGGCGTGTGCTGCCTGTCCTGCGGTATTCCAGCGTCCCCGGCGTGGGGATTTGCTGTTCCGTCAGCATACGGGCAATCTTGGTCGGGCCGTTCCCCGCAAGGCAAAGCTGGTAAATCTGCTGGACAACCGGCGCGGTTTCCTCGTCAACGATATAGTTCTCGTCCTCGTCCATGAGGTAGCCATACACCGGCTTGCTGGTAACGGGCTTGCCGCTCATGCCTTTTGCTCTTTTAACTGCCTTGATTTTCTTGCTCGTATCTCTCACCAGCCATTCGTTGAACAGATTTCGCAGAGGGGTAAAATCATTGTCCATGCCGCCGTTTGCGCTGTCCACATTGTCGTTGACAGCGATAAAACGCACGCCCTTTTGAGGGAACAGCATTTCCGTGTAAAACCCTACCTGCAAGTAGTTTCGCCCTAACCGGCTCATGTCCTTGACAATGACCGTACCAACTTTCCCGGCTTCAATGTCCGCAAGCATGGCTTGAAATCCGGGCCGCTGGAAGTTCGCGCCGGAATAACCGTCGTCGGTGTACCAGCGCAGATTGGTAAAGCCGTTCTGTTTTGCGTAGGTTTCGAGTATCCTTTTTTGGTTCGATATGGAATTACTCTCGCCTTGCAGCTCGTCCTCATGGGACAATCTCGGATAAAGGGCGGTAATGAGGTTTTGGGTGGCTTGTCTTAACATAAAATCCTCCGTTTCCGACAGCCAGCCCCACTATTCCGTGGTTTCATTGTACCACGGAACAGCGGGGGCTGTACAGCGGCAAAAGCGTTAAATTTGCTTCTTTACAGTCGGTCAAATTGCCGGTTTTTGCGTAGCAGCGGCTTCCGCTTCCAGTACCCGCGCCATTTTGTCGGCGGCGGTGGTCGTGGTATCTTTCTTGAAATAGCCGGACACGACAAGGACGGAATTGCCCATGCGGATTTCCGTCACGCAGTCGGGGCGGCGGGCGGTGCGGGTGTCGTGCTGCTTGTTATCTGCCATAGGCAATACTCCTTTCAGTCGGTAATCAGTTTCTTCATGCTCTCCATTTTCCGCTTGGCGGTTTCCTGCCGGAAGTTGTCGCCGGTAAAGCGTACCGGGACGCACATGGAAAGCAGCCGGTTGGTGTTAGAATGTAAATAGTACAAGTTAGATATGGAATAATCCTTAATATAGATTTATTATTAAAGCTAAAGATTGGAGGAGTAAGACATGGCTACACAGTACACAGAAGAATTTAAGAAGAATG
>NZ_VUMT01000023.1 GCF_009696045.1 Velocimicrobium porci | reverse complement strand
TTGCGGGTTTTTAGGGCAGCGCCCTAAGCCCTCGGAGAGCTTATAGGAATAAATATCTACAATTTTCAAGGTTCTATTGAGCCTATTTTGTTGGCTCTGTTTTTTCATAACTTACTTGACACTACCTGTTTGTTCCCTGTCCCAAATCCTTTTTTGACAGGTTAATTACTTTTTTTATAGATAACTGTAAGTCCCTAGGTTAACTTACAAATTACTACCAAATAGATTTAAGCGTCTTTTTTCTGTTCTTCTTTTTGCTTCTTCATTGTTCTCTTTCGCTGTTCCTTTAAGTTTTTAACTTCCGGATAATAATGTTCTATCTTTTGTTTTTCTCCAATATGAACCGCATTTTTCTCTAAAACGCTTGCCCTTACGATGTTATAGCTTCTTGGTGCTTCTACCATAACTTTACAGTTATTGGCCATTCCACCTAAAAAAACAACCTTGATTTCTTCGCCAATCATAAAATACTCACCAGGCTTAATCGTAAATTTCAGCATAGCAAAACCTCCTTGTCTTACATTTTCAGAACTTACAACATTTTGTATAATATGTTGTATCTTTCTTCCATTTTTCCAATAACGTTATTATGAAATCTCAAAATAAACTGACTAAAAGGAGGTCTTTTTAATGAGCACTGCTCAACCAATTAAAAATTTAGATGAACTGGAGAAATTAAAAAATTATTATTTAGATATTCAACCCAACCTTAGAAATTACTTACTAATTCACGTTGGAATTAACACAGCACTCCGAATTAGTGACATTCTTTCCCTAAAATGGAATGATGTTTATAATTTTCAAACAAAAACATTTCGAAAACATATTGTTCTTATAGAACAAAAAACCGGAAAAGAATCCTCTATTGCAAAAAATCAAAGTTTGCATCATGCCTTACATTTTTATATACAGTCTTTAGGTATACCCAAACCAGAATATTATTTAATCCATGGAAAAACACCAACGGCACCATTATCCCGTTCTCAAGCCTTTCGAATTATTAAACAAGCTTCTAACAAACTTCATTTATCGGGACATATTAGTTGCCATTCCCTCCGCAAAACCTTTGGCTATCATGCCTGGACTTCTGGCGTAAGCCCAATTATGTTAATGGTTATTTACAATCACTCTTCTTTTGCAGTTACAAAACGTTATCTTGGGATTGAACAAGATGATAAAGATCAAGTTTTTTTAAATATAAACTTGTAAGAAATAAATATTTTTAAAATTTTTTTCATTTAGCTCTAAAGAAAATAAAAAAGTAACCGATATAATAAATAGGAACAAGGATGCAACATATTATACAAAATGTTGCATCCTTGTTCCTATTTATTATTATCTATTTTTTGAAACTCATACCAGCCTGTACCAAATAACAAAATAAACATGCTTTTCCGAAAATTCTAAACAAATAACAAAGTGGACAAGTCCACCTCAACTCCCTGTATCCCTCACTCATGAGGGACTTGGTGGTATTAATTCAAATATTCAATTTTCTTAATTTCATGTTCCATTACTTCTGTTACCCAAGGAAGTAAGATACCATTTTTTAAAGGTTCTTTTAATGTAATACTTGCTTCTTCTGGATCGTTATCATATGCTGTACTATATTCTGTACATTTTCCTTCTAATATAGTTCCATCAATACAGATTATTCGCACCTTTTTCCCTTGTGCGTGGTAGAACAATAACTCTTTCTCAGATAACATCAATTTTCCTCCTCTCTTGAAATAATGAATTGAAAATCGAGTCGTAGGCCTTTCTTTTCCTGTTATTGGGTCAATACAAACGCCAACTATTTTATCTGTCACAACAAATTCTTTGTTACTCCAATTTCCTTTATTGTCTCGTTTCAGTTCACCAGTTCCAGCATATTTATTAACCAATTCTTGCACTTTCTGTAAAGAAATGGATAAATAACTCCTACCTTTTGTATAATTATTATGCCACAAGATATGCTCCGACTGCCACCATGAGATGAAATTTTTAGATCTCTACTTCAACCACCAGCACGTTTTCCTCGAAGAAATAGAAATGTACGAGAAAGCAATGTCCAAATCTCGTGGAAAGCGTTCTTCTGCATGAGTTTTCTGAGTTTTGTGATATAATCCTCTAAAAGGAGGATGAACACCATGAAACCAGATATCAAGGCTTAAACCGATTCGTCTGACTGGTGGTTACATAGAAACAAATCGCGAAGCAGAGTTTATTGATAAATATTTTCCTTCTTTTACAGAAGAAACAAAATTGTCAATGGTTCAAGATTTGCAAAAACAAACAGTACATCAAATGTTTGGCAATACTTATATCAAACTGTTACTCTTCTACTATCGTTGATGAAAGGAATTTTGATATTGATGACAGAAAGAGTATCTTAGAGTTTAATCAAAAATATACAGATGACAGATATAGATGTTTTCAGATTATCTTTAATGATTAATAACTATATTTTCCAAATTCGTTTTTACATAAAATAGAGAAAAGATTACACAGAAATAAATGAACGTTCTAATGGCTTTTTAAAGAATCAGGTTAGAAACCCAATTAGACTTAGACGGTGGGTAGTCCATGTACTGTTTTCACAAGTTATTAAAACAATCTTAAAACCACGTAAAACAAACTCCACTAAACAAAAATTAGTGGAGTTTTAAATTTTATAATTTTTGATTTATTGCGATTTCATCTCTATCTTTAACATCAATTTCTTTAATAGAATAACGATGTTTTTTATGGATATCGCTTAAAGTCTCTGCATTTTCTTCACCAAAATACTCAGATAATTTAGGGTCGTTGTTCATAGGTATCGTATTATCATATGATGACATCCCAATCATAATCAGTAAATATTTCCCTTCTTTTACTGTAAATTTAAAATTAGATTTATTTTCTCCACCTTCGCTAAGTGGAAAGCATTTAGTAAAAGTGAACCCATCAAGTTTATCTTTTTTTTGATTCTGATAAAGCGTATCTAAATTGTTTCTCAGTATAAGTTGGAAGATTTGCATTTTGAGGGATTAGATATAAGTATGCGTCTGCTTGAAAGTCATCTGATGTAATCGTTCCATTGATTGTTCCTTTCGGCTGATACTTAACCGTTACTTTACACTTGTACAGTTTTCTATTACATTTAGCCGTAATTGTATAAGTACCAGGCTCATAAGCATGTAAAACGCAATGTCTTTTATCACGTTCAATAATAGATAATCCTTTATAATTAGATGTTTTCCATGATACGTATTCTTTATCCTTAGCACCAATAAACTTTAGTTCAGCAGTACCCCATTCCATCATTGTTAATTTAGTTTTATTAAATTTATGGGAATCCTTTTTAGCTGCTTCTACTACTCTTCTATTTTGAAACAATTTTTAAGTAATTTCGCATTGTTGAAATTATTATATTTATCTTTATAATCTTTGTGTAATTTTACCACTGTTATTTTTCTCATAATTGTGTATAATATAAGTAAGAAATCAGAAATGGTTTCGAGGAAAACAGCATCCTGTTCGGCGTAGCTTATAAGCAAGAAGACAGGTTGAGGAAAAAGACTTCCCATAAGTCTATGAAACAATGGGTTGAGGAAAAAGACTTTTCGACAGTCTATGAAACATCGAATTGAGGAATGAAAGAGTCGTATATTTACGGCTCTTTCTTATTAGGTGAACAAATGATAGAAAATGGATTATATGTTGTAAAACGAGACATTTTAAATATCATCACTTCTCTTGGTGGTGATTGTGATATTAACTCTGGTGATAAACGTCCTGTATTTTGTTGTGTAAAGGATAAAAAGATTGATGGATTGTATTGGGCAATCCCTACAAGTGATATATCTCACAGAAATGCGTCCCAAATTGAGTATTATAACAAGTGTATGAATTGTGATGAAAAAGATTTGCGTAGCTGCTACTATCATATAGTCAAAGGTAATAGAACTGCTCTATATAAAATTAGTTCGTCTTATCCAATTACAGAGAAATACATAGATCATGAGTATACTGTAAATAAAACTCATGTTATTATTCAAAAGAAAGAAGATATTATGGAAATAAATCGTAAATTCCGAAGAATTATTTCTATGGAAAATAGAAAACCTAATTATTTTCAACAGCATATCACCGATATTAAGAATTATCTTATAAAAGAATTAGAGGCAGAATCTAAAAAGGACACCAATTAAGGTGTCTTTTTTGTTTGCTTCGATATCTTACTCTTCTTTGTGTCTATTAATAACACATGTAAAAAATTTAAAAAGATGTGATGTTACGAATAACGCTATACAAACAATCAAATTTTGCTATCTTGACTTTGTCTTCTATTATTAAACATTAAATCATTGTGTCAGTAATTAATAAAAGAAGAGTTAAAATAACTATCTAATTGTTACTAGGTAATTATTTTAACTCTTTTAAATTCCTTGATTACTGTTTTGATTACTCTACTGATTACACTTCCAAGACAACATAGCAGAAGCTCCTTTCTATCAGTATTTACAACCTTAATTCAATGCGGATGGTGGGACTTGAACCCACACGAGATTGCTCCCGTCAGATTTTGAGTCTGATGCGTCTGCCATTCCGCCACATCCGCTTAATATGTGTTTCAAATGACAACGTAGATATGTTACCACGTTTCGACTTAAATTGCAAGTGTTTTTTTTAAAATTTTTCATTTTTTTGTTGCTTATCCATTTTCAGAGCAAATTCCACCTCATTAAAAGTGAAATTTACTCTGAAAAAAACATATTTATCCTATTTTACTATCCGGCGGATTGCTTTTTGTTTTTTCTTTGTATATGGTGGATAACGCAAAGGCACATCTAAAAACGGCTTACTTTTTAATACAGCTTTTGAATGGGTAAATGTATCAAAACTGAATTTTCCATGATAGTTTCCCATACCACTGCTGCCAAGTCCCCCAAATGGTAAATAGTGATTTGCAAGATGCATCACAACATCATTCACACACCCACCACCAAATTCGCTATAACAAAGAATTTTTTCAATCATTCTTTTATCATTACTAAACAAATAAAACGCTAATGGACGGGGTCTTCTCTTAATCTCATCCAAGACTTTTTTTAAATTATTGTAAGAAATAATTGGCATAATAGGACCAAAAATTTCCTCTTTCATTATCTCATCTGAAAATTTTACATCTAAAAAAATAGTTGGTTCAATTTTTTGTTTTTCTCTACAACCTTTCCCGCCAATTTTGTTATCATAATTATCAATTAATTTTTTTAATCTGTCATAGTGATGTTCATTTATTATTTTGGGATAATTTTTATTGTTAATTGAATTTCCATACATTTTCCGGATACATGTAACAAACTCCTTTATAAATACTTCCTTAACAGACTGGTCAATCACAATATAATCGGGTGCAACACATGTCTGACCGGCATTTAGAAATTTCCCCCATGCCAGACGTTTCGCTGCAAGCCGAATATCGGCAGATTTTTCAATAATGCATGGGCTCTTGCCTCCAAGTTCCAAAACAAGTGGTGTCGTAAAATTACTTGCTGCCCGCATCACTTTTTTTCCTACCGCTTCACTTCCGGTAAAGAATATAAAATCATATTTCTGTTCTAATATATCATTATAATCTGTATCTGCCTCCATACAATAAACATGTTTTTCTTTAAACGCTTCCTGTACAATCTTTTTAATAACGTTAGAAACATTTCTACTACTTCTTGACGTTTTCAGCATAACACAATTTCCTGTGGCAACCGCACCCACAAGCGGTACCATTGCTAATTGAAATGGATAATTCCATGGTGATAAAATTAATACAACTCCATAAGGATCTCTATATATATAACTGTTAGCCGGAAAATGCGATAATGGTGTTTTAACCTTTTTTGGTTTTTGCCATTTATCAATATGGTGTAAAAAATTTTGAATTTCACCTAATACTAGCTGTACTTCTGTCATGTAGGATTCTGTTTCCGATTTATTTAAATCTTCCATTAAAGCTTTGTAAATCAGAGTTTCATTCTCCTTTATTGCCTTTCGAAGTCTTAGCAACGCTTCTTTTCGAAATTGCAGGCTTTTTGTTTGATTCGAATGATAAAACTCTCTTTGTTTTTCGATAACACCTCTCATAATCAACCTCCAAATTTACCAAATTTTAACAAACCCAAATAGCAAGTGCAAGAAAATAAGTTGCACTATAATATGTAAAAAGATTTAAAAATCTTACTACCTTATATTTTGTTTGATAAAAATATAAAAATAAAATAATCATATCCGAAACAAGAAATAACGTGCCACCTAAAAATACCAGCTTGTTAAAAAGTCTGTCATTTTCCAGTAAATAAAGCTGCCCACACTTTACAAATAGTGCCGTAACAAAATAGGCGTAAACAAGAACCGGCTTCTTAAACTTTCCAACTACCATTTTCTTAAGGTTCATTAATATCATTGTCAAAAATACCCCCAGTACCGGAAGTAAAAAAACAAAAAAAGTGGAAGGCTCTAAAAACGAAAATGCAATTAAAAATAGACAATGAGCAGCTAAAAAGCTTGCAAGCCCATACACAAAGTTCTTCTCTGCCTTTGCCTCCAATTTTCTTGCCAGAAAAAAATCTCCAAGAAAACAAAAACAAAATGCCGGAAACAATCTCCAAAATATAATATCATCCGTTACTCTTGTCGTTCCATATACTGCAATTAATAAAAACAGCATACTATTTAAGCATTAAAAAAATAAATGATACTTATGAAACCTTTCAACATAACAGCTTAATATTAGTAAAACAAAGGCAGCTACATAACAAGTTGTGAAAAAACAAAACATATTCCCTCTCCTTTTTAGTTAAAGCTCTATTCGATATATGTATCGTATAACAACTCGGTTGCTTCATAAATTGCCTTCGCAGCCTCGTCCTGAAAATCTTCATCTGTAAGCTTAGCAAAGTCATCGGGATTTGAAAGAAAACCTAATTCGATTAAAATAGCTGGAACTGTATTATGTTTTAATACATAAAGCCCTGTTCGATCTACTATTTTACGTCCTTTTAAACCCAATTTTTCAACTAAATACTCCTGAAAAAAAGAAGCCATTTTTTTGCTGTCTACTCCATTAATGGTATTCTTATTATTCGACCCATATAATACTTCTGTCCCAGAGGCAGATTTGCCGGCTGAATTCATATGAAGACTGATAAATAAATCTGCCCCCACCTTGTCTGCCATTTTAGAGCGACTATCCAAAGATGGATAACTATCGTCTGTCCTAGTCCAATATGCTTTTATTGTCGAATCTTTTCCATTAAAATATTCCTTCGCTTTATTATATAAAATTTCAAAAGTTACCGTTTTTTCATAAACGCTATTATTAATTGCTCCACTATCTTTTCCACCATGACCAGGATCTAATACAACAACTCTGTCATAAAGCTCTTTTGGATCTGCAACATAAATTCCAACTCCCTCTTCTGCTTTTTCCAGTTTATACGCCTGTAGTTTTGTTGTCGTAAATGTAAGATTCGTACAATCTTCACTGTTACTATAAGAAACTGCGCATTTCCTTACAATACTTCCATCAATTGAAACCGGATTTTGTTTATAAAATGAAACCCTGTTTCCTGGAACTGCTATTACAAATTGGTTTTTATAATACAAGTCTTCATCTTCAAGATCAGACTTTTTCACATTGTTTGGCAAAGAAATCATAACCTGATAATCGGAATCTGTAATATCAGTATCGTGTTCCTCATAATCGTCTTCCGACTCATCATCCTCTTCTTGTATCGTGGTAATAACGGATGTTTTTATAGTTCCATTCCATTCATAAGAATAACCAAGGCTGGTTGTAACAAATTCTCCCGGAACCATAACATAACTCTTTTTTGTTGCCTTATTTGTAACCAGTCTTGCCTCTGTACTCATCGTATATTCTTTATTATTAACAATTGCTTTTTTACTGTTAACCTGCATTTGGATTGTCGCAGTTGCATTTGAAATTATAATTTTCTTTGTTTTACTGTTATAATTATAATCCGCTCCTAATGCACTATGAAATACCGTATTCGCTCTAAGAAGTGCTGTATTGTTTATAATTATACTTGGCATTCCGGACAAATTAATTTTTTTCCCGTCAAAGGTAACATTTCCTTGCGTTCCCTTATAAATAACCCAGTCCTTTGCATATTTAATTGTAAACGGACTCTTTATCTCTGCCATTTTCTTAGAAGAATTCCATTGATAGGAATATCCAAGATTTTCTGTTACAAATCTGGAAGGAACATAAACTTTGCTTTGTTTTTCCTTTACAAAAGTAATCACTTTCGGCTCTTCCGGCAACGTTTTTTCTTTTTGATTTACATAAGCCGTCTTACTTCCAATCTTCATTTCAATCGTAGCAGAATCCTTTTTAATTGTTATTTTACCGGATTTACTATTATATGAATAACTTCCTCCTAATCCACTTGCAAAAACTTCTTTTGCCGGCACCATACAATTGTTGTTAACAATAAGACCTGGTGTTTTTCCAATGTTAACCATATTTCCATCTAATGTAACACCTGCTCTTACCCCGTTATAGGAATACGTTTCACCAGAATATCTTATCGCCAATTCAGCCGCCTCAATTGAGTTACTCCGAACCATACATAATACAAGTACGATTGCAATTCCAATCCATATTATTTTCTTTTTCTCCATAATTTCTCTTCCTTTTACTCATTTTCTAATCTAGTTTCTCAATTTACTTTTCTATTGTTCTCATTATAACCTTGTCTTTATAAACAGCACAAGGAAAACTTTATTTTTTATCAAAAATTTCTTTCCAGTTTCTTCCTTGCATACTCTTTACGCAAGATATCGGAATGGCTGAATCAATCGGGATGTAAACCAAAATAGTTTTCTTTTATTATCGCTGATTTCTCGTTTTTTCACATCATCTTTTTTCTCATAACTGCCATCTTTTTTGCGGGTAAGCGACGCCTTCTCCATGACTGATATCTTCTTACTTAACTTTTTATTAAATTCCCTTCCATGTATAACAAGCATCGTTTCTGTATCCACATAGGTACTTCGCATATCAAAATTGTAAGAACCGACTGCAGAAATATCATCATCGACAAGTAAAGATTTTCCGTGGGAAGACCATGAACCAAAATATTCTTTAACAACTAAATTAGTATCACAAACCTTTTCCCAGTTGTGAATATAATCCGACGAAGCTACAAAATTATCTCCTACTGCGACAGAATTAATTAGTAACACAGACCCTGGAACATTTTGTGCAATTTCTTTCATTCCATCATACATTTCTTGAGAAAAAACAGCATAAGGGCTCTGAATTAATACCTTTCCTTTTGCCTGTTTCATTAAAGCAGACAATCGGTACCATACATAAGGCTCCTTACTATATATATGTGTTGGATTTGAAACAAAGGAAGCATGCTCAATTGGAACTGTGCCTTTTTCATAATCCCATTTTACAATATCCATTTTTCCATTTTTATAAATTGCAGTAAATTGTTCCTTCCATTTGATCACATCTTTTTCTTTCCACTTTGGCGTTTTATCAAATACCGTTTTACACTCGGAACGATCCCATACGCCGTTAAAATATTTTCTAACCTGGGTAACCGCACTTTGCTCTTCTTTTTTTCCAGATTTATGATAAACAAGCACCTCTCTGTCATATCCCGTACTTTGATTTGGATACTCTCCAAGAAAATAATCAAATGTGTTTCTTCCGCCCATTAATAAGAGCTTATTATCAATTAAAATATATTTATCATGCATTCGCCCATTCATTGTCCACGGTGCTATAAGATTCGGTGTATTATAAAAACGTATCTCAATATTTTTATTCTCTCCAGCGGCATAAAAAATAGAACGACCACCCATATGTAAAAGACCATACATGCCATCTACTAATATTTGAACTTTTACGCCACGGTCGGCAGCCTGAACTAATGAGGCTAATATTTCTTTTGTACACTCTCCCTCCCGCATATCAAAGGTAGATAATACAATACTTTCTTTCGCTTCCTCAAACATTGAAAGCCTAACATCCAGTGCCTCCTGGTTTGTTTCTATAACAGCTGCCCTGTCTTTCACTTGATCCACTTGATAAAATTCCTCTGTAGAAACACTATTTTTATATTCTTCACTTACTGATTTTGTATGAACAAAAGGAACCAATGCCCCTACAATTTCATAAAAAAGAACCGCTCCTATTATAAAAAGAAATCTTAGCAGCCAAGTCTTTATGCTTTTTCCCATAATCTTTCACTTCCTGTCTTTCCATGATATTTTATTGTATCATAAATAAAAGAAATCTCCAATTAAAAAATATGCTTCTCCCTGTAACAAACAGCCTGGTATCTTAAACTGTCTGTCACAGGAAAAGCATATCAAATGAAAGAAGCTTTATAGTCTATTTCTCGCTATTCTACTGTAACATAGTGGAAAAACTTAAATCCAAGTGGAGAGCAATAGAAGCCTTTTACATTATCTTTAATTAAGTATTTATCTACATAATACCAGATTGGACAAAGCATCCATTCATCAAAAATAATATCTTCTGCTTTATGCATTAACTGCATACGTTCTTCTTGATCGGAAGAATTTTTGATTTGTTTAATTAATGCATCATAGTCGGAGTTAGACCATTTTGCATCATTGTTACCACCATCTGTAATCCACATATCAAGGAAAGAAATAGGATCATTATAATCACTTAACCATCCATTACGGGCAATATCATAATCTCCACTCTTACGAGTCTGTAAGAATGTAGCCCATTCCTGGGATACTAATTCAACTTTAACACCGATTTTACCCCACATATCCTGAAGTGCCTGGGCAACTAATTTGTGAGTATCATCATCATTATAAATATATTCGAATACAGGAAGACCTTTTCCATTTTCATAACCGGCTTCTTTTAAAGCTTCTTTTGCTAATTTAAGGTTTCCTTCATAATCGTCCGGATCATAATAGTTACCGCCAACTTCACGGAATTGCTTTGAAGTATCTGCATCTGTTAAACCATTTGATACAAACGCTCCGGCTGGTTCCTGACCAGATTTTCCAATTTCTTTGCAGATATAATCACGATCAATTGCAAGTGTCAATGCTTTACGAACTAAAGGATTTTTTAAGTATTCATTTTTTGTATTAAAAGAAACATAATAAGTTCCAAGCTGTGCTGGTAAATGAAGATCTCCACTTTCCTTCATTGCTTCCATTTCATCTACAGGAAGATTTTCGCTAAATACAATTTCGCCAGACTGATAAGCTGCTAATTTTGCACTTGGATCTTCCATTAATACAAAACGGATTGTATCTGGACCTAGGGAATCTACATCCCAGTAATTTTCATTTTTCTCAAATAAAATATAAGAATCATGTACCCATTCTACCATTTTGTATGCACCATTTCCTACGTAAGTAGATGGATCTGTCGCCCAACTTTCACCTGCATCTTCTACAGTTGCTTTTTGTACAGGGTAAAATGCCGGAAATGCACATAATTCTAAGAAATAAGGAGTTACTGCATTTAATTTTACAACTAATGTCTTATCATCTTTTGCTGTAACATTTAATTTTCCATCTTCATATCCTTCAATACACCGGAACATATATTCATAGTCAGCTGCTGTTTTTGGATCAATTGCTCTATTCCATGAATACACAAAATCTTCTGCTGTAAAATCGGTTCCATCGCTCCATTTTAGACCATCACGCAATGTAAATGTATAAGTTAATTTATCATCGCTAATATCAACTTTTTCCGCCTGACCTTCAATATAAGTAACTCCATCTGTGTCAAGTTTCATAAGTCCTTCAAATGCATGACTACATACTGTACCACCATCGACCGCAGAGTTTAATGTAGGATCAAGTGTATCCGGTTCCGGACCAACTGTTACAGCAAGCTCTGGTGTACTTCCACCTTCACTATTGGAGTCTCCCGACTTATTTCCATCGTCACTGTTACCACCGCCACATGCAGAAAGAACGGTAGATAATGCTAAAATAAATGCTAATAATAATGCTAAATTTCTTTTTTTCATTCTCTTTCCTCCTAAACTTGATTTTATGTTAAATGCAACGCATAAAACATCTAATTAATTTTATCCAAATTATGACAAGCTACATAATGTCCTTTTTCTACCTCTTTAAATTCCGGTACTTCACAGGCACACTGCTCTGTTGCATACGGACATCTTGTTCTAAAATGACATCCACTAGGCGGATTTAGAGGACTTGGAACATCTCCCTCTAATACAATACGTTTTTTCTCTTTTGCCGTATTCGGAT
This sequence comes from Velocimicrobium porci, assembly GCF_009696045.1. Lineage (GTDB taxonomy): Bacteria > Bacillota > Clostridia > Lachnospirales > Lachnospiraceae > Velocimicrobium > Velocimicrobium porci. Next base: position 26,208 of record NZ_VUMT01000023.1, on the reverse strand, counting down.
CCGGAATTGGAATCGCGGAAATCAATGATTTCGTATATGGATGAAGACTATGAAATGTAATTTCGTTACTATCTGCTAACTCCACTAATTTTCCTAAATACATTACACCAATACGGTCTGAAATGTGCTTTACAATTGATAAATCATGAGCAATAAATAAATACGTCAGACCCATCTGTTCCTGTAATTCTTCAAACATATTGACAACCTGTGCCTGAATTGATACATCAAGTGCCGATACCGGTTCATCACAGACAATAAATTCCGGATCAATCGCCAAAGCTCTTGCAATACCAATACGCTGCCTTTGTCCGCCAGAGAATTCATGTGGATAACGGTTCGCATGTTCACTATTTAATCCAACCCGCTCTAGCATTTCAATAATCTTATCATCTCTATCCTTTTTCGACGATGCCAGCTTATGAATATCAATTGGTTCACCAATAATATCGCCAACTTTCATTCTAGGATTCAATGACGCATATGGATCCTGAAATACAATTTGCATTTTTTGACGGTAAGGAAGCATGTTAACATGTGTAATATCTTTTCCATCATATATGATCGTTCCTGATGTAGGCTCATATAGACGTAAGATTGTACGACCAGTTGTTGTCTTTCCACAACCGGATTCTCCTACCAATCCTAATGTTTCTCCTTTATTAATATAAAAAGAAACATCATCAACTGCTTTTACGTATTTTTTCTTAAAAAGTCCCGATGCAACCGGGAAATACTGTTTTAAATTTTGGATTTCAAGTAATTTTTCCATTAGTTTCCTCCTTCAAATGCTTCTTTCTGAATTAACCAGCATGCACTATAATGAGTGTCACTAATGTCTGTATATTCTGGCATCTGACGCAGGCAGATTTTCATACAGCTATTACATCTTGGTGCAAATGGACATCCTGCTGGAGGATTCATAACATCAACCGGTGTTCCCTCAATTGGAACTAATTTTTCATGTTCCACTGCATCCAGACGAGGAATACTTTTTAACAATCCCTTTGTATACTCATGCTTTGAATGATAGAAAATATCATCTGCTGTTCCATATTCAACAATCTTACCACCATACATAACAGCAATTTTGTCGCACATCGTGGAAACAACTCCTAGGTCATGAGTAATCATAATAATTGACATACCGATTTTTTCTTTTAATTCCATCATAAGTTCAAGAATCTGCGCCTGAATTGTAACGTCCAAAGCTGTTGTTGGTTCATCTGCAATCAAAAGCTTTGGCTCACAGGCTAACGCAATTGCAATCATAACACGTTGCCGCATACCTCCGGATAATTCATGAGGATACTGTTTTAACCGTTTTTCCGGCTCATTAATACCAACGAGAGTAAGAAGCTCAATTGCCCTCTTTTTCGCCTGTGCTTTATTGGCATCTGTATGTAATAAAATCACCTCACAGATTTGATTACCAATTGTATAAACCGGGTTTAGGGAAGTCATTGGGTCCTGAAAAATAATGCTCACTTCATTTCCGCGAATTTTTCTCATTTCTTTCTCGGATAATTCCGTGATTGTATGACCATTAAATTCAATTGAACCACCAATTACCTTACCTGGATAAGGTGTTAATTTCATAATAGAAAATGCGGAAACGGATTTTCCACTTCCAGATTCTCCTACAATTCCAAGCACCTCTCCCTCTCTTAACTGGAACGATACATCTCTTAAAGACTGTACCTCACCGCCAGGAGTGAAAAAGGAGAGTCTAAGATTTTTCACATCTAATAATACATTATTTTCTGACATCGTTTCTCTCCTTATCTATTTCTTTAATTTAGGGTCAAAGGCATCTCTTAGTCCATCACCAAACAAGTTAAATGCTAAAATAATGACAGAAATCATAACCGCAGGTACAATAAGACGCTCCGGATAAGAGCGAATTCCACTGATTGCATCAGATGCCATAGATCCAAGACTTGGCATTGGCGCTGCAACACCAAGACCAATAAAACTTAAATAGCTTTCTGTAAAGATAGAAGCCGGAATTTGCAATGTTGTAGTAACAATTAAAGTCCCCAGACAATTTGTCAATAAATGTCTTTTAATAATACGTCCGTTACTTGCTCCCATCGCTTTTGCTGCTGTTACATATTCCTGCTCTTTTAATGTTAAAACCTGACTTCTTACGATTCTTGCCATACCTACCCAATAAAGTAAAGAGAATACAATAAAGATACAGACCAGACCAACACCAATTTTATTAATCCAACCAAATGCCGGAACATTTTGTGCTAAGCTCTTCAATGGATATTTTAATGTAACCTGAAGCAAAATAATAATTAACATCTCCGGTACGGTATAGATAATATCGACAATACGCATCATAATCATATCAACATGACCGCCAAAATATCCTGCAACCGCTCCGTAAGTTGAGCCAATTAAAAGAATAATTGCACTGGCAACAATTCCGACTAAAAGAGAAATTCTGCTTCCCATCATAGTACGAATCATTGTATCACGTCCAAGATTATCAGTTCCAAATATATGTGGAAATACCTTTTCTCCTGCATCAATCTTTGCCTGCTCTTCTTTTGAATATTCCATAAATCCCAAATTTTCTGCCCCACGGATTTGCTGTTCATAGCTGTATGGATAAAAACCAGGCATAATAAATGCAAATATTAATACAAAAACAATGACAACAAATGATACCATTGCCACCGGATTTTTTACCAATCGACGAAATCCATCTTTCCAAAAGCTTACGCTTTCCCGCATTACAATTAAACTTTTTTTCTCATTTTCGTCAGCAGGAAGGAAATCGGATACATCAAGCTGCATACTCAATGGATTTTTCATTTCATTCATTTTTCTAAACTCCTTCCAACTAATTTAACTTAATTCTAGGGTCAATAATCTTATATGCTATGTCTACAATTACATTTAAGACAATTAGTAACGTTGCAAAAAATACCGCTGTTCCCATAATTAAAGGATAATCTCTACTTGTAATCGAAGATATAAATGCTCCTCCCAAACCAGGGATTGTCAAAATCTTTTCAACAACAAAGCTTCCTGCAAGAATACCTGCAATTGCCGGTCCTAAATAAGTAACTACCGGAAGAATCGCATTACGAAGTGCATGTTTAAATAATCTTACAAATTGGGATAATCCTTTTGCTCTTGCAGTTGTCATATAATCTTGCCCTAATACATCTAAAATACTAGACCGTATTAATCTTGCAATGTAAGCGGATGGATAAAATGCAAGCGATATAACAGGTAAAATCATCGACTTAAAGTCACCTCTCCAATAGGTTGGCAAAAGATTGTTCTGAACACTGAATACATACATTAGAAGTGTTGCTACAATAAAACTTGGTATCGCAATACCTGTTGTTGATAGTACAATAATAAGATGATCAATCCATTTTCCACGATTGAGTGCTGCAATTGATCCTAATGGAATACCAATTAAAATAGCGACTAAAATAGCAGTACCTCCTATCTTTGCAGAAACAGGAAAACCATCTGCAATAATATCATTAACAGAACGTCCTCTCTGCTTTGTAGATACACCCAGATCACCATGCAATAAATTCACTAAATAATTTTTATATTGGACAATTTTAGGTTGATCCAATCCATATTTTTCTTCTAACGCAGCCATCGTTGCCTCAGATTTTGCCTTTTCTGATAAAAACGGACCACCAGGAACCAAGTACATCAACCAAAATGTTATGGTTGAGACAAGGAATAACGTTAGTAAAGCATAAGAAACTCTTTTGACTATGTACCTTGCCATTTTTTTCATTCTCCTTTTACTATTATTTTCCATTGTTATGTTACAGCTTCACCATAATAGTTTCCGTTATTTCTATCACTTCCACTACTTCCCATTAATGTTATTAATCATTAACACTGTAACACATCAACGCGAATAGGTATTTTATAAGGAGCAAACAAGCTTATATCCGGATAACGCCTTTGTTTGCTCCGTGTTAGGATAGATATTATAACATTTTTCTCCGTTTGTCAAACCCCAAATTTACATTTGTTGTTCCAGCAAAGACACAAAACCGCTGAAACCCTTGATTTTATTGACAAAATTTAATTCCTAATCTTTTTACTTTTTTGAATTTTTGTCCGATAAACCTATGAATTTTTTCACAACTTTACTATTTATTCCCATTTTGTTATTCAATTAACGGACACAAATGTAGTACATGTATGCCACATACATACTAACCATTACAAGTCCTTCTACACGGGACAGTTTTTTCTGAGTCCAGGTAAACGCAAATGCAACTAAACTCATTCCGGCTAACAACACCAAATCATACAATGTTTCCGTTCCAACGCCAATTGGAGAAATAAAAACAGACAATCCTAATACAAGTAAAATGTTAAAAAGATTTGAACCCACTACATTTCCAAGAGCCATTCCTGTTTCTCCTTTTCTCGCTGCTACAATCGAGGTGACAAGCTCTGGCAGTGAAGTTCCAATTGCTACAATTGTAAGACCAATTAATGTCTGGCTTAACCCAAAGCGTTTCGCAATTTCAGAAGCACTATCTACAACCAAATCGCCACCCCATATAATTGCAAGCAGACCGCCTGAAATATAAATAAGACATAACGGAACAGGTATTTTTTTCTGTTCTAAATTCTCTTCTTCGCCATTTCTTACTTTCATCGCTGAAACAACCATTGATATTAAAAAAACTACAAAAATAATAAGGAATAGAAAACCATCAAGCCTTCCCAATTTGCCATCCAAACAAAGAAACCAAAGTAAAATTCCTGCTAAAATACTCATTGGAAATTCTTTCTTTAGAATTGAAATATCAATTTTCATCGGAGCAATCATTGCACATAGACCACATACAACAACTAAATTAAAAATATTAGATCCTACTACGTTACTAATTGCAATTGCATTATCGCCTTTTACTGCGGCCGCTATACTAACAGCACACTCAGGTGCACTTGTTCCCATTGCTACAATTGTAAGACCAATAATCACACTTGGAACTTTTAGTATTTTCGCAATTCCGGAACTCCCATCCACAAAATAATCTGCCCCTTTAATCAGTAGTATAAAACCTACAATCAGCCATACGTATACTAACATATTTTTACCTCTTTCTTTCCATTTTTCTCTTTTTAGTATATCCGTTTTAAGAATATCATAAGAGCTGTTATAAAAAAAGGGACAGATTTACTTTTATATCATTTTTTACATAATCTTTACAATTTTATAACTCTTCCTGTCTAAGCTGAAATCTTCCAATCATTTCTTTCATTACAGTTGACTGACCACTAAGTTCTTCACTAGAAGCGGCACTGTTTTGTGCTCCACAATTGTTTCTTTCTACAACACTGGTGATTGTATCAATGCCACTTGAAATATCGCCCATAAATTTAGCTTCATCATTGGAGGATTCCGCAATTCCTTCCATATATTTATCTACCTCAACAGTCTTATCGACAACCGAAGAAAGGGACTGAGCGGTTTCATACGCAAGCTCTCCGCCTTTTTTTACAGCCTCTACTGTTCTCTCAATTAAATCTGCGGTCTGACTGGCAGCTAAAGAAGATTTTCCTGCCAGATTTCTAACTTCATCCGCAACAACTGCAAATCCCTTTCCTGCCTCACCGGAACGTGCTGCTTCTACTGCTGCATTTAGTGATAGTATATTCGTTTGGAATGCAATGTCATCAATCGTTTTTACTATTTTATGGATTTCCTCCGACATTTCAGAAATCTCTTTCATAGCCTGTAAAAGTGACTCCATTTTTTCATTGCTTATTTCAATTTCTGTTTTCGATTTGCTTGCTAATTCTCTAGCATATATCGCATTGTTTTTATTATTTTCCACTTTATTTACAACAAGATTAACTGATTCTTCTAACTGTTTTATCGTCATTGTCTGTTCAGATACTCCAGATGCAAGACTGGTAGCCTCTTGTGCTACATTGTCAGCTCCCTCTGATACTTGAGAAGTAGCTTCGCCGATTTCATAAAACACCTTATTCAGACTCATTATAATTTTGTTTAACGACTCTTTAATTGGTCTGAAGTCACCAACATATTCCTTATCAATCCATACATTGAAATTGCCTTCCGCCATTTCACCTAATGCATAACTGATGTCTTTTATGTATCCTTTTATTGTTTGGTTCGTAGACTCCATACTATGATAAAGTGCTCCTATTTCATCATTTCCATTATACTGAAATGTAACATTTAAGTTTCCTTTTGACATTTCGTCTGCCATTTGTTTCATCTTCTTCAGTGGTTTTAATATTTTAGTAAGTATAATCGAAACAAAGATATTTCCAATAATCACAGAAATAATCAGAATAATTCCAAATTTTCTTACAATCTTATTAATGGAAGCATTAAAATCTTCTTGTGGTATTACATATCCAACTACCCACTTTGTTGTATCCAGTTTTGAAAAACTAAAATACTTTTCTTCACCATCAACATCTTTTCCGGTCGCAAATTGTGTTTCTCCATTTTCTAATTTGTTAATAATCGATTTGTAATCACAATCAAGACTATTTAAATTTGTTTTTTCCTCTTCTCCACTTGAAATAGAAGGAAGATATTTTTTCTCTTTATGGACAAGTATATTATTATCTTCATCAATAAAAACAGGATATCCATTTTCTGTTATTTTAATCTCTGACGCCAGACCTACCAAATAATCAACTGCAATATCACAACCGTAAACACCAATTAATTTATTCTTTTCATAACAAGGTGCTGCGATTGTAATAATCATCTGACCCGTACTCGCATCCATATAAGGTGAAGTATAAACCGCTTCACCCTTTTCCTTAGCTTTCTGATACCAGTCACGTTTTGTACAATCATAATCATCTGGTACCGGGTTCACAGAAACATACATTTCTTTATTTTCAAACCCAACATAAGAATCTAAAAGTCCATCGGTTGTGTCTATGATGCTTTTAATTAATGGTGCTACATAGCTGCGATTTTTATTTTTTATCTCACCCTGTTCTATCGCCTTTGACATTGTAGTTGCGAGCATTTCTTTTGACGAAAGCCATCCATCAAACAGATTCGCATATTTACTGACAGACTCTATTGCCTCTTTTTTCTCTGACTTAAAAATTGCTTCTTTGGATGATGTATATCCGCTATATGTTGTTATAACTAAAATCAATGTCAATGTAATGCTCACTGTTAAAAAAAGAACTTTTCGAAATCCCATAGATTTTTTTTTCCTTTTCATACCTATCCCCCTAATAATATTATTTTCATTTGATGGTTTTTATTTTTAAATCTTACGTTGTTAAAGATATTATACCATCATATGTACGTATTTTGCAATAGTTTATATTATTTTTTGCTATTTGTGTGATATATTTTTCTATTTTATGACTTTTATATATTTTTTCGAAATCATGAATAGTTTTGGTATCGAACTAAATTTTTTAAAACAGAAAAAGGATTTAAGCAAGCCTTTTCTTGCCTAAATCCTCATATACTATTACAAACAATTTTTAATTTATAACGTCTTATTTTCGATGCATTGAAAATTCATATTTTTCCTGATAAGGTTCTATTGTAGGCACAATTTTTCTGCCATCTGCCTGGGAAAGTAATGTTTCTCTATCTTTTTTAGCTAACAGCTCTGGTCGAACACTACCCGGTCCGTTTACACAACCTCCCTCACAGGCCATACCTTCAATAAAGTCTTCTGGCAGACGACCTGCTTTTAATAAAGTAAGTGCCTTTTTACATTCGGCTGCACCACTACATTGACGGACTCTTATTGAAAGCTCTTCACCATGTTCTTTTAATGCTTCTTCTACCGCTTTAGTAACACCTCCCGCATTACCAAAACGTTTGCCATATATACTTCCCTGCTGAAGCTCACAACTATAATCTGCCGGATTTACTTTTCTTGCGTGGAACATAGCATCTAATTCCTCAAATGTTAACACATAATCCGCATTTTCTTTAACAGATTCATCAACTATTTCTGACTTTTTCGCAATGCACGGTCCTATAAACACGGTAATTGCTTCCTCGTCCATTTTTTTAATCATTCTAGAAACAGAAGCCATTGGTGAAACTGTTGTTGACATATTATTCAGAAGCTGTGGAAAATGAATCCGTATCATATTGACAAAAGCAGGACAACAGGAAGTTGTCATTTTTTTCTCTTCCTTATATGCTTCCGCCCATTCTTTAGCCTCACTGTCAGCAACTAAATCGCCGCCAAGAGCCACTTCATACATATCTTCAAACCCCAAGGCTTTTATCGCTTCTCTCAGTGCCCCCATTGGCACATCTGCTCCAAACTGTCCTTCTCCGGCTGGAGCTACCATTGCATATACTTTTTTGTCTTTCCTGTTCAGCTCATTTATCACATCGACCAAACTAGAAACATCCCCAATTGCTCCAAATGGACAATCTTTAATGCAAGAACCGCATTGAATACATTTCTTCTTATCAATGACAACAATATGGTTTTCGTCCATACTAATTGCATTTACCGGACAGCTTCTCTTACATGGACGCATTAAGTCTGCAATTGCATTATATGGACAGGCCTTTGAACATTTACCACACTCCTTACATTTATGGGGATCAATATAAGCTCTGTCACGCAACATTGAAATTGCCCCAAAATTACAAGACTGCTGACATTTCTTGCTCATACATTTCTGGCAGTTATCAGTTACAACAAAACGTGTAATCGGACATCCTTCACAAGCAGAAGAAATAACCTGGACTACATTTTTATCCTCTTTATCACCTGATAAACGTTCTCCCTTAGCCAGTTTAATACGCTGTCTGATAATTTCTCTTTCTTTATAAATACAACATCGGAAGTTTGCCTGTGGTCCCGGTATTATTTCAAATGGAATTTTATCTATATTTTCTTCCAGTGCTCCTTGATATGTATATTTTGCAACTTTTCTAAGCACTTCATGCTTTATGTTTCCAATTGTTGAATCTTCTTTCAGCATTGTTACCTCCTTGACAAACACAACATTTTTTATTCTAATTTCAATTTCCCGATTTATTCTAACACATCTTGACAAGAAATCAACCATTTTTCTCTTGATTATAACCCATCTTTTTGCTGAATTTTTTCCAAATATCCGAATAAATATAGATAAATTTAACAATTTTTCAAAAAAATATGATTTTTTATAAAAAAAAACTTTACAAGAAATTTTTCTAATGATATACTAAATAGCGTAAGTTATTTTTTTAACAATGTTCGTTATTTTTTTAACGCTAAATTTTAGGAGGATATGTACTATGGCAGAAAAGAAACAACCAACCCCACAAGAACATGTTGATGAGCTTGTGAAAAAAGCACAAGTTGCTTTACAGGAATTGAAGAAATTAGATCAGGAAACAATTGATAACATCGTTCATGAAATGGCTTTAGCTGGTCTAGCAAAACAACAAGAACTTGCTAAAATGGCTGTCGAAGAAACTGGTCGTGGTATTTATGAGGATAAAATTACAAAAAATATTTTTGCAACCGAATATATCTGGCATTCTATCAAATATCAAAAAACAGTTGGTATTATAGAAGATAATGAAGAAGAAGATTATATGACAGTTGCTGAACCAGTTGGTATTGTAGCTGGTGTTACTCCAGTAACAAATCCAACTTCTACTACTATGTTTAAGAGTATTTCTTGTATTAAAACCGGTAATCCAATTATCTTTGGATTCCATCCAAATGCACAAAAATGCTCTGCTGCTGCTGCAAAAACATTATTAGATGCAGCAATCAAAGCTGGTGCGCCAGAAAACTGTATCCAGTGGATTGAATATCCATCCATTGAAGCTACAAACACATTAATGAATCACCCTGGTGTTGCATTGATTCTTGCTACCGGTGGTCCTGGAATGGTAAAAGCAGCTTATTCTTGTGGAAAACCTGCACTTGGTGTTGGACCTGGTAATGTACCATGCTTTATCGAAAAGACAGCTGTATTGAAAAGAGCAGTAAACGATTTAGTTCTTTCCAAATCATTTGATAATGGTATGATTTGTGCTTCTGAACAGGCCGCTATTATTGAAGCTCCTGTATATAAAGAAGTAATTGATTTAATGAAAAAAGCCGGTTGCTATTTCGCAACAAAAGAACAGGTAAAAAAATTAGAACCTGTTGTTATTAATTTAGAAAAAGGTTCTGTAAATCCTGATATTGTTGGAAAATCACCTGCATATATTGCTAAACTTGCCGGATTCGATATTCCTGCTGACACAAAAGTGTTATGTTGTGAAATTGATGGAGTAGGTCCAAAATATCCACTTTCTAAAGAAAAATTATCTCCGGTACTTGCTGTATTAAAAGCAAAAGATGTAGAAGAAGGATTTACATTATGTGAACAAATGCTTGCAAATGGAGGTATGGGCCACTCTTCTGCAATCCATTCTACAAATCAAGAAGTAATTACAGAATTTTCAAACCGTATGAAAACTGGACGTATTCTTGTAAATTCACCATCTACACACGGTGCAATCGGTGACCTTTACAATACAAACATGCCATCCTTAACTCTTGGCTGTGGTTCTTACGGTGGTAACTCTACAACTCATAACGTATCTGTTGTAGACTTAGTAAACGTAAAGCGTGTAGCAAAGAGGAGAGTAAATATGCAGTGGTTTAAAGTACCAAGTAAAATTTATTTTGAAGCAGGTTCTACAAGTTATCTTGCTAAAATGCCAAATATCACAAAGGCATTTATCGTTACTGACCCTGCTATGACACAATTAGGTTATGTAAATAAAGTTCTTTACCAATTAAGAAAACGTGAAGACTATGTTCATTGTGAAATCTTTGATCAGGTTGAACCAGATCCATCCTTAGAAACAATTATGAAGGGTGTTGAATCCATGAACCAGTTCCAACCAGACGTTGTTATCGCACTTGGTGGTGGTTCTGCAATCGATGCTGCAAAAGGTATGTGGTTATTCTATGAAAACCCAGAAGCTGATTTCAAGAACATGTCACTTAAATTCTTAGATATCAGAAAACGTGCTTATAAATTCCCTCAGTTAGGAAAGAAAGCAAAATTAGTTGCAATTCCAACAACATCCGGTACAGGCTCTGAGGTTACTTCTTTCGCTGTTATTTCTGATAAAAAAGAAAATAAAAAATATCCATTAGCGGATTATGAATTAACTCCGGATGTAGCAATCATTGACCCTGAATTTGTAATGAGTGTTCCTAAGAAATCTACAGCATGGACTGGTATGGATGTATTAACACATGCTATTGAGGCTTATATTTCTATTTTAGCTTCTGATTACACCGATGCTCTTGCAATTCACGCAATCGAAATGGTATTTACTTACCTAAAAGATTCTTATGACAAAGGTGCTAGTGATCCATTAGCCCGCGAAAAAATGCATAATGCTTCTACTATGGCCGGTATGGCATTTACAAATGCTTTCCTTGGAATCAACCACTCTTTAGCTCATAAGCTTGGTGGAGAATTCCATATTCCTCATGGATGTGCAAATGCTATCTTACTTCCACATGTAGTTCGTTATAACGGAGTAGCAAATCCAACTAAATTTACATCATGGCCAAAATATGAAAGCTATATCGTTGGAGATAAAATTTTCGCTTTAATGAAAAAACTTGGTTTTAATCCTAAGAACAATGACGATGCGGTAGAAATGTTAGCAAAGAAAGTAGAAGAAATGAATGAATACTTAGAAATCCCTGCTACATTAAAAGAATACGGCATTGATGAAAAAGAATTCTTAGCAAAAGTTGATGATTTATCTGATTTGGCATTCAGCGATCAGTGTACAACTGCTAACCCACGTTTACCATTAGTATCCGAATTAAAGGAATTATACTTAATTGCTTACTATGGAAAAGGAAATGTTCCAAAAAATTTAAAATAGTATATAGTACATTCTTTTAACTATAGAAAAAAAGAGAAGCCAACATTCTGCCGTTGGCTTCTCTTTTTTATAAAAACAAAGCAGCAATAATATCTTTTAATACCCTTTTTGTTTCACCATCAACATCTTTAAAGGCACCGGCAATCTTAATCGCATTATCTTTCCATTCGTCTGACAAATCCATCAGTGTATTTGCTTCCGTAATAGAAATCAGCTGATATAGCGTATCTACAAATGTCTTTATCTGTTTCTCATCTAATCCGGCAACCCATTCATTTAAACGTTCATTCAATCGTTTATGCCCTTTATCAATATCCTCAACAAAGATAAAGGAATCATCCTTTATTTCCCATGTAAATGGGTCATGCTGACCAATTCCACCTTTACCCGTACTTCTTATTACTTGATATTCTTCTTGATTTTGTAACAACATTCCAATCAATGACGACTGAGGAACAAGTTTAATCAGCTTATCTTTTATCTGCTCAAATCCCTTTTCATCAAATACTTCCTTTCGAAACCCCGGACCATCATTGTTATAAATTGCCCGAATTTTTTCTTTTATCGCCGGCTCACATTTCATAGATGCATAGACTGCAATATTTCCTCCTTTAGAATGACCTCCTACAAAAAATGGCTGTTTTAACTTTTTCCCAACCAAATTCAAGTATTTTAGACCCTCTTCCTGAGCCGGCACCGGAGAAAGAAATGCCATATTAAAATCTTCTTTCCAGCCAACAATCGTTTCATCTGTTCCCCGATATGCGAGATAGATATTACCTCCATCTAAAAAAAAGGTAACCGCTGAAAACTGAGATTCTTTTTTAGTATCTGTTATTTGTATATAATGGTTTAATCGCATCGTCTGAAAACGTCTGCTAAAGACTAGTGCTTCAAATAGAGAACGATTCACTACTTTATAACGTTCATCGGTAAACATTTTATATCTGTCTGGATGCGTTAAAATATCAAGTAGTTTAATTCCATTTTTCTTCTCTAAAATTCCCGGAACAATTCCATCATATTTTAAGTAAGATAATTGTGACAAAATCAAATTATCAATATCATTAAATGGTCTTTCTTCAAATGAATACGTTCCATATGTTTCAATATAATTTATTAAATTGCCCATTGAATCACCCCTTTAAACAACATTATTTACAACACGCTATATTGTCAGAAAATCCATTAAAGACATTTGATTAGACTGTGGTAAATCACCTAAAAGTCCAAGCTCTGCCATTAAATCAACTACAGTTCCACTCACTTTACAGCGTTGCTTAAAATCATCTCTTGATAAAAACTTGCCTTGCTTTGCCGCTTCAACAATACCATCTGCTGCCTTATCTCCAAGACCATCAATACTGCTTAATGCCGGCATAAGCTTTCCGTCTATAATCTGAAAGTGACTTGCCTTCGCGCTATAAATATCAATTGGCATAAATTCATATCCTCTTGCATACATTTCCTGAACAATTTTCATATCCTTATAAGTATCCTGCTCCTTTTTAGTAAGTGTATTACTTCTCCTCCGATAATCTTCCATGTACATCTCTAAGCGTTCTCTTCCAAGACACATTAATTCATAGTTAAAAGCAGACGCACGGATGCTGTAATAAGCAGCATAATAGGCAAGTGGCTCATAAACTTTAAACCATGCAATTCGAAATGCCATCATAACATAAGCAGCTGCATGTGCTTTTGGAAACATATACTTGATTCGTTTACAAGATTCAATATACCAATCTGGAACACCGGCGTCAATCATTGCAGATTCCATATCCGGTGTTAAACCTTTTCCCTTACGGACACTCTCCATTATCTTAAATGCCAGTCCATTCTCTACTCCTGTATGAATTAAAAATGTCATAATGTCATCACGTGTACAAATCGCAGTTGACAAGGTACATTTTCCCTCACTGATAAAATACTGGGCATTATTTAACCATACATCCGTTCCATGAGAAAGACCAGAAATACGCACCAAATCCGAAAATGACTTTGGCTTTGTATCCCGAAGCATCTGCATAACAAATTCTGTTCCAAATTCAGGGATACCAAGACTGCCAAGGTCAAGCTCAGGTAAATCTCCCGGCTTGATATTTAATGCACTTGCATTGTCAAACAAAGACAACACCTTCTCATCATCTAAGCGGATTGATTTTGCATCCTTTCCCGTCAAGTCTTCTAACATACGAATCATAGTCGGATCATCGTGTCCAAGTATATCTAATTTTAATAAGTTATGGTCAATGGAATGATAATCAAAATGTGTTGTAATCGTTGTAGTTGTCATATCATTCGCCGGTCTTTGTACCGGCGTAAAGGAATAAATTTCTTCCCCAATTGGAAGTACTATGATTCCCCCCGGATGCTGACCTGTTGTTCTTCGAACACCGACACAACCTTCTACAATCCGTTCAATCTCTGCCCGCCGTTTATGAATTTCCCGTTCCTCATAATATTTAAGTACATAACCATATGCCGTTTTTTCTGCCAAAGTGCCAATTGTTCCGGCACGAAATGTCTGACCTTTTCCAAAGATTACTTCTGTATAGTCGTGGGCATGGCTTTGGTATTCCCCTGAAAAGTTAAGGTCGATATCTGGTTCTTTATCTCCGTAAAAGCCCAAAAATGTTTCAAATGGTATCTCATGCCCATCTTTATTTAATGGTTTTCCACAGACCGGACACAACTTATCCGGCATATCACAGCCTGACTTCCCTGCATATGCCTTCACTTCTTCGGAATCAAAGTCAGAGTAAAAACAATTGGTGCAATAATAATGTGCCGGCAACGGATTAACTTCTGTAATACCAGACATCGTTGCAACAAAAGAAGAACCTACAGAGCCCCTTGAACCTACTAAATAACCATCTTCATTTGACTTCCAAACAAGCTTCTGTGCAATAATGTACATAACGGCAAATCCATTACTGATAATGGACTTCAATTCTTTTTCCAAGCGTTCCTCTACAATTTTCGGAAGCTTTTCTCCATACATCGAATGTGCTTTGTCATAACAAATTTTTCTTAAATCTTCATCAGAATTTTCAATTACCGGTGGACATTTATCCGGACGTACCGGGTCAATTTTTTCTATCATGTCTGCAATCATATTCGTATTGGTTATAACAACCTCTTCGGCTTTTTCTTTTCCCAAGTAAGAAAATTCTTCTAACATTTCTTCAGTTGTACGAAGATATAATGGTGCCTGCTGGTCTGCATCTTTAAATCCTTTTCCTGCCATAATAATTCGTCGATAAACTTCATCTTCTGGATCCAAAAAATGCACATCACAGGTTGCTACAACCGGTTTATTAAACTCTTCGCCTAACTTGACAATCTTTTTATTTATCTCAATTAAGTCTTCTTCACTGTTAATATCACCATACTTGTCCGAACGAATCATAAATTCATTATTCCCAAGAGGCTGGATTTCCAAATAATCATAAAAGTTTACAAGACGAACAATTTCCTCCTGTGACTGCTGCCGTAAAATTGCCTGATATAATTCCCCCGCCTCGCAGGCAGATCCAATAATAAGACCCTCCCTATTTTCCTCAAATACACTTTTTGGAATACGCGGACGTTTACTATAATAATCAATATGGGCTAACGATACCAGTCGATACAAATTCATTCTTCCCGTATCATTTTTTGCTAAAATAACAGCATGATACGTTGGCATTTTTTTTATAACAGAAGCAGAAACTTTACTTAGCTTATTTAGTCCTTCCAAAGTCGTAATCCTCTGCTCTTTTAAACGCTCTGAAAGCTTTAAAAAGATTTCTGCAGTCGCACCGGCGTCATCAACTGCTCTATGATGGTTCTCTAAAGAAATATCAAGTGCCTTCGCAACAATATTTAACTTAAACTTATTTAATTCTGGAAGCAGTGCTCTTGCCATTCCTACTGTATCTACAACTGTAAAATTAGTTTCTATACCAAGCATTTTTGCTTTTTGTGTAATAAATCCAACGTCAAATTGAGCATTATGACCAACTAGTACACACCCCTCACAAAACTCTAAAAATTGAGGAAGAACTTCTTCAATCATCGGTGCATCAAGTACCATGTCGTCATTAATTCCAGTTAACTGCTCAATCTTAAACGGAATCGGAATATCCGGATTTACAAATGTACTAAAGCGGTCTGTAATTTTCCCATTTACCACCTTGACCGCTCCAATTTCAATAATACGGTCTTTGACCGGACCAAATCCTGTTGTTTCTAAATCGAACACAACAAAAGAATCCTCTAATGTTTGTCCTTGATCCATTTCTACAATCTGTTTTAAATCATCTACAAGATATGCTTCACAACCATAAATAATTTTAAAATCATCATCTTTTGATAGAGCATGGTTAGCATCCGGGAATGCCTGAACAACTCCATGATCGGTAATTGCCACCGCCTGATGTCCCCATGACTTTGCACGTTTTATCAGCGTTTTTGGATCAACAACTGCATCCATATCACTCATTAATGTATGTGCATGAAGCTCAACACGTTTCTTTTTGCTTTGATCAATACGCGGAACTGTAAAATCAGGTATCTTTTTTATTCCCACAATGGAACTAATTCCAATTTCTCTATCGTATCGATCCATCAAAGCCATTCCTTTTAACTTAACAAAGCTTCCTTCCTTCAGTTCTTTTGAAAGGTCTTCTACCTGTTCATTTTTCAAGAAAATCTTGCCGCAAATGGTATCTGTAAAATCGGTAACAGAAAAAGTAATAATTGTTTTTTCATTTCTCAATTCCCGGCTCTCGACTTTAAGTACTTTTCCATGGATGACAACCTCACCAATCTCATCCTGAATATCAACAATTTTAGTCAATTCTCCATCAAACGAACGACCGAAAATAATGTCCGGATCCTCGGGTAATTTTCGGAAACTTCGTTTTGCTTTTTCAAACGATTTTTTGGGCTGTTCATTTTTCTGGTTTTGTATTTTATTCCGTTCTTTTTCTTTCGTTTCTTTTCTATCATTTAATGTTTTAACAGGTGTATACGCAAATACCTCTTCTTCCGCTTCCTGTTCCTCTGCTTCATAGTAAGAAAATCCTACTTGAATCCCGAAACCACATCTTTCATTAAAGATTGCTTCCAATTTTTGTTTGATAATCTTAGAACGTTCCTTTATTACAAAGTTATCCTCACAAGAAAGAATCAATGTTTCTTCCTTAAAATGACATTCTGCACTTTTTAAAATATTAGCATCAATCACACTTTCCTCTCGAAACTCTTCTACAATACTATCGAAATAAATTGGCAATAATTTTTCCGGTGTATAACTTTCAGGCAATTCATATTTTAGAATAAAAATTAGCATAACAGGAGTACCAGAGAACAATTGCTTCTTCATCTGGTACTCCATCTTTTTCAAGTTCTGATATGAAATTAACCGCCTGCTCATCAAATATACCTTAAGCCGCTGATGATTTCTAGAGGCTACAACACGTTCGACAACAACATCTTCAAATAATTTTTGTAAATCCTGTCCAACCGATAGATTATCAAAGACTTCAAAAAATACCATGAACTTCCTTCTTTCATCCTTATTTTGAGATTATACTAACAAGTTTTAATTTTTGTTCCAATGAATTAATTCTTCTCGAAGCACATCCAATAGCTTTTCTTCCGGAACCTTCTTTACAACTTCGCCTTTCTTAATTAAAAGTCCCTCACCGATTCCTCCTGCAATTCCAATGTCAGCCTCTTTCGCTTCACCCGGACCATTGACCACACATCCCATAACGGCAACCTTAATATCTAAATCAATATCCTGTACCATAGCCTCCACCTTATTAGCAAGTTCAATTAAATCAATTCTTGTTCTTCCACAGGTAGGACATGATACAACCTCAATACCGCCTGTTCGAAGTCCCAATGTCCGAAGAATTAATTTTGCTGTCTTTATTTCTTCAATCGGAGCGCCGGTTAACGATACCCGAATGGTATCGCCAATACCCTGGGAAAGGATTGCCCCAAGTCCTACGGAGGATTTGACATTACCAGAGTAAAGAGTTCCTGCCTCTGTAATTCCCACATGAAGCGGATAGTCTGTTTGTTTTGCGATTAATTGGTGTGCTTTAATACACATTAACACATTCGAAGATTTTATACTGATAACCAAATTATCGTATCCCATATCTTCAATCAGTTTAACCTTATTTAGTGCACTTTCTACAAGTCCTTCGGCTGTAACAGAACCATATTTCTCAACTAGCTGTTTTTCTAAAGAACCACTGTTCACTCCAACACGAATTGGAATATTTCTCTCCTTCGCACATTGTACTACCTGCAAAATACGTTCTTTTGATCCAATATTGCCCGGATTAATCCGAATCTTATCTGCTCCATTTTCCATTGCTTTTATTGCAAGGCGGTAATCAAAATGAATATCTGCTACAAGTGGAATCGTAATTTCTTTTTTTATCTCCTTTAACGCATTTGCAGCCTCCATCGTAGGAACAGCACAACGAATAATATCACAGCCGGCAGACTCTAATAAATGAATCTGCTCTACTGTACTTTTTACATCTTCTGTTTTTGTATTCGTCATAGACTGGATTAAAATTGGATTTCCTCCTCCAATCTTGCGATTGCCAACTGTAATTACTTTTGTATGTTCTCGAACCATTACAAAATTCCTCCTATACTAAACGGCTGATATCATTAAACATAACAAGTACCATAATAATCATCAATGCAACTAATCCGATTAAGTGAACCATACCTTCCTTCTCTGGGTCAATCGGTTTACCACGGAGTGCTTCAATAAATAAAAATACAAGTCGTCCGCCATCTAATGCAGGAATTGGAAGTAAGTTCATAACCCCCAAATTGGCACTTAATAAAATACACATATTCATAACATTTAGTAAGACCATCTTAATTCCATATTCCGAGCTTTGCTCAATTACTCCTCCAACCATATCTACAATTCCAACTGGTCCTGCAATTTCATCTTTTCCAATTTTTCCTACAATTAATTGTCCCAATGATTGAACCGTTGTTTTAATCCAGTATTTTACCTCTACAAAACTATATTTTACAACCTCTGCCGGATTCGCTTTTTTATATGGTGTTGCGTAACCAAAACCAAGACGATAACGGTTTAATTCTTTATCCAATTTCGGTTGTACTGTTACACTTTTTATTTTTCCGTCACGCTCATAAGTAATATCCAGAGAAGAATCTTCTGTCAATGGGTTGAATTGAAAGTAAGCTCCAATTTCTCTTGCAAGAGAGATTTTTTCTCCATTAATTTCAAGGATTTTATCGCCTTTTTTTACCCCTGCTTCACTCATTGGGTAACCTGTATCAACGGAAGAAACAATAGACGGATCATACCCAATCGAACCAATTAAAATCATACTAAGTACAAATGCCAAAATAAAGTTAAAAAATGGTCCGGCAAAAATAACAGAAATTCTTGCCCAAACACCTTTTTTATTAAACGCATTCTCATCTTCTACCGTTTCATCCTCGCCAACCATCATACAAGAACCGCCTACAGGGAATATTTTCCAGGAATATTTTGTTTTTCCTTCCCATTCTTCACAATTCTCAAAGTTCTTCTGGGAAATAAAGAAACGAACCATATTTTTTCCTGTGTTTGTTTTTGCATAAGTGATAATTCTAGGACCCATACCAACAGAAAATTCAGTTACTGACACCCCATTCTTTTTCGCCAAAAGAAAATGTCCTAATTCATGTATTACTACAATTACAGTAAATATTAATATCGCTACAATAATATTCATAATAACCTCTTTCTAATTCCATTTTCTATTTATATTTTCATATGTTTCTTGTTCAATCGAAAGGATTTCCTCTAAAGTAGGATTTTCCTTCCATGTAGCCTTACTTAACGAATACTCAATTATTTCTGGAATTTCTAAATAGGATATTTCTCTATTTAAAAATTTTGCTACTGCAGCTTCATTTGCCGCATTAAACACAGTTGGCATACTACCACCTTTTTTCCCAACCTCATATGCAAGACGAAGGCCATAAAATGTTTCCATATCTGGTTTGCAAAAATCAATTTTTCCAATCTTTGTAAAATCAAGTCGTTCCCCTTCCACTGGTCTTCTTGACGGATAAAATAAAGCATATTGAATTGGAAGTCGCATATCCGGAGTACCAAGTTGTGCAATAACAGCTCCATCTTTATATTCTACCATCGAATGAATAATACTTTGTGGCTGAATTACTACCTCTATCTGTTCAAAATCGACATCAAACAGCCACTTTGCTTCGATGACTTCTAATCCTTTATTAATCATAGTAGAGGAATCAATTGTAATCTTTCGTCCCATTGCCCAGTTTGGATGTTTTAGTGCATCTTCTACCTGAATATTTTTTAACTCCTCTTTTGTTTTTCCTCGAAATGGTCCACCAGAGGCTGTCAAAAGAATCTTGCTTACTTCTTTTTTATTCTCTCCATGCAGAGCCTGGAAAATTGCAGAATGTTCACTATCAACCGGTAATAGTGCAACTTTATTTTCTTCTGCTAATGGCATAATTAAATGCCCTGCCGTTACAAGGGTCTCCTTATTTGCAAGGGCAATATCTTTTTTCGCCTTAATTGCCTCAATCGTAGGTCTTATCCCAATCATTCCAACGACAGCACCAACAACAATCTCTGCTTCCCGTTCTGTTGCACAGGCAATTAGTCCATCCATGCCGGATAAAATCGGTATCTTCAAATAAGATAATTTGTCTTTTAATTCTTTTGCTTTCTCCTCATCATATACGCATACAACATTTGGTTTAAATTCTAAAATCTGTTGTTCTAAAAGTTTAATATTACTTCCAGCAGCAAGTGCAGTTACTTTTAAATCTTTTTGATAGGCACGAACTACTTCTAATGTCTGTGTTCCAATTGAACCAGTTGAACCTAATATTGATATTTTCTTCATTTCTATACCCATATCTTTCCGAATTAAAATAAAATAGCAAGCATATATACTAAAGGTGCTGTAAATAGTATGCTGTCAAAACGGTCTAAAATTCCTCCATGTCCAGGAATTAAAGTACCATAGTCTTTCATATTATGGTTTCTTTTAATTGCTGAAGCTGTTAAATCTCCAAACTGAGATAAAACAGAAGCAAATGCTCCAATAACAGCAAACGCCAGAACCGGATTTTCTATTCCAGTAAGATTTGCTCTTACAAAATAAGCATACACTGCTCCAATTAAAGCTGCTCCAACAATCCCTCCAACGCATCCTTCCAGGCTTTTATGTGGACTTAACGTAGCCAATTTAGAAGGCAATTTATGCTTTCCAAATAAGTTTCCAACGCAATAAGCACAAGTATCTGATCCCCAGGCACCTGTAAAAATCAGCCATACAATCAATGCCCCATCTTCCAGGGTCCGAACCTGATAAATATAAGATAAAAGACCGCTTACATAAATAATTCCAAAAAATGCCATTGTGATATGCTCTGAGCGATATTTTGGATAACACAAAACATAAATCATAAGCTGAACAAGTAAACCTCCGGCAATAATATACAAAGCCCATTCTTTTTCTCCATATGCAATACATCCGTCCAGTAAAAGACTAATTACATATCCTGCAAAAGCAAGCGGAGAAAATTCCATTTTTAAAACGCGGTATAATTCAAATAAACCAATCAGAGAAATCAGTGATACAACTGCAAGTAAAACAGAACCGCCACAAGCCACTACTCCTATTGTTATTATCAATAATATCACACCGCTTACCAATCTCTTGCCAAACATAATTTCCTCCCGTAACTTCTATTTTACGCCACCAAAGCGTCTTTCTCTACTATTATAGTATTCCACAGCTTTTTTTAATTCCGCTTTATTAAAATCCGGCCATAAAACGTCTGTAAAATAAAATTCTGTATAAGCAAGCTGCCATAAAAGATAATTTGACAAACGCTGTTCACCACTTGTGCGAATTAGCAAATCAGGGTCTGGAATACCTTTTGTATCTAAATAATTGCTAAAACATGTTTCATTTATCTCATCAAGCGTAAGTTTGTTCTTTTCGTAATCTAGCATCATCTCTTTTATTGCACGAATGATTTCATCCCTGCTTCCATAATTTAAAGCTACCTGAAAATTAAGTCCGGTATTATTTTTAGAAACTTCTTCTAATTCAATAATTTTTTCCTTTAAATCTTCTTTCAGCGGTGTAATATCTCCTATAACACGCACTCTCATATTATTCTTCTTACTTGTTTTTAAACAGTTTTTCAAATAAGTTCCAAGCAATTTCATTAGCGCATCGACCTCTTCTTTTGGTCGTGACCAGTTTTCTGTTGAAAATGCGTATACTGTCAAATACTTAATTCCCATATTATACGCTTCTTCACATATTTTTTCAACTGTTTTACTCCCCTGCATATGCCCCGCATTTCGAGGGAATCCTCTTTTCTTTGCCCACCTGCCATTACCGTCCAAAATAATTGCAACATGATTTGGCACATTTTGTTGTGTTTCTTCCATTCGTCTTTTCCTCCACAAAATATACATAGGCTTAAGAAAGTGCCTCGAAGTCACTTCGAGGCACCTCTTTATCCAATGTTTTCAACAAAAACTTATACAGTAAGTATTTCCTTTGATTTTGCTTCGATTGCTTTATCAACTTCTGCAATATATTTATCTGTTAATTTTTGAACTTCTGTTTCTGCTTGCTTTAATTCGTCTTCTGAAATTTCATTTGCTTTATTTTGTTTTTTAAAGCTGTCATTTGCATCTCTTCGAATGTTACGGATTGCAACCTTTGCATTTTCACCACGTTTTTTAACATCTTTTACCAATTCTTTTCTTCGTTCTTCTGTAAGTTCCGGAAAAACAAGGCGAATACTCTTTCCATCATTACTTGGTGTAAGTCCTAAATCAGAAGCTAAAATCGCTTTTTCGATATCTTTTACTAAGGAAGCTTCCCATGGTTGAATCATAATTACTCTTGCTTCTGGCACAGATACATTCGCAACCGATTGAAGGTTGGAAGGCTGTCCATAATAATCTACTTTAATTTTATCCAATAAATGTGGATTTGCTCTACCGGCACGAATTGATGTATATTCTTCCTCCAAATTGGCTAAAGATTTTTTCATCTTGTCCTCAAATTTTGCAATTTCTGTACTCATTTTTTTTCCTCCTATATCTTTTAAACAGTAACTTTTGTACCATGAAAGGCACCACTTACTGTATTTACAATACTATTTTCTTCATTTAATCCAAATACAAGTAATGGCATTTTTTGTTCTAAACACATAATCGTTGCCGTTAAATCAATGACCTTCAATTTTTTATCTAATACTTCCTGCATAGAAACTACGTCATATTTCTTCGCATCTTTGTTTGTCTTTGGGTCACTGTCATAGACACCATCAATTGCTTTTGCTAACAAAATAACGTCTGCTTCCATTTCGATTGCCCGAAGTACAATACCGGTATCCGTTGAAAAATAAGGATGTCCGGTTCCTCCTGCAAAAAATACTACCATTCCTTTTTTAAAATATTTATTTGCTCGATCCTTTGAAAATAACTTTGTCATTGTTCCACATTCAAATGGGGTAAGAATCTGAGTTTTCATTCCAACATAACGGAAAATTTCGGACACATAAATACAGTTCATCACTGTTGCAAGCATACCAATCTGATCCGCCTTTGTACGGTCAATTGTTTCGCTTGTTCTTCCACGCCAGAAATTACCTCCGCCAATAACAATACCGACTTCAATCCCTTTGTCTACTAGCTGCTTAACTTGATTTGCAACTTTAATACAAGTTTCTTCATCAAATCCCTGTTTCTTTTCTCCAGCCAAAGCTTCTCCACTAAGTTTTAGCATTACTCTTTTATATTCGCTCATTTTTCCTCATTCTCTCCATCAAAAAAATTATCAATATTAACATTTGCATAAGTCAAAGAACAATATCCATCAATTATGGCTCCGTTATTTACCTGAACTGACTTAGCTTTAATATTCCCCTTTATAATAGCGGTAGAGTCTACTACAATCGGTCCATTTACATCAATTTCACCCTTTACCGCACCTGCAATTACAGCTGATGTCGCTTTGATGTCACCTAATACAACTGTTCCTGCACCTAATTTTACTGTTCCTCTACTTACAAGGTTTCCTTGTAATTTTGTTGTATTTACAAATATTTCAGATGCTTTTAAATTGCCCGCTACATGTCCTGTTATCGACAGTTTTCCAAGACATTCAATATCGCCTTTTACAGTACCCATAATCTCTAATGAACCATCAGAAATAATATTACTCGCAATTCTGGTTCCTTTCGTGATTACAGTCACTTCAGTAGCTGCATCGGTAGGAATTGGCTCGCCTTCCTCCTCTTGAGCGAGCAGTTCAGGCTTATCTTCTTCTTCCATTGAATCTGCTAATTCATCCGGCATAACAAACGGTTCTTCTGTTTCATTTTCATCACTATCATGAAGCATTTGTTCAATCAAGTCTGTTTCAACATTCTCCTCTTCGAAACTCATGGCTTGCTCTAAATTGTCATCTAAGTTAAGCATGTCTTCTTCCAAATCACTATCGTTTACTAACAGATTTCCTTCTTCAAGCGGATATACAGGTTCTTCTAAAGCAAGCTCTTCCTCTGAATTCATAAGATTTTCCAGATTCAAATCATCATCCGGCAGTGTTTGAAACTCATTCTCTGCTTCATCTGTCATAATCTGACTTTCAAACTCTTTTATCAAATCACTTAAATCATCGTCTACCTCTTCAGGGTCCTCAATTTCATGTTTTTCTACTTCAGGCTCATCTGCAGATAGTTCAATTTCCTTATTCTCATCTTCCAAATTAAAAGCTGCAGAAGCCTCCAATGTACTAGAAAGTTCATCGCCCAATGTACTTACAATTGGTTCATCTGCTGATTTTAATATCGCATCAAAGTCAATTTCATCTGTATCAGACAGCAAATTTTCTTCCTTATCCTTATCATTGCTATCTTCTTTTATATCATTCAATCCTAATAATTCATCATCCAGATTGTCAACGTATTCTTCATCTCCTAAAAGGTCATCTTCAGGTATCAATTCGTTCACAGCCTGAGACAGGTCTTCTTTTAAATCTTTAAAAAAATTCATATTCCATGTACCTCCTGTGTTTCTATTTCACAGATTCAGCTTTCACATGCTGAATTGCTTTTGTATATTTTGTTATTGGAAGAATTACATAATCTTCTTTCTGCAATTTTTCTATCAAAGCCGGTAACGATTTTACCGTTGTATTCTTTGATACCATATCATGCATAAGTACAATTGATGTATCATGTTGTCTTATTCCCGACATCACACTGTTTATCATCTGTTCTGAAGATAGCTTTTTACCCGTTGCATCTCCATTGATTACATTCCAATCAAAATATGTAATCCCTTTTTTATTCAAATAAGATATGAAATTTGTCATAGGAAGATTACTCACTGTATTACTGCTTCCTCCCGGGAAACGATAATATTTCGGTCTTTCTCCTGTCGCTTCATATAACAAATCACTTAATTTATTAAAATCTTCATCAAACATTTTTACCGATTCATAAATCTTGTCATATTTATGAGTATAAGAGTGCATTGCAAGTGTATGCCCCTCTTTTACGATTCTTTTATACATCTTTATCGAATGTTCATCACTTTTTCCAATAACAAAAAAAGTAGCCTTTATATCATATTCGGCCAAAACATCTAATAATTCATCTGTATATTGCCCAGGTCCATCATCAAATGTCAAATATACCTTTTTTTCCTTAATTGTTTTATCAAGCTCTTCCTCTTTTGTTAATTTTTCCGAGTCCTTGCCTTCCCATTGTTCTTTCGTTTTGGTATCTGCTGAATACACAATTGAAGAAGCAACCTTCTCTTCTGAAGTAAATTCTTCTATATTATTCTTTTTTGCTACTATAGTGTCTACACGGCTCTCCAGCTTTTCAATTTTAAAAAATAATAACAGACAGCAAACAGTAAGCAATAATAATGTTACAATTACAACGGCTACTATTAGTTTTTTTAATCGTCGTACTCTTTTTCTTCTTTCATCCACGTTTCTATGGCTTATAGTTTCCATCTTCTCACATTGCCATCCCTTCGCAAAATCTTACAAATACATTTTAACACACTTATTCTGATTTTCCAAACACTATTTTTCTTTTCATAAAAAAGTGTCTTCGACACTTCAACTCCCCTGCCCTCAATCTTGAGGGAATTTAGGGGTTTCTTTTTGTTAATTTTTCCTGCATAATAGGGTTATGAATATCTTACAAAGAATCTTTACCGACTA
>NZ_VUMT01000022.1 GCF_009696045.1 Velocimicrobium porci | reverse complement strand
GCTTACATTTTTGTAAGGATAATTGCTTTGTACTCAAAACTATCTGAAAACACTGTAATTTACAGGTTTTAAATGTATTTGTATATTTTTAACGTGCTTATATTTATATACAGTTTTATACACTTTTTGCTCTTTACGGAAGTCAAACGGAAGTCAAAATTATTCTAATATGGTATAATAAAACTATGCTAATAATGAGGTGCTGTGAATGATTAGTAAATATATGAAAGAAATTAGAAAGGCAAGAAAGCTAACCCAAGAAGAACTAGCAAGAAAAACTGAAATCTCTGTAAAGCAAATACAAAAATATGAATCTGACTTCGGTTCTCTATGCAAGTGCAAAATTACAACTTCTAAAAAAATAGCAAAAGCATTGAGATGTAGAGTTGAAGATATTGCTCCATACGAAGAAATAATAAAATGGGAACAAGAGCAAAAAACAAGCCCCAAAGAATAACTCTAAGGGGCTTGCTTTTTCTAATTTTAGCTTTTAATATTTAATATAAAATGTTACAATAGTTGTATATTTATTCTATTTATGTATTAATATATTATAATTACAGTTGGAGGACTTCCTATGAATACACAAACAGACAAAAAATACTTACTGAAACATAAAAAGAATGCAATAAGCAAACTAGAGTCTTATATTGAATCACTAATATCTTCTAATAATCCAAAATTAAATAAAAAGGCTGTCAAATTTTCTTATTGGCTAGAAGATTATATTAAATTTTTAAATTATGAAAAATCCTTTTCTCCAACAAGCCTAAAAAGATACAAAAGAGGAGAAATAATAAAAGTTCATTTAGGTTATAATATCGGCAGTGAAGAAGGAGGATTACATTATGCAATAGTATTAGATAAAGAAAATTCCATTCATAGTCCAGTTCTTACTATACTTCCATTGACATCGCTAAAACCAAATAGAAATATAAATAATCTAAAAAAAGGTGAAATATACATCGGAAATGAAATATATAATAAGCTTAATGAAAAGGCAACAAAATGTTATACATATTCTAATAAAAAATTAGAAGAAGTCAAGGCTATCTTATCAGATTTGGAAAAAGATAATATAACCTCAAAAAAAACTTTGGAAGAAATTGTCGTAAAACTAACTATTGAACTTGCTAATTTAGAAAAAGAAACCGAATTATTCAAATCAATGACAAATGAAATAAAAAAAATGAAAACCGGAAGCATTGTTCTAACAAACCAAATTACTACGATTAGCAAAATAAGAATATATAATCCAAAAACAAATCATGACATTTTAAGTGGTATAAAACTTTCAGCAGATATTCTTGATAAAATTGATAATGAAATTAAAAATTTATTTATAAAATAGAGTATTTAAATTGACAATTGCATATAATAATGTTATTATATAAACAACATCGCCACAAGCTGGCAGTATAGAAGACAAAGCCTTATTACAGGCAGTTATATTTTTTGACCTCACATTTTTGTGGGGTCTTTTCTTTTTAAGATACTTTAATACAGTCTGAATTATCAGCTCATTTCTAATTCTATATCAAAAACAAGCCCCAAAGAATAACTCTAAGGGGCTTGCTCAAGCGTATAATAGGGTGGGAGTAGAAAGTGTATAAACACTATCTGACTGTATTATACTATAAGTTTTTTTACTTTTCAACCAATTATTCCATCAACAATTGCCTTTGCCATTTGTTTATACTGATATAATTTCACATCGTCTTTATCATCCACAAAGCAGCACTCAATTAGAAGTGATGGGGCTTTTGTATTCTTTAGTACATATAAACTTGTACTTGTCTTAACTCCACGGTTCTTAAATCCTACCTTTGCTATCTGCTTAACAATTCGTTCTGCGTATGGTTTCGCTTTGCTCGAATTGGAATAAATATATACTTCAGTTCCTGTTGTCTTGCCATTTCCTTTTTTGTCATTTACTCCACAATTGAAATGAATCGACACATCCAAATCTACCTTATGGGCGTTGCATTTTGTTACAATTTTTCGGAGTACATCACCTTGACTTGTACCATTCTCAACCGTACAGTCATATACGGTATGTCCTTTCTGTTTTAATAATCTTATTACTTCCTTTTTTACTTTTCTTGCTTCGGTAGATTCCTTTATAAATCCCACCGCTCCACAAGCTATTTTTCCATCTGGATTGTGTCCAGCGTGTACATTAATTTTCATACTATCATTCCTTTCCATCAAAAAAGACACTCCGAAGAGTGTCTTAAGTACAATTTATTATTTTACCTTAATTGTATATTTTTGTTTTAAGTCATTATGTTGATAATAGTTTATAAAAGATTCCTTTTGTAACCTTCCTACTACAATACCTGGTTGTATTTTTAACTCGTTTGCAAAAGCCTTTATTGAATCTGCTGTAAAATTGCTTCTATCTAAAAACTTTTCATATGCTTCCTTTGGTATCAACTGTTCTTGTGCAAATATATCAGCTTCTTGTTCTAGTCTATCATCTAGCCTTTTTACTATATCTGCATTTCCACTAATCATTGTTAACTTTATTTTTTGTTGCAAAACATGTTTAATTTCATGGAAAAGCGAAAACCAAAATGTATCAGCATATGTTCTCCTGTTATTCATAGCTAAAATAACTTTTTCATTGTTAACCCACTTTACAGCTCCATTAATCCCTGCATTTTTCAAAGAAGGTAATAACACAAACGACACTCCACATTCCTTAAAAATCTCCCGTAATCTAGGCATAAAGTCTTGCGGCAACTTTACTGTCATCTCTCTTATTTCTGGAAGATAGGCTTTTAATTTCTTTGCATTAAAAGGCTCTGTTTCTATATTTTTTCCAAAATTTATAGCAGTCTGTAGCCAAATCCTTGAATTGATTATATTTTTTTTTTCTATATTTGTTATTCCTGTTCTGTAATTTACTAAAAAGTCCTCTTCGCTCAAAACATTCAAACTAGATACCTTAAGGAAAGAACATAAATTTTTCACTTTTTCTGTTATATCTCTTGTTTCGGGTAATATATTCAATTTTGTAAAATAACTATAATCAATTTGTCTAACCAATTCAATTTCATCATCCAGTCTTTTTTCTTTTTGCATTTCTAATATCTTTTCATCATACTTTTTTTGCATATTCAACCATACATCCACGCTCGTTCCTAACATAATTGAAAGCAGTGATGCCATCTCATTAGATAATGATATTTTCCCATTTACCAAAAGACTTAATGTTTTCCCCGATACTCCCATTCTAGTAGCAAACTCATCTTGTGAAATTTCCATCTCATTAATAATATCTTTGATATAATATCCTGGATGGAAAGTTACTAAATTTTTATATTCTACTTTACTCATAATGATTTGACACCTCCATAGCCAAGATAATTTTTGTGCTATTATAAATTATATATTCATCGTTTGTATCCCATTCTTGATGTTCATCATTCAATGGTGTTATTATCAAACGATATCCCAAACGTCTTCCTAAATCAATTGAATATGTCCCTTTTCTATCTCCCTTTAATGCGTGTAAATGAAAAGTAGGCATATTTTTTACATCTAGCAATGAAACTGCATTATTTATATAGTTAATGGTACTATATAACTTTTCTGCTACTTCTTTATTGAAATTTTTTTGTGCAAGTTTAAAATCTTCACATTGTTTTTTTATTTTCTTGTTTGCAAATACTATCTCCATTATACTATGTATATGTTCCTTTTTTTTATTTTTTACCAATTGGGTAATTTTTATTTATATTATTATACACTAAAATTTTTTATAATGAAATACTTTTTGCAATTTTGTTTAATTTTATTCAAATAAATTCCTTAATAAGATTGCTACACCCACTTACTCCCTCCATAAGTGAAGCTATTTCTTTTCCATTTTATTTTCCGCCTCGATATCGATTTTGCTTTCTACAATATCCAGTCCCTTAATGAGCCATTCCGGTACCTTCATATTCATTTCATACGCATTTTCAATAATACTTCTTGTTTCATTCACTATGTAGGTAGCAAGAGTTAAATATCCTAAAAATACGACAAATCCTAAATCCATTCCAAACATAGAGCCTATTTGTTTAAAAGCAATACTAATCAAAAATGCCATTAAGATAATCAGCCAATACATCACTTTCTTTACAATTCCTTTTGCTCCTACTGCGGAACTCTCATTCTTATTGTAGAATTTTGCTTTAATGTAGCCTGTTGCATAATCGATTACATTTAGAGCTAGGAATATCCCAAACAAAAACCAATATGGTCCCAAAATATAACTGGCTAAGGTAACTACTGCTCCCGACATTACATTTGTTTTGTTAATTACTGTTTCCATCTTCTTTTCCTCTCTTTTTCGAATTTTAAAAGAACCAGCAGATTACTCCGCCGGCTCTTCCTCTAATATGCTGTATACGACTTCCTGTAGATTTTGCAACTTTGGTACCTGTTCTTTTTTGTAGGTACCTTTTTTGATTAGATCCACCCAAATTCGAACTACAATACTATTCTTATTGAACATCTGCTTCACCTTCTTCCTTTTCTTCATTTGCTGGTTGTGTCTGTGATAATGACATAGTTAGTTCTGCCACCGCCTGTTCCATTCCAGTTTGTAATTCTTTGATTTGATTTACTACTTTATCCGTCTGTTCTACCGCCTTGTTCGAATCCATACTTGCCTGTAAGGCTTGGGTTTCGGCTCTTGTCAATCTCTGTTCTGTTGGGTCTTTCTCCTGAATCAACTCAATTTTCTTAGATCCATCTCCTAATAGTGTTATTCCGGCATAACACACGAATCCGTACTTGCTTCCTAAGGTTGTTCCCGATTCTGTTTGCAGTTCGATAATATTCAGATTACTCTTGTTACTGAATATTCTATGTAATTCCTCCGCTGTCTTCTCGGTTGTGGTTTCCAAAACTAATGTCCCGTTCTGGATTTCTACTGCTTTGCATGTTAAGGTTGTGTTGTCTAATAATTTAATTTTTGTCATGGTTTTTCTTCCTTTCTACATTCTATTTACACACATATATAATTACACTCGATGCAATAACAAGTACTCGTATCTTCGGAAGGTAGACCGCCTTCAAGCTTGATTATTCCATCCCTAAATGTCCTTATTTCAAATATTTTATCTCTAAAACTTAAACAATGAATTTCATTGCTTAGCGGAATATAAGGCAATTTACATATTGTACTTCCCGATGTTCCTGTTCCTCCTTTTAGCAGAAAATTGACATGTACTAAGTTCCCTGTTCTGGCTATTACTCCATAATTTGGGTCTTCCCAAAATTCAAAACCATTTTGTAACTGTAGTACTTTTTGTGGTATCAGAACTTCTCTGTCATCACTTGTCATGATACGTGTCCATTTCGATACAAGGTTGTCATGCTGCGTTCGAATATAGAATCCTTTTGTATCATATCCGTTTGGGTATATATCGCTGTAATAAGCTTGTATCGCAATTTGCGTACATCTTGCCCTCTCCCCATATGTAATTACATTATAATGATACGGTCTATTGTCTCCCGGAAGAGGGTCATACTCTCCTTGAATACTTCCTAAAATTCGATGATAAGTTATTCTTCCTTTCCACATATCAGATAGGAATTTGGTAAAATGTTCTAAAGCTTGTACACCTAGTGCTTCGGTTATCTTATCATTTAATTTCTTCCCCTGTACTGCATCTAGTGCAGCTACTCCGGCTATTTCTGTTTCTAGGTTATTTACAAGTTCATAACCACCTTGTGAGCGGTTAAAATGAATATTGACTGGCATTTTCTTTCACCTTCTTTCTTTGTTAATAGATTTCTGCGTCTGCTTCTAGAAAGTCCGCATTGTTATCTAAGTATCCTATTACCCCTGTTCCAGTCGTTTCCAACTCGCTAAATCTAATTGCTAAAAAGGAAACACCTTTCGAATTGGAGCAATGAACGTTATACCAGTTTTTTTCGACAAGCACTACATTGTCAACTACATTAAACATCTGTAATGTTATTGGCAAACCCTGTATGTTGGGGGTCGTTCTCATCTCCGTGCTAAATTGAAAATTCACAAACAATCGACCATCCGAACATCTATATACTTGTTTCCCATTGGTTGGAATCCTTTGATAATACCTTTGACACTTCAACAGCTCTATTGCCGGTTCTGGTGGCACAAATGGGGTTGCTAGGGAACCGATTTCTAGTTTCATCCAATACACTATCGTTTCTTTTACTGGATATACCCCGTATGCGTTTCCTCGATGATACAACTGTACACTATCATTCACCGTAAAATATTCATGACCTTCACTTGCAACTTTCAATGTCCCACTTACAAAACCATGATTGGTAAGTGCTGACATTGTAACTGTTTTTCCGTTTAAAAAGTCATTAGATTCAACACATTGTACAAAACCATTTCCTGCTCCGAGCAATACATATCCATTTTCTGATGTTATATTTCCGTTCTCATAGATTCTCCACCTATCCACGGTATACCCAGCAGACGTGTACTCTGTCTGTCCTCTCTGATTAATCCGAAAATCTGGATTAATTAACAGATTAGGGTTACTAAGGCAAGCAATTTTTCCGTCCAGTATCATTCCTTGATATGCGTCTAATGCTCCGACTCCTGAATTTTCTGTTAATAGATGATTCACTAATGGTATCGTAGCACCTCCGCCGGCACTCGGTACACTGGTATCTCCGATTAACACAAGTATCGGTATGTCAATTGCCGGCTTATTTTTTGCTTGCAGGGTAAGCGTTCCTGCTGTCTGCTCTGCATCTGCTATCTGTGCGGACTGGAGAGCCGTGTATTGCTCCGCTGTAATATCCTCTGCCGGCACAAGGGTTATGGTATTGTCTGCTGTTACTTCTTCCAGCTCGATTGTGTAGGTATAGGGTGCTGACTCACCTGTCCAATTTGTGGCTAGGAGAATTACTGGGTGCTGTGTGGTTCGGTCAGCTTTCTTTCGCTCCAACAACTCTCCCATTGATGCATCTAATGCGTATTTACCAGATTCTTTTGTAGTGAGATTATTAGCTAAGCCCTCTATCCCTCTACTCGATAACTGCCAATATTCTGATGTTTCACTTGGCTCATTTCCTACTGTTGTTTGTTTTGCAATATAACTGCTACCTTTATGCTCAATCATATCCAACGCATTATATTGCATGATTGGGTCGTATTTGCCTTTTGGCATAACTACGACTTGTCCTAAGTCTGCCATTATGCTATCACCTCGCTTATTAAATGCCCGTTTTCGATACGGAATGTAATACCACTACCGCCAACTGATATTAGGTGTCCTGTTGTTGGTTCTATATATAAGTTTGGGTAGTTGATGTTTGCGGTTTCTTGTACTATATCCTTGTATTTCTTACATTGCTCTGCATAATATTTTGCATTATCTTCGGAATCTTCCTGTATCACTCCACCAACTGCATATCGCTTCGACAAATCAGCATAATCTTTGGAGAGATTTGCTTGTCCCTCCGACTTTGCGACCTGCATATTAATTTCTGCCAGATAGTTAGGGTCTAAATGCTTTTCTTTTACACTTCCGTTTTTCAAAGTTCCAGTAACATGTTTCCCATCCGTATCTAACTGCATAGAAAAACCTATCGTATCCGAATCATCGAATTGATAGGTGTCTATTAATCCCTTTAGGTCTGCTGTATATTGCTGTCCATCTGCTGTATCTAAGATAAGAACAGCCTCTTGCGTGAGCGATAAGTTAATTGGAATTTTCTCAATGTTCAAATCCCATGTGTACACTGTTCCGTTCAATAGGGTAACTGTTATAACTCCGCTATCTTCATTGAATTCAAATGATTTCACCATTGTATTGGCAACTGATACCGCTAATTTGCTATTATCTAATTCAATTACCCGGTTATCAATCGTATCCAGTGCCAAATCTACCTTGTTTAAATTCGTAGCTCCCAAGGCAGTATTAGTACTTGGCTGATTCTCCCAATTGATACGATTATAGACCTTATTCACTCAATCACTCCTTTCTGTTTCAGCTGCTCTTTTAATTTGTCTATTTCTTCTTTTTGTTCCTGCACAAGCTTTACCAGTGCCGGAAACAATATATTAATATTCCACATCTCAGGTCTACCATCTTCTAAGTGGTCAACTGCAAGTGGAAATCTTTCTTCTACTTCCTCCGCTATAAAACCAAGAAACGTTTTTCCGTATCTCTCATCTTTACGATTTAAGTAACCTTCTTTGTAGGTATACTGTCTGATTGGAATTTCATATAATTTATGTGGATCTAATTCTTTATCCTGTAATGGTTTAATATTTTCTTTATATCTTCTGGATGACGATGATGTTTGTGCCACATTTCCTCCAGAAGATACTCTTGCGTTTGGAGTACTGGAAGAAGAGGTCCCGCTAAAGGTACAACGAAAACCTGTTGTCATATGAAGGACCCCATCAGATGAAATACTGGCATCTACAATTGTATTATTCGAACCCACTTTTACGTCTGTTACACATTTTTTTACTTTATCAAGGTCGATATAGGAACCATTATAAAGCAGTGGTGCATTAAGATGAACGGTATCATCAAACCTTGTCATTCGCCGGAATACATTCTCTACATTTTCGTCCCCTTTTAGTCCCCAAAATATCTGTCCGTTTTCTGAAGAAATAATCGGTATATCCTGCTCCATTCCATTGCTATACTGGATTCTATAATAAATACCTTCTCGGAACTTGCATTGATTCATGATTCCATTTTCTGCTTCCATCGTTCCATCTAGTAGAACCTTGAATCCGCCATTGATTGTAGTAAGTCCCTCCAAGCTAATATTATCTGCCATGAGCTTAAGAATACTTCCAAGTGATGCATCATTACCAAGTTCTACCTGTACTAGCTTTCCATTATAATCCACTTTTAAGACAATCTCTCCTGCTGTTTGGCTGATTTGGCTCTGCAGGTTATTTCTTGTATCATTTAGATTACTTTCAAATTGCTCAGCTGTTTGAGTAATTTTACTTTCTAAACCATTTACACTATCTACCATTTCGTTTGATAATTCATCTATATCATTGGTAACTCGTCTTATTTTTCCCTCTACCTGTTCAATTTGAGTAGAAAGTGCAACCTTATTTTCTCTCGTTTCATTTCCAGTGGCAGAAATTTCATCTGTTAATGATTGAATCCCTGTAAGTGTTCGTTTAAATACAAAGGATTCGATGGTATCCGTTTCTTTGATAATCGCCACCGAATCTCCCACTTCAACATATGGAAGTCCTATCATAGTTGTTGTATGTGGTATATAATATTTATTTTTTATCCTTAACAAAGTTTTTTCTGCTACTCTTCTTAATTCATCTGCTGATTTTCCATACACCAAAAAATTCCCTTGTATTATATATGGATTTTCTGTCTTTTCCCCTACTGTGATTCCAATATCTCCCTCTTCGTTTCGAATGGTAAGACTATCAATTGCTTTTACATAATAATCTTCATAAAAAATCGACTTATAGCTTCCATTCCTCATTATCTCTCCCGGTTCACTTGGAAATAAATCATTTGCTGGATATAGTGTTTCAGACGGATATAGACCAAGTCCACTTAAATCTATGAATTTAAATTTATTTTCTCGTGTCATATGTCCAAACATCCCATTTATCTCGCCAATAGCTTTCATCACATCTCTAGCTATTAGTGTTTGCGGATTCAATGTTCTTGTAATTATATAATCATCGTTAGGAAGTTCCTGTTCTTCAAACTTTACACCTACATAGTTACATAAACTTTGCCGAAAATCTTTTAATTTAGCCGGTAACTGAATCGTGTTGTACCAGCTTGTTACGTCAATATCAAATTGAAGCATATTATCATAGGCAGTAATATCCTTAAACCATAAATCATCACGCTTTTTAACAGAATCGACAACATATGTTCCTAATGGCATTGTATATTTCTCATCTAAAATTTGAGTAACGACAAATTCTTTTCCGTTAATTTCTTCCCCAACATTTGCTATCGTAATTTCAAATTGTGCTGCTTCACATGATCCAAATGTTAAATCTTCTTCGCTGCAAAGACTTTCCGTTATTTTCATGCTTTCCGCATAAATTCTATCATTTTCAATTACTAAATTTAATTCTGGAAAAACAATCAAAAGTTCTTTATGAACATTTTTCTCTCGTTGAGGAAGATAGTCTGTCCTATATAGTTTTTTTACTTCTTCACTTACATTTAACACAGGTCTCCCTCCTAATATTCAATCAACTCATAAGTAATGCTGTCATAATAAATCGTTTCTTTATCATAATCTTTAACCGGGAATGTAACAGGAGTAATATAAAAATTTCCCGTTGTATACTTGTTATACTCATCATTCCAATACTCAACTACCACTTTTTTTCGGTTAGGAAAATATTTTTGTAGTTTAATTTTTTCATCTAATGTCATTCTAGGATGTGTGGTAAATTTTATAGTCGACTTTGTATGTGGCAAAACATTTCTATGCGTTAAGCCATTTCCATCTGTATAAGAATTTAAGTCTGTTTCTTGATTCGGATTTGATTCATAAGCTGTAAATAAGTAAGAAGGGACGATTCCAATCCCTTCCACTTTCATTAAATATCCTTTATAATCTGCCATTTTATCACCTTACCATATGGATTTTCCTGTTCGTTTCTCCACTTTCTTTTTTTCGGTTTCCCATGCTTTGTACACATCATTACTACTTACTGATGCAACGTACTCTTTTCCGTATATCATTTTTAATATTCCTATCATTTCTTTCATCATAGGTACTAGCATAGATACATCACTACTATTAGACTGTTTTACTGCTTGGTTCAACAAGTCTTGTAACTTATTTTCAGGAGCAACTACCTCTCCTTGATGCCTGTTATCACCAATAAGAGCAAGCTGTGGAGTATTTTTCTTCACAAAACCGCCTTGAGCAAGTCTTGGTATCTGTGGTGTATCTATTGTAGGAAGTCCACCAAACGGATGACCACCAGCTACTTCAAACCCTTTCACTTTATTTAATGCTGTTTGAATTCCTTTAAATGGGACTGATATAACTCTATTGATTCCATCAATTAAGGCATTAATAACATCTTTTAATCCTTTTAAAATTCCCTCCTTTATACCAGTAAACACTTTTCCTCCAGAAGAGAAAACTTTTTTTACAGCTTCCCAAGCTTTTGAGAAATTATCTCGAAACCAATCAATAATATTTCCGAATGCTCCTTTTATATTGCTCCATACACCGCTAAAAAATTTTCCAGTTCCGGAAAAAGCTTTTGTTGCTTTTCTATAGGCAGCATCAAACTTTTTTTGAAACCATCCTCCTACACCCTTAAATACATCTGTTACATTTCTCCATTTTTCACTCGCCCAAGTACCAATTGCAGAAAAGGCATTTGTAAGATTGGTATACGCATCTTTAAATCGTTGTCCAAACCAATTCTTTACGTCTTGGAATACTTTTGTAACTGCTTTCCACCTATCACTTGCCCATTCCCCTATGTTTTGGAAAGCGGTAGTAATCCCTTTATAAGCTTCTACAAATTTTCCTTTGAACCAATCTCCAACAGGTTCAAAAATCCTCTTGATTTCCTCCCATACTGTTGAAAATACCAGCTTTA
Organism: Velocimicrobium porci; assembly: GCF_009696045.1. Lineage (GTDB taxonomy): Bacteria > Bacillota > Clostridia > Lachnospirales > Lachnospiraceae > Velocimicrobium > Velocimicrobium porci. Next base: position 28,043 of record NZ_VUMT01000022.1, on the reverse strand, counting down.
TTCCATCCCAAATAACTTCTATAACTGCTTTTACAGCATTGAAGCCAGTTATAATGGTATCTTTAATAAAGGTCAAAGCGTCTCCAACAATGTTTTTCATCGTTTCCCAAATAGAACGATACATTTCTTTTATTCCATCCCACGCTCTACCCCAGTCACCAGTAAATACGCCAGTTATGAAATCAATAAAACCACTCAGATAATCACAAAGTCCCTTTAGTAAATCCGAAATAATAGAAACTACTGCTTTTACTTTTGTCCAAAACCATTCAATTTTTGTGGCCATTTTAGCAATAAATTTTTCAATAAACCAGCCAACAAACGGACTAAGAAAATTCCATAAAGTTGCAATTGCCTCTGTTACTTTCCCACAAAGTTCCAAAAAAGCGTTTATAAGGGGTTGGATATGTTTTTCTGCTAATTGCTTAAACTCTTTTCCAATCTTTTTGAATAGTGGTAATAGATATTTATTAAATGCGTCCAAAGTAATTGAAAGAATCTTGTCCAATCCACTCGAAAACTTTTCCCATGCTGGAGAAACATATTGATCATATACTTCATTCCACTTTTCAAAAGTTTTGGTTACTATATCGCTTAAAGCCCTAAAAACTGGTTCAACAGCTTCAAACATGCCTTGGATTGTGTTTTTTATTTTGTCTTTATTTTTTGCAATTGGGTCAGTAATTGCTTTTAAGAAATCTCTGGTCCCTTTTGCAGAAATTTCCGATATTCCCATGAATGAATTTGAAAATATCGAAATAATATCCGCTGTTATCTGTTTAGCAGTGTCAGAGCGGAACACAGTAGCAATATCAGCTAATACAACCGAAAAATCACCGATAATATTTGCTGTTTCCGAACCAATCTCAAACATAGAAACAAGATAGCCTTTAATTCTATTTTTGTTCTGTTCTAAGTATTTAGACATTCCACCTAGAATATTATCTGCAATTGTCAAACCGACAGAAGCAAATGAACCTGCAACTTTCCCCATATTTAAGGAAAGAGAATTAAGAAATTGATTCCCTGCTTTTAATACGTTAGGATCTGAAAATATTTCTACTATACTATTTCTTATACTGTTTAAAGAATCCTGTATATCTTGTAAAACAGACGTATCCCCAAGACCAATTTTAAATCCTTTCGCAAATAATCCAGCTAACTCTTTTACTCGATTAATCAATGCTTGGAACTTGTTGACTTGCTTGTCTATAACATTTTCGCCATCGTTTAACTTTCCATAATCAACAGCAGAGCCACCAACTCCACCACTGCCTGAGCCTTTTCCACCACTACCATCTGAACCTTTATCGCCTGTCGTGGTAAGATTATTAAGCTTATCAATCCCGGATAGACCTTGCATTTCTTTGGCAGCTTTTTTTGCTGCCTTTCCTGCTCCATCTGTTGCTTTTTTTAGATTATTGGCTGCCCCTGTTGCTCCACCTAACCCTTGTTGTGCTTCATTTGCTGCATTTGCAGTTTCTTGGATTCCATTATTAGATGATGCACTTCCATGGTTCCCGGTAATAAGTTCTGTAAATGCCTTAAAAGCATTTGCCAAAGTAGCTAATTTCCCTAGCAAAACATTCACTGCTTTAATAATTGGAGTGAACAAATTGATTAATCCTTGTCCAATTGTTGCTTTTAACGATTCAAATTGCAGACTTAATAATCGAACCTGGTTCGCCCAGCTTCCTGATGTTCTAGCAAAATCACCTGTTGCAGCAGTTAATTGAGACTGTACAAAAGCGTATCTTAATGCCACTTTTTCCGCCTCAGACATATCTTTTGTAACTTTCCCATAACCATTTGCCATTGCATAAGCATCTAAAGCATTTTGAGTCATTACAATACCAAGGTCTTTTAATGTTTCTGTTTCACCAGTAAATACCGACTTTAACTTTGTATATGCCTCATCTTGAGATATATTGTAAAAAGAAGCTACATCTCCAGCTAACCCGGTCAATGTGCTTCCCATATCATAAGCAGCCTTTTCCGAAAATCCAAACGATTTTGCCATTGCTCCAAAAGTTCCAGTAAACTTTTTTGCCATGGTTTCAGATAATCCAAAACTTGCTGCCGCTTCTTTTGCAAATTTGTCTACCTGTGCAGTCATATGAGGAAATGTCACATCAACAACATTTTGAACTTCTTCTAAGTCACTTCCTAATTCGATACAACTCTTGCCAAAATCTACAAGTTTTTTAACTGCAAATGCTCCAGCAAGTGCAGCACCTGCTTTCTTTGCAAGTCCTTGTATTCCTTGCATTTCTCTGTCAAAACCATTCCGGTTGACATGTAAGTCTAAATCTATTTCGCCAACACTGGCACCCATAAAGTCACCTACCTTTAATACCAAAGTAGGCACTTGCTACTACTCTATGGTGTAGCTTATTGGCTCTTCCCTTTGCGTTCTATTTTAATCCTGTTTATTTCTTTGCAACGTGGACATTTAATTTCACCCTCTATATGTTCCGCATATAATAACGTTTTTCCACATTTATTACATTTTATTTTCTCAATTGTTATCACCTTTTACCCTTAATTTTAGGCATGAAAAAACCGCCTATCTAAGTAAGCGGTCATTCTACCAATTAATATACATAATCTAGCAATTTATACATATAAGTTTGGAACTTATCCGTATTAAAAATATAAGATTCATCATTTGCCTTTGGAGTCTTTTCTTGTAATTGTTTGTCTAACATAATTATCTCTTTTTTTAGTTTTTTCCAAATTTCTTTTGCTTTTTTATTCTTTTTCGTATTACTTAATTTTTTCATTTGAGCATCATAATAAGCCACCTTTTTTACTACTTTTTTCCCATTCTTTATACATTTCTTAGCATTTAGTTTTTGACCTAATGAACCCGTTCCTGATTCGATATAATGATACATATCACAAAAATAATTATTCCAAACATCTTCACATACCCAATTATAGGCATCCATAATTATTTGCGAATCTTTTTGACTTGCCTCTGCTTGCTGTGGTACAAATAAAGGAATAAGTAAAACAGCAATTAATAAAGTTACAATAGTTTTTTTCATTTTTATTTCTCCTCCATACTTTAGTAATAATAAATTATTATACCAGATATTGGGTAAAAAAGAAATAACTATTGGAACATTCTTGCAATTTCTTTTTCCAATCTGTCCATTTCTCGCTTATATTTTTCTTTGCTCATGCCATTCGCAATTCTTCTTTGATACTCTTTGTTTATTTTCTTCTGTTCTGGAGTGAAATTCTTAATCACTTCCTTATTTGTTTCTGCTCGAATTGCTACAACCCTTCCAAGTGGTGTTTCCGGTGCTAGTCCGCTAAGCAATGCTGAAAACTCTTTCCAAGGCATTTTCTTGAAATCTTGTGAATATATTCGGATTCCATATTGCGTCTGAAAAGAAGACACGATTAAATCAAAATCTTCAAATATATCGTAGTAAGATTCTTTCTCTTCTACTCCCCCTGTTTTTCACCAGTTACAACTTCAATTGCTGACATTACTAATGTAGTAAAATCTTCAAATTTTAATTTTAATTTATCAATTTTATCTCTTTCTTCTTTGGAAAATAAAATTTCATAAACACTAACAATATCTTTTGGTGTAATATTTGTTACATCACCTAATAACTGCATCACTTTCAACATACTCGTAGCATCTGCATTTACTTCATATTCTTTTTTACCTATTTTAATCTTAGGATTTTCTTCAAAATTTAACTGTTCCGTTATATCAACTACTTTACTCATATTTATTTTCCTTTCCAATTCAACAAAACACCTAAAGAATTATTCCTTAGGTGTTTCTTCCTTTGCTATACTTAATGTTTCCACTTCCCCACTTTCTGTGGGTTCATTAGGGTAAAGCTTTCGTATATTTTGGTTTTCCCTTACAATGTACTTCAAATTCTAATCCATCAATTGCAGTACTATCTCCACCACTTGGGGTTGTTACATTTACGATACAATCAAATTCTACTTTTGCACCGCTTGGCATTTCCCATTCAAATTTTGTAACAACATCATTTCCTGATTTCCAAGCTAGTCCTGCCACATAATCATTCCCTGGGTCGCCATAAGTTCTCTTACCACTAAAACTGAATGATAACTTCTTACTTGTCATCATTGCATCTCCCCACCCACCATGCTCCATCGCATTCCATTCCTCTACACCGCCATCAATACTAGGTGCAAAGTTTTCTACATTAGCGATTATAACCATGTCGGACGCTGTACTATCTAATCCTTTTATCCCTATCTTAAATTTATTATCATATACAGGATATACTTTCGCTACATCTGCCATATCTTCAATCCTTTCTTTCACTATAAATAAAATCAACCCATATCACATATTCGTAAATTCCAGCATCATCCGTTCCAACATCTTTTGGCTCGTCTACCATCATCCGAATATAATGTATATAGGTTGTATCCATATAAAACTCTTTTTGCTGTTGTAATAAATTGTATAACTTATATGCAATCTCCTCTGCTTCTACAGGATTCTTATTCCAGTGAATTAATAGAGATATACGTTTTTCTTGAAATGTTCCACTCTCTCTACCACCGATTGGAATTTGCTCTGCTCCGTCATGTTCTCGATTGTACACTCCTATCGAACATTTTTGTTTGTTATCAAGTTTTCCAATGTATACATTATCGTCTTTTACAAGACCAAGGCTTGCAATAAATTCTCTCACCAATTTTAATGATAACATCACAGTCCACCATCTTCCTTATAGAACTTCTTGAATGTTTCTTTGCAGAAATTCTTTTCTTTTCCATCAATCCAGGGCTGATACCATTTTCCTCTAGCATTTGGATTTTCTGCTTTAGAAAAATGATATTCGGGGTGATAATACAATCGCCTTGCATAAGGATTACTTGTTACAATACTGGTACGTCCTTCTTTTGATTTCGAATAATCCGGAAACGTAGATTCATTTTGGGTGTTTCCTGTCTGAAACGGAAATACCTGAGCCTGTACTACTTCTGTATGAAGTGCTTCTGTTGTCTTTTCTAATGCTGTTATTTGAGCCATTGTTAATTGCTTTATTTTTTGACGATTGATTTTTACTCTTGAACTGACATTCACTCTATCACTCCTTACACAAGATTTAGTCGGCAATAGTTCACTGTACCATCTGGATTTCTTGCCTTTTCACCAGTTACTATTTGCCTTTCAATGCCATTTATTATAACAGTGCCGCTACTTAATATTGGAATATTAGGAGCAATATCACCACAGAACAAAGCTATTCCATTAATTTGTATTATCTTTTTCTCTGCCGTCAATACTGGTTTTGCAGTTTCTTGATAATTACATTGTATGTCCAACTCTAATACATATTTAGGCATTCCCAAGTTATTTATCTCTTCCGATTCAATGCTTACATGAATTGGAGTAGTACAGAACTGCTTTGGCACTAAACAAGGATATTTCATGCTACACCGCCAATCTACAAGTAAGACCTGTTTGGCTTAGAATTTCATAAGTATCTCGCTTCATTGGAATCCCTTTTTGTATGCTCACATTCCAACTTTCTCCAAATTGCATACTGACACCATTGATACTATATCCTTGCAATATCATGTCAAATATTTCTCGATTATTGTACTCAAATTCAGCCTGTTCACAGCATACCTCTTTTAGAATGTCTTTTTGAAACTCTGTTAAATTAGAAATTCCCCTACCCACAATTCGATTGTAGGTAAGCGAATCTATGTGCCGGCTTGCCTGATTCAGATATTTGCTTATCTCTTCCTCTGGAATGTGCCCTTGAAATACTCCTATATAATACTCTTTTTCTGCATAAGGCATTTATTCACCCTCTTTTTTTGTTTGTTTTCCCTTTTTTGGTTCTTCTTGTTGCCCTTTTAATTCCTCATATTGCTTTTTTAATTCTGCATATTGCTCATACGGAATTGTTTTACCTTTTCCATAGGCAACTACTTCTCCATCCTCATCATAGATATCATATCCATTATTTCGATACTGTTCCTTTTCTAGTTCATCAATGGTATATACTTTATTTCCTTTACTCGCTTCCATTTTATCCCTCACTTTCTGCATTAATTGCAATACCACAAGCTTTATTTTCAATTAAAAATGTGTCTGTATAATATCTGTTCTGATATACATACTTATCTGCAGTACGAGAATCGCTACCTGGTGTAAATAACTTCATATACGCATACTTATCTCTCGAAATAACACATGATGGATGAACTAAGATCATATTAATTTGCTTTGCATCATTAGCCGGCACACAACCATTTGTGAAGTTATACTTTGTTTTCATTCTTGCACTTGGAACTTTTACAAAGCTTACATCATCTAATGAATACACTCTTCGGTCAATTCCTCCTCCTGTTCTTGCGTCAATTGTTCTAGTAAGCTTGGAAGCATTTTTTATTAATGTATTCACAGCTGGAGTCAGATATAAAATACGTCCTTCGCTTGGCACTGCATTTTCGTCCATTCGTTCCATTTGCTGGTCAAACCAATCCAAGATATTGTCAACTGTCAATACTGTATTGTCAATCACTGCTCCTTTAGACTGATAATTTTTAGCTTCTGCATATAACTTCGAATAGCGATACGAATCTTTTTCTGGAATTGCCTGCTCTTCCTCGAATACATTTTGAATATTCGCCATCTCTAGGACAAGATTTGTTTCGTCAATATCCATTGGATCAATAGGAATTTCAATATCTCTGTCATGCTCTAATTTTTTTGGTTCCCAATCATTCGTAACAGTCCCCGTATTGAACCCTAACACATTTCTGTTATGGTCCTTATAGCCGGATACTGTCATTCTTGGTAATTTAATTGTTTGGGCATTGATAAATTTAATACTTGGATTTGACTGTGTTAAAGCAACAGAGGTCAATTCTCTTTCATATTTTTGTTGTAACTCTCTTTCAAATTGTTCTGCATAATCATATACTGACATAATTTAAAACCTTCTTTCTTATTTTTTGTTTCCAAAAGCAAATGCTAATAAGTCGCTTTGATTATTTTGTTGTTGTGTTCCACTTGCACCAACTTGCATAAATCCAGTTGCTTTTTCAGTACTTGGTTTCAGTGCTGGTACATCCTCTAATACTTTGTTTAAGGCTTCTTTTATAGTATCTTCATTTATTGTTCCATCTTCTTTCATAACGTTGCTAAAATCAGCCATTTTCATAAGATATGGAACTGTTTTTACATCAAGTCCTAATTCAATCGCTGATAAAATTGCCTTATTTTCGATTTGCGATTGTTGTAATGCTTGTTGTGCTTGAACTGCTTGTACTTGTATTTTCTCTACATCAGGTTGCTGTGCTGCCTTTTGCTCCTTAAAGGCAGAAATTGCTTGTTCCATCTCTTCTTTGCTAAGACCTTGTTGCTTGAAATACCCTTTCAAGACAGTATCCTCAGTTACATTTTGTTTTCCAGCTACAATACTGGCTAGTTTCTCATAATCAAACGATGGTGTTTGTGTCGATTGATTTGTTCCTTGCTGTTGCTGTGCCTGATTTTGTTGTTGCCCTTCTTCTCCTTGCTCTGCAAAGAATTGTAAATTTAAAGGTAATCTTTGTTTCATTTTTTATCGTTCCTTTCTATAAACAGTTTTTTCTGTGCTGTCTGCACTACAGTTTTACAGTGTGTCTCACGTAGTTTTGAGCCTTCGGGCATAAAAATAAGACGTCTATTTCAACGTCCTAATCATTATCATTCTTTTTTCTTTTCTGCATAAAAATACCACCTAGCTACCTACTAGGTGGTTAATTAAATATCATTTGCCTCTTACATTTATTGCACTGAAATGTATTTGTTTTTACTGCATCTCCAATCGGTTGCATTATCCCAACTTTGCAATGGGTACACAATACAATTTCTCCATTTCTTAACATCTTTAATCTTTCATGTGGCATTAAAGTTAAAGTATCTTTCATAAAATCACTCCCATTCTAAGTAATCATACTTGTTATCTATATGTTTTATTATACGTTCTTTAACTTTTTCTGTCAATTCTATTCCTTTATGTTTATACTCATTTGTAAAACATTCTAATTCTTGATTCTTTGAATTTGGCTTTCTAATTTTAGCATGTGTTGCTTCATGGATTAAAGTTAAGGTTGTTTCTTTTACTGTTCTAGTATTATCAGCATAGATATATATTTCATTATCCATAAAATAACCCATGATATCCTTTTCTATGTCTACCCCATAAAAAATCCGAACTGGTATATTGTTATCCTCCAAGTATTGCAACAATTCTTTTCCAATTTCAGACTTTCTCATCTCTTTTTTAATATTATGAGGCTTTATAACATCTTTTCCTTTTGACCTTGCATCTAATGTTGTAAAAATACCCTCATTGTCTTTATAACGTAGTTCTCTTTCTTTAAATGTATTAGTCTCATTACTATGAACTATTTCCCATGATTTGATTCTTTTTCTATATTTCTTTTTATTATCATCGTCTAAAGAAAATTCTTCTAGTCTCTCATACTTATCAACTTGACGTTTTGCATATTGTTTCCTTACTTCATTTTTTATATTTTTTTCAATCTCATTTATTTCTTTTTGAGTAAATCTTTCATCAGGCGGTGTACTGAAACCCTCAAAATAGGTAGTATGACTATCCTTGCAACGTGGGTGGTATAACCCTCTTGCGATTGCTTGGCTCATGAGAGGATAATTGCCATCTTTTGCACTTCCTCCGCTCCATACATCGTCAATCAATACCTTTCCTACAAATGGCAGACACTTAGGACAAGGATTTCCACGTTTATTCATAATAACCGTTGAAATTCCCCACTCTTTCCGCTTCTCTCCCTCCCCTGTCAAATAAGCACGTTTACAAGCGGTTTGGATTGCCATATAAGCATAATCTGCTACGGTATGCCTTGCACCATTCGAATACTCAATACAGTTAATACCACGGCTTAGAAAGTCCTTTGTTGCCATATCTACAGCCTTTTCATATGTAGCAGAGCCAGTATTTGCGTAGACTTGAGCATCAAAAATTATCTTCCTATATTGGTCTTCTGCCATTCTTAATATAGCATGTTCTGCTTTTTGAAAATCTCGCTTTGTTGCTCTTATCAATGCAGCCATTTTTCTATCATTTAATTTAAAAAACTCTCCATTTATTTCTGATTGAATATTCTTACGCAGAATTAAATCCATTATTTCTCTTATATTTTTACCTTTATACTTTTCAAATAGGTCTTTAAATGTTCTGGGTCGATATCCTTTCTTAATTGCTTCTAAAATAGCTTTCTCTTGGCTCATATTTCCTTCTTGCCTAGCCAAACTTATCAAACCATCTATTGATGCATTAATCCTTCTAAATCGACCTTTAAACTGTTTTCTGTTCGCTTTCTTATATTCTTCTAATGCTTGTAATTGCTTTACTTGCCACTGTTCCCAATTATATCCCAGTTCTGTTTCTTCCGCTCGATGTCGGTCAAGATTTCTTATCATCGAACGGATTAACTCATTTTCAATCCGTTCAAATGCTTTTCCTATATCGTACTCATTCATATGCTTACCTATTTGCCAACACTTTATATCCCTGTGATTTAAATTGCCGTGTTAATTCTTTTAACTGGGTGATACTTTTGCACTTATCATTCCTCAACTCCGCATATCCTTTCTTCTCAACTGCATAAATTCCAAATGCGACATTTTCACTTGCTATCTGCAATAATTTCTTATATTCTTTTTGATTCATCGGATATATTTTATTCATCACTATGACTTTCATCTATTTGCATTCCCTCCGTATTTAAGGCTGGTTCTTCCAATTCTGCAATACCTTGTTCTGCTTTTAAACGTTTGATTTCTTCTTGTTTACAGTGTTCATCTAAACTGTCTCCATATAATTCTTCTACAGAACGTTCAATGCTCATAATTCCACCCTGTTTTGCTTTTACTACTGTTTCTACTTGGCTTTCGAAAGATGGATTTGCATATTCACCAAATGGAATATTTACTTTTACCTCTTCTGTTGGTAGTTTAAGCAGCATATTATAAGCATTAATACAACATTCAACAACTTTCGGTAATGTTTCCTGCAAAGCCTCAATGATTGCATTTCTTGTATACAAGGTAGACTTTTCTTTTTCCCGCTGTGCCTCTGCATTGTCTAGTTTTTTCGTATCAATACCTAATGTAGAAGGAGAAATAACCCCCTGTAAGCAAAGGTCTAAAGCTGTAATATAAGAAGATAAATAACTATCATGAGGAATTATTGGCTGTTCCGTTTTTATTGTATTTTTTCCATCTTCATTTAAATTGTCATCACCAGCTATGAATCGATTATCAAACGGGTTTGGTTTCATTAATTGACCTGTTTCCATATTTCTAGGTATATAAGATTCTGGTATATAAGTTCTTGCCCTACCTGCTCTTATAGCATCCATCCATTGACTCCAAACTTCGTCAAATGCGTCAAAAGAATCTAATTTCCCATCAAATATACTTCCTCCTCTGCCTTCATACTTAGCACTTTCATATACTTGTAATGGAATTGCTAATAAAATATTTTTATCAAACTCCCAATCTCTTATATTCTTTGTTGCTTCGATAGAGTTAATTGGAATCAATGTATTACCTTTATATAATTCATTCTTAATCATGCCATAGCTGTAATACTCATGTAGTATATATTGTTGTTCTCTCTCCACATATGGAGTTTTAAATATAATACCTTTTAGTCGGTCATGTTCTCTTACTATTTCTATCCGTTCCCCTGAATACCATTCCAGAATAGGGTATTGACTAATAGAAGTATCTAACGTGATTTTAAATGCTCCATCACCAATATATAGAACTTCTTTTAAACACTTTTCTAATTTCTTCCGAAACTTATTTTCCTTTTCTATTTCTTTCCACAACATTTCCTGCTTTGGGTTTTCAAACTCAAATTCATTCATATCGGAAATGACGATACTATTCAAAATCCGAACAATTAAAGAGGGCAATCCTGTATGTATCTTTCGCATTTCCATACCAGGAGTACAACGAGATGCCCAAAACTTATATTTATCTGCGTATTCATTTGATTGCTGATATAATTGCTCTAATTCATTACTATCGCCACGATACCAAATACGATTACGAATCGCACTTAGCTCAAAATCCATAGTTTCACTGATTTGTATTGCATAAGGACCTGCTGGAGCAATATTTAACCAGTTTCGTATTCCTTTTTTTATTCCATCACTCAATTGTTTTGTCCACCTCACTTACTTATTTACCTCCTCAAATCCGATTATATTACGGTATGGTATCCACGCATACTGATTGGCATTAATCGTATGGTCGTTCATATCCTCTGGCTCATCCTTATCCTCTTTCCAGCTATAGGATTCCATCTCTCTTATATGCTCGATACATGCATCAACAATGAAATAACATTCTTGTTGCAACCATCCTAACTGAAATTTAATTCTATCTAATATAGTCACTTTCTTGTAAGAATCTATAAAATTATATAAACAACTATGCAATCGCTTGTATTTTTTTAATTCTGTTATTGTAGCTTGGTCTGCACAATCAACAAATACATCCTTCGAATATCCCCATCCTTTCCTACAGCATTCCAGAAATTCTATAAATTTTATTGCTGTATCAGATGGTGCTAGCGGTATACTTAAATCCTTGTTGCTGTATACTTTTTCTGCTAGGGTAATCAATTTTCTATCTTCTGTAATTCCTTGAAATATCATAGCGATTGTATCAGCACTTTTAGAAGAATAAGAAGTGTCTAAACCCGCTGTAAAACGTTTGAATTTTATTTTTCCTAGTTTAACTTGTTCTTTTACCCATTCTTCGCTTACAATGTGCTTCTTTCGATTGAAATTTGGAAATATTAAACCAGTTGCCCGCCCTCTAAGCCCTTGAATCTTATTTTTCCATAGCTTAGTCCCTACTGGTACATTTAACTTGATTTGCTCTATTTTGTCTTTACTTAACCCCAAATTATGTTCAAAAGAAAAGAACCAGTGTACCCAGTTAGGTTTTGGTTCTTCACATAACATTTCTAATAATTCAGTTGGAGTGTCTTTCTCATACTCTGGTAGCGGTCTACTGCAATTGATATACTCTTTGTATACATCAAGACTTGGGTCATCCGGATTTAAGGTTGCCATAAAATAATCACATCTCATAGAAGCCTCACGAACAAAGTCGATATCTGCTGTATTAATTTCATCTATATAAAGGCAGCCATATTGTCCACCTAATGCTTTTTGCCATTTCTTTTTGTCTCCATATCCCATTACATAGACAATTTTATCCCCATTATTTGTATGATAGACAATATGTGGGATTTTTTCATCTTTCGACCCATTACCATTATATTCTGTTAATACTCCAAAATCATCTATAATACCTAGGTCTTTATTGATAATATTTTTCTCGGCTGTTCCTGTATCCTTACTAGCAATAATATGATATTTTTTAGGCGATTGAGCAACCTTGAGGAAAAATTTAAAGATTCCTACTGTTGTCTTTCCGGCAGCAGTCGTTCCCTCTAAAAACTCAACAGGTGCATTACAACGGAGAAATGCCTTATATTTATCTGATAGAAGTAAACTTTCTTTGCTCATTTCTTACCATCACGCATTTGTTGTATTAAGTCATCCAACTTTGATTTTTCATTCTCTAATCCAGATACTTCCACCTTATCCTTGAACATTCCCAAATGTCGTCCCAATAGTTCCAATGCCTTTAGTCTATCGTACGTTTCCACAGCAATTCCAAACTTTGTTTCCTTGATTGCTGCAATTGCTGCTCTTTTTTCTTCCGGCAATTCCTTTGTTGGAATGAATTTTACTGTCTGGTATTTTTTTACCTGTCCTGTAGCCGGGTCCGTTACATAAGCCCCTTTTTTTATAATTGGCTCTTCTACAATCTGTGAAAAATCAGTACCATTTGCACTGGCTATCTTTCTTAGTTCCTCTAGCACCCAATCTTGTTTGATTTCTGTTCTTTTTTCTCTTGCTTTCATTCTTTGTTCTACATAACTTGCAACGTTAGCATTTGTTAGCAATCTACTGCCATTCGCTCTCGCTGTTTCATCTTTCTTACAGCTTTGATATGCCACCTTATAAGCTCTAGTAGCATTCAAATCTATCAAATACTCATCTGCAAATCGTTTCTGTTTTTCCGTTAATGCCACTAGGCTCACTCCTTTCTATTTCACATCCAGCTTGCACCTCTTATCCGGCACCTTTCCCATCCTCAAGCCCCCGTTGTAATTCCTACTGACTTCCTTACCACAATCTTTTTTGTATCGATAGTCAAGTGGACAGGCAATGCAGTCCCTTGGGAGGTTATCTACTACTACTTTCTTTATATTCATGTTATCATCTTCTTTCTATATTTTGTATTTTTATTCCGTTTGTTTTTGGGTAAAAGAAAAGAGCCTTGATGGCTCTCTATGTAAAATATTTCTTACATTCTTTTCAAAAACTCTTTTCTTTTATCTTCATATTCTTCTTCACTTATCATCTTAAGCTCTTTCAACCTTTTAATTTCTAACATTTTATACAATGTTTCATTTTCTTCTTTTTCTTCTTTATTTTCTTTTTTTAATAATGACAACTTATTATGAGCAATGAACACTTTATATATATTTATTGCAAAGTTCCTAATTTCAATCAATATTCTAAATGTAAATATTTCATATATCCAAATAAATACAAAACAAATGGTACTGTCTATCCAATAATCATTGCTAATTCCAAATTCAGTTGGTAATGTAGAAAGAATAATTATTAATATCGTATTTATTATAATGTTACTCAAATACAAAAAAACCACACCTAAAAATGACCGATTGGATGTTTCAAGCAAATTATTGTATTTGCTCATTTCCCAAACCATATCATCATTAAGCAAAGCTTGAAACAAAGCGTATGCCGTAAAAATCATTGCTATAATTGCCAACGAAACACTATTAAACGTACTAGCGGTAGTTTTTAGTATTTCTATGGTATCTTTGCTAAAACAAGTTATTATAGACAATACCAAAGATATAGCTCCACTCAGTCCCCATTGCCATCTCGATGAACCCTCAAATTTCACTTCGTTCAATGCAATTTTTACATATTTAAATTTATTCTTTCTTTCTTGCATCTTTCTCCCTCTTCTTCTGAAGATACTTTTCATAACTTACTATGTTATCTGTCTTTACATTTAAAGATTCAATATTCTTACAATGCTCATACACCTCTCTAAATGCTTTTTTTAATTCACCCTTTATTCCAGGAACTGCCCAGAACTGGAATCGAACCAGTGCAAACGATGACTTAGTCTCTGCTCTACCGACTGAGCTATCTGGGCTTATCGTGTCCTAACCGAATCAGTTTCAAGCAGGACACTGATTTATTTTGAAAGGAGGTACGTATATTATATCAATCCGCCTACTACCTACATCGGTAGCAAGCGGAAATGTTGGTGGGATACTAAAACTTGTAACGTTAAACGAATATGTTCTACTCGTTCTATTATAATTATAGCATACCTTTTTGTTTAATGGGTTTAATCTTTTATAAATTCAGAGATTTTTTGTGAAATTCTTCCCTTTGTATAACCAAGTAATTCCCCTATCTCTTGTAATGTCTTTCCTTCAATAAATTTATATCGAAATATAATCTTCGTTTGAAAATCAGTTATATCCTCTATGTATTTCTCTATTTCCTGTTTTTTTTGAACCAATTTCGTCCTTTCGTACTTCATTTTAAGTATTTTTTTACTGCTTTTATCCATTTGAACAGGTTCATACATCTCCACGCTCACGTGATTTTGTATGTATGGATGTTCTTTCATAGAACTTTTTACCTTTCCTTTTACAATTTCTATTTCTCTTTTCTCTTCATTTCCTATTTCACGTTCCAACCTTTTAATTATATTGCATATTCTTTGGTAATCTTTCAGTTCTTCTCGTGTCAATTTTTTAACTCCTTTCTCTTGACTTGGAATATTGTTCCAACTATAATAGAACCTGTAATCAAAATTATGTTATTATAGAGATTGGCAAGGCAGGTTATTCCTCCTTGCCTTTCTCATACTCTTCAAGACTTTTTTCTTCCAGTAAATTCAAATAGTAATTATAATCTCTTGAACTCAACATTCTTAATCCTACGGGATTCTCTCCATAGTGCAGTATGTCCTGTCTATATACCTTAACCAATTCCTCTAACGTGGTTCCCTCAGCTTGCTTTTCTAATTCCCAATACTTGTGTAATTCTCTGATTAATATTTTTGTATCCATAGATTCTCCTTAACCTTTTTTCTTATAGTTTTTGTAAGAATCTATTTTTTATTAATATTTTTTAGCTCTTTCGATTGCATCCTCTAACGAGACACCTTCCACCAACAATTGATACACCATATTAAGTCTTAATACATAGGTATTATAAGTACTTCCCTTGATAGTAGGTTTCAGTTCTTTTCTTACTCGAATTGCAACCTCTTTTCCAAAATGTTGAGTTATTTTATACAATAATTCTTTTTCTTGTTTTTTATTGTGTTTAGTTTTTTGTAATATTCCAATAAGTCTCATCATCTAATCTCCTTTTTTGGGATTAGTTTCTGTTGTTTCTTTTTCTTTTATTCCTTTTTCTTTTTCCTCTATATCATCTATATCTAAACATTGATTCCATAGCTCTTGTAGTCCTACTTTTTTCTTCCACGTGTGAGAAAGCTTTATTTCTGCTTCAATGAAAGGTTTTATTTTTTCTGGATACCTCTTCATATTTTCTATTGCATGCTCATTGCTCATGAACATGCATGCCATACAAGAACACCTACCTAAGTACTCATAACAAAAATGAGGTTCTAATTTTAATTCTTTTCCTTGCTCGAACATTTTTCCCTTTTCGTAATCCAGGCAAGGTCTGTACCAGTGACATGTAAAATCAGCTACTCTTTTTGTTTTTAATGTCGTTGAATGGTATTCTAGTTCAGGGAGTTTTGCTCTCCCTCTACTCTCGTCCCTACGTTCTCCAGTAACAAATAAACATTTCTTACCCAATAACTGACGATTTGCTCTAATCCATTTGTCCGTTATTCCTGTCTTTAAATATGCTGTACACCATCGGTTTTTCATGTCTGGCCATTTAAATCGCTCCTCTAACAAAAGCTTCAAAAACCCTTTTGGATGTTGTAGTAATACTGGTTTCACACCAATAAACTTGGCTGTTTTGTAAAACATTTGAATATTCTCTGGATATTCGAACCCAGTATCACAATACAATAAATAAATCTTATTTCTATCAAAATGTTTTAATGCCCAGTATAATGCCCCTGTGCTATCTATTCCATTGCTGTAACTAACTATTATACTTGTATAATCACTTTGTAATCCTTCTGGTACTTCTATTTTTGTCCTCGCCATTTTCTATACGGAGTAAAGACGTCTTTTCTTCCCGGGAAAACCTCTTACTCCTTTCTACTAATTTCTGTTTATCGGGTTAGATTCTGGTTAAAACTCATTTCTTTATGTTCACAAGCAAAACCTATCATACCCTTTGCACTCATTTTAAAAGACATATCTGTTTTCTTCTTTTCCGAAAATTCCTTATCTGTTTCATAAAGAGTAACAATACCTTTTCTTCCATACATAACATAGTATTGTCCAGTTTTATTATTGGTTGCTGTTCCTATCCATTTGAATCCTCTCATGTGCCACCTCCTCAAATCCTTATATTTCTGTTTAATCAACATACTTGTTAATAATTTCAATCACTTCTGACAGTTTTACATAACTGTCAATCTCTCTATCTCCTAAATACACGGGACAATCTTCTTGTTTGGCACAATCTTCAAGTTCAGTAATTATCTCTGAAACATATCTGTTCTTGCATCCATCGCACGTCTTTTTGTTACATTTATAAGTGTGGATGTATTCTTTGCACTCTTTATCTTTCACAGTTTTTGCTCCTTGCAAATAGTTGGCAACTTTTTCAAGGAGCTCTTGTGTTCCTTCTACTTCCCTGTGAAATGGCGATTCTCTGTATATGCCAGCATACAGTCGCAACTCTTTAATTAATTCTTCTCTTGTCATTTTTTACTCCTTTCTACTAACTTTGGTATTTGTTTTGTTAGTGACGATATTGCAATTGTAAGTGCCTGCCCAAATTCACAATCAACATCATCAAAGCCACCTACGTATATTCCATCAACCTTTTTTGCTGTTTTGGGATAGTTTTTCTTTAAGATTTCTATTGCTTCTTCTTGATTCATCATTATCTCCTCATACTGTTCTGGTAACGGTTTTTAATCATGTTCTGTAATTGTAATCGGTACAATTGATTCCGGAATATAATTTACTTGATATTTGTACTTGTTGACTTTCGCTCCACCCAAATCTTCAATAATATACATAGTATTTTCGTTCAATCCGACTATATGTCGCTTATATGTTCCATCTTCCATTTCAACTACCAAAGTAACCTGACTGTCAGACGAATCTTCTCTGCTGAAAGCACCAATCATTTCAAATTCGACCTTATCAGTCCTTGTGTTAATTACTGCAAATCTTCTTAAAACATTAAAGTTCTCAGCCTCTTGTTTCATGTTGTATGTAACTCTCTCTGATTCTGTACAGGCAGTAAGTGATAATATCAATATTCCGCTTATTAATCCTTTCAATAGTTTCTTATTTACCTTCATTTCTTTCCCTACCTTTCTTTTAAAACAATTACAAGTCCCTGTTTCCTGATTCTCTCCTTATTTCATACTCGATTTTCTGCAAAATATCATAGTCGGTCTGATTTTTTGCTTGAAAAATAGAGCTATATGTCGTGGATGTGCAAAATCCAAGCCGTAGCATTTTATCTAAGGCTTCTCTTTGCTCCTTCGTACAGGTTATTTTTATTTTATCCATTCTCTTCTCTCCACTGTTTTTGGAATATTTTTTGCTCTATGTTGTTATAATCTTCTTTCGTTCGCTCTCTCTGTGAAAACGCATAAAACCCCTTCTGATTTGGTTTTACTTCTTCTTAATTAATACCTTCTTTTACAATCTGCTCAATTGTAATATCCTGTAGCCTCTCGGCTCTAACATCCATAACCTTAAGCCAGATACGTGCCGCCCCTTTCTTTAATCTTCTTCCCAACGTATTTGATACACGCAATAAATTTTTCCGTCTTTTTTATATCCTCTTTCTCTAGTGTACTTTCTTCCGTTCATTCTCAACATTGCTACCGTATTTATTCTTTTAGGAAAACTAACTTTTACATACGGCACATTTCCAAATAGCATCTTTTCATTTGTTGCTATAACGTATTCGTTTGCCCCTAACTCTTTCATAAGCAAATCGGTTTTTTTATATAAATCTTCCCAATCCAAATCATCTATTTTCATTTCTTACCATTCCTTTCATCCTCCAAAATAATTACAATATCATGTCCCTGTTGCCGGATTCTCTCCTTGGCAGCTTCACGTATCCCATCCCAGTCTTTTAACAGTTCTCTTTTAACTTGTTTAATATGTCTATCCATCGTTCTCTCCACATTTTTCATTCTGCAATAACTTTTGTTCTGTCTGATGTATTAAGCTATATAATCTCTGCTTTTCTTCTTTTAGCCCTAGAGATAATTGTGCTTCTCTCTTGCTACGATTTACAATCTGCTCATATATCATTCGAAAATTTGCACGATCCGCTACAATGTTTTCCGACAAACAGATATTTTTCCAGCCTAAGCGTTTCACACAAATTTTTGTCGTTTCATCCATGCGTTTTAACGCCTCTTCCTCTTGATACATTCCACAACTTCGAATCGCTTTTTCTACCTGCTCCCAACCCTCACCCCAATCGGGTACTTTTCCAATTGCAATATTAGCACACTGCTCCCTAATCTCCGCAATCGAAGGTGGAAAACGATTTGTACTAATATGCTCTTTTATTGCTGTCATACACACAACATAGTCAAGGTCTGATAACATGGTATACCAAATTTCTTTGGAACGTTTATCTGGCATTAAATTAGCATTTGGATACGCTGCCTTAATTGCGGAGGCTATTGTAGCAAATTCAGTTACATTCATGTTCACTCACCCACTCCTTCATGTCGTCATAAAAGTCCTCTGTTTTCTGTTTTCCAGAAGCAAATCTTTTCTCCTTTAACTCGAAAATCCCTTTCCAGTTATTCATAATCGACTGATTTAATATTTCTATCTTTTCTTCTTCCACCTCTGTCATTTTATTTAATTTTTTTAACATTAACTCAATCGCATGTTCTGTCATAGGTGCTTTCATAGATTTTCTGTGTGCAAGAAAAGCTAAGATAGCATTATTAAGCGGTTCACTCTCACAAAACTTTTCTGGAAGTACTTTAGTACTTCTCTTTTTAGTTTTGTTTTTGTTTTGTTTATGTTTATATATGTCTACGCTTTCTACTACTCCTTTTACTTCGTTTTCTACTACTCTTTCTACTTCGCTTTCTACTTCGTTTTGTACTACGTTTTTGAAAGTACAAGTTGCAACAAGCGAAATCATTTTATACTTATTAGGACTTCCCTTTTTCCCTTTTTGATACTCAACTAACCCTGCTTTAATGAGTTCGTCCCTCGTCTTAATTAATGTAGCTTCACGACTCATTTGCATGGCTGCCATCAAACGCAGGTTATCTACTGTCACCCACTCACTCCATCCTGCTCGATTACAGATAGCCATTAATTTATACCATAGTAATTGTGCTGAAATTGGCAAGTAGTGAGTTTCGAGCCATTGCTCAAAGGCAATTATTTCTTTCATGTAATTCATGTCGCACCTACTTTTCCATGAATTTTTGATACATCTCAATCCAATCATCTAACCGCATGGTTACCAGCCATTTTTTTCGGTTCTTCCGATGGATGACGGTTGGTATTTCGCCTTTCCTTGCATCAAAACATGATTGGTTGATTGCATTTTCTATATTTAATTTTTCAACTCTTTTACATTCGATATGGATTCCAGGCAAGCCAACAACATCTGCATCTCCATTCGCTCCACAATATTGCTGCCCTCTTCTTGTTTGATACCCTTTTTCTTTTAGATAATTTGCAAGCTCCCTTTCGCCTGCCGCTCCTTTTTCTCTGCTGTTCATAATTCTCCTTTTTCCCCTACCTCAATTCGAGGTAGGGTTGTACGAATTAGTAATAGTGTGAGTAGTTACTTATCCGTTAAACTTGGTTAATCAGTTACGCTGGCATTACAATGCCATATACTTTGTATTTATCTTCAAACACATCCCTTCCTATCGTATGACATTCGGTATGATGTGCCCTACAAAGACATATTTTTCGATTCTTAGAATCATCATAGTGTTTTCTATCATTTCCCATTCCGATGGCATCCCAATGATGAACTTCTCCTTTTTGTCCGCAGATAGCACATCGTTTATGTTTGATACACTGGAACAGATATCTTCCGATATCATCGGTTCGATTCAATGCTAAATCCGTTAATTGGACACCTTCTTCTAAGGCATATTCAAGAATCGTATTGATAAATTCTCTTGCTACTGTCATGGAACAATTGGACAAGCTGAAATACTGGCATCCGGTTCGTTCGATATGTAAATACTTAAGCCATTCTTTCTGTTCCTCCGGAAGATAGCCGGTATACTCGGAGATATCCCTTATCGTTGCATATGCTTTCTTACGCTGCTCCGCACTAATGTGTCTACCATCATCCAGCCATAAACCACACTGGTGGACATGTTTGCTTTCTATGGTTTCCTGGTAGTTCTTGTTGGGAATATGTATCACAAGGCTTGTCCCAGTTTCGTCAATTCTATATTGCTGCAATTGAGCTAATTCATACAATGATATCACCTGAACTTATACCATTTTTCTTTTTTTTGTTTCACAACTTTTCAAAGCGTTAATTGCTTCTTCTAATTCACTTCCAGTCATATCTTCTACCTTTGTCTTTCTAGCTTTTTCTGTAAAATAATGCCACGACTTTCCAGTTCTGCTAATTTCATCACTGAATTGTTTTCTTAATGATTCTATATCACATTTTTTACTATCTGCGTCTTTGCTATCATCAATACAAAACAATCCATTCAGTGCATATTTTCTGGCATAACTGCTTGTTGAACCTGTTATTTGAGAAGAATCAGACTTTTTCTTTTCAAGTTCTTCTCTTGCATAAGCTGTTGTACTAATTTCTTCTGCTGTTTCACAATCCAATAAACGTGCAGTTGCTTTTATATAATAACGTTCACCTATCTGTATTACTTCATCACTTAAAACCAAAGCAGTATTTTGTTTTTCTAACAATGGTTTCAATGCCTC
This sequence comes from Velocimicrobium porci, assembly GCF_009696045.1. Classification (GTDB taxonomy): domain Bacteria; phylum Bacillota; class Clostridia; order Lachnospirales; family Lachnospiraceae; genus Velocimicrobium; species Velocimicrobium porci. The sequence goes on along the minus strand of NZ_VUMT01000022.1, from coordinate 6,744 downwards.
TTGAATATCTTCACAGCTTCGATAATAATATCCGCCAAATTCACTATAATGTTCTTTTGGTGCTTTTAACCCTACCTGTATACACAACAATTTGCTATAAATACTCATACGATACCTCTATTTAATTTGAATGTTTTTCTTTTCTACTAATCGCACTCCGTTTAAAGGCAACCCATTTTTAAGCGCTATTTTTACTGCTGTCTTGTCCACCTCTGGCTCTTTGTACCTTAAGTAGTCGTCCTCCAACTGTTTCCAGTCCTTCACTTCAACGGATTCGCTTTTTTTCCAAGAAATAGCAACTTTTTCTGTTTTAAATTTTTCTCCCTGTAAGGCATTGGTTAGATACTTCTTTAACTGTTCTGCTTTATTTTCAGCAGCTTTTTGCCGTTTTGCAAAGGAATCTTTTTCTTCCTTTAATGCTTTTCCTTCTGCTATTAAATCTTTTATCCAGCAAGCAATTCCTTCAATTTTTTTATCTCTTTCCATGACCAATGCATCTAACTTTTCCCAATTTAATAGTTCTCCTGTTTCCTCATCTACTTCGTCCATACAGTTTAATATTTCCGCATTAATTTCATATAAATTCATACTCTTTTTCCTCCTTAAAATTGACCTCTTCTTCTATATAAGCAAGAGCCTGTCTTTTTCTTAGCTTTGATTGGTTTCTTTGTTCTATTTCTTCTTGCTCTGATAGTTCAATCCATTCATTCATCATTTGCACTTTCTTCCTCTTTCAAATATACAAATCCGCTTTTTGATTCACTTTCTGTATCGTTTGAAATTTCGTAGGCACGTTTGATTGTGTGATACTCTCCAATATGTTCATAATTTCTAGAAGTAACTACTTTCGCATTTGGATTACATTTTATTAGTAATAATATTAATTCATATACTGTCATGTTTCTCCTCCTTTATCCTTGCAATCTCCTCAAAAATCTGTTATTCTGAACTTGTGATTTATTTTCCGTTTGCTCACCAAGTATTTGCGGTACTGGTGAGCATTTTTTATTTTCATAATTCACTTTGCTTGGTTTCTTTCCCAGCAGTACAGAACAACGCTTTGTTTTGTTGTATCTTTTACTCATCTGTGTTTCCTCCTATTTCTTCAATCTCAAATACTACTTTTTTCACTTCAATATCTTCCAATACCCTCGCTATTTCTATTCTGTATTTTGCTTCTAGTCGATTGGGTACATAATAGCTAATTGTTACTTTTTTCATTTACTCACCCCTTCCTAAGCTATATTTAATTGATTATTACAATCTTGTATTGCTAATTTCGTATTATTGCAAGGTTCCCATTTCGTTGCATAATTAATAGCTTCATAATATTTCATTCTTGGAATGTTGTTTCTTGAATTTACATGGAAATAATCTTGCACATCTCGATTACATTCACTGAATACTTTCTTGCTAATCTTTTTGTAGGCATTGGAATTTTTTCCACCTAATGCTTTTACCACAGTAGAATTAACTACTTTTTTTAATTCCTGTTGCTGTCCATAATCGAGATTCATTGTGGTTTCAAGCTTTGAAATGCGTTCCTCATGCTCATCGTACATTTCTAACTGCATACGCATGATTTCTCTGTCAGTAAGTTGTCTTTTTGGTTTTTGAAAATAATTGTCCACCAAATACTCATATACTTCCCAGGCCTTGTCTGTATTAAGAGATTTTGCGTGAAGTAATGCTCCTTTTTCTGTCCAAAGATATAAAGTTTTTGCATTTTTTAATGAACCTAAATCAATTTGAGTTTGGTTAATAAACTCCCTTTTTTCTACACCCTCTAAAGCGATATAGTGTTTCCCTAATACATATCTCTCTTTGTTACGATTAAAATTATTAGTAATCACTTGTGTATCTGTTCCATACTCCTCTGCCAACTGTTGCGTTGTTAGTACTCTTATATCTTTGTATTCTGTAATTGTTAGTTCATTCACTTTATCTACCTCCTTATATGCTCTCTTCCATTTTGTATTGAAGTACCACCCATTCCATGTTGTTATCCTTTCCAGTTTTCTTTTGTCTTTTTAACTAGATACTGCTCAAATTTGTCCGGGTTGCACATCCATGAGGCGGTTTTGCCGGCTCCTGTTTTATAGGCAGGTGAATCAGCACATTTACATAATCTATTTACCTGTGCTTCACTTATATGGAAGCAATGAGCAAGTTCTTCCTTGTTCATTGCTCTTTTAGGTACAACACTGCTTTTCATAATTTTGATTGTATCAAGCATTAGTTCCTTTAATTCTTCTACTTCTTTTTGAAGTTCTTTCAGTTCTATGCTCAATTTATTACTCCTTTCTTTATCTGTTATATCTTGTTAATCTTCTCTATTCTATATATATGGTTGTCATTACTGTTTTCCATCAAAGGATAATGGATAATTTCCAGATTGAGCTACTTGTTGAATGACTTGTAGCTCTTCTTTTGTTAATTCACTTGAAAGTTCTTTCGTTAATTCTTCTATCGAACCAGTCATCTGAACGATATCATACAGAAGTCTTGACACTTCCTTTACTCCTGTTATATGTCTCAATATTTCCCATCTTGTCATTCTTTCCTGTTCTCCTTTCTAGGCTGTTTCCCTTGGTGTTCCTTGTTAATCTTCTCCATTCCTTGTATAATGTATCTACAGGACACTGGCATGTCCGAGTATATAGGAAGGGAATGGTTTAGTATGTCAGAATTAAATATGTCTGCGATTGACCTTTTTAAATTGCATGAATCAGAAGCTATTAAAACAACAATCAATGGAATTGATACAAAAGTTTTAAAGCTTTCAGATTCATCTGGAAATTATCTTGCTATACCAGCCACAGATAAGAATCTATCCAAAATCTGTGGAAAGATAGTGTTAGACTATTTAATTAATCGTGTTACTTATGACACATATAATGGTAAAGTTGTCATTATAAAAGCTTATTATTAGTTCTTTTCAGGAGGCATTATTTTACTAGCCATTTGTGCAAATTTTAATGCCTCTTCAAAATCCTCTTTTGTTTTGCAATCTGCTTCAATATGTATACAGCCAATCCCTTCACTGTTTACAAAGTCAAATCTTACATTTTTAACCAATTTATTCTTTCTCATATTCCTTAATCTTCCTTTCTATGCTGTTTGTCTGGGGGTATTTGTATCTTTAAAAATTACTTTTCCAATTAAAATCCCTTTTTTTAAAGTTTCTCTTTCTTCAGGTGAAAGTTGTGCTAATAATTTAGCCATTTCAACAAGTTCATCTTTTTCTTTTTTTAAGTTTTTCATGTTTTTTCTCCTTTCTTTGTTTGTTAAGGACATTATATCACTTGTTTTAGTCCTTGTCAAACTATTTTTGAATATTTTTGTCCTTGACAAACATTTCTTTATTTGTTACTATCATTTTAGGAGGCGAAAATATGAATGATACCAACAATATAATAGAAAGAATAAAAAAACTAAGAAGTAAAGAATTCTTTAATTTGAATCAAAATGAATTTGCTAATCGCATCGGAATTTCACGTTCTAATTTAGCAAATATAGAAACAGGAAAAGTAAAACTAACTGATAGAGTAGCAAAAGATATTTGCAAAGAATTTAAGATAAACTATCTTTGGCTAATGGAGGGTGAAGGTGAACCAATTAAGGAAATATCAATAGAAATCTTTGACGAAATAAAGAAGGCATACGATTTAAGTAATGATGATGTTACTATCTTAAAAGAATATTCTTCATTGGACAAAAATCATAGAGAACGATTAAAAAATTATATAAAAGCTCTAATATATGTAGAAAAAAAAGAAGAAGGTTAATCCCCTCTTCCAACTAGTAAATCATCCAAGTAACTATAAATTCTTTTTAATGTTTTATTATTAAATTTTACTAGTAACTTGTTTATTAATCTTATGTATTCTTCATTTGTCATTTTATGTACCTCCCAATGCAGAACATTTGTTTGCACACACCTGTAATTATAATACCACATCATCAGGTAATATGCAAACATATATTCTATTTTTATATTATGAAGATGTCTCTTGGGTCAGCACCTAAGGCTTTACATATTTTTAAACCAGCTTCCATTGAAATGCCGGCTGTTTTGTCTTTCATGAGCCGGCTAATCGTAGACTTGCTGACTCCAGACTTAATGGAAACTTGTCTTACTGTTAAGTCCCTTGCCCAAATGGCTTCTTCTAATCTATTTATCATACCAGTCACACTCGTTTCTTTTTTGTGATTAGTATGTACACTCTTTGTAAATTCATAAGCTTATTTGTTTACAGGAAGATTATACCACATAAGCTGTTTCACAGGTTGAACACTTTTTACATCGTTCGACAAGGTTCTCCAAAAACGTCATGGTTAAAATGTTAAAACAAGTTACAATAAAATATTAATTATTTTTAAGGAGGGAACTTTATGGATTTTAAAGAAAAAATTAATATGTTTTCTGACAGAATTTCCAAAGTAAAAGATACACTATTAACAGAAGAGGCAACTAAAACTTCTCTAGTTTTACCATTTTTTCAACTTTTAGGATATGATGTGTTCAATCCTTTTGAATTTGTTCCAGAATACACTGCAGATACTGGGACAAAAAAAGGTGAAAAAGTAGACTATGCCATCCTAAAAAATACCGAACCTATAATGTTAATTGAAGTAAAGGCGTCTAATATAGATTTAAATGCCAAACATATTAACCAATTATTTCGTTATTTTACCGTAACAAAAGCCAAATTTGGTATATTGACCAATGGTATTGTCTATAAATTTTTTTCCGATTTAGAAGAAACAAACAAAATGGATACATCTCCATTTTTAGAATTAAATCTTTTAAATTTAAAAAATAGTGCAATTAATGAACTAGTAAGATTCCAAAAAGAGGCATTTGATTTAAAAGGAATTTTAGATAGTGCTTCTGAACTTAAATATACAGCAATGGTAAAAAAGGCTATAGACGAACAATTTCAAAACCCAACCGACCAGTTTGTAAAAGCCATAATTTCCAAAGGTGTGTATAGTGGAGTAAAAACTCAATCAATAATAGATAAATTTAGAGATATTATAAAGACTTCCTATAATGAATATATAAATGAAACAGTAAATGAACGATTAAAAAATGCTATTAATAATACTTCTTCTATAACAAAAGAATCCGAAAAAGTTATTTTAGAATGTTCCCAAGAAGAATTAGAAGTTTTAGACTATATAAAAAAATTGATAGCCTCTAAAGAAAAAATCAGTTATAAAAAAACTTGTAATTATGCTTATATGCAAATTGGAGATAATAGCAAAAAATGGATTTGTCGTGTTTACATAAGAAACTCAAATAACTTGTTTGTACTTCATAAATTCGATAATACAGACTATGAGCATGAATATTATTTTGACGAGGTTCAACAACTGGAACAAATCAAAGATTTAATTTTGCAAGTTTTTAATTTTTGTTTAGCATTATAATAAAAACCGCCCTTGCTACCAACAAGAGCGGTCTAAAGATTACTACTAACAAGGTGTTAGATATAATCTACCTGAACAGTATGATTGTATCATTTGCAGCACCTCATTTCAAGTAGGTGTTATTTTTATACCTATTTTGTGAAAGGGGAATGAAACAATGAAAAAACGAAAAGACGGCAGATATGCCAAGCAGGTAACTGTCGGAATAAAAGATGGTAAGCCAATAAAAAAGACTGTATATGGGAAGACAATTAAAGAGGTTGAAAAGAATTACCGGGATATAATGTTACTAATCGACAAAGGTGTAGTGCTTGATAGAAATAATATCACATTGGCTGAACTATGGGAAGAATGGTTTCGAATCAAAAAAAATAATACCATACAAGAGCAAAGTAAGGATAGATACAAAAGATTATACAACATTATAATTCCTACAATTGGAGAAATGAAAGTAAAAAAGGTAACTTCTTACACCGTCGAATCACTCCTTGAACCATATATCAGTAGTAAAAAGACTGCAACTGCAAAAGATATTCTTGCAACATTAAAATCGCTATTCGATTATGCTATTAAGAATGATATAGTATATAAAAATCCATGTGCGGATTTAATAGTAAGACATATTCCGGAAAAGCGTAGAGCTTTGACAGAATTTGAAAAGATTTTAATCGAAAAAGCAACCATTCCAGAAAAAGAGAATGCTTTTATAAATATATTACGCTATACAGGAATGCGAAGAAATGAAGTACTTGCCCTGCAAAAAAAAGATATTGATTTAAATAATAGTATAATACACATACATAAAACATTAGTAGTAAAGAACGGAAAAACTGTAATACAGTATTATACTAAAACAGAAAGCGGTGTAAGAACCATTCCTATATTCGAACCATTGTTTCCAGTATTGCGAGAATATATAGCAAACAAAAACAATGAAGATATGCTATTTTTAAACCAAAAAGGAAACTATATGAATTCTCAAAATGTATTTGACTTTATGAAAAAAATCAAAAAAACTGTTGGATTAAGTGATGATGTAACCTGCCACACGTTCCGTCATACTTTTATCTCTGAATGTTACGAAGCCGGTGTTGATGTAATCCGGCTCCAGCAATGGGTTGGTCACTCTGATATTTCTACAACATTGGGAATATATACACATTTAGAGAAAGAAAAATTAGAAAATGGAAATATTATGAATGAATTTTACAACAGAAATCGGAAGTCAAACGGAAGTCAAAACACATTTAACAGTCGAAAAATCCTTTAAAATATGGGGTTTTTTGACTGACTTATAGTTCGCTTACA
>NZ_VUMT01000021.1 GCF_009696045.1 Velocimicrobium porci | reverse complement strand
CAAAGGTCGTTCGTCTGAAATTCTTATGAATCTCTCATCTGTTCAAATCCTCATTCAAACAAATGGTTCTCTTAGAATTTTCAGGGTTGTTTTATTGTTCAATTATCAAGGTGCTTTATTTTTCTTTCCTCTGTCGACGCTTTTCTTTATCGTCGCGTCAACATTATTTATTATATCATGTTTGTCGTTTCTTGTCAACAACTTTCTTTATTTTTTTGTTGTCTTTGTTTCCAGAAAAAGAACAAATTCCAGTTCGAAGACTATGGCTTATTTCTTCTTTTTTCATCCGAGCCTTTCACTCGAATGACTGACTTTTTTCTTTGTCAGTGTTCTGTCAACCAAGCGACAGGTGTTAGTATATAACAAATTGATTCTGTTGTCAACAACTTTTTTAATTTTTTTAAATAAATATTTTTATCAGAATATTCTGACTATATAAGACTGTTAAAAATACACTCTGTTCAATATATTCAAACAGTATCTTTCCTGTATTCGTTTGGCTAAATATAGTTAGAATTGCAAAGCCAACCCATATATTTAAAAGGCCATGTAACAATCCTATCAAGAATCCGGCTGTTTTGTTCAGTCCATTTAAAATTGGAATACTGCTTACAAAATCCAAGGAACTACACAATATTGCCAGGAAAATTCTTATAATAATAAAAACACAAATAAAGGAAATCATATTCGTCAAAAACAAGCTCATTCTATCTGCAATATAATTTTTGGCCTGCTGTGACAAATGATCGGTTGATTTTTCTGTTACAAAATCAGATATTAACTTTGCCCAGTTAATATCTGACTCTCCATCCAAAGTTGTTTCATTTTTTTCTTCAACTGAATATTCTAATACAGAACCCGCTTCCTTATGTTCGATGATCCATCCACTCACATAAGGAGAAAAAACAGACGCTGCAATTAATGCTATAATTGTCGAAAACATTGAAAATGCAGTCCGAATAAAACCAAGTTTCAATCCTTTCAGACTGTAAAAAGCCAACACCGCTATTACAAAAATTAACAACCAGTTAATTGATTCTTTTACCATGCTCACACCTTTATCTTACCGGATAATTTCACCTTATTTATCTTACTTTCATCAATAAAAATATAATTTTCTTTTCCTGATAAATGAAATACATAATCTATCTTTTTATCAAATACCGTATGGAGCTTTTCCGAACCATTTGTTCTTAAAATATTACATTCCATATCAGATGTAAATAAAATTTCATCATCTTCTAATTTTACTTCATCATATTGATAATTGATTTTTTGTTCCAGAACTTTTTTGCCATTATAACGATATAAGGTAAGTGGATACTCCGCTGAACCATCTTTTGATTGCAGTATACATCCAATATAATTTTCATTCATAACAATACTTTTTATTGTCTGGTTTTTAAATGTTTTTTTAAATACTTCCTCTGGCAATTCACCCATTGAATAAACAAAAAACCCCTTTTCTCCAAACATACACACTGTATCATCATTCACAAAATCAACTTTGTGAATTAAGTCCGTTCCAAAATCAACTCCACCAACCATTCGATTTACTTTATCCTTTCCAACATCATCGAAATTATAAAAACTAACTTTACACTGTATTTCTCCTTTTGATACGCCCATATAGCTTGTCACAATTTTTTTACCATCATTCGACAAATCAATGTCTATCGGATATCCATCTTCTGATAAATTTGTTGGTATCTTTGCAAGTAACATTTGACTGCTGTCATAAGGGTTATACAAATGGATTTCATTTGAATCCTTGTCATTTAACAAAACTGCTACAACCCCCTGCCCGGCAATCTTTATCTGTGCGATAGGAAGCGTTTCTTCAAACTTAGTGCCTGAATCACTTCCGTTATAGACATACCATTCTTTTCCGCCAATATCACCGATTACTGCAAAATCGCCACAAATATCCACACTTGGGTTGTTCATATCATAGCTTCCATTCCAAAGTGTTTTTCCCTCTCCATCAATTGCCGAAGCTCCATCGTGGCTATATTTTAGTAACCCATCCTTATACTTTGCATAAGTAACACTGCTACTATCCTGCCTTGGTATTGTTTTTACAACCTCATATCCCAAATAATGCTTATTAATTACATTGTTTAAAATATATGCAAAAAGACATACAGCAGCAATAGTACATGTACTAATCGTTAATACAACTGCTCTTTTATGTCTTTTCTTTTCCTTTTCATATCTTTTATTATCATTTCTTTCTACTAAACTTTCCATTCTTTCCACCTTTGTCATTCATTTTTATTATTTCTTTTTACCTTCATGTGCATTATACCTTATTTAAATGACTTCGGCAATTGAATGTAAACAGTTTTCCACATCTTTTATGGTAATAACAATTTCTGCCCTTCGTATATGACATCTTTATCCTCTATTCCATTCATTTTTTGAATTGCTTCTACATATTCATCAGAATCATATAATTTCCCACTTATTGTAACTAACGTATCACCTTTTTTGACTGTATAATATTTTACTGGTTTTGCGGATGCCGGTTTTTTCTCCGAAGTTTTAATCTTCTTATTTTTTTTGTGTTCCTTTTCATCTGTCTTTTGATTCGAAAAATCCTTTTTATCGTTCTTACTGTCCTCTTCATTCTCTTCTTTCTCTGGAAAATTCTCTTTTTTGCTCGCTTTTTCAAGATTACCATTTAATGTTTCCACCAGTAAATTCCCATCTTCTTTTCCTAACTCAGTTACATCATCTGAAATGTGATTTAATGTTTGTTCCATATTATTCATTTTATCATAATTATTTAACATGGTTGTCCCAATTACTAACACAACCGCAGCCAATGCTGTACTCGCTGCATACATTAGATGAACCATTTTTTTATTTTCTACCGGTTCCGTTTTGGAAGCAATTACATTCCTTACATGCTCCATTGCCAAATCTTCATATTCCTTTTCTTCGCTTTCTGTTCCCAGTGTATCAACCATATAGTTTTGCATAGATTCATTTTTCTCATAATAAATATAGTATCCATTTTGTTTAACTAGCTGTCTTTTGCTTGTCCGATAAAAATTCTCTTCTTTTTCTTCACCGTCATACAAAAAAAAGATTCTGTTTTCACCTGGAAAATTTTCTAAATGGATTCTCTTTAGCCTATCCGGAATTCCTTCCTCTGATTCATTCCTTGTTACAACAAGTCCCATAACCTCCAAATCCATAAAATATTTTCGAATCTGCTCGTAAATTCCAGACCAGACTTCATTCGAAAATATAACCCCTTGTTCTAACTGATAATTTTGGATTGTAACTGCACCACTTACAAAAATTGGTTGATTCTCTTCCTGAGGAAGTTTTCCCAAAAGAACAGCCAGTCCATAACGATTTGTTGTCTGTTTCGCAAGTTTTCTTGCATATGTAATTACATAATCTTCTATGTAAATCTTAGGATTTCTTCCTGCTTGTCCGATTTGTCTTATATTTTTAGGTAAATTCTGTTGTTCCATATGATAATACCTTCCTCTCTTTCTATTTACGAGGACATAATATCATAAGAAAATTGCACCTTTTGTCAAAATGGCAATCTTTATTTGAAAATCGCTCTCTTTTTCTCTGCCTGATATGTTAAAATTTTTCTTTTTTCTTTCTATTTTTTTCTTGTTTATGCCTTTTTCTTCCTTATCTTGTCCAAATATGCGATAAAATTTTTTAACATTATGTGTAATTATTTCCATAACTGGGAATAGATATAGACAAAATAGAAATGGACAAGGAGGCTCATATGCCACAGACAATATTAAATAACGACACTATAAAAAAGTCGAAAATATATTATTATAATCCAAATGAGAAACACTCTGTTTTTGATTTCTGCAAAACACTTTCTTCTCTTATCCAAAAAAAGAGCAGTCAAAAAACAGAAGTTGTTTTATTATGTATTGGTTCTGACCGTGCTACTGGCGATAGCCTTGGTCCTATCATAGGCTATAAGTTATCTCAGTTTAATTATCCAAATCTAACCATCTATGGAACTTTATCTGAACCGGTACATGCGAAAAATCTTCAAAAAACCGTAAATAAGATTAAAAAAAATCATAAAGATTCTCTTGTTATTGCTGTTGATGCTTCTCTTGGCACAGACAAACATCTTGGATTTATTACCTTAGGAGAAGGTGCACTTTATCCGGGAATTGGCGTTGACAAAGAACTCCCTTGCGTTGGCGATATTTTTATTACCGGAATTGTGAATATATCTGGACTATTAAACAATATGCTGTTACAGACAACTCGGCTTAATATCGTTATGCAATTAGCAGATTTTATATGCTATGGAATTAAATACTCTATAATAAAGCACTCCGTATAGAGATAAAACGCACTCTGTTTATTTTTTGTTAAGATTTTTTTTAATAAATAGTCAGTTTCTTCAGTATTTTTTAATTATCTATACACACTTTGGTCATATTTATAATCTATACTATTTGTTGTAAGAGGTTTTCATAATTTTGATTACTCTCCCCCTCTCATTAAATAAATAGGACGATGACAACTCCCATGTCACCGTCCTTATTATTTATCTGTATTTTTCTATTTTTTACAATTCGATGCGTCCCTCTAAAGCTCTTAGCAAAGTTATCTCATCAATATACTCCAAGTCGCCTCCAACCGGCACTCCACTTGCAATACGGCTTACTTTAATTCCTATCGGTTTTATTAATTTACTTATATACATTGCCGTTGTTTCTCCTTCCAGGCTGGAATTAGTAGCAATAATTACTTCCTCTATATCTCCCTGCAACCGAGTCATAAGCTCCTTCAGACGGATATCCCCGGGACCAATTCCAAGCATCGGAGATATCGCACCATGAAGAACATGGTAAACACCTTCGAACTTCTGAGTCTTTTCATAGGCTGCTAAATCTCTCGGGTTCTCGACTACCATAATTTGCTTCTTATTTCTTTTTTCGCTACTGCAGATTGGACAAACTTCCTGATCAGTCAAAGTACAGCATACCTTACAATATTGCACCTTCTGCTTCGCCTCTAATATCGTAGAAGAAAGCTGTTCAACCTGCTCCTTTGGCATGTTTATAATATGAAATGCCAATCTCTGTGCAGACTTTGCTCCAATTCCCGGAAGTCTTGATAACTCTTCTATCAGCTTGCTTATCTGTGAACTATAATAATCCATTAGAAAGGCAAGCCTCCGCCTAGTCCACCAAGTCCTCCTGCAATGGCACCCATAATACTATTGCTGTCTTCTTCCATTGCACGAAGTGCTTCATTTGTAGCTGCAACAATCAAATCTTCTAACATCTCAATGTCATCTGGGTCAACAACTTCTTCTGCTAATTTTACAGAAACAACTTCTTTTTTTCCGGATACAACAACCTTTACAGCTCCACCACCTGCTGTTGCTTCATATTCTTTTTCTTCTAATTCTTTTGTTTTTTCTTCCATCTGACGTTGCATTTTTTGTGCCTGTTTCATTAAATTGCTCATATTACCAGGCATTCCTCCTGGAAATCCACCGCGTTTTGCCATGTTAATAATGTCCTCCTTTAATCTTCATATTCAATCTTCATTTTTATAATTTTTGTCAAGTCTATGCCGGAATCGGCAGATTCTTGTTGTTCACTGATATATCTTGTTTCTACAGCAACCTCTTTTTGTATACACTCCCTAATCGCCTGTTTGATATCTTCAACGTGTGTACCGCTATCAATAAAGTTTTTCTCTAACTCATCTCGGAACATAAGAAGCAACGTACTTCCTTCACCCGCTGTTGGTATCGCACTTCCCATCATTGATCGGACCGCTCCCGGAAGTCTTCCAAGAATCGCATGCCAGTTTTCTGCTAAAGAACGCAATTCCTCTGGAATTGCGAGAGGATATAAGGGTGTTTCTTCTATCTGTTCTCCCTCCTCTTTTTCCACTGCCACTGGAGTCATGATAGGTTCTTTAGCAATCGGTATCCTACCTTCCTCAAGTGCTTTTTCAAGCACTCGGATTCTATCCAAAATAGAATCATAATTTGTTTCCATGGAAGGCTTACAAAGCTTTATAATACCTATTTCAACCAATACTCTCTTTTGTGTCGCATATTTTATCTGATTTGATAGCTCCGATAACACGCGAATGTATCTCATCAATGTTTCACTCTCTGCAAGTTTAGCCTCATGTACTAATTGTTTTAACTGTTCGGTAGACGCATCTACAATGTCATCAGCCTCTTCAGAAGTTTTAATTAATAACAGATTTCTCAAATACCACGTAAAGTCTATAATAAACTGACTAAGCTCCCTGCCTTCCATCACCAGGCGTTCTAAAAGCTCTAATGCAGGAACAACCTGACCCGTATTAATATATTGAAACATCTGACCAAAAATTTCTGTATCAACAGCACCTAAAACTTCTAATACACGGTCATAAGTAAGCTCCTGTCCAAGATAAAATGCAATACACTGGTCAAGCAGACTTAACGCATCACGCATAGAACCATCTGCAGCCTTAGCGACATAACGAATTGCCTTTTCTTCAGCAGTTACATTTTCTTTCTGTACCAATTCCTTTAGTCTGTCTGCAATTACATCAATTGAAATTCTTTTAAAGTCGTAACGCTGACAGCGTGATAAAATTGTAATTGGTATTTTGTGTACTTCTGTTGTTGCAAGTATAAATATAACATAAGACGGAGGTTCTTCCAAGGTTTTTAAAAGCGCATTAAATGCTCCTGTTGAAAGCATATGCACCTCATCAATAATATACACCTTATATTTTCCTTCCGTAGGAGAATATTGCACTTCCTCCACAATCTCTCTTATATTATCCACACCATTGTTCGAAGCCGCATCAATCTCAATTACATTCATCGATGTCTGATTATTAATTGACTGACATATCTTACATTCATTGCACGGACTTCCATCAATCGGATGTTCACAATTAACTGCTTTCGCCAATATCTTTGCAACTGTCGTTTTACCGGTTCCTCTTGTTCCACAAAACAAATACGCATGTCCGATTCGGTCTGCTTCAATCTGGTTTTTTAAAGTTGTTACAATATGCTCCTGCCCTTTTACATCTTCAAATCCTTTTGGGCGGAACTTTCTATAAAGTGCTGTATATGACATAATTGCAATACTCTTTTCTCAATCTATTTTAACTATAGCTTCGTTCCAAGTTAACAAATTTTGTAAATTGTGACTGCCACCCTAATTTTACCGTTCCTGTAGGACCATTTCTCTGTTTTCCGATAATAATCTCTGCTACGCCCGGCTCCTCTGTATCATGGTTATAATAATCATCTCTGTAAATAAACATAACAACATCGGCATCCTGTTCAATCGCACCGGATTCACGAAGATCCGAAAGCATTGGTCGTTTATCCGGTCTTTGTTCCACCGCACGACTTAACTGAGATAATGCAATAATTGGTGCATTAATTTCCCTTGCCAGCGCCTTTAGGGAGCGTGAAATATCCGATACTTCCTGTTGTCTTGATTCACTTTTACGATTGCCTGTCATAAGCTGAAGGTAATCGATAATAACTAAGCCGAGCTTATGCTCCAGTTTGTATTTTCTACACTTTGAACGTAAATCTGAGATTGAAATTCCCGGTGTATCATCAATAATCAGATTCGAATTTCCAATTACCTTAACACTTTCGACCAGCTTTGTCCAATCATCGTCATTGAGTTCTCCACTCCGAATTGCTTGGGAATCTACCTTAGAATTCATTGCAAGCATACGTTTTACGAGCTGGTCTTTTGACATTTCCAGACTAAAGATTGCCGTTGTCGTTTTCGATTTTATAGCTACATGCTCTGCTATATTTAATACAAAGGCTGTCTTTCCCATAGATGGTCTGGCTGCAACAAGAATTAAGTCAGACGGCTGCAATCCTGCAGTCTTATAGTCTAAATCGTAAAAACCAGTTGCAACTCCGGTTACGCTTCCTTTACTTTTCGAAGCTGCTTCAATACTTTCTAAGGATTGAAGCACAATCTTGTCAATACTGACAAAATCCCCTGATGATTTATTTTGAATGACATCAAAAATCTGCTTTTCTGTATCCTCTAAAATAGCATCAACCGGCTCCTTATTTAAATAACATTCATTCGCAATTCCCTCTGTTATTTTTATTAAACGCCTGAGGATGGCCTTTTCTTTTACAATATTAGAATAATACTTTACATTTGCAGAAGTAGGAACAGAACTAATTAAATCTCTTATAAATTCCAGACTGCTCAATTCCGGTGGAACTTCTTTTTCTTTTAATCGATTTTGCAATGTTACCAGATCAACCGGTTGACCCTCGTTATATAATTCCACCATTGCGTCAAATAATACACCATATTGATTTTGATAAAAATCCTCTGATATTAAAATCTCAGATGCTGTCGTAATCGCATCTCTGTCCATAATCATAGAGCCGATTACAGACTGCTCAGCTTCTACGCTATGCGGAAGAATTTTTTTAATTAACGCTTCATCCATCAGATTGAAAAACTTCCTTTCTAAACTTCTGATACATGTACTTTCAATTCACCAACTACCTTTGGATGTAATTTGATTGGGACGTTAAAGGTACCAGCACTTTTAATTGGATCTGCCAGCTGCATTTTCTTTTTATCAATATCATATCCTAACTGTTCTTTTGCTGCCAAAGCAATTTCCTTTGTTGAAACCGAACCGAAGCTTCTTCCATCCTTCCCTGCTTTAATCTTTAATTCAACTTTTTTTTCTGATAATTCTTTTGCAAATGTCTGTGCCTGTTCTAACTGTTCTTTTGCAATTTTTTCTTCATTTGCCTTTTGAAGTTTTAAATCGTTTAGATTCTTAGCAGTAGCTTCTATTCCTAAATTTTTTTTCAATATAAAATTTCTTGCATAGCCATCATTTACTTTTACCTTTTCACCTTTTTTTCCAAGTGATTTTACATCTTCTAATAAAATAACTTCCATTATTATAATTCTCCTTCCTCATTCATCTTCCTTAAAGTACCCCGCACAATTTCCTTTGCCTCTTCTATCGTGCAGTTTTCCAATTGTGCACCTGCAACACTTAAGTGACCTCCGCCGCCTAACTTTTCCATAACAACCTGTACATTTAATTCGTCAATCGACCTTGCACTAATGTATATCTTGTCATTGTATTCTGTTAATACAAAGGAAGCCTTAATTCCTTGAATATCCAATAATTCGTTAGCAACCTGTGCCCCTAAAATGGTTGGACTTTCTGTGCCCTTTCCTGCACATACTGTAATTGCATAGCAATCCATATAGACTTCTGTCTGCTGAATTGCCTCTGCCTTTACTTTATACTCAATCATTTCACTTCGGAATCCTTTTCGAATTCTTGTCACGTCAGCTCCATGTCTTCTTAAATAAGCAGCAGCCTCAAATGTCCTTACTCCTGTTTTGGTAAGGAAATTGTTTGTATCAATCATGATTCCCGCATACATTGCATCGGCTTCCGCCTGCTTTAATTTTAGATTATCTGCAATATACTGCAATATTTCTGCAACCATTTCACATGCAGAGGAAGCATACGGCTCAATATAAGATAACACGGCATGCTCAATCGCTTCATCCGTTCTTCTATGATGGTCCAGTATTACAACGGTATTTGTTAAGTCAATTAATTCCCTGCATTCCGTATAACTCGGACGATTTACATCAACAATTACAAGTAACATATTTTTATTTACTTTCTCAATCGCCCGTTCACCGGAAATAATCATATCCTCTTCATAATCCGGATTATCAAGAAACCGGTCCATAATTGGCCGAACAGAACTACTCACCTCATTGATTACAATGTGTGCTTTTTTACCCAAAGTTTTTGCTGCACGATAGATTCCAATCGAAGCTCCAAAAGAATCTACATCCCCTAAAGAATGTCCCATAATAAATACTTCTTCCTTTGCTTCAATTAACTCTCTTAACGCATGAGCTTTTACTCTTGCCTTTACTCTTGTATTTTTTTCAACCTGAATACTCTTTCCTCCATAATAGGAAATACGGTCTCCTTCTTTAATAACTGCCTGATCGCCACCTCGACCTAATGCCAAATCAATTGCTGCTCTCGCATATTCATAAGCCTGGGTATAAGTTTCTCCATTTACTCCCAGACCAAGACTGATTGTAACTGCCATATCATTTCCAATATTAACAGAACGAACCTCTTCTAATATTGAAAATTTATCCTCACGAAGCTTCTCCAAATACCGGTTTTGAAATACAAAAATATACTTATCTTTTTCCAGCTTCTTTGCGATTGCATCAATACTTTGCATATACTTATTAATTTTTCGGTCTACAAGTGCAATTAATAGCGAACGTCTTACCTCGTCAACTGTATCTAGCGCTTCCTCATAATTATCAATATACAGAAGACCAGCAATCAATTTCTGATTTTTGATTTCTTGAAGTCCTGATAAAATATCGGTTTCGTCATGTAAATATATACTGATTAGGCAACTGCTGTCACAAAACCGTTCCAGCTCTTTTCCAAGACCTTTCGCATTCTCTTCTCCTTCTTGTAATATAATCCGCCGCATAATTACTTTATAATAACGCTCATCAATTACAAGGTGGAGTTCTTCGTCCTGCTCCGTCTTTGGCAAAAGGTCCGTTTCTAATCCAGGGATTACATTTTTGATTGATTTCCTTGCCGCTTTTTCATCTGAAATCACGCTTAGAAATTCATCATTGCCCCACAGCAAATGACCTTCCACATCTAATATTCCATAAGGAAGTGCCATCTCGCGAAGTAACTGCTTCTGTACCTTTCCATAGTCCGCGGCATAACGAACCAAATCACCTAATACAGCTGTTCTCTTATATACAAATATAACACTTGCAATTACAAGATAGATAAAAGTATATACAGCCATTAGAATACCAGCCTTTACATTGACAAAAAACATGCTGATATTCATACAAATCAACAGCGGTGTTAAAAAGATAGGCCATTGCAGATAGGACTTAAGTTTTCCCTTTATTCTCACTTTCTTTTTCATTTTTTCTCTCCATAATAAGATACTGCCTACTTATTAGTATCTCAATATATTAGACATTAACAGTCTGATTATACCATTTTTAAAGGAAGATTGCAAACGAAAGGGACAATCTTCTGCTCTAGAGAAAAACAAATTCTGGAAATTATTTTATGTAAAAAAGTGCCATTATAATATTTTATTTTCCAATTAATAGTGTTATAATAAAAATGGCTTATTTAAAATTAAAGTATAAAAGGAGAATGATAACATGTTAAAACAAACTCTAAAACGCGTTTTAAGTTTCTGTTTAGTTGCCTGCATGGCTTTTACTTCTTCAGAACTTACAAATTGCAGTTATGCCCGTGCAGCAACGCCAATTGATGGTTGGAATTTTGAGATTTATATGTGTGGTTCTACTTTGGAATCTCCATCCGACCTTCGTGCAGCAACAGTTGACCTTTTGGAACTTATGAGTGCAAAAAATGTACCGGATAATGTTCAGGTTACTCTTCAGACAGGGGGAAGCAAAGCTTGGTATTTTGATGAGGGCATCAAATCCTATTATAAAGATGTACTTCACATGACCGATGAAACAATTAAAAAGATTAATCCTCAAAACATCAGTTCTGACTATATCCAACGTTACAAAATCAAATATGATAACGTAATTACGCAAGATGGAAAGACCATTACTTATCCATCATTGGTGCAGCTTTCTGCAGATGAAGGAGCTAACAATCCTGATGTGGCAAAAAAAGAGGGAAGAAACGTAGTCTCAATGGCGGATGCATCCACATTAGAGGATTTTGTAAAAGACACCGCGAATCAGTATCAACACAACGTTTTAGTATTCTGGGATCACGGCGGCGGTACGGAAGGTGGTGTTTGTAACGATGAATGGGCAGATATGGATTCTTTAAGTTTAAAAGAAATCGACACTGCATTAACGGCTGCTTCCGATGTCATTCCAAATGGAAAATACGACATGATCGGATACGATGCCTGTTTGATGGGTTCTTTCGAAACTCTTGCAATGACAGCGCGTCATGCCGATTACGCAATCGCTGCAATGACCGTAGAAGGCGATAATGGCTGGAATTATACACCTGTTATTGATGAACTTGCAAAAGCAGTCAATGAACATAGGGATTATAGCGGAAAAGACATTGCAACAACCGAAGTCCAGGCCTATCGCAACTACTATTTAGATAAAAAAAATAAAGACTATGATGTCAATGCTACAATTGGTGCTTTCGACTTGTCTTACATGCCACGCTGTGTCAACGAATTTGACGAACTCGCAAAAGCAATGATGCATATCTGTGCCGACAGCAATCTGAAGGCAGCATTTGAAAAAGCAGCTTACACAGCAAAAGAAATAGATCAGAACATGGATTTAATGGGAATGTATTCCTTCTTAAATCAAACAATAAAATTCACTGACAACTATGCAAAAGCAAATGGAAAGAGTAAGAAATCAACAGTAAAGATGAATGTTGCTAATTGCCGTGATTATGTAAAAGCTGCACAGACTTTAAAAGCAGATTTGTTTGAAAAAGATTTTCTACTTGCAATGTGTAATGGCGATACTAACAGCGAATATCACGGTGAGAAAGCCCTTTCCTTCTTTTACCCTCAAAAAGATTCCCGCAATCATGGTGCATTTTCTAAAAACAGCTATAATGAATTAGGAATCAGTGACTATTATGCAGCCTATATTTACAATATAGCTCATAATGTTGAGACAAAGCAGGCTACGATTCCAAAGTCTTCCGTTCATTATAATAACAAAACGGGTAAATATACGTTGACCATTTCAAGCAATAATGAGGATTACATGTCCTTTACCGGCGAAAAAGTATACTTAAAAGCAAATGATGGAAAACATATCGCACTTAGTGAGAATCGGGTGAATTTAAATGGTTCATCTTTTAGCGCTGCACCAATTACGAAATATCTTACTTTTAACGGTTCTCCAATTTACACCAGTGCTTATGATACCTATTACGGAGATTACTATACTTACATGAATGTAAACGGAAAAGAACAAAAAGTATTCTTCATAATAGAACAGGGCGAAGTAATTCTTGAAAACTCTTTTGAGCCAGGTACCGTACTTATTCCATACTACGTTTATAGCAATGGTAAAAAAACATTAAATAAAAAAGCTACTTATAAGGTAACTCAAAAAGACTTCAAAAATGAGGAACTAATATTGCCATTCGAATGGAAAAAAGAAAGTGCAAATAATTTTATATACGATTTCTGCGCAGAATCCTACTATGGTAATATAAGTCATAATAAAGTAGCTCATTCTGACATTGTTCAATTTGCAAAAGCAAAAACAACAATTCCGAAGAAATCTTATAATTTAACAGGTTATAAGATTACTCCTGCTGTCAAAGTAAAAGCGGGAAAAACTACTTTGAAAAAAGGAAAAGATTACATAGTTTCTTATACAAATAACCTCGGAATAGGAACAGCAACTATCACTATCAAAGGCATTGGACGTTATGCAGCTGCTCCAGAAAAGAAATTAACATTCAAGATTATAGCTAAAAAATAATAAAAAGCTAAAATAGAATCAATTCATAAGGTAAAAAGTTTAAAAAGGACTGTTGCAAAATAAGTTTGTATTCTGCAACAGTCCTTTAAAATTAATAATAAATTTTATATTGATATTTACCGCTTGTCTTGTAGCTTGCATTACGAAGATCTGCTTTTTTAATCTTTAATTTTGATTTTTTAATTTTTACTGTAAAGTTCTTTGAAGAAGTGTGTGCCACACTCATATTTATTGTGGAAGCAGAATAAGTTCCAATCGTCTTTCCTGCATCTGTCTTAAATGTAATTTGAGTATTTTTTAATGCATTTACCCAATGTCCCGAATTATTTAAAAACTTACATTTTAACACCAAATCGCCGTTTGAGGCATAAGAAGCATTATACACTTGTAAGCCACATTGCCCATAATAAACATTCGATGTAGAAAGTTTTGTTTCTTTAAATATATTTTCCTTTACAGTAACCTTGCAAGTTAATTTCTGACCATCTTTTGTTTTAGCTGTAATTGTAGCCTTCCCCGGCTTTTTAGCAGTAACAACACCATTACTGCTTACAGCAGCAACGCTTTTTTTACTAGATGACCAAGTTACCTTTCCGCTTGTATTATTTACTTTAAGCCTTTTCGTAAAACCAGCAGTTACAGTCGCTGATTTTGTACTAATTGTAGCTATCTGCTTATCCGCCTTAATCATTACCATATATTGAGTATCTTCATCAAATGTAAGCTTTATAGAATAATCACCTGCCGGCATATTGCCACCAGGAAATGCAAAAATATAAAGACCTTCTGAAAACTCCCAATCGCTTTCACTGATTGGAACAGTACTCTTATAAAGTTGTCCGGCACTATTATATACACTTACCTCACAATTTACCGGTGCCGGTACAGCAAATCCAAAATATACATTCTTATTTATATCTAAAGTAAAATCATTATTTACTTCTTGGTTTGCCATCGCAACTCCTGAGTTTTTTAATATTGATTGGTATTCGGCAGCCTTGCCGACACTAGCATTAGTAAATACTGAACATACACAAATTAAAAATGCTAATAACATAGAAAAAACTTTTGTATTTCTTTTTGTTTTCATAACTTACTCCCTTCTAAAGTCAAATTCATAACATTACGAGCTTATCATAAATTTATCGCACTATAAATAGGTAATTAGAATTATTTTTTAAATTTTTAATTTTTTCAAGACAATAATATACAATTTTGCACAAAAGCAAAATATATTTCCTTTTTTTGACATTTTCATTCTAATTGTTATTCCTAATTTAATCCACAAAAATTGCAAAAGAGCCACTCCGCATATCAAAATGCAAAGTGACTCCAAAAGTTTTTCTTATTCTGTTGTATAAGGCATTAAAGCGATATGACGTGCACGTTTGATTGCTACTGTAAGAGCTCTCTGGTGTTTTGCACAGTTTCCTGTAATTCTTCTAGGAAGAATTTTGCCTCTTTCAGATACGTATCTTTTTAATTTATTTACATCTTTATAATCGATTGTGTTGTGTTCTTTATCAGCACAAAAAACGCAAACTTTTTTTCTTCTGCGTGCGCCTCTTCTCTTCATAGGAGAATCTGCTCTATCGCCTCTGTCATTTTTATTGTATGCCATGACTTATAACCTCCTTATCATCATTACTGCCCTATAAGCAGCATCTATCATCTAATTAAATGGTAATTCTTCGTCAATTCCATCTGGGATGTTCATAAATCCATCTCCAACGGCTTGGCTTGGCTGTGGTGCCTGAGCTGCGGGACGGAAGCCTGCATTCTCTGCACTCGCATTTTTGCTTTCTGCAAATTCAATTTCGTCAACCATTACTTGAACACTATATACTTTCTGACCTTCTTTGTTGGTATAATTATCATTCTGAACTCTACCACTAAGTAAAATCTTAGTACCCTGCTTCAAGTAACGCTCTACAAATTCAGCTTGCTTTCCGAAAGAAGTACAATTAAAGAAATCTGCTTCCGGTTCACCGGCACGTTTAAAACGACGGTCTACTGCAATACTAAATCTGGCGATTGCCAAGGAATTCTCTCCCTGGGAATATCTAACTTCAGGATCTCTTGTCAAGCGACCCATTAAAATCAATTTATTCATGAGGAAAAACCTCCTTTACTACTATGCCTCTTGTTTAACGCATAAGTATCTGATTACATTTTCCATAATACGAACTCTTTGTTCGATTTCTGCTGGAACTGTTGAATCAGCATCGAATTGGATGAAGTAGTAGAATCCTTCTCTCATTTTCTGAATTTCGTAAGCTAATTTTTTCTTACCCCATTCATCAACGTTTGTAATTGTTCCACCAAACTGTGTTAAGTATTCTTTTACTTTTTCTACAGTTGCTACTCTAGCATCATCTTCGATTTTTGCACTTACAACTAACACTAATTCATACTTATTCATAGTTGTCTGCACCTCCTTTTGGTCTCTGGCTCTTTGTATTTTATCTTCTCAGCAAAGAGCAAGGAAAATTTTGTATAAACTACTCACGTTTTAATATTCTAACATAATTTTATTTTTATTGCAAGTCTTTTTTATTTTCCATCCTCATTTTTTAGAGGAATTCCAATCTATAATTATAAATCATCTTTTTATAATATGTTTCTTCAATCATTGAATTTCCAGTCACTTTTTTGTTCTTTCCCGGACTCAAAAACTTTCTGTGCAATGAACTGATTTTTATTAACTAACTTTCAGGTCTTTGAATACCTCGAATATTTTTTTCAACCTGCTTCCTTGGAATCATAATCTGATGTTCGCATCCCATACATTTTAAGCGGAAATCAATTCCAATCCTTAACACTTCCCATTCTTTACTGCCACAAGGATGCTGTTTTTTCATTTTTATAATATCTCCTACTTGAATATCCATCTTTTTCTCAACTTTTCTCCTTCCCTTTATTTCCTGTTTTCGTTTTAATGTTTATTATATCACGATTCGCATCTTCAGTGCTTACCGCTGCATACGCAGCTATCGTAATCGACATTCGCCACTCGCTATGAACAAGCTGCGCTTACTCCTGCTCATTTACGCTTATTATATCACATTTTTTACCACTTGTAAGTTTTTTTCATTACTTTTCAAAACAAAGCCATTTTCTAAAAAACAATTGCATTTTTTCTTTTTATGATGTAACATTAATATCGCAAGATGTAGTTTTAAATACTATGTATAGTAATATTCACATTGCATGTTGCATATAATTCCTACAAGGAGGTTTTTTATGAAACATTTAAAATTATTAAAAGCAAAAGATCCAGGCAGTGCCATCACTCATTTTATAGGTATGATGATGGCCATATTCTCATCGCTTCCACTTCTTATGAAAGCAGCCAAACAACCTGATCCAATCTATCTGGTTTCTTTGGCAATCTTTATTATAAGTATGATCCTACTTTATGCAGCAAGTACAATTTATCATACATTTGATTTGTCAGAACGCACAAACCGGATTCTAAAAAAATGCGATCATATGATGATTTTTGTTATGATTGCTGGAAGTTATACTCCAATTTGTCTTGTTGTTCTTGGAGGAAAACTTGGAATTGGGCTTCTCATTCTAATCTGGTCAATTGCAATCGCTGGAATGACATTAAAACTATTTTGGGTTTATTGTCCAAAATGGATATCATCTGTTTTATATATTGCAATGGGATGGACTTGTGTATTTGCATTTGTCCCTATTATTCACTCCCTTCCAAAAGCAGGATTTTTATGGCTGTTAGCAGGCGGTATTATTTACACGATTGGTGGCATTATATACGCACTAAAACTTCCAATTTTTAATTCCAGACATAAAGTCTTTGGTTCTCATGAAGTGTTCCATCTGTTTGTAATAGGAGGAAGTATATGTCACTTTATCTTAATGTATCAATTTGTTACTGTATTGCCTTTATAAATTCCCCATCTGTAATAGAAAAACTTCTGGTCCATTTCGCCATGAATTGAACCAGAAGTCTTTCATTTCCAATTTATTTAACTGTGATTGTATAATGACCGGTTACATTATCATTTGTCTTTGTAACTTTAAGATAATAAGTACCTGCATTAAATTTGTCTTTTGATTTGACAGCCTTTTTGAATCCTGTTCCACCGGCACTAAATGTATCTCCAAATAAAATCACCTTTTTAGGTGGAATAATCTGTACCCGAATAGAACCAGAAGTGTTACATGTATCTCCGAAAATAGAAATACTTACATTTTGCTTTTTTGGCAAATAAAATTTATACCAATCAACTTTTGATGTCTTATCTGTCGCCAAAACCAATCCGTTTGCCCTACTACCGCTTTTTATTGTTTTCGCAGATTTCTGACTACTGCCAGACTGATCTGTTAACGCTTTGAAAGTGTATTTAATACGATATGGATTTGTAAGATAAGCTTTTACTTTTAAATAATATGTACCTTTTTTTACTCCAAATATTTGCTTATTTTTTGTCGTTTTATAACTATTATAACAGTCCGGCGTCAATTCTTTCTTTTTGCTATTGCACAATGCAACATAAGAAGATGTATCCTCCTCTTTTATCACAAAAGTTCCTGAATTGTCCTGCACTAACTGATTTTGTTTTACCGTAATATAGCCTGTCTTTTTTACATTAACCTTATAATATACATATCTACTGTCTTTTCTATAAGTTGTTGTATATTTATTACTAGTTAATGTGCGATTATCTCCATTAAATAAATTACCTTTTAATTTTATTGAAATACTTTCATAGTTTTTACATAACTCGGATGACGCAGATAATTTCAGATAATAAGTACCTGCCTTAGAAATACTCATATATCCAAAATTTGATGTTCCCTGATTCAAAAAAATCGAAGGATGTATTCCTATTAAGGACTTTGTACAATCTGCATCAGAATACAGCTTTGCTGATATATATCCACTCACTCCATAGTTATCTGCTACCTCTATCCCTAATTTATAGTATCCTGATTTACTTAACTCAACTGGAATAATCACTTGTTTTTCTGCTGTTGGCAATACTATTGTATGTTGCGTGTACTTATTTGCGTCAACTTTATCTCCCGATGTAACAACACGTGAAGTTATTGTATTCACCTGTTTACCATTTTCATCTGTAACCGAAGCCGCTTCTACTGTATCCACAGATAATTTGCAAGAAAACATTAATATAGTTACAAATACTATCCCAAATAATTTCTTTGTCCATTTATACTGACTCTTTTTTTGCATTTTAAAGCTCCTTTTCTTTTAAGTCTAATGATCATACGTTTTAATTATATCATAGATTTCTGCCTTCCCACAATAATACCTTTGCACTAGCAGCTATTTATATAGCACCTATTTTCTATCTAATATATAAAGCAGTTGACTTTACTCGTATTTTTTCATAATTTTTATAAACAGCGAAAATGAATTAGTCTTGTAAAAATAGAATCAACTGCGAATTTTCAATATGTATCTGTTCCATTTTCGCTTCTTTACTATAATATATGAAAAGTAGGAGAAATGGTTCCATTTCTCCTACTGCAATAATAATAATGGGTTAACGCTTTCTTCTCCTTCTAATACTTCAAAGAAAAGATTCGTTCCTTCCTCTTTATAATATTTTGTTGGTTCAGCAAGCTTTCCTAACACCTGACCGGCTTTTACCTGATCACCTTTCTTAACTTTTACATCTGCAAGCTGTCCATAAACTAATTGATAATCGTCCCCTATTGAGGCCGTTATTGTAATTCCTGTTTCCTCATTTTTATCCACTTTTGTAATAACACCTGCTGCTGCACTGACAACATCCATGTTTTTCTTTCCTGCTATTAATAAGGCCGGATTACATTTATATTGTGCCAATGTTTTAAAATATACCGGTTTATCCATACTATAATCTAAAACAATTTCTCCTTTTATCGGCCAGAGAAGACCTGCGTCTTCATCAAACGACTGATTTGATATTTTACTGTCATTACTCAATACCGCCTTCATTGGTTCTTCTGCTTCTGCTGTTTCTTCTGTTTTTCCTATGTCAGATATCTGTTCATCTTTCTTTTTATCCGTTTCCGAACTTCCATCTTCTGTATCCGGAGCTTTTTTCTCTTCTGTATTCTCTGCTATCTGTTCCTTTTGCTCTTCTGATATTTTCTTTTTCTCTTGACCTGCGTCTGCCACCTTTAATTCATCTCTCTTTTGCTCTGCAATAGAAGATGGCTGTTTGTTTTGCTCTACATTTTTATTTTCATTGGAAAGCATATGAGTACCGATAATGCCTACTGCAAATACTGCTGCAACACCCGCAGTTAGTGCTGCATAGAAGCCTTTCCCCTTGAAAAAAGCACTTTTGTTTTCCTTTTTCACTAATATCACCTCGATTTTAGTCTAACCAAAACCGAGGTGATTATACGGACTCTTTAAATTTTAATTTTTATTTTTTTATGGTATATCATTCTCATCATTTTGTTCACTCTCTTCTGCTTCAGAAAGAGTTTCTTCCGAACGATTTTCATCCATTCGTTTTTGCTCAGATTGATATCCATAAGCAGCTGCCTTATACTGTACCTCTTCCTCTTCTTTTTGATTGAATTTTACCGAATCAACTTTTATTTTTTCTTCCTGTATATTGAAGTCCCTTTTTAAGTTATAAATAACCCGGGTATCACTCAACATATCATGAAAGCCCCTTTTTTCTTTGTCAATTCCTACTATAATATAACCAATACAGAGGAATAAATCAGACAAATATTTTCCGATTGTTTCACGGTAAAGTATATTCCAAAGTGTTATTTTGTCCTCTCTGGCCGGTACTACCTTTATATTCATTAGCTTTTTCCCAACCGTAGCTCCTGTGCAATAAGTTGTAGCCACGTAATAGCTTTTTGCCAAAATATAAAATAGTATATCCCAAACTGTAAACTGAAATAATACTTCTTTAAATAAGTTTCCTTCTGTTACACCAAATGTAGCAACTATCATTGGAAGTTTAATAATAAACAGTAAAACACCGACAAGCAACGAATCAATTGCCCATGCAGCCAATCTTACAAAGAAACCGGCATAATAAATATTATTTTCCTGTCTTTGCATAATACATTGGCACCCCGCTTCCTTTTTCTTCAATAAATTCACTTAATACTTCTGCCTCTGATTTTGATTTCAAATCTTTAACTTCGGAAAATAAAGAAGCGAATATATTATCTGTTCCAAAACTTGGTTCATAGAAGGTAACACCGCCGCCAACTTCTTTTCTAAATTCCTTTTCATAGTCTTTGTAAGTAGTCACAACTTCATCAATCAAACCATTTTCCAACGCCTGCTTGGCAGTATAAATTCTTCCATCTGCGAGTTTCTTTGTTTTCGCTAAAGGCATATTTCTGCCCTCTGATACGATACCAACAAACTGCTCATAAGATTCATCTACAATTCCTTGGAAAATCTCCCTCTGTTCCTCTGTTAGCGGAAGTCCGGAAGAGCCCATTGATTTATTCGCACCACTTGTAATATCAATTTCTTTAACTCCAAGCTTTTTGTATAATTCACTATAATTTGTCAGGGAAACAATCACTCCTATTGAACCTGTCCAGCCATTTCGATTCATTCCGATATGATCGGATGCCATTGAAATATAGTAACCGCCTGAGCATGCCTGATCTGCCATATAAGTCCAGACAGGACGTCCTGTCTGCTCTTTATATTCTTTCAGCTTCAGATATAATTCATCACTATGATATACCGTTCCGCCCGGACTATTTACATATAGTAAAATTCCTTCATTTGTATCAGAATTCATCATTTTATTGATGTAGTCTAATGTTGCTTTATGGTCATAAGACACCGTATCAAATACAGAGGAAGAACCGGTATCCGTAATTGTACCTTCTACCCTTACAACGCCAATAAATGGATCGGTCGGTAACGTTACATTATTCTCCAAAGAGGATGCAAACAAATTTACTATGCTTGTATCTCCTGCCACCTCTGCTGCCATCTGTCTTGTAACATAACTGCTCATTCCTACTAAAATGAACATAACACAAGCGACAACAATTCCTATTGCCTGTTTCCCTTTCATTTCTTGTGAATCCTCCTGTCTTATCTCTCAATTGTAATTTTATCTAAATGCCAAATATCCCTTACATATTCTTCAATTGTACGGTCAGAAGAGAATTTCCCTGATTTTGCGACATTTAAAATTGCTGATTTTGCCCAGCCAGCTTGATTTTTATAAGCTTCTCCAACTCGTTTCTGTGCTTCTTCATAAGAGCGGAAATCTTTCAAAATAAAGTATTGATCTGCCCGTTCGCCACCATTATCCTCTAACAACGAATTATAAATTTCACGGAATAATTCCGGATTCTCCGGTGAATAAGTTCCATTTACTAACTGTGTAAGCACAGTACGGATATCCTGGTCGATGTTATAGATTTCCTTTGGATTATAGCCTCCATTTTGTTCATACTGAATTACCTCATCTGAACTAAGACCAAAAATAAAGGCATTTTCTGCTCCAACTTCTTCCACAATCTCTACATTAGCACCGTCCATTGTACCTAAAGTAATCGCACCATTTAACATAAATTTCATATTACCGGTTCCACTTGCTTCCTTACTTGCTGTAGAAATTTGTTCTGAAACATCCGCGGCAGCAAAAATAATCTCTGCATTCGACACACGGTAATTTTCAATAAACACAACTTTAATTTTTCCACCAATTGACGTGTCATTATTAATCACATCTGCAACACTGTTAATCAATTTTATAATTGCTTTTGCCCTGCGATAACCGGCTGATGCCTTTGCACCAAAAATAAATGTCCTTGGATAGAAATCCATGGTCGGATTTTTCTTTAGTTCATTATACAAGTGCATAATATGCAGGATATTAAGTAACTGCCTCTTATATTCATGAAGTCGTTTTACCTGAACATCAAAGATGGAACGAGGGTCAACCTCAATTCCGTTATGCTTTTTAATGTATTCAGCAAGCCGTAACTTATTCTGATATTTAATATTCATAAATTCCTTCTGACATTTTTCATCGTCTGCATAAATTGCAAGCTCATTAATATGTGTCAGATTTGTAATCCAGTCATCACCAATTTTATTCGTTACCCAATCTGCAAGTAGTGGGTTCCCATGAAGAAGAAACCGACGTTGTGTGATGCCATTCGTTTTATTATTAAATTTTTCCGGCATCATATCATAAAATTCTTTCAATTGCTGATGCTTTAAAATTTCAGTATGAAGATTTGCAACTCCATTCACTGAAAATCCTGATACAATTGCAAGATTTGCCATACGAACCTGACCATCATATACAATTGCCATCTTTTCTATTTTACTAAAGTCTCCCGGATATTTTTCCTGAATCTGAATAATAAACCGGCGGTTAATTTCCTCTACAATCTGATAGATTCTTGGAAGCAGGCGTGAAAACAGCTCCAGTGGCCATTTTTCCAGTGCTTCCGACATAATCGTATGATTCGTATAAGCACAAGTTTTATTTGTAATTTCCCATGCTTCCTCCCATGATAAACGATAATCATCCATCAAAATACGCATAAGTTCTGCAACTGCAACTGTTGGATGCGTATCATTTAGCTGAAAGCACACTTTTTCATATAATTTATGAATATCGTCATGCCTTTTCATATACTTTAATACTGCCTTCTGCACACTTGCAGATACAAAGAAGTACTGTTGTTTCAGACGTAACTCTTTCCCTGCATAATGATTATCATTTGGATATAATACCTCACAGATTGTTCTTGCTAAGTTCTGCTGTTCTACCGCCTTATGATAATCGCCTTTATCAAAAGAATCCAGATTAAAATTATCTATCGCCTCTGCATCCCAGATTCGAAGCGTATTTACAAAACCATTATTATATCCTACAATCGGAAGATCATAAGGAACTGCACGCACAGATTGATAATCTTCCTGTGTAAAAATTTCTCTTCCGGTTTCATCACGGTGAATTGCAATATGCCCTCCGAATTTTACTTCCACTGCATACTCTTCCCGCCTAATTTCGAATGGATAGCCTTCTTTTAACCAATTATCCGGTGCTTCTATCTGATATCCATCTTCTATTTTCTGCTTAAACATTCCATATTTATAACGGATTCCACAGCCATAAGCAGGATAGTTAAGTGTTGCAAGAGAATCTAAAAAACAAGCAGCCAGACGTCCCAGTCCTCCATTTCCCAGTGCCGGATCCGGTTCCTGATCTTCAATCGCATTTAAATCAATTCCCAGTTCATCCAAAGCTTCTCTGATTTCTTTGTTTCCCTTTAAATTAAGGATAATATTGCCCAATGCTCTTCCCATTAGAAATTCCATTGAAAGATAGTAAACTCTCTTTGCATCTTCTTCCTCACATCTTTTGTGAGTTTCCATCCACTGATCCACAATGTAATCTTTAATTGCGTAAGAAACTGCCTGAAATAATTGTTGTTGCGTTGCTTCCTCTACTGTTCGAAAGTAAAGCACCTTCATATAATCAACAACCTGTTTCTTAAATTCTTCTTTATCAAGTTCCTTCATGTTGCTCCTCCTTTCGGATATTTTCACACTTTGATTATAGCTCATTTTCACAAAAAAGGGAAATGAAAATTCGATATAAAATCTTTTCGATTTTGAAAGAAATCCTTAATATCTTTTTACTACAATAGTAGTATACTAAAATAAATTCCGAATGTTTTTAGGATGACGGAAGCACAAAGTGCGTAGTCATCCATAGGTATCAGGGGCAAAATATGGTTTGATCCCAACATCATAAATTATATAGTTTTAGGAGGATTCTTATGCAAAGGAAAAAATTATTCGCTCTATATGCCGTACTATCATCGTTGGTTTTCACCAACGCATCTGGTTCCATCCCTGCTCATGCCGCTCAGATAAATCAGGCTGTCGCAGTGTCATCCGTTTCTAATGATGTAACAACGGCAAAAGAGGAGGTTACCCTTACAAAAGCTACAATAAAAAAATATAGCAAAAAATATACTTATAAGAATAAAAACAAAAAAGTTGTAATGGAAGCTGTTTATAATCGTCCTGTTCTAAAAGGCAACTTTGACTCTCTGAAAAAAATCAACAAGTTTTATGAAAAACAAGAGAAAGAATGGCTTCGCTCGTTTGAAAACTATCTGGATGATGCAAAAGAGTTTTCAGAAGAGGGAGATTTTCCAATTTACAATGACAACGTATCTTATGAAGTTACCTATAACCAAAAAGGTTATCTTTCAATTGTTACATCAGGTTATTTCTATACCGGCGGAGCCCATGGTACTCCTTATACTGATGCACATACCTTTGATTTGAATACAGGAAAAGAACTTAAATTAACTGATATTATGAAAGGGTCTGATAAGACGATTAAAAATAAAATCTATAAGGCATTTGAAAAGAAAATAAAGGCAAATAAAGAAGCATATTTTAGTGATGCCTTAAAAACCGTGAAGGAGACTGCTGGAAAAAAATCAAATTTTTATCTAAAGAAAGGGAAAATTTGTTTCTACTATGATGTATATGCTCTGGCTCCATATGCGGCAGGTATGGTAGAAGCTTCTATTCCGTTTACTTCTAAGGATACATTTAAAATAGCGTTCTAATCCCCAAATATGTTATTTTTTAATAATAAAAAAAAGGCGTTGATAATAGAACAAAGTGGACAAGTCCACCTCAACTTCCTGTATCCCTCACTCATGAGGGACTTGCTCCACTTTGCGTGCCAGATGCGTGTTGCATGCTTTTTGCAACAATACTCCTTTCGCATCTGTGCACATCCTCGCGGAGCGTTTTTGCTTTATAGGAGACGAAGTTTCCTATAAAGTAAAATAGCACCTTCAGAAAGAACATTTCCTTTCCGTTGGTGCTTTGTCTATTATAATCTTAAGTATTCGCTTGATAGAATTGCCCTTATGTCTGATGCAGAATAATCCGATACGTTCCTTGTCACAATATATTCTGCTCCATAACTCCTTGCACATTCCATTTGTAAACAATCCTCAAAGAATGGAGCTCTTTCAAGAAGATAATCAAGTAATACATTCGTATCAATCAGAATTTTATCTGCCATATTTATCTTCCGGTATCTTTTCCAACTCCATCATTGCACTCTGTCTTAATGTTGTCATAAGTCATACCTCCTTTAATATTCTCCAATCAAATAATATACACCATTTTTCGTGCATATTATAACACGCCTTCCCTATTTTTTCAATCAGCACTCTATTCTTAAATGTCAAAAACAATTTTTTATTTTTTCATGTATAATTATTCTCTATTCTCGTTCTACTCCAAGTGTAACCTTTTCACCATTTACGTTCCATTCCTTTACGGAACCTTTTGCCTCTCCATATACAATTGAATCAGCAAGAACTTTTTCCATTACACCTGATTTATTTTTTTCAATAATCGCCTGAAGTTTATCATTTCCTTCCAGATAAACTGTAATGTGATCCATTACTTCAAAATCTGCTTCTTTACGCATTGTCTGAATTTTGCTAATGATTTCTAATACAAAACCTTCTTCAATCAATTCTTCGGAAAGATTTGTATCAAGCACTACTGTAATACCATAATTAGATTCCGAAGTATAGCCTTCCATCTGAGCAGCATCAATTAATAAATCTTCTTTTTCAAGAACTTCCTCTTTGCCATCTAATGCAATTGTAAGAGTACCTTTTTCATTTAACTCATCCATTGCTTTATTGCCATCTAAACTTGACAACAACTCTTTTAGGGCATTCAACTGTTTTCCAAAACGACGACCTAATGTCTTTAACTGTGGCTTAAATGTATAAGATGTAAAGTCTCTTACATCATCAGTAAATACTACTTCTTTTACATTCAACTCATCTGCAATGATTTCTTTATAGAATGCAGATAATTCATCTTCTGCCTTTACATACATTCTTCCGATTGGCTGACGGTTCTTAATATTAGCTGTATTACGGCATGCACGACCCAGTACTACAATATCAAGCACTTCTTCCATATCTTTTTCTAACTTTGTATCAATCCACTCTTCTTTTACTTCTGGGAAATCACATAAGTGAATACTCTCTGGAGCATCTTTATTGATACTGCAAACAAGGTTCTGATAAATATCTTCTGTCATAAATGGAACCATTGGAGCTGCCGCTTTACAAATCGTAACAAGTGCTGTATACAATGTCATATAAGCGTTAATCTTATCCTGCTCCATTCCCTTCGCCCAGAACCGTTCTCTTCCTCGTCTTACATACCAGTTACTCATCTCATCTACAAAGTCCTGTAATGCTCTTGCTGTTTCTGGAATTTTATAATTAGCAAGGTTTTCATCTACTGTCTTTACAACTGTATTTAAACGGGAAAGTAACCATTTATCCATAACTGGAAGCTTATCATAGTCTAAACTATATTTTGTTGCATCAAACTCATCAATATTTGCATAAAGTACAAAGAATGCATAGGTATTCCACAATGTACCCATAAACTTACGCTGACCTTCCATTACAGCCTTTCCGTGGAAACGGTTTGGAAGCCATGGGGCACTGTTGATATAAAAATACCAGCGGATCGCATCTGCTCCATACTCTTTCAATGCATCAAATGGGTCTACTGCATTTCCTTTTGACTTAGACATCTTCTGTCCGTTTTCGTCCTGAACATGTCCTAATACAATTACATTTTTATATGGTGCTTTGTTAAATAATAATGTAGATTCAGCCAATAGAGAGTAGAACCAGCCTCTTGTCTGGTCAACTGCTTCGGAAATAAAATCTGCTGGATATTGTGCCTCAAATATCTCCTTATTTTCAAATGGATAATGATGCTGTGCAAATGGCATTGCTCCTGAATCAAACCAACAGTCAATTACTTCCGGAACACGGTGCATCTGCTTTCCACACTCTGGACACTTAATTGTAACTGCATCAATATATGGGCGGTGAAGTTCAATTTCATCCGGACAATTATCAGACAGTTCTTTTAACTCTTCAATACTACCAATTGAATGCATATGTCCACATTCACATTCCCATACATTCAAAGGGGTACCCCAATAACGGTTACGACTGATTCCCCAATCCTGAACATTTTCTAACCAGTCACCGAAACGACCCTTACCAATGCTTTCAGGAATCCAGTTAATTGTATTATTGTTTCGAATCAAGTCATCTTTTACTGCTGTCATTTTGATAAACCAAGATTCTCTTGCATAATAAATAAGTGGTGTATCACATCTCCAACAGAATGGATAACTATGTTCAAATTTTAGTACTTTAAATAATAATTTCTTTTCTCCTAATAAATGAAGCACTGTCTTATCTGCCTCTTTGCAGAATACACCTGCCATATCCGTTACTTCCGGCTTCATTTCTCCCTTTTCATCTACTAACTGTACAAATGGCAAGTCATATTTACGTCCGACATTCGCATCATCTTCACCAAATGCAGGTGCAATATGAACAACACCGGTACCATCTGTCAATGTAACATAATGATCGCATGTAACATAAAATGCTTTTTTCCCATTTACAGAAGTACGGTCGCCGGGATCTCCAATTGTTCCGTCTTGTTTATTAAACGCATAATCAAAAAGCGGTATATATTGCTTATACTCCAAATCTTTTCCGACATAATGCTCTACAACCTCATAAGCTCCTTCAATAACAGAAAGAAGTGCCTCTGCAAGAATATAATACTCTGTACCAACAGCAGTATCTTCTTCTCCTTCTTTTACAACATCATTCTTATCATTTACCTGAACTTTTACTTTTACATATGTTTCATCTGGATTCACACACAACGCAACATTAGAAGGCAAAGTCCAAGGAGTTGTTGTCCATGCTAAAATGTATTCATTTTCCGTTCCTGTTACCTTAAATTTTGCAATTGCCGATTTTTCTTTTACATCTTTATATCCTTGCGCTACCTCGTGGGAAGATAAAGGAGTTCCGCAACGTGGGCAGTAAGGAACGATTTTGTAACCTTTGTAAAGTAAACCTTTATCCCATATCTGCTTTAACGCCCACCATTCGGATTCAATAAAATTATTGTCATATGTTACATAGGGATTTTCCATATCAGCCCAAAATCCAACTGTACCAGAGAAATCCTCCCACATTCCTTTATATTTCCATACAGATTCTTTACACTTTTTAATAAATGGTTCTAATCCATATTCTTCAATCTGTTCTTTTCCATCTAATCCTAACAGCTTTTCTACTTCAAGCTCTACCGGAAGACCATGTGTATCCCAGCCTGCCTTTCTTGGCACCATATAACCTTTCATTGTACGATATCTTGGAATCATATCTTTAATAACACGTGTTAATACGTGTCCGATATGTGGTTTTCCATTTGCTGTTGGAGGTCCATCATAAAATGTATAGGTTTCTCCCTCTTTTCTTGAATCCATGCTCTTTTTGAAGATATCTTTCTCTTTCCAGAATTCTTCTACTTTTTTCTCGCGCTCTACAAAATTTAAATTTGTCGATACTTTTTCATACAACATAAAGCTCTTATTCCTTTCTATCTGATTTATTTTTGTTTATTCTAAAAACAATTTCCTATGAATGAAAAACAGCCCCCATCCCTAACAGGATGAGAGCTTAAGCTATCATTTATACCACCTGTACTCCATCTTACTGATTTTTATACATGTTCCATATAACGGTGAACACCGGCGGGGCTTACTTTTATCCTCTAAAATTGAAAAAATGAAATTTCAGCCTGCAACTTAGGAGTGATATTCAGATTATCTTACTTAGACCAGGTTCACACTATCCCCGATTCACTTTGCCGTTCAATATAATCTTACTGTCTCCATCATAGTTTTTATTTTGTTATTGATAATTATCATAGTATATATTTTTAAAATTGTCAAATGCTATTTCTCTTCCAATATCATATTTTCTAAAACCTTTTTATATCGCCTTGAAACTCTAATTTTCTTTGAACATTTGAGATAAATCTCTCCATCTCTAACTTCCTTTATTTTCCTGATATTAACAGCATATCTTTTATGACATTGTAAAAAATATTTAGGATTTAATTCTTTTAATAACTCCCGCAATGTTTTCCCACATAAAAAGACTTCATTCTCATAATAAATGAAGCATCCATCTTTGATTGACATGATAGCTTCTATATGCTCCTGAATCAATAAATACGGAATCCCATTCATTTTAATTTCAATCTTATCCTGTGCCTCTAGTTCTTCATAAATAAGTGTGTTCATATTCTACCCCTTTCACCCAATATTAGTCTTATACACTATTCCTTCTCTAATTATAGTCTTTTTCAACTTTAATTTCCATAAAATTGCTATCATTTACATTTTTTCTTTTTCAGTTTTGTAGCAACTATTTAACCACAACATAACACCTACAGTTACAATAATAGAACCTGCTGCTAATGCCCAGACCATATTTATCCCATATAAATCAGCAACTAATCCAAGCACGTTAATAATAAGAAAACCAAAGGTACACTCTATCGTAGAAAATAGGGAACTATAAGTAGATCTGGTATCACTGTCAAAATAGTCATTCATCCATACTACAGATGCCACCTGTTCAATTCCGAATCCAAATTCAATTAAAAAAGCTCCCACAATAAATAGTAAAATTATGTTCTCCTTATTTATATATAATCCTATATATCCCAGCAGGCATACTACGTATCCTATTACAACCACATTGAACACGGTTGTTTTTTTTGAAAGTATCGATGCCGCATAATTTCCCATCATAAGTGCAGCCATAAATGATACTAACAGTATACTTAAATAACTTGCTGAAATCTGCATATATTCTGTTGTATAAATTTGCCAATATAGTATAAATGCAATAAAAGAAATATAACCAACAACTGTTTTTAATGCTATAATCATCAAGCATTTTGATTTAATAAATCCATTCATACTTTCAAATAAGATTCTATGTATTTTTTTATTCCTTACATTTCCATAATTGTCTTCCCCAACAACAAAGCCTATGAT
The DNA here is from genome assembly GCF_009696045.1 of Velocimicrobium porci. GTDB lineage: Bacteria > Bacillota > Clostridia > Lachnospirales > Lachnospiraceae > Velocimicrobium > Velocimicrobium porci. Next base: position 14,809 of record NZ_VUMT01000021.1, on the reverse strand, counting down.
TCCTGCCAGTATTCCGAATACTCCGGCCACAAAGATTGTAAACTCCTTCGAAATATTGACAAGAAAAATAGAAACTATTGCCGCAGCAATCGAAAAAAAACGAATCACCATTTGTGCTTTGGGAAAGATTTCTCCTCGCTTTTCATAGACCCCATTTTTTATTATCTGATCAATCAGCCATGTTCCAAGTGCACCGGATATAAATGCCATACCAAGTGCAAATAGTACAATACCAGGAAGAAATGTCCAAAAATCTGTTCCAATACAAAACAGCTGTAGGCTAATACCCCAAATTAAAAATCCTATTGACGCCGTTTTTTTTCGGCCAATCTTATCAGAAATTGCACCTGTTGGTAAATCCAACACCGCCATAAGAATCTGTTGAATACTAAACAACATAGAAATACATGGAAGTGAAGCTCCCTTTAATCGCATAAACGCAATATAAATTGCTCCAAATATTTTATCTCCAAGCTCAAATAATGATAATAATATTATATATAACCGGCTTTCTTTTTTTATTTTTTCAGGGAAAAATGCTCTCTTCATTGTCTTCTCAACTTTTCTCCTTGTATAATATTTTAATTTATGTATTGTAATCTAAACCAGTTTCCAGATCATTATGTTCTGTATAAATATTACATATATCACCAGTCACTGTCAATATTTTTTAGCGTTTTTGGATGAAAATTTATTCAAACTTCATTTATTGTGTGAATACTTTTACACGAATCAAGAATTGTAACCTTGACATTATTCACCATTCGTAGCATTATAATATCAATTAAAAAAATATGAATCGTCGTTTTTTAGAGGAGGACGCAATATGACTGGCAATTTAACACTATTAACTGACTTTTATGAACTTACTATGATGCAGGGTTATTTTAAGAATCAAACAAATGAAACTGTCGTTTTTGATGCTTTTTACCGAAACAATCCATCTGGCAGCGGCTATGCGATTTGTGCAGGACTTGAACAGGTGATTAAATATATTAAAGAACTAAATTTTGATTACGATGATATTGCATATTTAAGAAGTTTAAATATGTTTGACGAGGACTTTTTAGATTATCTGGCCGGTTTTCATTTCACAGGGGATATTTATGCAATTCCAGAAGGCACTGTTGTTTTCCCTATGGAACCACTCGTAAAAGTTGTTGCTCCAATTATGGAAGCTCAACTCGTAGAAACTGCAATTTTAAATATTATTAACCATCAAAGCTTAATCGCTACAAAAGCTTCCAGGGTATGTTTTGCAGCACAGGGAGATCCGATTATGGAATTTGGTCTTCGCCGTGCCCAGGGTCCAGACGCCGGCACATTGGGTGCAAGAGCAGCTGTTATTGGTGGCTGCGCTGGAACAAGTAACGTTCTTTGTGCAAAAGAATTTCAGATTCCGGCGCTTGGCACGCATGCTCACAGTTGGATTATGAGTTTTCCCGATGAATTAACCGCATTCCGGAAATATGCCGAGCTTTACCCAACAAATACAACTCTTCTTGTTGACACCTACGATACCCTTCGCTCTGGTGTGCCAAATGCAATTAAAGTATTCAGCGAATTAAAAGAGGCAGGCAAAATGCCAAGTGCTTATGGAATTCGTTTAGACAGCGGGGATCTTGCTTATCTTTCTAAAAAGGCCCGCCAAATGCTCGATGCCGCCGGATTTACAGATGCCACGATATGTGCCTCCAGCGATTTAGATGAATATCTAATTGATTCTTTAAAAACACAAAACGCTGCCATTAACTCTTGGGGTGTCGGAACAAACCTTATTACTTCAAAGGATTGTCCTTCCTTTGGTGGTGTATATAAATTGGCCGCAATCAAACGTAATGGAGAATTCATTCCTAAAATTAAGTTATCAGAAAACACATGGAAAATCACAAACCCGGGAAATAAAACAATTTACCGTATTTATGACAAAGAAACAAATAAAATTAAAGCAGATTTAATTTCTCTTGTTACCGATACAATTGACCCGACAAAACCACTTATGTTATTTGACCCAATTGCCACATGGAAAAAAACTTTATTGCAACCAAACACTTATGAAGTACGTGAAATTTTAATTCCAATTTTTCAAAATGGTCAGTGTGTTTATGAGTCTCCATCTGTTATGGATATTCAGGCTTATTGCAAAAAGGAACAGAGTACCTTGTGGGATGAAACAAGACGTTTAATAAATCCTCAGGAAGTTTATGTTGATTTATCAAACAATCTATGGAATATTAAAAACGACTTACTCTCATCCTTAAACTCCATTTAATAGAAAATACTCTTGTCCACACCAGGATGCTGTAAAGCATCCTTTTCTATTTCTTATCAAAGCAAACATTAAAACAAAATCTGTTACAACCTCCATACTTTTGACATCATTTTATAGTTTATGTTTTTAAAATATGGTAAAATGTCTATAAGTATTTTTTAAGAGGTGAATCACATGATACTTTTAAAAGCCAATGACCAATTAAAGCGCGTATTTCTTTCTCTAATAAAAACTTTAGGTGTTAACGTCATCTGGAATCACATCTTTGTAATTACTAATAATACGTTAATTCTTCCCGGAAAAGTGCGTTCGCTTTTTTTTAACTATGATACAAAACAACTTTATACGAATCTTATTGATCTTACAATTGAAGAAAGCCAAATAACTGAAATCATCAACGACGAATTACTTGTTAATACCCTGAATATGACATTATATGCTTTTGGAAAATGGGGTACGATTAATGGATTAAAGGTAGAAAAAGACTATTCACAATTAAATCAGTTATTCAAAAGTATTTTAAAAGAGGTTCATATTGAACCTAGTTTTCGTGATGATAACTTTCGTTTCTATAAAAACAAAATTTTGATTAGTTATGAAGATGTCATTCATGATATTTTAACGCTTTCCGAACCGATTTCCGATTCCAGCGAAAAAGAGGCTTCAAGTGATGTTTCTTTCCCTTCGAATCAGGATACTACTGAATCGGAAAATACTTCGGAACAGACCATAGGAAATCGTTGGAAAAGTCCGACCCTAGATGAAGACCTTGACGATGAATATAAATTAGGGTTATGGCACAATATGAAATGGGTGAAAAGAACCCTTTCTTTTGCAAAAACAGAACATATAGAAGACAAAAATACTACCCGCCTCGGCAATAGCTTCTATCCAGTAGACTATCTATGCCCTTCCTGCAAAGAAAAACTTTTTATTTCGCTATATCCTGTCGGTCGTGAATTCCCGATTGAAACGGAAGAGGGGAAAGTCTATCTTGCCCGTGCCTATACTTGTAATCATTGTAATTGTTTTTATACACCACGTCCTGATAAGCTATTGCAGGAAGGTGATATTTATATTTTAGAATTTGAAGAAGACCGGATTGCATATGAAGATTATTTAGAACTTTTAGGAAACGCAGGTGAGCGATGTGCCAACTATAAATTTAACGAATTCGAAGCACAGCACAACAGGCGAAATGAAAAAACTCCTGAAACATTAGAAGAACTTTTCCAACATATTGATACCGCATCGGAAGAAGAGTTAAATTCATTAGAGGAAAAAATGATTTCCGGGTTTTATCCTAAAACAGCGGTAGAAGTATATTATCCAAAGCTTGTAAAAAAACGCTTACAAAAAAACGCAGTTCAACATACAAATAAGCCTTTTGCTAAAGAAAAACCAAATAAAACAAAAAAAGAGAAATTGACTCAAAAAACCGAAACGCCTCAAAAATCCTCCAGAGCAATAAATCTCCATCAGGATTTTTCTAAAAAAACTCCTGATGAGCTAAAATATTTATTATCGGAACTAGAAGGAGGAGATGAAGAAACCTCGTCTGCAATCCAAGAAATAAAAAATCAATTAAACAATAAATTAAAAGAAAAATATGACGCCCACATTGCTGTTGTCACAAGAATGTCACCAAAACAGCTGACCGACTTAAAGTCGAAAATTGAATCCGAACAGACCTTGCCCGATTCAGAAAAAGAACCTTACCTAAAAGAAATCAATAAAATACTATTTGAAGAAAAAGAAAAAAGTTTGAAGCAAAAAGCGGAAGCATGCAAGGGAAAATCTTACCATGAAATTGAGCGTGTTGTACATGAAATTAATGAAAGTGATGTTCCCCAATCGGTAAAACAACCACTTTTAGAATTCCTGACAAAACAAAAGAAAATAACTGGTGAAAAAGAGGTAGAATACCTAATATCTACCCTTCCACCCCAATTAAATAAAAAACAGTTTGAGCAATTTTTATCAAAGCTTCATCAATATAAAGATGTTGATATTACACCATACGAAAAGCAATTAGAGCAAAGACGCAGTTTAGTTGAACAACAGGAGATTAATTCATTTATTGCCCGGGCAAACAAAAATAATCGGGATTCTTTGTTTCAATTATATAATGATTTAAAAGAGCAAGGATTTTCCAAAAAAAACTTACAGCCTTTTTTAGATAAAATTCATAATAAAATTTATGAGATGGATCAAATTGCGATTCAAAAAATATGTCCAAGCATTACGGATATGACATTCGAAGAAGGATTAGAAGCAATTAAAAAAATTGAAAACGGAGTGTTCCTTCCTGAATTAAAAATAAATGCACTAGAAATGCTTGATAAACGTCTTACCAAACTAAAGGCAGACGAATGTGACCAGCTCGTCCGTAAACTTAAAAGAGAAATGAATCCTTATATAAAAGACAACCCTAAGTTTCATTTTTACGAAGCAAGAAAAGCAATGCGCGGAGATTTAGAGGACGAAGAAAAAGCCTTTTTTGATAAAGTGCTAAACGGTTACGCCTCAGCACATGGTCAATATGAATACCCTGTTTTCGTATCCGATTCCTCTCGATTTTCTAATGGAAAAGAGGGTTTTGTATTAACACCGGACCATATATTTTATAATAGCCTTTTCCATTCCGGAATAATTCCAATTCTGGAAATTGATACAATTGAAGAAAAAACAGGATTGATTAATAAGGGGATTTTTGTAGAAAAAATTAATGGTGAAAGAATAAAGCTTCCTCTTTCTCTTCCTTCAAAGGAATGGAAATGGTTTTCCAAAGTTTTAGGTGATTTTATTGATTATCTTCAAGAAAAACCACAATCTCGAAATATATCCTATCTTGCAAAAGAAAAGCACGAAAAGAAATGCTGTTATCGCTGTGGTTATATTTATACGGATGGAGATATTTGCCCAAAATGTGGAAGCAAAGCAAACCAATAATCAATTGGACAGACAACTTTAACTTATTAATGAATATATTATAGTACTACTATCTTATAGAATGGGAAAAAAATGAAAAAAGGGATATTTGATAAAAATCATAAAATTGTAAGAGATACTATTACATATAATCCGGATTTGGTCAATTGTTCACTTAAAAGCACTGCTATTTTAGTAAATAAGGAATTTGCATTGCCAGCTAATTATCAACCGGCTGGCTTAGTCTTTCCCGACATACCTTTTTGCTGTACCTGTTTTAGTGAAAAAAAGTTACTTCGTAGAGAAGCTTCCTTTGCCTTAGAAAAGTTATTTAAAGCTGCTTATCATAACCAGTTACACTTATTTGGTGTGTCGGGATATCGCTCTTATGAACGGCAAAATGCTATTTATCAAAATAACCTATTACAAAAGGGTGAGGAACATACAAAACAATTTTCCGCAACTCCCGGCCATAGTGAACATCAGACTGGTCTTGCCATTGATGTTTCTTCCATATCCATTCACAATCGTCTTGATGAAGTTTTCGCCTATACACCAGAGGGCAAATGGCTAAAAAAACATTGTCATGAGTTTGGTTATCTGTTACGTTATCCCAAAGAACAGACAGACATCACCGGATATGCTTTCGAACCATGGCATATCCGCTATGTTGGCATTGAATTAGCAACCTTGTTATATCAAAAAGACATGACACTGGAAGAATATTATGGATATTCCCGTATCCAATAAAAGAAGCTGCCGTTTCACGATTTATAAATTGTGAAAGCGACAGCTCTTTATTATTCTGCTTTTGCAAATTTATTTTTCATTCGTTTGAAAAATCCAACTTTTTCTTCTTTTGTTTCCAATCCGCCTCTTGAACCTTTTACGCTCATAATGTAAATTCCGTTCATTACAACTTTTACTTCTTTTTTTACTGGAATTACTTCAAATGCTTTCTCATCGCACATTAATGTCATAATCTTAGGGCCAATCTTAGCTTTTACAATTGGAACCTTAGAGCCACGAAGATATTTTGGTGTCTGGTCAACTACAATTTGAGGAAGCCCAGCTTCTTTTAACTTCATCCTCTTCTTATCAATTACCAAAAGAGATACCGATTGTGCTCCTGCCTCTAACTGTGACTGAGCCGTTTCTTGTTTCTTCTGAAGCTTACTTCCATAAATGTATAAAAATACAATTGCTGCAATTAGTAAAACTGTAATAACGATTAATACAATCGTTACCGGCTTTAAGCTAAACGCCAATACAGGTAATAAATTCATATTCATCTGTATGTACCTCCTTAAATTCTTGCTCAATTATTGTATCATTAAAAGAGAAAATTGCCAATACCAATTTACAATAATTCTCTATAAATCATAATTCTTTTTCTTCTAACATTTCAAGCACGATACCTCTTGTATAGGCACCGATAAATTTTCTCTGTTCCTTCTCAAGCTCTCTCATGTAAATAGGTTTGCCATAGCGGACAGATACTTTTGTTTTGTGAATCCATGGCATATGATTTTCTAATATATCATCCGTATGAGTCATTGCGACAGGAACAATTGCACAATTTGATTTTTCCGCAATTTTAAAACTTCCCTCGTGAAATGGCAAAATACCTTCTTCATGGTTTCTTGTACCTTCAGGCATAATAAAAACAGAATATCCCTCTTTTACCTGCTCAATTCCCTGGAGTATCGTCTTTAATCCTTCTCTTACATTTTCTCTATCTAAGAAAAGACATTTCATATACCGCATCCAGATTCGGATACACGGAACCTTATCCATTTCTTTTTTAGCAACAAAGCTTGTTAGCGTTGGAACTGTAGCATAGCCAATCACAATATCAAAAAAACTTCTATGATTTGCAATATACAAAACGGCTTCGTCCTTCGGAACATTTTCAATTCCACTTACCTCATATTTTACGCCACTAAGAAATAAGATTATTTTAAATGCTCTTGAAACAATATGCTGTGCAACTTTAAATTGCAAATTTTTGTCTGCTTTCCCAATTATATACTGAATCAAGTACATCGGAATACTAAATATAAAATAACATACTAAAAATAAGCCAACTAATATTGTACGCATCGCATCCTCCTTTTATTTGCTCAACATTACAAGTATATCAAAAAAAGTTACATTTGTACATAATAAAAATAGCCGTTTCCCCTTTTGTTCAAATAAAACGGCTATTTTACATAAATTTAGTTTTCTTATTTTATGAATGGAAAATCTGACAAGTTTTCTGACATCCGGTTGCTGTCGCCGCACACCCGCCGAGAGCTGTTTCTCTTAATTCAAATGGTATGCTTCTTCCTACTTTATACATTGTTTCGACCATTTCATCAAATGGAATTGCCTGTTCAATTCCACTTAAAGCAATTTCGGCACAGCACAAAGCATTGGATACTCCCATTGCGTTTCGACTTTGACATGGAGATTCTACTAATCCTGCAATCGGGTCACAAACCAGCCCCAATAAATTCATAATCGCAGTAGATGCTGCGTTTAAACATTGTGCCGGAGTTCCACCCATGATTTCTACTGCGGCTGCTGCTGCCATCGCAGAAGCCGCTCCAACCTCTGCCTGACATCCTGCCTGTGCACCTGCAACAGTTGCATTTCGCATAATTAAATAGCCGACTGCACCTGCTGTAAATAATCCATCTATCAAATGTTCATCCGAAAGGCTGTATTCTTCCTGCAAAGCAAGTAAAAGTCCCGGAACAACACCAGCAGAACCAGCTGTAGGAGCTGCAACAATTAATCCCATAGAAGCATTTACCTCTAACACTGCCATTGCATGGGTAATTGATTTCGATAAAATGGTTCCACAAATTGATTTTCCGCCTCTTCTCATCTGGCGCAGTTTAGAAGCTTCGCCTCCAATCAGACCTCCAATTGAAGAAAGTGGTTCACTTAATGGTTTATGAACCGCGTCCTGCATAATAGACAACGCTTTTGCCATGCGTTCATTAATCTCCTCCAAAGAGGCATCTGTCATGCTAATTTCCCGTTCTCTCATAACATCTGATATTTTCATTTGGTTCTGCTCACACAAAGCAAGCAGTGACACTCCATCTTTAAAGTCCATCAAAGTTCCTCCTTATATTTGAACCAGCATCACATTTTGAACATACTGATTTTCTTTAATTTCATCTAATACCTTCTTAGGAATTTTTTCATCGGATTCCACAATACTGTAAGCAGTTGCCCCCTTGTCCTCTCGGAACAATCGCATAAATGCTATATTTACATTGCAATCACTTAAACATTTTGTAATGTTAGCAACAACACCCGGCTTGTCCTTATGGATTGTAATGAGCGCACTATATTCTCCGGTAAATTCAACTTCTACTTCATTAATACGGGTTATCATAACCTTTCCGCCACCTCTTGATTCACCACGAACTGTAAGTGAAAGATCCTCATCGTTCCATAACTCAATATCAACCGTATTAGGATGTACCTCTGTTTCCTTTTCATTTGTTTTAAATTCATATTCAATCCCGGCTTCTTTTGCCAACTCAAACGAATCTTTTATGTTTAAATTATCGGTATCAAATCCAAGAATTCCTCCAAGAAGCGCTCTGTCTGTTCCATGTCCACGATAAGTTTTTGCAAACGAACCATATAAAGTAAATACAACTTTTTTAATATTGCCACCTATCATTTTTCTTGCAAGGAGCGCAATTGAAGCAGCTCCTGCCGTATGCGAGCTGGAAGGTCCAACCATATTAGGTCCTATTACATCAAATACACTGATAAATCCCATTGTTTTCTCCTCTAATATTTTTTATTTTTTGCTATTATAAACTGCTGCTAAATACTTTTTTTATTCAGCAGCAGTTTTTATTTCTTATCTTTTATATTAAATTATTTTTTTAATTCTATTCAAACTTCTAATTGCCTTCCGGTTCTGCTTCAGCATCTTCACTTACATCAGATTCCTTTTTTTCTTCTTTTTTTATAAATTTCTTATAAATAAGGTCAATGATTGCTGCTATCGCATTATCACCAGATACATTACAAGCTGTACCAAAGCTGTCCTGTGTAATATAAAGTGCAATTAAAAGACTGGCAAGTGCACTTTCCGTTCCGATTCCTACCATAGGAAGAAATGGAAGTGCTGACATAATAGATCCGCCAGGAGCTCCCGGAGAAGCTATCATAGCAATTCCCAATGTCATAATAAATGGAACAATAATTCCTAAGTTAATTTCCATATTGCTCATTAATAATACGCTAGTTACACAACAAGTAATTGTAATCATACTTCCTGCCATGTGGATATTCGCACATAATGGAATAACAAAATTACGAATTTCCTGACAGACACCATTACTTTCAGCACATTTGATATTAACAGGAATACATGCTGCTGAAGATTGTGTACCAATTGCTGCCAAATATCCCGGAACTTGATTTTTCAACATTCCAATAGGATTCTTTTTGCTGATTGTTCCAGAAACAGTAAAAAGAATTACAAGATAAATCAAGTGCAGACAAATTACAACTAAGAATACTTTCCAAAGTACAGAAAGTATTGCAAATGTCTGACCACTTACTGTCATATTTGCAAATGTTCCCATAATATATAATGGAAGTAATGGAATAATAACTACATTTAATACCTTGTTAATAATCTTAGAAAACTCACTAAAGAAATTATAGCAAGTATCCCCAATCTCTTTCCCTCTCATAGAGCTGATACAAAGTCCTAAAATAAAAGCAAGTGCAACTGCTGCTGTTACGTCCATAATTGGTGTAAGCGGAATTGAAAAGAAGGAGTCTAACATACCTTCCTCCGGATTTCCAATTGACTGAATAACATCTGCGCTTATAAACTTAGGAAATAATGTAATAGCTACAAAAAAAGCACAAGTTCCGGCCACTAATGTAGACGCATAAGAAATACCGGCTGTCGTTGCAAGCAATTTTCCTGCCCCCTGTGTTAAATCAGCAATACCCATTGTTACAAATGCCAAAATCATAAGTGGTATAACGAATTTCAAAAAAGTACTAAATAAAGTTGACATCGTAATCACAACTCGAATAATCGGTTCAGGTAAAAAGCTTCCGATCAGAATACCCAAAATAATTCCAATAATTAATCTTGGTACAAGTCCTAGTTTTTTCTTTTTCTCCATGATAACCTCCTCGTTCCCCATGAAATATATTTTATTTTTTTATAAAATATATTTTAATACAATCGTGCAAGAAAATCAACAAAAAGTACAAAATACTTTCATTCTCTTTTCTTTTTTTTGTGCATTTTACTATGAAAGTGTTAATTTTTTATCATTTTACTTGTTATAGAAAATCATAACAATGAATATTTTTTCATTGTACTATTTTAATTTATTACAACATTTATCCGGTAAAATCTTTTCATTTTATTTCCTGTAAATGACGTATGTGCAAATACACCGTATTCTTGGATATTCCCATACATTCTGCAACTTTAACAACCGAATCTTTCAATTCAAATACCCCCTGCCGATAAAGCTGTGCAATAATTTCTCTATTTTTTAACGAAGCAGGTATCTTCTCGTCTTTTTCTACCTCCTCCTTTACCTTTGCAACTGTTGAATGAATTAATTCATCCGTGTTATTCACAAAAGCCTCTTTCTTTATCTCCTGTTCAGAAGAGTTTGCTGGAGAAAATGTAGACAGTACTTTTAAAAATGGTGTATTCAGATAAAAATTAATGCAAAGCAACCCGATTGCCCTGCCTCCTTCTCCTTTTACAACAATTGTAGCTGCTTTCAGAGGTTCTCCTTTATTATTGCTTGCAAAATAAGATATAAATCCATTCTCTTTGTCCTTTTGAATCTCTGCTAACATAGAAAGTGCCAGATTTGTAATTGGTGCTCCCTCTTTTCGACCTGTATGGTGCCCATTTATAATTTTTATTACAGAATGTTCCATACTTTCCAGACTGTGCAGTACAACCTCACACCCTTCTCCCAAATAATCTGCAAGTCCTTCAATCATTGTTTTATAAGATTCCAGAATCATTTTGTCTATTAGTGTCAGTGACACAGTATAGTCATCCAAGATGTAACCTCCAATACGTATTTTTTGTAGTTTTTTGTCTTAATCAGTATAGCAAGCATTTTCTTTTTTGACAATATGTTAAAGCAGTAAAATTCTGTCAGCCACTTGTTTTAACAGTTCCATATCATGGCTCACAATTAACATTCCTATCTTTCTTTTCGCGGTAATTTGAAGTAAAGCATTCCAGATTTGACACTGGGTAACCAAGTCCATCATTGTTGTTATTTCATCTGCAATTAAAATCCTCGTCTGTTCCCCTATTGCCCTTGCAATACAAAATCGCTGGAGTTCTCCACCGGAAAGCTCGGATGGATACCGTTCAAACCATTCATTTTCAATCCCAAGTATATCCAATATCTCTGGTTCTATGTTATTGGCTTCCGCTAAAATTTTTTTCATTTTTAATTTCGGGTTTACTGCCTGTTCCGGATGTTGCCATATCATTTGTATTGGACAATACCCTTTGTATTCTTTTAAAGGTTTTCCATCAAACAACACACTTCCCTCAAAAGGCTCCAAATACCCACTCAATAATTTACATAACGTGGTCTTGCCATACCCACTCGGAGCTACAAGCCCCAACTTTTCTTGCGTTGTCAATTCAATCGTACATTTTTCAATAACCTTAACCCCTTTTGAATAAGAATAACTTAAATCTTTTCCAATCAGTCTATTGCTCTCACTCATTATCGTTCCTCTCACATTTTCTATTATAACCGATACAACGGACATACCCTGTATCGGTCTGAATATATGGGATTTCTTTTGAACAATTCATTTGACACATATTACACCTTTGTTTAAACACACACCCTTTTGGAATTCTTGTTACAAATGGCTGTGTTCCCTCACAAACAGCAAATCCATGCTGTGGCATTGCCCGCCACAATGCCTTTGTATATGGGTGAAATAATGTATTTTCATTCTGAAATGCTTCTGCTGTCGTTTCCTCTATTGCTGTCCCTGCATACAATACGACAATTCGATCTGCAGTCGTTATCGCTAATTCTAAATCATGAGTAATCAATAACACTCCTGCTCCCCTATTCGCCATTCCTTTAAAATATTCCATTGTCCGACACGCCAGTTCTCTGTCAAGTCCAGGGGTCGGTTCATCCGCAATAACAAAATCAGCCTGTTCCATATCTGCAGTTGTTATCAGTACACGTCGTGCCATTCCTCCTGATAGTTCAAACGGATACATTTTTCTCACATCTTCTCTTAACCCATAACAAGATAACATTTGTTTCATCCGCTCTACAACCGCCTGTTTCTTACTGTTTTTACAGATTTGTGCCCCGATTTTCATAAGAGGGTCCAAACAATTCACGCTCTGTGGCACGAGAACTATTTTTCTTCCCCGCAATTGAGCTTGTTTTTTGCCATCCAAAATCTCTCTATTATAAAGAATAGTTCCCTTTTGTTCTGCATTGTAAGGTAAGATTCCCAAAATTGCATGAGCAAGCAGGCTTTTTCCCGAACCGCTTGCTCCAACTACTGCTACAATTTCTCCGCCTCCAACTGAAACATTCAAATCCCTTATAACAGGAAGCTTTGTTTTTCTAGTACCATACTCATACTGCTCAAATGAAATTGCTAGATTATTTATCTCCAAAATCCGTTTATTTTCCATTTTCCGTCCTCTATATTTAAAAATTATTACTGTTTTTTATCACTGTTGAGTACCATAAGGACTTACCAGCTTTCTCACCCCTTCTCCGGCTAAATCAAAAAGTATAACGGTAAGCACAAGAAGCCCACCAGGAAATACAGCTAACCACCACTTCCCTGTTACCAAGTATTTCATACTCTCAGAAAGTATAATTCCAATTGCGGGCTGTTCATTGGATAATCCAAACCCCAAAAACGTAATACTCGCTTCATGTAAGATAGCGTGGGGAAACAATAAAATCAAACCTGCTAGAAATTGTGGCATAACATGGGGAACCATATGCGTTTTTCCGATATACCAGGAGCTTTTTCCAAGCTTTCTGGCCATCAGAATATAAGGCATTTCTTTTAACTGTAATATTTCCCCACGGATTACCCTTGCAAGCGATGTCCAATGGGTAAAGATAATTCCAATCACAACGCCTTTTACTCCTCTTCCGACAGCCACCGATATTAAAATAAGTAAGAGAATATGAGGAACTCCCATAATGAAATCAATGATCCATGTAATAAACGCATCTATCTTCTTTCCACCCAGCGCAGACAATATCCCTAAAACTAATGCAATGCCGGCACTGACAACAGAAGCGCCAATCCCTATTAAAATACTGATTGAAAGCCCTCTTATTGTTCTCAAAAACATATCACGTCCCAGCCAGTCCGTTCCAAACCAATATTGTTTATCCGGTGCTAAATTTTTTCTTGTAAAATCTGTTATCTGTGCCTGTTCTGAGAAACAGACACCCATAAAAACAATACTTGTAAAAAATAAAAGCAAAACAATTAAAAAAATAATAGTTTTTGTTCTTTGATTCATTTTATCTTGTTTCCATTCCTTCCTATCCCTATCGAATCCTTGGATCAATTACATGGTATAACACATTTGCAATAAAATTTCCGACAAATACAAGACTTGCACTGACAATTGTAATTCCCATAAGCAGTGGCATATCACTTCCTAAGCCTGCTATTACTGCCGCCTGACCAAGTCCCGGATAGGAAAATGTCTGTTCAATCAGCACAGTACCTCCAACTATCTCGCTGATTGAAGCAAATTGGAGCGTAATAACCGGGAGAAGTATATTCCGCAAACCATGCCATTTTATAATTTCCCAGTCAGACTCTCCTCTCGCCCTTGCAAATAATACATAATCACTCTGCATTACATCTATCATTTTTTCTCTTGTATGAAGCGCAATATTAGCAACTCCCAAAACACTTAATGTCACCGTCGGCAAAACAGCATGTCGTATCCTGTCAAGTATAGTTACCTCCGCCATGTCCATTCCAATTGGAACACTAAGTCCGATTGGGAACCAGTTTAACCAGACAGAAAATATTATAATAAGCAAAATCCCCATCCAAAAACCAGGTGTACTTGCAATCAAAAAACAATACGACTTAATGATTTTATCAACCCAGGTTTCTCTTTTGACAGCCGCCAAAACCCCCAATGCTACTCCAAACAAACCAGATAAAATCCATGCTGTACCCATTAAAATAATTGAATTTTTTAGTTTTTCCCAAATAATCTTTGTTACATCCTGACGATACAACAGAGAAATTCCCATATTGCCTTTTAATGCTTCCTTCGCCCATGCAAAATACCGCTTCAAAGGAGGTTTATCGACTCCCCAATATTCTTTTACTTTCTGAATCTGCTGTTCACTCATAGAGCCAAGTGCAGTTTGACCTACATTCGTTTTTAACGGATCAATCGGTGACATGGCAGCTATAAAGTTATACTTAAATATGTACAATAAATATTAAATAAGAATGTACAAATGTTATGATATATGAGTTACAAGGAGGAACTCATATGATATTAAATAATCGGATCATAACAAATATAAAAATAGA
>NZ_VUMT01000020.1 GCF_009696045.1 Velocimicrobium porci | reverse complement strand
CTTGCTCCACTTTGCGTGCCAGATGCGTGTTGCATGCTTTTTGCAACAATACTCCTTTCGCATCTGTGCACATCCTCGCGGAGCGTTTTTGCTTTATAGGAGACGAAGTTTCCTATAAAGTAAAAAAAGAGACTCTCAAAAAATCTAAGAGTCTCAAAAATCCCTATTTTATTTCTAACCATTTATCGTTTTCCATATATTTACTGTTGGTAATATTAGCGGATCAATATTTGCATTTGCATAATATTTCTTTATATCTTTCTCATTTTCTATATCTACATTTCTTAATTCAAATTCTCCAATTAATTCAACCTTCATTTTAAATGGATAGTTTTGTTCTTCATCTTCAAAAATATTCAAACCAAGTTGAACCAACATACCATTTCCATCTTCAGAACATACTTTGAACTTTCCGCATTAAACACAACATCCTCTGGCTCACCAGTCCAATCATAATCAAGCAACACTTTTTATTTTATTTTGTAATGCATATGCTTTTGGGGAATATATTTTTCCTTCTTTAAAACCGCATTCTTTAAGATTTTTTTCAAACTGTTCTTTTGTCGTTCCATCCAATATAGCTTTTACTCTTAATATTTCTTCCTCCACTGTTCTTCCGTTTACCATTACTCTCTCTCCTTTTATTATATGCGTCATATAATTTCAACAATTCCATATGTTTTTCACAATCTTGCTCATTTGTAACATTGCAAATTTTTTTAATAATATTCACGTCTTTTACACATATCTGAATTTCATTTGAACCATTAATATGCTGTATCTTATTTCTTTTTCTTTATTGCATCCGCAATATTACAAAATGTGATATAGTGTTCCGGATTGCTCATCCTATATTCTCTATCTTTGTCATATTCTATTTTTACTCCAAGTACCATAAACTTTTCAAGTACTTGAATTCCACTATCATATTCCTCTTTTCTTATATTGGATTGATGCATCTTTTCAATCCATCTGTATGCATAAAACTTTTCCTCATATAAGTATACGCCATCTCCAAGCCATTGTTCCTTATCCTCTGTATGTATACTTAGTGGCAACATCTGATCTTCTATTACTTTTATTGCCCTATTTTTCTCACTACCATGATATTTCATTTTCTACTTTTTTTCGTTATTATTGTTTACTTTTTATTATTTATTCATACCTTATAATACTATATATCCATTTCTTTCTCATATTATACGCAAAATCACTTTATGAAACAACAATATCTGTTAAATTAAAGAAAATCATTCTTTATCCGTCCTGCCCATTCCTTCATCTCCTGTTCAGCACTTGTCAAAACCTTCTCACCTGTACCGATTATCATTTCCGTATCACGGATATCCTGCACAAGCTTCCACAGTTCATATGGCTGAATTGCAGACTTTTGGTTAATACCATACATATTTTTATCTAATGTTACATGACGCTCAATGGATGTTGCTCCCATTGCAACAGCACAAGCACTTACAAGTGTGCCAAGCTCATGTCCACTATATCCAACTTTACACCGATAACGATTTCTCATTACATCAATTAGCTTTAAATTGGCATCTCTGCTAGGCATTGGATAAGTACTGTTACAATGCATTAACTCAAATGGACAATCGTATTTTCTAAAGATTTCAACAGCATGGTCAATCTCTTCAAATGAACTCATTCCAGTTGCAATAAAAGTATATTTTCCTTCTTTCGCAATCATCTCTAACAAAGTATCATTCCGAAGCATAACAGACGGTACTTTATTATGTTTGAAATTATATTGCTGTAAAAACTTTTGTGCCTCAACATCCCAGGCAGATGCAAACCACTCTATTCCCTTTTTCTTACAATATCTTTCAATCTCATCGTATTCTTCCTGACCAAATTCTAAATGTTCTTTTTCCTCTCGAACCGTATTCCCCCACGGACTCTCCAGTTCACTGTCTAAGTACTCCTTTGTATATACCTTTTCTATTGTCCGTTTCTGGAATTTGACTGCATTACATCCAGCAATCAACGCCGTATCTATCATTTTCTTCGCAATCCCTATATCGCCGTTATGATTAACACCTAATTCTGCAATAATATAAGTACTCATACGCTCCTCCTGACTAAAAACCTGAAAACATGTATTTCATCGGTAACCAAAACTTATCGTATCTCTTACTTTAAGTTTACCACATCAATATAAGCAATTCAATTATTTTTATTTAAATTGCACAAAAATTAACCATTTTTTCTGTTTTTATCTGATATTATCAGAAGCAACCTATTTTAAGAAGTTTTTTAATCATCAACTAAATAAAAAAATTCTTTAACTCTTCAATCTTTCGTTTTTTCTGACTGCGCTTACTCATTTCGTTTTCTAATAATTGTCTTGTTTTTTGTTCCAAATCTTCCACAATACGAATACATTCCTTTGCATCTTCTTCACTAACAATCACAAAGTTATCTCCCGGATACCTTGCATCAAAATAAAAATCACCAAGCCATTTAATATCTTTTGAAGTAACATCAAAGTCTGAATATTCACTTTTAATACAGTTTAAAATAGAACGCAAATTATGAGAATGTAAATAGGAAAAGACATCCTTATCTGTCATGCATTGCTCTAGTATTGCTTTCAGATACTTTTCCGCTGACTGGGCACATATAGAAGCTACACCATTATAATTACCGAACTTTTTCCCTACTTCCATACCTGCTTTTGCATATAAATAGTCACTATATGCCATTCCCATATAAGAATTTAATTTTTCTTCCATAATACCACTCCCTCTTTTTTTACTTGTCTAACAAACAAACAATCTGAACTTCTAAACTGATTTAATGTATAAAAAATCAAATCAACCTGTTCCTCCTCAAGTTCACTACAAAGCTCTCCCCGTAAAAAACGTTCTGTTGGCTTTTCCGTTATCACAAGAATATCGATATCACTTGTAGCAGTTTCTTCCCCCCTTGCGTAACTTCCAAATAAAATAATATATTGTAAGGTTTCTATCTTTTTCGTTAATAGCTCTATTTTTTCTAATAAAAAATCACGCTTATTTCTACTTAAAAAACCTATTGTTTCATCTATTTTCATAGCAAATATTTTCCTTTATATTAATTTCTACCAAAAACTTATTTTACCGTATAGGTTGGTACGATTTCCTGCACATACGAACGAACATCTTCCGTTTCATTATTTACAACATGATACAAATCTCTTAACTGGTGTAAAAATTTATCTTCATCAAATTCAATTGGTTTTCCTATATGTATCATTTTATTTTCCGTATCCTGAAGTCCCTCTTCATCCATTAAAAGTTCTTCGAATAATTTTTCCCCCGGACGAAGCCCCGTATACTTAATCTCAATATCACGATCCGGAATATAACCTGATAAGCGAATCAAATTTCTTGCCAAATCATCAATTCGAACCGGCTCACCCATATCAAGTACAAAAATCTCTCCGCCTTTTGCTAAAGCACCTGCCTGCAATACAAGTGACACCGCTTCCGGTATTGTCATAAAATATCGTATAATATCTTTATGCGTAACTGTTACAGGTCCACCAGCTGCAATCTGCTTTTTGAATAATGGAATAACACTTCCGTTACTTCCTAAAACATTTCCAAAACGAACCGCTACATACTCCGTCTTAGAGCGATTATTATATGTTTGAATAATCATTTCACAGATTCGCTTCGATGCTCCCATGATATTCGTCGGATTAACCGCCTTATCCGTTGAAATTTGAACAAAACGCTTCACATGATATTTATCTGCTGCCTGTACTAATTTCAAGGTGCCAAATACATTATTCTTGATTGCTTCATTTGGACTTACTTCCATCAACGGAACATGTTTATGTGCAGCTGCATGGTACACTAAATCCGGCTGATAAGTTTTAAAAATATAATCCATACGGTTCGTATTACGGACCGATGCAATTAAAACTACCAGATTTAGGTTAGGATATTTACTTAATAATTCTTGCTGAATATCATAGGCATTGTTTTCATAGATATCAACAATAATCAATTGCTTAGGATAATGTTTCACAATCTGGCGGCACAGTTCGCTTCCGATTGATCCACCTCCTCCTGTAACCATAACTACCTGATTCGATACATAACCAATAATCTTTTCCGTATCCAATTGTACCGGCTCTCTCCCAAGCAAATCATCGATTTCCACATTCCGAAGACGACTTACACTTACCTCCTCATTAATTAACTGATACATTCCCGGAAGAATTTTTAATGCACAATTTGTTTCTTTACATATTTCAATAATTTCCTTCAGCTCTTTTCTAGGCATAGATGGGATAGCAATAATAATGTCCGTTACTTTATATTTCGCTGCTGCCCATACAATATCATGCCGATTTCCTACTACCTTTACTCCCTGAATATAGCTACGAAATTTTGCACGATTATCATCAATTGCACAAACTACACTTCCATCCAAATATTGACTCATTGTAATTTCCTTTATAATCGAACTGGCTGCTTCTCCTGCTCCAATTATCATAATGTGCTTTTTAGAATCCGTACGGTATTCGTTATTAATTGCTCTTAAAGCACGATAAAAAAATCTGGAAACACCAACTGTAGCCACCAGGAAAAGTAAATCAAGTGGCCAATAACTCCTTGGCATATGATAGCCTGCAATCCGTCTCATTCCAATGTAATGAACAATCTCAGAAACAACGCAGGCATATATTATATTAGTCATTTCTTCTATACTAGCGTATTTCCATAAACTGTGATAAAGACGAAAAATGAAAAAAATGAAAAGTGTGACCGGTACATGTATCCATGTATACTTCAATATATACTCTAAATATTTAGGATCAACTTGAGATATTCTAAAATCAAACCGAATCACAATTGCTGTCCATGCAGCAAAATTTATAAGTAATATATCCAATAAAATTAAAAAAGCGCGCCGTACTAATAACTTCTGTTTTTCTAACTGTTCCATAATTTGCTATCCTTATCTAATGTTTTTTAGTCCCTTTAATAATATCACGATTTGGGGAGAATTCCAATCACCCTATGTCAATTTACATATAATTTGTAAGCTTCTTCACATGCGAAAAAGCCATCCCTCTACTTCTAATTCACTGGAATGACTTTTTTGTGCCTATAGTTTTATACTTTTTACCCGGTTGTAAAGATACTGATATTTTTCGTTCGGCAAATCAATATTATCATTTTCTTCTGCCCATTTGCCACCATACTCTTTCACGATGTCATCATAAAGCATATATATATTGGTTCCATAAATCCAAATATCATCTATGTTAACATTAATTTCTGGAAAACATTTAAAAATCAGCCAAAACAGTTTATTTTTCTCATGATTTCCTTCTACTATCAACAAATTCTGACTCCGTTTTCTTACTTTTCCATAATAATTACTCATATTTTTCGAACTCCCCACTAATATACATTTTTTCAAGATTATGACCTTCCCGTAATTCTCTAGATGTTGCATTACAGAGTGCCGTTAGAGTTCCGCTCCTTGATAAAATAAACAGACAATCTGGTCGCATCAATCTATTTGTCATTAAATTGGTGTTATGAGAAGTCATAATTATCTGACATTTTGGATATTTTCTCTTGAAAAAACTTATTACCTTCTCTGCCATTTCATAATGATAAAAAGCATCAAACTCATCTAAATATATAAAAGATGGCTCCCAGCCTTTTGGAATCAATCTGCGATACAAATCAACTAATGCTAATGTTCCACTTGAAGCAGTTTCATAAAATGGCACTAATTTTTCATGAGAAAAATATAATTCTTTTCGACCATCTGGCAACTTTTTTAATACCAATTTACACTCTACACCCATTTCATTAAGAAAATCTTCTAAATCTTTTAATTTATTTTGATTTTCTAAAAATTCATAAAAGCTTTCATTTAGTTGTCTTGGACGCTGTAACATACCAGTGACTGCTGTAATGCGTATCATCCTTCTGACATAACTGGACAATTTTATCAACAATGAGTTATTGCTTAATGCTACGTTACTAATCAACCACCTAAGAAATGGCAACTTAGGCTCTTGAATTTCTTCTACCTCTCCACCAATATTCAGTGACTGCAAATATCTTTGAATATTAGCTGTTTCTGCATTTATATAGTGCAAATTATCAAATTCAAATTCACCATTTTCAAAATTACATTTAAAAATGGTGTTACCATCGATAATCAATTCTTCACTTTTTAACTCCTGATTAGAAAATCGTTCATATTTATATATTAATATTCTATTATCAAACTCAAACTCATAAGAAAACATTGCTGAGTTTTCCATAGAATCAGCGTTAAGAAATTCTTCTTCTCCCATATAGGGTGAACTAAACATTATTACTCGTATATCTATTAATGCTTTACCTAAATTAGTTTTTCCTGTTGCATTTCTTCCATAAATCAACATTTTGCTAATAATACCATCTGTAATACAATCTGTACTAAACTGATAACCAGCAGTATTTTTAAAATTTATGGATATTTCATCCTTAAAATTCTTATAATTCTTCAATACAAATTTCTTTAACATATAAGCTACCATCCTTTCAAATAGATTCCTATGTATGAATCTATAGATATAGTATAACCATCCTTATACTCTTCCGCAATATCTATCCGTAAAAAAATTACGGTTCTTCATAGATGAGTGCTCTGATGAAAACTATTCGCTTTTTATTTGCAAAATTAACACAAATATAGTAGAATTAATTCGTATTTTATACTATTCTAATAGGAGATTTAATTATTATGAAAAAAACCGCATTAATTATGGCCGGAGGTCGTGGTGAACGTTTTTGGCCAAAAAGCAGGAAAAATCTACCAAAACAATTTCTTTCTTTAACGGAAGACGGAAAAACGATGATTCAATTGACAATAGAACGTATTTCACCATTAGTTGACATAAACGATATTTTCATTGCTACCAATAAGGAATATAGAGATTTGGTTTTAGAGCAACTTCCTAACTTACCAGAGGAAAATATCTTATGCGAACCTGTTGGAAGAAATACTGCCCCATGTATTGGGCTTGGTGCAATCCATATTTCCCAGAAGTATGAAGATGCACTTATGATCGTTTTACCATCCGATCATTTAATTAAATATAACAGTATGTTCACTAATACTTTGACAGAAGCTTGTGAAATTGCAGCCCAAAACAATAATTTAGTAACAATTGGTATTACACCTGACTATCCTGAAACCGGTTATGGTTATATCAAATTCAATCCTGACCATTGTCTTGGAAGAGCGTTTGAGGTAGACCGTTTTGTCGAAAAACCAAATATCGAAGTTGCCAAAGAATACCTTGCTACCGAAGAATATCTTTGGAACAGTGGTATGTTTGTATGGAAAGTATCTAGTATTCTAAATAAAATTGAACAATTCATGCCTGAAACCTACCAAGGTTTGTTGAAAATAAAAGAGGCGATTCATACGGAACAACAAGATTTTGTTCTTGAAAAGGAATTCTATAATTTTGAATCTATCTCTATTGATTATGGAATTATGGAAAAATCAAAAAATATTTATACAATTCCAGGAACCTTTGGCTGGGATGATGTAGGTTCCTGGCTTGCAGTGGAACGAATTCGAAAATCCAACGAATTCGGTAATGTTGTGTCCGGTAATATTATTACAATCAATACAAAAAACTGTATTATCGAAGGGTCAAGAAAACTAATTGCAACCGTCGGACTTGAAGATTTAATTATTGTAGACACAAATGATGCTACTTTAATTTGTGACAAAAATAATGCTAATGATATAAAAAAAGTATTAGAAACATTAAAAAACTGTAATAGAGATGAATACATATAAAGGAGAGTTTTAAAATGAAAAATGCGTTAATTACCGGAATTACCGGACAAGATGGTTCTTATTTAGCAGAACTTTTGCTTGAAAAAGGTTATAATGTTTATGGCATTATGCGTAGAAAAAGTGTTGTTGACTATGGTAACGTAGAACATATTAAAGATAAAATTAATTTTATTTATGCAGATATGACAGATGTTATTTCTCTTATCAATGCTATGAAAATTTCCCAGGCAGATGAAGTATATAACTTAGCAGCCCAATCCTTTGTAGCTACCAGCTGGGAACAACCTTTAGCAACTGCTGATATTGATGCACTTGGTGTTACAAATATGCTTGAAGCCATTCGCACTGTAAAACCGGAAGCTCGTTTTTATCAAGCCTCCACAAGTGAAATGTTTGGTCTTGTTCAAGAAATTCCTCAAACAGAAAAAACACCATTTTACCCAAGAAGTCCTTATGGTGTTGCAAAACTTTACGGTCACTGGATTACAAAAAATTATAGAGAAAGTTATAATTTATATGCTTGTAGTGGAATTTTATTCAACCATGAAAGTGAAAGACGTGGTAAAGAATTCGTAACAAGAAAAATTACAAATGCTGTTGCAAGAATCAAATTTGGTGTTCAGGATTGTCTTGAACTTGGAAATATGGATTCAAAACGTGACTGGGGCCACTCCAAAGATTATGTACATGCAATGTGGCTTATGCTTCAACAAGAAGCTCCTGATGACTATGTTATCGCTACAAATGAAACACGTACTGTTCGTGAATTTGTTGAAACTGCATTTCAACACGTTGGTATCTCCATTGAATGGAAAGGCACTGGCGTAGATGAAATTGGTATTGATAAAGCAACCGGTAAAACTGTTGTAAAAGTAAATCCAAAATTCTTCCGTCCTGCTGAAGTAGATATTTTATTAGGAAACCCTGCAAAAGCAGAAGAAAAATTAGGCTGGAAACGTGATATTTCATTTGCTGAATTAGTAAAACGGATGATTGATAATGATATGAAGCTTGTAGAAAAAGAAATTCAAATTTCTAATCTTTAATTTTTAGAAAGGATTACAACAAAATGAAAAAAGCACTTATTATCGGTGCTGGAGGTTTCGTTGGCAATTATTTAATAGACCATTTGCAACAAGATTGTAAATGGTCTATTGTTGCAACAAAGTTAAAACACGAAATTATAAATCGAACCGATATAAAAATATATGATTTGAATATTTTAGAAAAAGATTCTATTATTGATTTATTAAAATCAGAAAAACCTGATTATATTTTTCATTTAGCAGCTCAAAGTTCTGTTGCTGTATCATGGAAAAATCCATCACTTACTATTGATATCAATATTAAAGGTAGTGTTAATGTCTTAGATGCAATTCGGGAAATCCAAGACTATCAGCCACGTATTCTTTTAATTGGATCTGGTGAAGAATATGGTCATATTTTACCAGAAGAAACTCCAATTAAAGAAACAAATACGCTACGACCGGGAAATATTTATGCCGCTACCAAAGCATGTCAAAATATGATAGGAAAAATATATGCTGACGGATATGGTATGGATATTATGATGGTTCGTGCCTTCAATCATATCGGACCAAACCAAACTCCACAATTTGTCGTTGCAGATTTCTGTAAACAGGTAGCTGAAATTGAAAAAGGACTCAAACCACCTATTATTTATGTTGGAAATTTAAGTGCTAAACGGGATTTTACTGATGTAAGAGATGTTGTAAAAGCATATAGCTTGATAATAGAAAAAGGGATAAGAGGAAAAACTTATAATGTTGGAAGTGGAAAGGCTATTGCAATCTCGGAAATTTTAGATAAAATTTTAGCCTTATCCAAGACAGAAATTGAAGTAAAAACAGATGAAAATAAATTAAGACCGGTAGATGTTCCTGTTATCGAGGCAGATATTTCGGAAATTACGAATTCTATAAATTGGCATCCTATAGTTTCTCTTGATACAACATTAATAGAAACATTACAATTTTGGAGAAAAAATGTCAAGTAAAATTGACATTTTTTCTCCAAAAATTAATCTTGCATTACAGAAACATTTAATAATTCCTTTTTCCATTCTGGTATCTTATATATCTTACTACAAATTGCATCGAACTCTATATTTTCATCTACTATTTGCTTTGCATATTCTTCCAATTTTTCTGGTTGCCCCTGCAATTCTGGTGACACCAAACATACCTTATACCCCAACTTCTTAATATGACTAAACATTTTTTTATCTAATGGCAAACAAGAAAAAGTATCCACCCATACCCACTCAATCCTTCCAGCCATATTCTCTAATGTATCAATACCTTCATATTCTGAAAATCGCACTGCAACATTTTTCTCTCCCATATCTGACAGCAGTTTAATCATCGGAAAAGAAGAATCCAAGAAAAAATATTTTGAAATATTATATCTTTGCAACATTTCAAGTATCTTATGCTCTATTCTTTCACTTTTCACATTCAGTATCATTGTTCCATGATGGTACTGTTTTAAATATTCTTCAAAGCTTTCTCCATGTTCAAAAGGATTATGTGAAATGTAAATATTTCCATTCAAATCATCTCTTAAATCTAATTCAACTCCATATTGAGGTGATAATTTTTTTAATTCTTCTATTGTATTGATTCTATGTGCAATATATTCCATCAGTGTATTCCCTCCTTTTTAAGTTTTTTACTGAACTCAATCGTTCTTTTAATAAATTTCCACTTTGAAGCCAATCCCTTATTCCAATGAGATTCTCCATGTACTCTTTCAGGAAAAATTACATCAAAACGTTCTATATGAAGTTTTGCTTTTCTTGCCATATATAGTGCATACAAATCCAATGCAAAATCTTTTGGAGGATTTTCCCATGTTTTAAAAAATTTTTTACTAAAAACATTAGGCTGTGCATTTACATCATATAGTCTTTCTCCCATATATATTGTTTCAAAAATACTCATACCAGTCGTAAAAAATTGATCAAATAGAGGTCTCCCTTTTCTGTCCCCCTTTATAAAAAGGTGTTCATTATTATTATTTGCTTCAATAATATTTAATGCCTTTATTAAATCAGCTGGATCTGTCTGCATATCAGCATGAGTCCATCCTATAAAATCACCTGAGCACGCCAACAATCCCTGCACAATACCATATCCATATCCTTGATTAACCTCAACTCTGACAGTTCTCGCAAACGGATATTGAGGTAACAATTCCTTTAACACTTGCGGTGAGTTATCTTTAGAACCATTATCTACCAGTATAACCTCTATATCATCACGTTTAATAACTTCACTAAATCTTTTCAAAATTAATGGTATATTTTCAGCTTCATCATAGCATGGAACAACTACCGACAATTTCATTTACACTCTCTCCTTTTTCACAAACACAAAAAATTTTTGCCCTAAAAAATTTAGTACTGTACTAATACCTGTTGCACATAAAAATGCTAATATTTTCATATTTAAAACAATTATAACTAATTTATTTACGCCTGCATTAATACATGCCGAAACTGCATATAATATTATATAACGCACGATTTCCGTTTTAGAAAATTCTTTACTTTCAAATGTCCATAATTTATTAATAATAAATCCCACAATAGCACCACATACATAAGAAACAGCCTTTGCCATTGATACATTCCATCCTGTCAATAAAAAAACATTATAGGAAATGTAATCTACTACAACAGCACTGCCTCCACCAATCAAAAATTTTAATAATTCTTTTTTTTGAATCTTATTCCTTTTCTGATTCAATCTTAATCATCTCCAAACACTGTTTTATTATGACGTTGTCTTCCTTTTTGTCATATAAAATTCCATGAATTCCGGCAGCCTCTGCTCCAAGAATATCTTTTCTGTAACTGTCACCGATCATAATCATTTGATGTGGTTTTAAAGAAAGTTTTTTTATTATCAAATCAAACATTTTTTTATCTGGCTTTTCTCTTCCGGCTTCTTCGCTAGTAACAATCATATCAATATATTCTGCAATGCCCAAATGTTTAATTTTTCTATATTGAATATGTGCAGTCAAGTCTGTCAAAATAGCAATCTTAATTTCCAGATTATTTAATTTTTGAAATAGAGGCATAACATAATCAAATGTTTCTATCGTTTCAAGCATTGCATTCCAATACTGATTATAAAGTTCTAATGCATATACAGAGGATTTTTCTCCGATTATTTCCAAAAATTTTTGCATATACAACATTCTATTATGCGAAGCTCCAACGTTTCCTAATTGTTCTTTTACGATATCCTTTGCTTTATTAAAGCTGTTTTCAAAATATTCTACTGAAATAGAAAATTTTTTAACACAATAATCCCGTAAAATTAGCATTGCTCGCTCATGACTATATTCATAATCATATAAGGTATCATCCAAATCAAAAATAACTGCTTTTATCAATTATCACACCTCATCCTTCATTTTTCTGCTGATAATCAATAGCAAAAACAACAAAATAATTCCATCCTTAGCATTTTTTACATACAAATTTTCCCTTGTTACCTCTTCTAACTGTGGTATAATTCTATTTGCTATTGTTTCAACTGGTAAATCTACATTTTCCAAATAATCAGCGTCAATGTCAACTACTTGCATTTGAAGGTTATCCAAATAATCATAGCTAACAGATATGCCATATCCTGTAAGTTCATCAATTAACACTTCTAAATCAATAGCAGCACTCACTGTTATTTTAATACTCATTTTTACAACATGATTATCTTCCATACAGTCTCTCAAAGTCTTATCATAATAACGTATTATCATATCCGCATACTTTTTCTGTGGATAAATGTATTTCCTGGCATCTGGCATTCTATCCTCAATCTGCCGAACGATTTTTTCCTTAGAATAGCCTCGATGTGCCACATCTCTTTGAATTTTCCAAAATCTTCTCAGCTTTTCATCCACATCCATATATATTTTCATATCAAGATTTCTTCTTGTCTGAGGTAAATACAGGGAATGTAAGCCACATAGCATAACATAGTTTTTGGGCTTTATCTTTTTTGCTTTTGTAAACTTTCCAGTATCATGATCATATTCTACTCTCTTGACTGGACTTCCTACTCTCAACTGTCGTAAATCTTGTGCCTGTCTATATAAATAATTCGCCTTTGGATTTAAATGTGTAAATTCTTCCCAATGTTTTTCTCCTCTTTCCCATTTGTGATCCCCATCTCCTTCAATATACAATAGATTATTTGCCCCAAGACCAGCTTCTACCACTTCAATTAAAGTACTCTTTCCAGCTCCACTATCACCAGCAATTCCAATTGTAAACGGCACATTTCTCCTTTTGTATAAGGAATTACTTGCAATTCCCAATTGGTACATAGAAAATACAATATAAATTAAAGTACCTGATAATAATGTAAATATTATATTTTTAAATTCAACATTATGAATCTTTAAGAAAGACAAATCTATGTTTAAAAAATATAAATCTACCATGTTTCTTTCATGAAGAAATATAAAGTATGCTAAATATAATATATTGAGCAACATATAAATCGCAATATTTTTATATCGTTCGATGTCAATATTCACAAAAAACAATGTTACATATGGTACAATCCATACATACCATCCCGGCATAGGAGGGCAAAAAGCTAAAAAAACTGAAAATAGCATTCCACATAAGCTAATAAATAAATCACGATTGATAATATTAACACTAAAAGTGAGTAAGTAAACCATCAAAATGGATATAATTGGTATATACATTTCTACTGTTGCAAATTTTAGTGCTACCTGTGTAAGAACATTTTGCTCTTCGTTAAATAAAACCATAGAATAAAAACCTTGTGACTTAAATAACGCCATCAGAAAAATTGTTCCTGTCGCAACAATTCCACTAAAAACCATTGCTTTTTTTAATCCATCTCTCTTATAGAAATACATAAATATAATCGGGAGAACTGCTAAAATATGCAATTTTGTCATTAAAGCCATGATAAGTAACAATGCCCCTTTTATATCACGATATTTTTCTTTCGATGAAATATAATAAACCGTACCTAATAATAAAACAGTAGGAATAATATCCAATTGTCCATGCATATAGACAGAATAAAGTACAATCGGAGAAGCAAAATAAAATACTGCTACATATCTCCTTTTTTCAGGAAAAACCTTTACTAAAAAATAAAGTCCAACAAAGTCTAAAAGCAAACTTGGAAACTTATATGCTAGATTGGTCATAAATACAGATTTTATTCCAAATATTTTTACTATAATTGCTCCCAATGATTGGATAAGTAACATTCCAAATGGATAGGGAAAGGCATTCTTTATCCCACAATTGTAAAAATGTTGATAAGGATCCCCACCATTTTCAACAAAGTAAGATATAAACGGTATAAATAATTTATTTTGATAATCAGATGAAAATAATCCCATTAATAAAATTTTTAAAGCAGTTACTGCCCCAATAAAAATATAAAAATTATCTATATGTATTTTTTTTTGTTTTATACTAAATGTCATTGTTTATTCCTTTGGCAAAAATTTTTCTCCTGAAACAAATTCTTTCCAGTAATTAATAGTTGCTGTATATTCTTCATAATCTTTTGGTGTCCCCCAACCAATGTATCTATCTATTTCAAAAACTCTTGCATCCAGACCAAGTTCCAGTGTATGTTTAATAACTTCATCTACATAGAATTCATTATTAATTCTGTCATTTTCCGCAATCATCTTCTCTGCTGCCCTAACAAAATCCGAACCATGTTTAAACCAAAAAGTTGCTACTATTGCATGATCTTCCATCGGTGTGTCTGAAATCGCTTTCTTAATCGACAGCCCTGTTATCTTATTGCTTTCGTCCACTTCAACCCAACCATAAGCATTAGGATTTGCTAACACTGCTTCATTATGTCGATAAGTAAACACAATAACATCGCATTCTTTTGTAAGTTGTACAAATTTATCATTATCCATGACCATTCCATTGTCGCAACCAGCAATTAATAAGGATTCATCTACATTAATTTTTTCTTTTGCAAGTAAACAAGTACATGCTTGTCCCTCTGTTAATTGATCCACTGTAATAAATGATGCATTTGGAAAATATTTTATAATCTCTTTCTCAACACCATCTGTCTTATGAAAAATTCTATCTATATAGGTAACATTACTTCCACCCTTTTCTATAAAAGGTAAATCCATAGTAGCACATACTACCATAGGATATTCTTTTCCAGTTCTTCTAGCAATTGTAGGTATTGCCGGTTTATGTATCTTATACCCTTCATTAGCAAACCTCTGTCCAGCTCCTGCCATCGGTATTATGATATTCATTATTCAAACCTCCTCGCACATTCAGTCCAGAATAAATAATCTTTTAAATCTTCTGGAGTTCCCCACTGACAAAATTTTTCAACATTTGTAGGAACCCATACCTTTAAACCATCTTTCACCATAAAATTATATGGAAGACTTGCATAAAATTCTCCATTCAAAGTTTGCTCACTATCCACCAATTTCTGACAATATTTTTTCAATAACTTTCCTGTTTTAAAATAATATACTCCTGGAGAATGTTTTGCTTTCGTTTTATCTTTTTCAAAAGAATATTTTTCTCTTATTTCTATAAGATTATCATTTTCATCTGTAAGGCAGGAAGCATAATAATTTTTTTCAATTAATAAATGTGGATGAAATCCTGTATAACATGGAATACAACCTTCACAATTTCGTTTCGTAACTTCTTCTACAAATTTATCATAATCCCATGACAGATAAAAATCACAATAATTAATAATACATTGCTTTTCATCCTCAATATATTCTGAAGCTCTTAAAACATCATATACAGGACCTTTTTTAATCCAGTTATCAATTGCACAAATAGTAGCAGTTGGTGCAATTTCTAATAATTTTTCTCTCATATCCGTAATTGTATCCAAATGTTCCTGTCTACATATAAACAATATATCTTTTTCACTTGGATACATTCCTTCTATTATCCACTGTATAATAGGTTTTCCCTGTACTTTAATAAATGGTTTTAGATCTTTATATCCCGCTGCTACAAATCGAGAACCAAATCCTGTCATTGGTATAATAATCTTCATATTATTCATTCTCCCTATTTCAAACTTTGTCTATATTTTTCTGCGTCCCAATTAAGTAAAAAATTTTGTTCTTCCTCAGATAACATATTACATTCACAATCCTGATTTAACATCATAACCTGTGCACTAAAACTTAGAACGCTTTGAATTTCTAATGCTTTCTTCACCGACTCTGCATTAATATACAAATTGTCTTTATAAGCAATTATAACCGGCTTTCCATAAGAAACCTTAAAGGTTTCCAAATCCTCGCTGCTAAAATTTTCTTTTACTGTATACATTTTTTTCCCAAGAAACACAACGCAATCCGGACAAAAAGCACTATTCCACGTAGAATTTAATGTTTTATATGCTTTAAGCACATTAAAATCTGTAACTCTCCAAATAATACCGTTTTTTATAAAATTGTATATTTCTGTACTATAACGATACGCACTAAAATCAATATGTAAATATTGTTCAATTTTTTGAACAACCATTTCTGTAACATTTATTACCTCTTCTGCTGTATCTGCACTTACTAACAAACCATGATTTTGAAGAAATACAATCTGAACACTTTTTCCATTTTCTTTAAATTTTCTAAAATATTGCTTTGCTAATTCTACTCCCGGTGTTGCATATGCTACAAACAATGCTTCTGGAAATAGTTCCTTCAAAATCTTCATTCCATTTTTTCGACTCGCTAATACATTGACAACAATGGGATGTGTATGTAATGTATACCTTCCAGAAATAGAATGTAAAAATGTTTCAATTGATGGTCTTGCTCCCTCAATAAATGCTTGTTGCAGAATTTTTTTTGACTCTTCTTCTGTCATTAAATCAATATTTTCATTTTGCAAAAATGAATTTGCAATAATTTCAGGATTAACAATCGCATATCCTGAATCTTCTTTTATATCTGCAAGTTGAACTCCAGATGCTTTAATTAACATTTTATCTTTCGAAAGTTTATAAGACGAATTCCCTCCACCTGCTTGTACTAAATCTTCACGCATACCTGCGTATTTTGATAATTCAATAAATGTATTCATGTTTCTCCTTCTATTTCAATTTCAATAAATTTTATTTTTTAACTATCAATTAAACCTAAATATAACTGTTTTTCATTCTATATTTATTTCCAAATCAACATAACCCATGTTATGTTCATAAAACCACGAAACACCCTCCTGCAATAAAGCAATTCGTAAAATATAATTTCCTGGCTCGGATGGATATGTTATATAAATATCTTTTTTTATCGTTTCTTTAGGAAGCACACTAGCTTTAAATCCATACCTTTCACCTTCTAGAACACAATTATCCCAGTCCACTTTTTCCTTTGTTTTTTTGTACCACTTGTATGATACATTTATTCTGCCGATTCCATTTTGTTGTACTGCCTGTGACCAAATAGTATTCGATTTATTCTCAATAGCTAATTTTGCAATAGCATATTTTTTTGTAAATACCTGTTCTAGTGGAATCTCTGAATATTTTTTATATGAATAATCTTCAACTGTAATTTTTGAATTAAAATTATCTAAGGGTTCAACAACCTCTGCAACAACTGGTTCTTCTCTATATCTTATTTGTAAAACATTTTGCGAAAAATGCTTTATTGCATAACCAGAATTAATAGCAATTAATATTAAACATACTATTAAACATTTTTTTCCTACTTTTGTTAAATTTATTTTTATTATTCCATTATCATCATTCAGTACTAAATAAACATTTTTTAATTCTAAATACATAAATGGAACCAACAAATATAGGACAGATATTCCTTTCAAATATCCACTCCAATGCGTCATAACAGTATCTCCAAACGAACCCAGAAGAAAAATATATGGTATCAATGTCCAATATATTTTCTTCTTTTTTCCAACAATATAAGCCAAAAGCATTCCATTTATAATAAAAAAGAGATATATTAACAAGGCAATAAATTCTTGCGTGTTGTGCTGCTCAAGAGCTAACATAAAATATTTAAACCAGCTTACTAAAAATAATTGCGTTATACCCATTGCTTGTTCAAATGGGAAAAAACCAAACCGTATATATATATATATATACCAAAAAATAAGTGCAATTCCTGGTAATGCCAGTTGAAAAAATTTCTTTATATCGAATCTTCTATCATGTATCACTTTCATATGTTCTAATTTTCCTAACAGACCAAAAAGAAATATAAAAAAAGCAATTAAAACATAACCTTCTCTGGTTAAACAAGTTAATGTCATAAAAATTGAATAACTCATATATCTTTCTTTCAATAACATTATAAAAGATATAATTAAAAATGCATCTGCTACCCCATCTGGTAAACCATGCCGCAAAGTTATAATTACTCCTGCCGAAAAAATCCATGGTAAAATCCAAAATATAGAATTCCCTTTCTCCTTCAGATATTTTAGTATTATAACGAGGGCTAAAAATAATATCAATAAATTCGTAAATACATAAACTGGAACAGACACTGACTTCTGTAATAATATTTTTGAAACAATATTTGCCAATAATGGTAATCCTATTCTTTGCCACCTATATGCCGGAGCATCCACATTTTCTGAAAAACCTTTTGTTCCAAATAAATCATTTGAAATATAATAATAAAATTGACCATCCCAACCACACTGAACAGTATCTTCACCTTGATACACAGCTTCTAAATTATATTCTTTCTGCAATTCTTCTGGAACTCCGAACATATCTGATGGAAGAAAAAGCCATTTATATTCTCCTCCTAAACTGCCCCCGATATATTTCATCAATCCTATGATAAGAAAAACTATTAAAAGCATAGATATTAAATAATACTTTTTATTTTCATTTAATAATTTCTTTACTTCCTTAAACATACATCTAGCCTCTTTTCTTTAATATTCTCTTCTTATTTTTTCAATACTGCATTGTTACTGAATAATCCGACACCCATGTTACTACTATCCAGACTTAGGAGCCGCTATTCCAACGATGAAAACCCTTATCATAAATCCCTAGAATGTAAATTATATACTATTTTATATTTGATTTTTCATAATTAATTCTCACTTTTTAACAAAAACAAATTTAATTAATATTATCTCCACTCAAACTTAAGTAAGATTGCCTGTTTTATACCATTAAAATTTCTTTCTTATTCAAGTTCAAGAAAAAATTTAATATATTTATCAACAATAACATCCCATGCAAAGTTATTCATAACATAATTTCTTCCTTGTTTTCCCATTATATCTGCTTCTTGCTTATGGGTTTCAATATATTTTACTGCCCCTTCAAATTCAAAATAATTAGCAAAATAAAGTCCACCATTAGACTCTTGAACAAAATTCTTCGTAACAGCACATTCAGAATTAACTAATATTGGACGATTACACAACCAGCTTTCCATAATTACTAATGAAAAACTTTCATTAGATGATGGCTGGCACAATAAAGTGGATGCACTATAAGCATCATATTTGTCCTGTGTTGACACAAATCCCAAATCATGTACATCTTCCTTAATCGAAGATGGTATTTCAATATCACCACCTCCAATTAATACAAGTTTTAACGATGTTTTATTTCTTTGTTTATACTCTGAAAAATATTTTAATAATATATGTACATTCTTTCCTTTATCTTTTCTACCAGCATATAAAATAAATGGATCTAAAATATTGTATTTTTTCTGAAACCGCTCTATACTATATTTCAAATCTGTATATACACCTGTACCTAAAACCTTTGTTGATACATTCTCAAGATTGTAAACTTTTTTTGCAATTTCGTATTCTGGGCTGGATAAAAAAATCATTCCTTTTACATTTGAAAATGGTTTCTTAAATATATCTAAATATAAATAACTTTCATCATGAAAGCAAGGGATAACAACTGTTTTTTCCGGGCAAATCTGCATCCCGTAATAAGTTGTCCCAAACATATATGGAATAAACACAAAAACTGAATACTCTTCTTTATTTTCCTCTATGAAATGATATAAGTCTGTACTATTAATCATTTCTTCCACAAATATTTGTTCTTCCTCCGTAGATAATGGTAATTGATTATTCATTAATTTATAATTTACCATATCAAATTTAGCAGCAGCCCTTTTTTTTACCTTAAATCTCCTAACTTGTATACCATTTTCTATTGTAACTCCCTCTTTATGATAATTAAAATTCCAGTCTGTATTAAATGCCTTAACACAAGTTGTTAAAATTTCTAAATCAATATTTTTTTCTGTTAAATGTAGTGCCAAATCTCTTACTAAAGATTCTGCCCCCCCTGGAATATCCATACCAAACCAGGGTATAACAAAACCAATCTTTTTCATTCTATTTCTCCTATATCTGCTCAATCAAATTACATAATCGTTTTTCTATTATATCCCAACAATAATTTTCTTCCACATATTTTTTCGCATTTTGACACATTATTTCTACTATATCTGGATTATTTAATATATAATTTATTTCACCTTCAAATTCAAAATAATTTTGATAATAAAATGCCCCATTACTTTTTATGCAATGACCTTTTAATACTTCACAAGCCCCATTTACTATAACAGGAGTTAAAACACTCATAGCTTCCAAGACTACCATAGAAAGGCTCTCAAACTTAGAAGGTAAGATTAACAAATTAGCTGCTGCCATCCCATCATATTTATCTTGTTCGCTTACAAAACCTAAACTGATAATATCATCGTTTTTTGGTATTGGTATCACGGGTTTTCCCATTAAAACTAACTTAATATCATTTTTATTTCTTTTTTTATATTCTTGAAAAAATTGAAATAGCTGATGACAATTTTTACCTTCATCAATTCTTCCAACATATAAAATAAAGTTATCTAATTTATATTTTGCTTTAAATCTTTTTGCATCAATTTTATCTGGGATTTCTACACCTGTTCCTCCCAAATCACTTGGAATATAGTCATTTTGATACAATTTGTGAATTAAACAACGCTCCTCCTCTGTATTATAGAAAAAGAAACGTGGAGTCATAAAAACATTTCTAAAGATTTTCATTTTATGAAATGGTTCATCATGCGCAGTGGGAATTACAATTGCTTTCTCCTTCACTTCTTCTACACCCAATACTGTAGGATAATATAAATAAGTAAAGAAAATAAATACATCATAATTATCTTTTTCTTCTTTTAAATAATCAATTAAACAAGGAACTGCTGGTCCCTGTTTTTCAATCCATTCTCTTTCCTCAGATTCTAAAAGATTCCCTGATAAAAATTTTGCATTGATTACATTAAACTCATCTTGATTTCTTGTATGTATAACAGGAAAACGATGTATATGCACTCTATTAATAATTTCTTCATCACACTTGTATTCATTTTTCCAAGTCATATAATCAATTGCTTTTGATGTTAACACATGAACTTCATTATAATGGTCACACATTTTTTCTGCTAATTGCCGACAATGAAGTTCAGCTCCACCATTTACTTCCAGACCATATCTTTGTACTATAAAACAAATTCTATTTTTCATTTTTTTCTCCTAAAAATGATTCTAAATACAATAAAAACTTCTCTTCAATTATTTTATTATTAAAATCCATTAAACGTTCTTTTTCATTTTGAACAATTATTTTCTTCAATGTTTCATCTGTCATAATACGATTTATTATAGCAGCATTTATTACAGGATTTTTCGTATTTGTTAAAAAGCCACTTCCACCTAATGTTTCGGCAATTGCACTACTGTCATAAGCAAGTATTGGAACTTCAAAATACATTGCCTCTACAAGCGGAACACAAAAACCTTCATGCTCACTCATACAAACAAACAAATCAGCTATTTTATAATAAGCTAATATTTCATCAAATTTAATATGCCCTGTAAAATATACATTATCTAAATTAAGTTTCTCCACATAGTCCCGAAGTCTGTCATAATATTTTTCCATTCCGTTATAGGAACCTACAATAAATAGTCTCGCTTTTTTATTATAATGTTTTGTATATTGACTAAACGCACTTATTAAATCTTCTTGTTTTTTATTCGGTGCAATCCGTCCTGTAAATAAAATATTAACATAATCATCATTAGAATACTTGTTTATAATATTGCGATTTGGTGTCTTTTGATAATCTGTAAATGGTATTAAAATCGGCAAAACATCTATTTTACATTGATAACCTGCCTTCAATAACTCTGTTTTATTAAACCCTGAATCTGCCAAACAGTATTCTGCTATTTGTGCTAAATACTTCATTCCTCTTAATCCATCACTGCATAAGAAATTCGCATTATTACTATATTCTTCAAAAAAATCCGGTGGTGTTATATTATGATATATAATAATTTTTCTACAATTATATTTTTCTAATTCATAATTTAATTTTGTTCCCGTTGATAAATGATATAAGATAATATCTTCTTTTTCAAGGTCTGGTATTTCAGATAAATGTCTTACCAGCTCAGATGATAATCTTGTATCGATATTTTCAGCATATATTCCTGTTTCATATTTTGTATTTTGTAACAATCTATATAATGCTATTGTATCATTCCCCACAGCATCACCATAGGCTATTGTTGGAAGTACTTGTATAATTTTCATATTCTCCCTCATTATTTACTTATTTTTATTTAAATCTGCAATACACTTTTCTAACTTTAAGATTTGTTCTTGTTGTTCCTCTACTCTATTACATAATTGCTCAACCAAAGTTATATTTAAACTATTATAAATATTTTGGTCATCTGTAATTGGTGCTACAACAAATCCAACACACTTTCGTATTACTTTTTTTATAAAACCTTTTATTCCATTTGGAACCGGACGATACCATGGAATATACGAAGCATTTCTTACTTGATTTATCGTGGAAGTAAAAATAGTTTTATTTTCTGCTGGGATTGCGTCTAATATTTGGTCTGTTCTCACAGGAATTTCGTGAAAACTAAGCATATCTTCTGTATATCCTTTTTCTTTAATTTCTTCTCTAATTTCTTCCATTATTTTCTGTACATTAATTTTCTGCATAATTCTCTCCTCATTTTTTCGCGATAATTGCATAATCTTGACTTCCAAAAAGTTCCATTTCTACTTGTTTCATTGCCTTATTAAACTCTTCAATATTATCACATCTATCTATCATCAATTTAGGGATTTCAATTGGAATTTTACTTGTATTCGTATATAAAATATCCACATTATTAAAGCCTGCTTTTTCTAAAATATATTTCATTGTTAACGGGTGAACAGGTTTATTATGTGATGGATCCATATAAAATGCATGTGTATAAATAGCTAATGATGTTGGATTTGGTGTTTCCAATATTAGATAAGCATCTTTCTCTAATTTTTCATAAGATAATTCTACTAAT
Organism: Velocimicrobium porci; assembly: GCF_009696045.1. Taxonomy (GTDB): domain Bacteria; phylum Bacillota; class Clostridia; order Lachnospirales; family Lachnospiraceae; genus Velocimicrobium; species Velocimicrobium porci. Next base: position 24,493 of record NZ_VUMT01000020.1, on the reverse strand, counting down.
TTAATTATTTCTTCTAATTTTAAATGCTCAATTAACTGAGCAGCAAAAATTCCATCCACATGAGATTTGCCTTCTAGTACAGAAATTGCATCACCACATATAGCATTTAATCCTTTTGAATTACACAAATCAACAAATTCAGAATATAAGTCTACACCATATCCCTCAATGTTATTTTCTTTTAATAATTCAAGGAATTCTCCACGTCCACATCCTAAATCAAGCACATTTTTTTTATTTTCAAAATATTTAATGTATTGCTCTTGATTCTTTTTAATTTGGGTTCGGGAACCTCTAAAATAATTTTCAAAATCAAAATAGTCAATTCCATTATATGGATTAGATTCTACAATTTCTTTCCTAATTGAATCCTGTTTCTCTATATTAGTAATATTTTCTTTCTTTAAATTTTGATTTTTTAATTTTTCAAGATTTGATATTTTTATGCTATACATATCAATCGCACTATCTAATTTTTCAAGTCGTTCATTATTGTTCCTTACATTAATCAGTAGCGATTCATAGCCATCTAATTGACTATTCAGATTCTTGACATTTTCAGCTATCTTATCATATCCATCTAGTTGACTATTCAGATTCTTGACATTTTCAGCTATCTTATCATATCCATCTAGTTGACTATTCAGATTCTTGACATTTTCAACTATCTTATCATATCCATTTAGTTGACTATTCAGATTCCTTATATTTTCAACTATCTTATCATATCCATCTAGTTGACTATTCAGATTCCTTATATTTTCTGCTATTTTTTCATAATTTTCTAATTGTAAAGATTTCGTTTCAACAAATTCCGTTTTTATCTCAATTAATTCTTCCTGTAATCTTATAGTATAATTAATTAAAGGGGCATTTAATTTTCTCCAGATTTTCCATATTATCTTCTTAATTCCCTTACCAGAATCATATATATTTAACTCTTTATTAATATCCATCATCAGCCCTCGTTATAAAAAATTTATAAATAAACATCAATATATAATATAACTTACTTAAATATTAAATAAAATATTTATTTAATTCCTACTACATCATATTATAAAATCCTATTTTTTTCAATCGTATTTGATTATATAATATTATCCTTTTATTTCTTTTTACTAACATTAATATTTATCTACTCTATTTTTAGATCTTCTATTCCAATTCCTAAATATCTGAAATCGCCATTTCCAATACATCGAGATGGACTGTTCAAAGAATCCACCAAGAAAGTAATTACAATATACTGCTCTTTAATACTCGAAATATCCAAAACAACTTGTTTTTGAATTGTATGATCATTATCACAAACAACTTCTTCTCCATTTAATAAAATTTTTACTTTGGAGTCAGGAATCAATTTTCGATACGAAATAGAAAGTTTGTTAGGATTCTTCTCCTTCTGATCTACAAAGATACTTGCGTCTAATTTTTTACTCCAACACAATTTATTATCTGTTCCATAATATTCTATATCATGCCAAGCAAAATAATCTAACAATGCCTCTCCAAATCTACCCTCTTGCTCTAATTTAAAAGCAGTCTGGATCTCCTCAAATGAATAATCACTTCTCTGTCCAAATAGATGCACCTCTCTATTCACCTCACACGGATTCGAACATCCCTTGCAAAGTAAAACTGCTTTATTATAGACTTCTTCTCTTTTAGGTAAATTAAATAGGATTTCATCCAAGGATGATTTTTTTAAATCTCCTAAACAAAACTTTTCTCGCCATTCTTTTCCTTTATAAAATGCCCCTGTCAAGCAGGCATAAACTCTTCCATCTGCACCTATTACAATATTTTTTTGTCCTGCATGACACTGCTTTACCTTATATTCCCCTTTTGATAAAATAATCTTTTTTTCTAAAGGAGTCTTAATTCTTTTCCAAATATTTTTTTGATACTCTTCTGTATAAATGTTTTCTCCTGATTCTGCTATATCTATAGCTAATGGTATAAAATTCAATTTAATATTTAATGAAATTTGGTTAAAAAATCTTTCAAGTTCTTCTAATTCATTTAGATTATCTTTCTGAACAACAACATTAATACTAGTGTCGATGCCTTGCTCAACTAAATAAGTAACACTTTCAATTGCTTTTTCAAAAGAATGTTCATTCCTTCTAATTTTATTATGTGTATTTTCCAATCCATCTATTGATATATTAAAAGATACTCTATCTCTGTCACTGGAATTAATATTCTCTATTGTTTCCTTTATCTTTTCTGTAAAGTAACCATTCGTTGTAATATTAAATTTAAAATTTGTTCTTTTTATTCCCTCAATTATAAATTGTATAATTGTATTATTTAAAAAAGGTTCGCCACCACTAATTGATATTACTGGCACTTCTAATAAGATACTGGCCTCTAACTGCTGAAGCACTAGCATACTGTTTATTTCATCATTTTTTGCTATATCCTGATTTTCTCCGCAATGTTGGCAATTCAAATTACACCTTAACGAAGGTAAATAAATAATTTCTTTTATTTTCTCCATTATTTTTATTTCTCCTTTTCATTAAATATCCATTCATGAGTAACCCGTGCAATTCCAACTTCATCATAATAATTTTTAATTTCAAATTCCACTGCATTATATCTATGATTATATGTCAGACCTAAATCATTATGAAATGCAATATCTATTTTATATTCTCCCTGCAATAAATATATAGCACCAAAAACAACTGATATTTTCCCAGTATCTTTTAATTCTACACTATTTACTTTATCAATTAGAGTGTTCGTTCCATAGTAATCCAACCCATCACTTCTAAATATGTGAAATCCAAATTCACACTTTTTTATATTCTTATTTTTCCTCATATAACAAACCTGTAGTTCCATTTGATCTTCAATATGAAATTTTGTAGCTGGTTTTCTTGTCTTAACATCAATTAATTGTACGTCTGTAATTTTTATATCAAAATTTCCAATATCTCTTGGAGAATTTTCCTCTACTACATTTTCATTTTGAACCTCTTCGCTTTCCGTTGTCTTTTCTTCTTCCTCTTCCTTTTTCTGATGAGAATTCAATGTAGTATCAGACATATAATCCATATACAAAGGGTGTACCTTTCTAGGTTGTCCTTCTTCACGAATCAACCCCTTATCGATCCAAATGGTTCTATCACATATCTGTTCTACCTGCCCTAAAGAATGGGAAACAATAACTATTGTTACACCTTTTCCCTTAATTTCTCTTAATTTATTAAAACATTTTGCCTGAAAGTTAGCATCCCCTACTGCTAAAATTTCATCAATTAAAAGTATATCCGCATCTACATTGATTGCTACAGCAAAAGCCAAACGCATATACATTCCTGATGAATATGTTCTTACAGGATTATCCATAAATTCTTCTAATTCAGAAAATTCAATAATATCATCGATTCTTTCATCAATTTCCTTTTTGGTCAATCCAAAAATAGATGCATTAATATAAATATTCTCTCTTCCACTCATATCCGGGTGAAATCCTGCTCCCAATTCAATTAAACTGGAAACTCTTCCTTTCATCTTAATTTCACCACTGGTAGGATATATAATTCTATTTAAAAGTTTTAATGTTGTACTCTTTCCACACCCATTATGTCCGATTAATCCAATTGCTTCTCCTTTTTTTACATTAAAAGAAATCCCATTCAAAACCCATCTTTCCTCATACTTATTACGGCTCTTAAATAGAATCTTTTCTTTTAAACTATTTCCTTTATCATAATATACTTTAAATTTCTTTTTTAAATCTTTTACTTCTATTACATTATCAGATTGCATCATGTACTCCATTCTAAACAAACTTACTAATATTATAATTCTTCAGCAAAATTACGTTTTAATTTCCCAAATATATAAAATCCAATTATTAAAACAATAATTCCCAATATACTCGCCTGTAATAATGTTTCAAGATGTGGAATTTGCTTATAATATAAAATATCTCTATAAGCAATAATAATTGGTGTCATAGGATTTAATTTAAATATAGAACGATATTCTTCTGGTATCAAATCCATAGAATATAATACAGGTGTTAAATACATCCATGCCATTTGTATAATTCCCAATATATATTCAAAATCTCGGAAATATACCGTCAGTGCCGATACAATAAACACAGTTCCTAATGCCAATATAAATTCTATAAACATAATCAATGGTAAATATAAAAGTGCTACTAAATTAATTCCGACTCCTGAAAATACAAGTACTACAAAAATAACTAAAAAACTTAATAACATATTAATAAACTGACTAATCGTAAAAGACAATGGAAGTACTTCTCTTGGAAAATATATTTTTTTAACCATATCTTGTTGTGCCCAAATACAACTTGCACCACCAGAAAGGCATGTACCAAAAAATAGCCATGGGACTAATGCAACAAATAAAAATAAATAAAACTTCTCAATACCTGCCCTCATTATAAATGAAAAAACTACCGTATATACTGCCAACTGTAATAGAGGATTAATAAATGTCCACAAAAATCCTAAAACCGATCCCTTATATCTTCCTCGTAGATCCCGCCTTACTAAACTAAATATCATTTCTCTATAATTAAATAATTCTTCTAATACTTGCATCATTTTCTTTTCCTTTAATTATTTTATAACAAATTCTATCATTTCATTTTTATTACCTTGTTCTGAAAACCATGTAACGCCTTCATTTACAATATCTGGTTCTAAGAAATAATGACCTTTTTTTAATGGAACTTCTACTTTTAAATCAACTAATTTCTTATCGGTCGAAAAAACAGCTGGAATTTCCGTTCTTACATTATCAAATTGAATTAATTTCTTTTTTTCATCGTAAAGATGATAGCTGAGATAAAAGTTCTTTATTGATGATAATTCACGATTTGCTTTATTTTTTATATAAACCGGAATATTATATTCCACTTCTTTTATTTGAGATTTAACAACCTCATATTGGGTTTTATCAGAAGAAATTATAACACAATATGGATTTTGATTTTTACTTATAGTGACTAATAAAAAAATATATGCACAAAAAATTATACCTGTTAGCACTATTATAATTTGTCTTTTCTTTGTTTTCACAGTTTCACCTCATCTATTATCTTTTAAAGCTCTTTATATACATTATAAAGCAGATTGGCAGCATTTTCCCATGAATATTTTTTCGCCTGCTCAATCCCTTTTTTTCGAAGTTCGTGATATAATTGTTTATCTTGCCAAAGTACTTCTAAACCATCTGCTATTTCTTCAATTGAATTAGGATTCACCTTGAAAGCTGCATCAGCCGTAACTTCAGTTAACGAAGAATTATTCGAAGTTAGAACAGGAGTCCCACATGCCATCGCTTCTAACGGTGGCATACCAAATCCTTCATAAAAAGAAGGAAAACAAAATGCATATGCACCAGCCATAAGTTTAGGTACGTCTTCATCTGCTACATAGCCGGTAAAATATATTCTTTCTTCTAAACTATATTCTTTTACAGCCGAAAATATAGTTTCATAATTCCAACCTTTTCCACCTGCTAAAACAAGTTTAGGTATCGCCTCATTACTATGTTTTTTGCAAAATATAGCATAAGCCTTTATTAACCCTTCAATATTTTTTCGAGGTTCTAATGTCCCCAAATATAAAAAATAATCTCCTGTTATTTTATACTTTGTCTTTACCTCAGATATTGTATCATCATTATATTCTGTATGAAATATATTAAAATCAATTCCACAAGGAACTACTGCTATTTTAGTTTCATTGACGGAATAATATTTTTGCATCTCTTTCTTTGTAAACTCAGAATCTGCAATTATCTTATCTGCCCTGCGAATACTCTTTTTTATATTTAACGCAAGCACCATTTTCGTTTTCCACCGCATTGTTCCAGGATATGCACGAAATGTCATATCATGAATTGTTACTACTTTTTTTCCTTTTACCCCAGGTGGTATACAAAAATTAAAAAAATGCGTTATTTCTGCTTGTTTTTTAAAGAAAAAATGATATGGAAAATAAATAAAGCTCATCAATACCCTATACAAACTTCCTGGAAAATAAGTACATTCATCCATTTCCGTATTATTCGAAAGATATCGTTTTGCTATTTTTCTTTTTTCTTCCCTATTTTTATAAGAAAAAAACTGAAGATAAAATTGGTCTTCCTTTTTTTTATTAACTAATTCCGTTACCAATCCATGTTCATAAAATCCCACTCCTGATTTACTGTTATTTAGTAATGGCTGTATATCAAATGCAATTCGCATACCATTATCTCTCCTACTTTTCTAATAAATTCTTTCTACCCTCTCCAACATTTTTTCCACTGTATATTCCTGTTCCACACGCTCCCTAGCTCTTTTTCCCATCGCTAATCGTTCTTCTTCATGTTCCACCAACCAATTCATAGCTTTTTCCAACTCGCTTATATTCCCTGGTTTAACCGTTAAACCAGTTTCCATATGCCGGCTGACATATGGCACTCCGCTTGGCAAATTTGTATTAATCACAGGTTTTCCGTAAGCCATTGCTTCTATTTGAACCAAACCAAAAGCTTCACTCCGAACAATGGATGGAAGTACTAAAGCATCACAAGCCTTATATTGCTCTTGCAATTCTTTTTCATTAATATTACCTAAAAACTCTACTTTTTTCTCTAATCCATATTTTTTTACAATTTGTTTAAGTTCATTTTCCATTGGTCCATTTCCCACCATAATAAGCTTTGCATTTTTGACATTTCTAAATGCTTCAAGCAATATTTTACACCCTTTATAATATACCAAACGTCCCACAAATAAAAATCGGACTTCTTTGTTTATCTCTAGATTTTCTTTTACCTTATTTTCCCTTTCCAACCACTTTGTGCTGTCCTCAAATATCGCCTTTTCTACTCCAAATGGTATAACAACACATTTTTTTCTATAAGGCTTTAAGTAAGCAGAACCTTCTATATGCCCTTTTGTTGCTACAATAATAACATCTGCTCTTTTTAAAAAGGCTTCCATAACTGGGCGATATAGTTTCATCATTTTTTTCTGTCTGACAATATCACTATGCCACCAGACAACCACTTTTCCTTTATAGCCCGAAAGTAAACAAGCCAAATCTCCTAATGGAAATGGCATATGAAATTGTATAATATCACAATTTTTCGAAATTTTTCTTAAATGCCAAAAAAAAGAAAAGGAGATTGGTAACGATGCTATAACTCCCAAGCTTGAAGAACGTTTCACCCATACGCTATTTATTTTTTCTGTTACCGTTCTTCCTTTTCTTTGGCAGACAAGAACTCTCATGTCTACCTTATCCTTAAGTCCCTCTGCAATTTGCTGAACTACACGCTCTATTCCTCCAGTTACCGGATAATACAACTTATTTACTTGAAGAACACGAAGCTTTTTTCTATTGTCACCCATTATTCTCTCAACTTTCTTCTTACATCCATTCCAATCTTTTACTTGTAAATACTCTCTTCATAGGTTACCACTTGATATTCTTTTATTCCAATTTTAATTTGATTTTCAAAATACGCATTTTTCTGATAGTAGCAGCTACCAAACATTTTAGAAAAACTACCGCTTTTTTTAATAAGCAAAAAAATTATTGCATTAAATAAGCTTGTCCTATATGTTCTTTTACTAAGACTTGTACGAATTTTACAAAACAAATCTGTTGTTTTAATTAAAAATAAATTTTGTGGTAATCCTATTCCTACTTCTTCTCTTCCAATAATCAGATATAAATATTCACACAAATTCTTAATATGTATCATACTTCTCTTATTATCCACATCAGGAAATACCGGACAATACTTCGCAAGCCTCTCAAGTCTTGCATAATTTCCCGGACACCCTTTCCCATATACCATTGGTGGTCTTACAATGGCAACTTTAAATTGTTCCGAACTCAATTCCTGTAATTTCCGTTCTGCCAGCAGTTTGCTTTTTCCATACATTGTAACAGGTTTAAGTGGTGTCTTTTCTGTAATTGCTCCTTCTACATTACCATAAACCGACATTGTACTCAAGAAAATAAATTGTTTTACACCTGCTTGTTTTGCTTTTTTTGCAACTAAAATAGGAAGCTTTGTATTTACATCAATATATAATTGCTTTTTATCTAATTTTTCTTTTTGATGAACAATTGCTGCTACATGAAGAATTACATCATATTGACTAAAATCTTTTTTTTCCCATTGACCATTCTTTGCTCCAACTGTTTCCACCTGAATCTCTGAATCAATAGAATGATTTTGAGTCACATACTGTTTAAATGAATTGCCTATGTAACTATGTTCGCCTATAATAAGGACTTTTCGTTGCATTTTCTCACACTCTCTTTTTATTTTTCTGCCGCATACACGCTTTTATCCCTTCCCATCACTATTTTACTCCACCTTCTTTTACTCCACCTTCTTTTACTCCATCGTGTTTTAGTACACTTTCAATTGTCCTTAACACAATCCAAAAATCAAGTAAATAACTTACTTTTTTTGCATATTTACCATCTAGTTTTGCTTTCTTTTTAATTGGAAGTTCATCTCTTCCACTGATCTGTGCTAAACCTGTAAGCCCCGGACGAATTGCATTCGCACCATTTTTGTCACGAAGTGCAATTAAGTCATACTGGTTCCATAGTGCAGGACGTGGTCCTACTACACTCATTTCTCCCGATAAAATATTAAAAAGCTGTGGTAACTCATCTAAACTTGTTTTTCGCATGAATTTTCCAATTGGTGTAATATACTGTTCCGGATTCTCCAACAAATGGGTTGGCATGTCTTTGGGCGTATCAATACGCATCGTACGAAATTTATAGATAAAAAACTCTTTTTTATTAATTCCTATTCGCCGCTGGCAAAATAAAATCGGACCCCTGGAAGTGCATTTTACGATGACTGCCAGAATTACCAATAGCCAAGATAAAAAAATAATTCCCAGCAGCGATAATATAATATCTAATAAACGTTTTATCATCTTCTGATATAACATATTAAACTTTTTCTCCTTTTAGCTAACAACTTGAATTACATTCCTGCATATTATAACATACCTTCTTCTTTTTTTCTACATTTCTCTACTTTATAATTTGAATTAATGAATATGAAAAACTCTTATTTCATTATATATCTTGTCAGTCTGCCTCTTCCAACTTTTTTAATAAGTCCTTTTTCTTGCATTTCTTTAAGTATATTAATAGCATGAGTTGTTCCACTACCCAAAGCTTGTTCTGTATCAGAGCGAGTAATTTCTTTTTGATTCTCAAACAATCGAAGTATTGGTAAATACTTCTCATTTCCACTATTTAATTTTTCTGCATGTATATTAGGAAGGACAACCTGAAATGCCCCTTCAACACTTTCAAATTTAGGCTGTACAGGTAGACCTTTGTAGCAACTAAGAATTTTGCTAATACCTGTTCCATATGCCTCAATTAACTTCATTCTATAAAATAAAGCTGCAAGTTTTTCATTTCTAGGTTGTGATGCTCCCAACATAGCTGCCTCTAAAGATAACCCCGATACTAGTCCGCCTAATGAGATAATCTCTAAACGATCCGAATATAGGTTTATAAATGTACTACCACTAAAAGAATATTCCCTGTGAACAATAGCATTTAATAATGCTTCACGAACAGCGTCTACTGGATAATCTCTCTCATCTGTACGAAGCAAATCGTGGAAAGTCGCTTTTGTTCCATTATAAAAGTCAATTGTTTTATAAGCATCGGTAAGCTGATCAAATAACGAACCAGTAAATTCTTTTCTATCTTTAAATACTAACTTATCTGTGCCTTGAAAAATTGCAAATTTAATAGAGTGCTTGCATTGGTCTGAAACAAGCAATCCCATATTGGTATAAATATTATCAGAAGAGAGAATACCTAAATTTTTCATTTGAACTTCAGTGAAATCTAAACCTCTTTTCTGTAATTCCTCTTTTAGTCTATTAAAAGTTAAATTCTGAAGTAAAGAACGATTTCTTTCAAATGCCTCACCATCTGTCATTTTTATCATCATGCGAATAGCATCTTCAGACGCAGGGGCAGATGTTGTTCCACTTCTAACATAGACGCCTGTTGGTTTAAGTCCCTTCTCAGATAAGTAATATGGCTTTTTTGTACCTTGACTAATATTCAATTTAATAAAAAATTTCTTTTCTTCTTGTAACAGTGTAATGGTAATAAACATAGAAATATCTGGTCGGATACTATCTCTTAGTGAATTTGATATTTGCTGCATCACAAAATCAGGGTTATCAATACCAATGATTTTTCCGTTATCCTGAACACCAATATAAATTGTACCACCATTTGTGTTTGCAAATGCAATAATTTCCTTCTTCAAATCAGAAGTATAGATTTCTTTTAATTCAACTATTTCACTCTCAAACAATTCCATAATATCGCTCCTTCTATCTTTTTCTATCTTTTCTACCACTTCTATCATAAGCGTAACACAAAAAGTGCTAGATAGCAAGAATTTCTCTACTTTATAATTTGAATTTCCAATGTTTTAGTGTATAATTAGTGTAGTTATTTTATATATCTTAGGAGGAAAATTATGTCTTATAATAAAAAACGGCAAAAATACAAATCAGCAAGTCAAAAAAATTATTTTTTATTTCCTTTAATTTTAATACCATTTATTCCACTTATCATGTACTACCATGAATACAACAATCATCTTTCTGAATTTCCATGGTCTGGTTCAGAAACTTCAGCTGATATCTTTTTGTATTGGAAGATGGTAGTATTTACTACCATAGGTGTCGTAATGGCTTGTATTCTTATTTACAAAATAAGCTCGGACAAAAAATTTCAAAAAAACTGTTTATCTGTTAAAACGAATACTATTTGGATTCCTCTACTTATTTACGGAATACTCTCTATATTATCTACCGTTTTTTCGGAATATTCTTATTTCGGATATCATGGTATGACGGAACAAATGGAATCGTTATGGGTATTATTGAGTTATTGTATCCTTGCTTATTATACTTATCTTTTTGTCCAAACAGAACAAGATGTAAAAACAATTATAAAATGGCTTTTAATTGGAGCAGGAATTTTATGTCTAATTGGCATGTTCCAAGCCTTTTCTTTGGATTTTTATCGTTCCTCTTTGGGAAGATCCTTATATCTTCCAAGTGAACTAAGTAAATCAGACAGCATACAATTTACATTCCCTGATGGGCAAGTTTATACTTCCCTTTATAACCCTAATTATGTAGGTGTTTATGCAAGTTTATTTATTCCGCTTTTAATTATATTAATTCTATTTAATAAGAATAGGAAATCATTGTTTGCTTATATTCCATTATCAATAACAGTTATTATCTGTTTATTTGGGTCAAAATCAAAAACGGGACTTATTGCTATCATTGTTTCTCTACTATTTATGTTACTTCTTTTTAGAAAAACTATTTTTAAATATTGGAAATTATTTGGTGGCATATTAGCTGTATTATGTGTTTCGTTTTTTGCCTATAACGCAATAACAGATAACCAACTTATCACAAGTATTCAATTTGCTTTGCAAAATGTTAAAAATGCAGAAAAACCATTAAATCAGATTCAAACAAATGATGATAATGTTATGATTGAATATAATCATCAAAAGTTGTATTTTTCCTTCAATCCAAATGGCGAAAATATTGCTTCACAATTAGTTTTAAAAGATGAAAATGGAAAGACCATATCCTCTACACTAAAAGATGACACGGTTGGTTTACAAGTTACAGACGAACGATTTGCAACCTTCTCTGTCAGTGTAATGAATTCAGATAATACATTGTATTTTAACATCAACATAGATGGACAGGATTGGTACTTTACAAATCAGCTCGGTGATAATACTTATTATTATTTATCGAATACAGGAAAGACTTGCAAAATAAAAAATCCAGAAACCGCTGTTTTTGATTCTGAACATGAATCATTCGCTACTGGTCGTGGTTATATCTGGAGTAGAACAATACCTTTATTAAAAAATACTCTTATACTTGGTACGGGTGCTGATACATTTTTATTGGAATTTCCGAATGATGACTTCGTTGGTCGATATAACAACGATTGTTTGACCGCTTTAATTTCCAAACCACATAATATGTACCTGCAAATTGGCGTACAGACTGGTGTACTTTCACTGATTGCTTTTCTTGCCTTTTATGTTATATATTTTGTGTCCAGCATTAAATTGTACTTTAAACATTCATTTGATACCTATTTATCACAAATCGGTGCCAGTATTTTAGTTGGAACTTTAGGTTATATGGTTGCAGGACTTGCCAATGATTCCTCTATAACCCTTGCCCCTGTCTTCTGGTTATTAATAGGTCTTGGAATTGCAGTAAATACAATGGTAAAAAAGGAACAATTATCATAAAATAAAATATTACATTCAACAATTGTACATAACAAATCAATTACAATACGAATAGTAATAATACTAAATCCTTTTATGCTCACAGCTAATGATAATTGATTTTTTTCTTCCTAGATAAGGGTTAGTCCTTGATGAGTTTCTTTAACTTTTGAAAGAAACTCATCAAGGACTAATCTTTATTTATATTTTTTTATTTTTCATTCTAAGATTTGTTAAATTTCTATAACATTTACATCATATTCAATACTTTCAAGAAATTTCAATAGGTCAACTGTTTTAATAAACAGAGTTTTTTCATTTGTACCAGGGTGAAACGTCATGTATTCCTCCTCTATTATCTCTTTATCAATATAAACTTTTATATCTTTTTCTTTGTTATTCATTAATGCAAACGGTGAAACAATTCCAGGTTGTGACATTATTTTCTCATATATCGTATTTTCAGAAACCATTTTTATATGATTTGCAGAAACAATTTCTCCTAACTTCTTCATATCTAATCTTTTTTTATCATCCATTATAAGCATATAAAATTCTGTTTTTTTCCTGTTTGTCAAAAACATTGTTTTCGTACGAACACCTTCCAGCCCTTCAATAAAACGATCTGCCTGTTCCGTAGTCAGAGCAGGTTCATGCTCCACAACGTTAAAATTGATGCTTAATTCCTTTAGTTTTTCTTCTATTAACAAAAATAATTCCATTTCACAACGCCCTCCTTGTGATTCTAATTCAATTTAATAATCAGAACCACCGGTTGAACCGGTGGTTTGCTCTAGCCCTAGAAGGGCTTGTTACCGGCACTGGAGTCTAAAGACTCATCGAAAAGTCCGCCAGCCGCAACATCATTCATCTGCCAAGCCCTAAAGGGCTTATTTTAGTTGCTTTATTTTACCGGCTCACCCGTGAACGGGTCTATATACTCTTTCAGTGTCATTTGATCATATTCCAAATCTTCTTTTAATTGATTTTGAATATACTCTTGTATCTTTTTTGCATTCTTTCCAACTGTATCCACATAATAACCTCTGCACCAAAAATGTCGATTTCCATACTTGTATTTCAAATTTGCATGGCGTTCAAATATCATCAAGGTACTTTTTCCTTTCAAATATCCCACAAAACTTGATACACTAATATTCGGTGGTATTTCTACCAACATATGCACGTAATCTGATCATATTTCAGCTTCTACTATTTTTACTCCCTTTCTTTTGCATAGCATACTCAATATATTTGCTATATCCTGCTTCAATTGACCATATGCTATTTTTCTCCTAAATTTAGGTGCAAAAACAATATGATACTTACAATTCCATTTACTATGTGATAAACTATTTATGTCCATTTGGATACCTCCTTTGATATATGTACGGTTGGCGAACCTGTACTTATTATATCACTGGAGGTTTTTCACTGTAAGCTAAAGCATCTGTGGACACACCTGCATAGCAGGTGGTTTATTTGTATTAGATACAACTAAAAAGGACCCTAAGTTTCCTTAGAATCCTTTTTGTATCATAATATATTAACTATATTATTTTAAAGTAAATGTTGCATTTACAGGTACTTCTACTTGAAGATTTACGTTATCATTAATCTTAATAACTACTGTTGCTTTCATAACTGCAACTTTCTTATCCATTACTTTCTTTTGGTCAGCAGCTACACTAACGCTTACAAGTGTAGCTTTAACACCATCATAGTAGAATTGTACATTCTTATCACTTGACAATGCAGCTTCAATTGTAGATTCTTCTACAGAAAGTTCTTTAACGGATACAGTTGTTGCAGGCTGAGTATCAGCAACTACAAAGCTAGATGTAAGTTTTTGTGCAACATCTTTGTTATCTTTATCCTTAGTAGTAAATTCAGCAGTTACTTTATAGCTTCCTTCTGTCACATTCTTAACGATTGCTCCATTTGAAGCTACAGATAATTTAATTGTATCATTAGCTACAATTTTTTCGTCTACTTTAGTTCCATCAGCTTTTGCAAATGTAATCTTAGCATCTCCAACTGTACTTACTACAACACCGTCATAAATACCAGCTACTGTAGCTTTTACAGTTTTCTGAGCTTTTTCTAAAGTAGCATCATCGGCAACTTTTAAGTCAACTTTATTGTTAGAATCAACACCATCAAAGATAAGTTTGTAAGATGTTGCAGTTTTATTAGCTACATCTTTTACGACAAAGTTAAATGTTCTAGAAACTGTTACATTATCTAATGTTGCACTTACTTTTACAACATAAGAGCCTTTTTCTGTAGATGTGAACTTCGAACCATCTACAGTAATTGAACTTCCAGAAACTGTAAAGTGTGCACTATTTTTCTTAACTGTTGCTTTGCTGTCTGTAGGCTGGCTTAAGATATCAATAGAAACGTTACCATCAAATTTCATATCTTTACCGTACTGATCTTTTACAGTTGCTTTTACAGTTTTCTTGTTAGCGTCTACTGCTTTATCACCATTACCAATTGTGAAAGATGTAGTGTCAAGTACTAAGTTTGTTGCTTTTTTCTTAGCTGTTACTACAACTGGTAAAGAAGCAACTACGACATTGTCTTTATTCTTAACAAGGATATATCCTGTTCCTTCTGCTACTGGAACAATCTTAACACCTTTTTTATTGCTTTCCAAAGTTTCTTCAGATACAAGAATCTTTGTTGTATCAGCAGAAGATACTTTGTAATTCTTTGTTACATCATTCTTATTAGAATCTGTAATATTGAAGAATACTTCTTTATTATCATCGTTTGTAGCAAGTGTTGTTACAGCTTCAAAAGATTTTTCCCAGTTAGGAGCTTTGTCCTTATCGGAGATTGTGTATTTAAAGCTGGAAACTGTTGTAGCATCTTTAACACCTGTGATTGTGAATTCTTTTTCAAGCTTTCCTGTTTCAACACCTTTATCATCATATTTGAATGTATGATATACAACTTTAGCTTTAGCTGTATTACCTACTTCATACAAATATAATTTGCTACCTTCTGTATAACCACTGTTTGTATCAATTGTAAATTCAACTTCTGATGGTTGTTTGCCATATGCATATTCACCAACGATTACGTTGTTAGCATCTAATGTCTGAACTTTAATTTCTGTTGCAGAAGCTGCTGTAATTGTAAGTGGAGTTACATTAAGTGCAGCAACTGTTCCATCTGTAGCTGTGAATTTAGCGGAAGATTCTACTTTACCAGTATATGTTACTGTGTATTCTTTTCCGTCTTTCATTTCTACATATGTTTCAAGAACAACTTTTGTCTTATCTGTTGTATCAACTGTTGCTGATTTAACAGGTACTACTACGTTGTTAGCATTTACAATTTTGAATTCAGAAGCTTTAACATCTTTTGTTTCACCAACAAATGTAGCTGTTAATTTTGTTGTTGTGTTCTGAGCTACAGCCTGAATTGCAGTTTCAACAGCTTCTACAGTAACATCTTTTGTTAATGTAGCATATTCTTCACCATTCATGGAGAATGTAGCTGTGATTGTTGTTTTACCAGCTTTAACTGCTAATACAGAACCTTTTTGAGATACTTTAGCTACTTCTGTATTGCTGGAAGCAAATTTAACTTTTGCTCCTTTTGCTGTATACTGTTTTGTGAAAGTTGTTCTTTCACCTTCTTTTAATGTGTCTTTTGTAGCTGTCCATACTGGAGCTTTTACAGTAACTTTCTGTGTTAAAGTTTTTACTGTTTTACCAGCTTTGTTCTTTACAGTAGCTTTTAATGTTGTTGTTCCTTCACCAACTGCTACTAAAGAACCTTTCTGGGATACTTTAGCTACCTTTGTGTTACCAGTTTTCCATGTTACTTTACCTTTAGAAGGTACATTTTTTACACCATATGCGTAACGGTTCATTAAACTAATTACGCTCTTTTTAGCTTTCCATGCTGGAGTAGCTGCTGCGGAAGCTGGAACGTAGTTCAAGCTTGTTACAGTAAGTACTAATGCAAGCACTAAAGCTAATTTCTTAAAGAAATTTTTCTTCATCTTTCTTCCTCCTTAAAATTTTAAGTTAAAGTATTATATTTACCATGTTGCCCTCTTTTCCTTTGTTTTTTGACAGCTACATATCAAAAAAAATTATGTAAAGACAACATATCTAAATATAATCTTTCCAATAACAAGATGATTATAACAATATTCATTTCAAAGGTCAAGTATTTTTCCTAAGAAAATTGACTATTTTTATAATCGCTTAGATTCTTTCGAACCCAAGACACCTCTTGTATCTTCTGATTATATTCTTCAAAGCTATCAGAACGACTTTCGACGTGATGCAATCAATCTTTTTATCCTGACATCTTTGATGTACTTATATAATGCCTTTTGAATATGGCAAAAATATGTCATCTCGTTGTCATATTTAGATTATTTTGAGTCTAATTTTGTGTTTTGCTCATTTTTTTATCATAATTCCATCATTTTTCTATTTTTTTACTTGAAAATATTATAATCCTAAAATCATTTCTACCGTTTCTTTCATCTTATCTTTTTCACAGACAAGGTTATGCAACACAGGAGCCAAACGAATTTCTTCTATTGCATTAGGAACTTTAACGCCGGAAACCTTGCTTAATTCGTCCATTAATTCGAAGTCTTCCATGAGTTCATATTTTTGTTTATCAATTGCCGACATAACACTTCTTGCAAATTTATAAGGACTTGCAGTTGAAGCAACTAAAGTCTTTGTCATATCATTCGTTTCTTCTTTATAATCATAATAAACACCTGCTGCAACTGCAGTATGGGTATCAATTACATATCCTGTCTTGTCATACACTTTCTTAATTGTCTGTATGGTTTCTTCTTCACTGGCATAACCGCCATAAAAATCTTCCAGCTGTTCTTCCATCTCATCTGTCAGCTGATACACTCCCTCATTTTTTAATGAACTCATCAGCTGTTTACAAATTTTTGCATTATTTCCGGCAATTTTATAAATAAGACGTTCTAAGTTACTAGAAATTAATATATCCATTGATGGGGAACTTGTTAATATAAATTTTCTATTTTTATTGTAAGTACCAGTTTTAAAGAAATCAAACAGAACCTTATTTTCATTCGAAGCACAAATTAACTTTTTAATTGGTACTCCCATATTTTTCGCATAATATGCTGCTAATATATTTCCAAAATTACCAGTAGGGACTACAATATTTATCTTTTCGTCTTTTTTTATCGTTCCTTCTTTTAATAAACGGGTATAAGAATATACATAGTACACAATTTGAGGAACTAATCTTCCTATATTAATAGAGTTGGCAGAGGAGAACTGATAGCCTTTTTGAAGCATCCGTTTGGCCAATTCTTTATCTCCAAAGATAGCCTTTACTCCGCTTTGTGCATCATCAAAGTTACCATGAATTCCAACTACCTTTGTGTTTGCACCTTTTTGTGTTACCATTTGTTTTTCCTGCACATTACTAACGCCATTTTTAGGATAAAATACGATAATACTTGTTCCCTCTACATCTGCAAATCCTGCTAAAGCAGCTTTTCCTGTATCACCTGAAGTTGCCGTTAATATAACAATTTCATTTTTTACATGATTCTTTTTTGCAGAAGTAATCAATAAATGTGGCAATATGGACAGTGCCATATCTTTAAAGGCAATTGTAGCCCCATGGAATAACTCCAAATAATAAACACCATCTGCTTCCTTTATTGGAGCTATTTTATCTGTATCAAATTTTTTATCATAAGCTTTCGCAATACATTGCTTTAACTCTTCTTCTGTAAAATCCGTTAAATATTGTTTCATAACTTCATAAGCAACACCCTGATAGTCTTTTTGAGCAAGCTCTTCCAATGACTTATCAAGCTTTGGAATCCGTTCCGGAACAAATAAGCCTCCATCATCAGCAAGTCCCTTTAAAATTGCCTGGGAAGCAGTTACAACATCCTGTTCATTTCTAGTACTCTTATACACTAACTCCATATTTTACCTCTTTTCTTATCCACATACAGTTGCTTCTATTTCATATACCGCCACAAAAACACATTCGTCTTTCTGTGTAGGTCAAATTATGGGTATTATAACATAAGGTTACTTCGTTCTCAATACCCCAAATAAAAATCAGTGCACATCCTCGCGGAGCATTTTTGCTTTATAGGAGACGAAGTTTCCTATAAAGCAAGAAAAAGCACCATCTGTAAAGAAATACTTTTTTCCTTATAGACGATGCCTTTCCATTATATCTTTTGACCCTAACATCATTAATTATTCCATGTTAAACTATTTTCTACTTAAAAAATTCATGGGTCCCATGCTCTAATAACCATGTAAGACTGCTATCAAACCATCTTACATTGTGTCTTGCTGCCTGCCTTCTTGACATAAAATAAAGAGCTCCTTTTGATTCGTCTTCACCATTTAATACCCGCTCTATAGCAGTTCTTGTCGACTTGGAAATTGACACCTTATAGTATCTTCCATCTTTGATTGGCGAAAACTGGTAGACGCCACTTTCTTTTTGAAAAACGACTTTTTCCACACTATCCGGGAATTCATCGTCCTTAACTCGATTTAAAATCACGTTGGCCACAAGCATTTTACCTTTGATATCTTCTCCGGTTGCTTCCGCCTCAACGATTCTCAATAATACATTTTTATCTGTATTTGATAACTGAATTCGGTTTTTCTGCCTTTCTCTCTCAAGTCTTAACTTTTCTTTGGCGAGTTTTGCTTTTCTCTCTTCCTTAGCAATTTCTCTTGCAAGGTCCGTCTGCATTGCTTCAACACTTTCATTTAACCCTGCCTCTACCGTTTCATCGAGTTGTATTTGTGCCACCTGCGCTTGTGTTACTTCCTGTTCATTCTCATTCCTAGCAGTCACAGAATCTTGTTTTTTCTCCACATCCGCGGATTCTGTAGTCTTAGCATACACTATATGCTGCTGATTTCTGCTTTGAATCTCGTCAATTCCCATGATAGACAGAATTACAATCATACCACTGGCAATTCCTCTTGCTATCTGGATTTTGACTTCAGGAAGGAACCAGTGTACATTTTGCATATATACTTCCTCTTTTCCTGAGCGTTGCTCAAAATCTGTTTTCAGTTTCCATTGCATTATAACATTCAAAATTTAAGTGTCAACATAGTTTTCAAAAGTTTGGAACATACAACTTTATAATTATTCCATTTTTTACCATTAACCATTTTTTTGCACAATATTTAAATTTTAAAATGTTAAATTTTTGTTTCATTTTTCTATAGAATTTATTTTTAAATATTACGTATTTATTAATTATTTTATTCATTTTTTTTGATTTTATTCAAAAGCTAACGATTTTTCAATCTTTTTTACCCTTTCCCGTTTCATATTTTTGTAATATTTTGTAGAAATCAAATTTTCCCTTTTCTTATAAAAAGATGTTATGTTATACTTAATACAATTTCTTTTCTTATTCTTTTGGACATAGAAGGAACTTGAAAAACAACTAATTCGGGAGGGATAAATGATGGGTTTGTTACCAGGAGTATACACCGCCAATAAAAAAGACGGAACTTTATATTTTCGTGCATCAATTACATATAGAAATAAACATATCAGCCTTGGAAGCTATCAGACGGAACACGAAGCCCATGAAGCATACATGGATGCAAACAAAATTTTGTCCGATGACACTTTTACATTAGAGGAATTTCTTTCAAATCATTGCACCAAAAGCCTTCCATTTGAAAAATCAATTATTTTAATTAATTTTAGAGATAATAAATTATATTTCAAAACACCAATTTATATCAAAAAACGATACTTTTTATACTTTCTATCCCAATCAACCGTTTTTAAATTTGCAGCCGACGATTTGTTTTACTATGCCGACCACAAAATAATGAAACGGGGAGGGCACCTATTCGTTTCTGACTTTGGAATGCAGGTAAATATTTTAGCACGCTATGGCATTAAAAATTTTGCTGTTTGCGGAAAAGATTATCGATTTGTAAATGGAGATTCTACTGATTATCGTTATGAAAATATTGAGATTATAAATAAGTATCATGGCGTCTGCCAGTTAATAGAAAAGGGACTTCCTATATATAAAGCAAAAATTCACATAAACGGGGATTTTATTATTGGGAAATATAGAAAAGAAGTTGAAGCTGCAATTGCATACAATAAAGCAGTTGACATTTTACTTCAAAAAGGATTGGTCAAAAACTTTACAAAAAATTACATTGTTGAACTTTCGCACGAAGAGTATCGTGCAATCTATCAAGAGATTAAAATTTCAAATCATATTTTAGAATACGAAATATAGCCATTTCTTACGATTTTCTTACCATCATAATCGAAACTTTATTATTTTTTTAATATTTTTCAAAAAAACCCTATCATTTTTCAAAAAACTATGTTATTATATAAATATATTTTTCTTCTTCCATTTTCATAGTTTCAAATTGATACCACCAAACCTGTTAATTACAGGTTGGTGGTTCATTTTTTTAATTACTGTGTTTTAGATGCAGGTGCTAATCTTCATAGTGTCCTTTACACGCAATTATCCATAGATAACCATTATCATCTATATCATAAATCAATCTATGTTCTTGGTCTATCCGTCTGCTCCATGCTTTTCTATATTTTAATGGTTCAGGTTTTCCTAGCCCTTGTGACAATCCTTCACGCTCGATACTTTTTACAAGTTCATTGATTTTCTTGGCTATCTTTTTATCAGTAACTTGCCATTGTAAATAATCATCCCATGCTCTATCTGCCCATAATTTCTGCATTATCATCTTCCTCTATTAATTCATGATTCTTCCCCTCACCGGAAGAAAGCTGTTCTATACTTCTATCAATCATGGAAAGATATTCTGCATTTCTAGCCGCTTTTTCTAACTGATTATATTTGTCGAGACTTAATATAACAATATTTTTTTCTTCTTTGCGTGTAACAATAACAATTTCTCCATTATCAGTTGCTTCATCACAATAACTTTTCAGATTATTTCTAACTGTTGAATAATTAACTGCTAACATAAAATTCTCCTTTTTGTTCAATTTTTTGTTCAGTTTTTTGTACCATTATTATATAATATTATTATTCCCTTGTCAATCCTCCTGATACATGAAAGTTTTTAAAAATACATTTTTAAAAACTTTCTTATCTTTGTTTTTTCCTTTTTAACAAGAAATCTGTGTCTAATTTTTCTATAGAATCTTTTGATTTTTTCGAATTTACGTTCTCTTTTTTCTTTCTCTCAAACGCAAGTCGTTTACATACAATCTCAGCCATAAAGAAAAGTAAGGAAAGGACAAGAAGATATTTCGAAAGTGCCAGATTCGATGCAACGGACTCGATTTTTGTTTTTTGAACCTCATGAGGTTGTTTCACAAATATTCCATCTACTTCGTTCACCCATTTTTTTAATACATTCTTTGTATCGCCTACTCTATATTCATTTGAATACTGAACTGCCATTGCTGTATTTTCTGTAGACACAATTTTCCCATTTTGTTTTTTTGTAACATTAATGCTATAAACACCTATGTCAGGTAATTGAATTTTACCAATATAAGTTCCCGGCCCCATGGCTTCCAGCAAAACTTCTTTGGTTTCCCCCTTTTCACCGGTACATACTGCTGTTACCTTTGTATTTTTATCGTATTGCTTCGTTTCATACTGTATTAGATTCTTCTGACCTGATTCCAAAATCTTTACCGAATTATCTCCATTATTCATGTCAGTAATTGTCCATTCGATGATGTTTTTCCAAAACATAGGATACTTATCCCATTTTGCATAATTTCCAGTCCATTTATTCTCACCATCTGAATTAAATGCTACCGTTCTTCCAAGACCACACTGCCAGCTTGTTAAGATTGGATCACCTCGATCTGACATCAAATGCACGGTCGCTGAGTCTTTTGGAGAGGAAGCAATATATCCTTTCATTGTAGGCAGACCATCTTCTACAAGCGATGAAAGCATTTCACTATTGCTTGTTATAATTGGTGTAAACTCTTCTTGAACTAAATAAGAAATTGCTGATAAAAACACTTCTTTTGCAAAAATTCGAGGAATATCAGAATGAATATCCGTATAATATGCTCTTCCTTTTCCTTGTTTTGCAAGCCAACCTAATAAAGTTTTGTCCGCGCCATTACCAACTGCAACTGTGGAAAGTGTAACACCAGAACGATCGAGCTGTTTAAGTAAATCACTATAATCATCAAATCCATCCTGACCATCTGTCAGTAAAATAATATGTTTTATTTTCGCATTTGTATTGGTTAATTTTTTATATGCATCTTTAACAGCCGGATAAATGCTTGTTCCACCTCCAAGGTGAACTACCCATTGTCTAAAGCCAATGGGCTTCCTGCTTCATCGACCTCGTAACCTACTATCTCCACAGGCGTTGATTCGGGCAGTCCCTGCCCTATACAGGTTTCTTTATGCTATTTGCCTTAATCCTTCCACTAAAATATTTTTTGCCGCATTAATATCCCTATCATGCTTTGCCCCACAGACAGGACATGTCCATTCCCTCACAGACAGATTCTTTGTTTCCGCATTCTGATATCCGCAAACAGAACATAACTGACTGCTGGCATAGAAAGTATCTATTTTTATATATTCCCTTCCATTCCACTCTGCCTTATACTCTAACTGTCTTGTCAGCTCATACCATGATGCATCTGATATTGATTTTGCCAGATGATGGTTTTTTACCATATTTTTTATCTCTAGTTTCTCCGATACTATCACTTGGTTTTCGCTGATAATCTCATGAGATATCTTATGCAGATAATCCTTTCTGGTATTTGTGATTTTCTCATGGCATAATGCCATCTTTTTCTTTACTTTATAGTAATTATTACTTCTTTTTTCTTTGTGGGCTAATTCTCTCTGTAATCTTGTCAGTTTTCGCTCATATTTTTTTATTGTCTTTGGATTCTCGTATTTTCTTCCATCTGATGTGATACACAATTCCTTAATTCCTAAATCCAGACCAATATTTTGCTTTGTGTGCTGAATTTCTTCATGCTCTGTTTCTACCAATATTGACACATAATATTTCCCACTTGGCACTTGGCTAACTGTGGCTGATTTTATCTGACCACTGAAATTTCTATGTAATTTTGTTCTCACTTCTTTTAGCTTTGGCAGTTTTACTCTCCCTGTCTTAAAATCTACTGCAATATTTCCATTTGTGAAGTTTGTTGTATAGGATTTATGGTTATCATGTTTGCTCTTGAATTTCGGATATCCCGCATCTTCCTGAAAGAACTTTTGATATGCCGCATCCATGTTATAAATTGCGTTAGTCAGGGCAAATTTGTCCACTTCCTTCAGCCATTCATGGTCCTTTTTTAATTCCCTGTTGCAGTAGTTATTGCAGTCTGTTTTACTGACAGACTTTTTCTCTTTCTCATATATTTCTTTCCTATATGCTAAAGTCTTATTATAAACAAAACGGCAGCAGCCAAACGTTTTTGCAATCTGTACTTTTTGCTCATTATTTGGATATATCCTGAATTTATATGCTTTTAACACTTGCTGTCACCCCCGTCTATCCCTGATTTTCTATGTATTTACGCAGCATTTCTTCCGAAACTTTCCCTACACTGCAAGCGAAATACCCATCTGTCCAGAAAGTATGCTCTTTCCAAAAATGTTTTCATAAATAATTAGGATATCTTTCCCATATATAATATGTTGTATAGCTCTTCATCAGATTTACGATTTTACTGATAGACATTGCGGTTCCGTTTCTATCATGTAATGAATATGGTCTTTATCCGTTTCCATGTATCTGATTATTACATGATGCTTTTGGCATATCTCGTACGAAAGCTTTTTTATATCATCCGATATCCGTTTTGATACGAGTAGTTTCTTTCTGTATTTACATACAAATATTATGTGGTATTGTAATAAATATTTGTGCCTATTTTTAGATTTCCATGTTCCCATAACGTAAGTATATCACAAATCACCACTTTGGGCTACCTTAACCCACCGTCTAACACGACAAACGCATGAATGAGTATCCTTTACCAATTTTGTTTTTCACTATTTTTTAAGCTTCTAAGATTTCTTCCAAGTATTGAATTGGGCGCAAGCTAATAACAAACCTTTTCTTTCTCATTGACA
>NZ_VUMT01000002.1 GCF_009696045.1 Velocimicrobium porci | reverse complement strand
ATAGCGTAAGCTAGTAAGACCCCTGAGAGACGATCAGGTTGATAGGGCAGAGGTGGAAGCATGGTAACATGTGGAGCTGACTGTTACTAATCGGTCGAGGGCTTGACCAAGGAAAGAGGTTGCAAGACCAGGTAAAAGAAGGATGGAATTCAGTGTGTAGTTTTGAAGGTATCAATTAGTTTAGCCTTCGAGTAATTATGCGAGGCATAATATTCCTCGATAGCTCAATGGTAGAGCACACGGCTGTTAACCGTGGGGTTGTAGGTTCGAGCCCTACTCGGGGAGTTAAAAAAAGGTTGACAAGTTTAACTGAATGTGTTAAAATATTTATCGAGGCTCCATGGTCAAGCGGTTAAGACACCGCCCTTTCACGGCGGTAACAGGGGTTCAAATCCCCTTGGAGTCATTTAGAATCAACTACTTTGTGTATGGACCTTTAGCTCAGTTGGTTAGAGCAATCGGCTCATAACCGATCGGTCCTGGGTTCGAGTCCCCGAAGGTCCATTTGAAAGGACTTTGTAGTTCAGAAGAGCGAAAGAGTTCTTTGCCGACGTGGCTCAATTGGCAGAGCAGCTGATTTGTAATCAGCAGGTTATCGGTTCGAGTCCGATCGTCGGCTGTTATTAAAAGAATATGGCCTAGTGGCTCAGTTGGTTAGAGCGCCGCCCTGTCACGGCGGAGGTCGTGGGTTCGAGTCCCATCTGGGTCGTTTAGAATGATACATATTCTATTTTAATTTTATATCCCATGGGATCATAGCTCAGCTGGGAGAGCACCTGCCTTACAAGCAGGGGGTCACAGGTTCGAGCCCTGTTGGTCCCATTAATGCCGGCGTGGCGGAACTGGCAGACGCACAGGACTTAAAATCCTGCGGGACTTATACTCCCGTACCGGTTCGATTCCGGTCGCCGGCATTGAAAAAAATAATATGTGCGTATAGCTCAGCTGGATAGAGCACTTGGCTACGGACCAAGGTGTCGGGGGTTCGAATCCTCTTACGCACGGTAAAGCATCTAGTTTACTAGGTGCTTTTATTGCTTTATAGGAAACTTCGTCTCCTATAAAGCAAAAACGCTCCGCGAGGATGTGCACAGATGCGAAAGGAGTATTGTTGCAAAAAGCATGCAACATGCATCTGGCACGCAAAGTGGAGCAAGTTCCTCATAAGTGAGGGATACAGGGAGTTGAGGTGGACTTGTCCACTTTGTTCTTTTAGAAATTAGCAAATTGAATTTATTGACTTTAATTTGAAAAAGTATATAATAATTTATAACATGAATTTTATAAAGTAAAAAGTGCAGACTAAGAAAGAGAGGTAGATGTATGAAGCAAGGAGTTGATGTAAAATATGTTAATCCGTTTTTGCAATCTGGCCTTTCTATTTTTGAAAGTATGGTGCAGATGAGGCTGGGCATTGGGACTCCTGAAGTCAGCTCGTTAAAGTTTGAGAATACAACTTTTTTAATTCAGGTCGGAGTAACTGGTGAGATGAAAGGTCAGGTTCTTCTTGCAATGACTGCTGATCATGCAAAAGAAATTGCCAGCCGTATGATGGGTGGAATGGAAGTTGCAGAATTAGATGAATTGTCAAGATCTGCGTTAGGTGAATTATCAAATATGATTATGGGTAATACAGCTACATTATTTTCAAATATGGGAATATTGATTGACATTACGCCACCGTTGTCGATGCTGGGTAATCGCTTATCGTTACAGGCAGATGTACAGGCATTGAAAGTGCCACTTACTTTTGAAAATGAAGAGTTTATTAGTGTATATATATGTGTGGCGAAAATGTAGATACATCAATATAGTAAATGTAAGTTGAAATTGCAGAAAGGTTATGATGTAGGGAAACCAAAAGAAATAAAACGGTTAATCAGACTTGATTGTAAATGGAGAATTAGATGAATAAACAAGATTTTTTAGTGACATTAAGGCAACATCTTGCTGGAGAAATACCTGATTATGAAATTGAATCTAATATAAGATACTATGAAGAGTATATTAGTTCGGGGAATGAAAAAGATAAGCTTAATGAACTGGGTGACCCACGCTTAATAGCAAGAACTATTATAGATGCTTATACAGCCTCACAAGGATCGTCGGGATATACTGGATATTATTCAGGAAATGGATATGACGAAGAAGTTTATGATCATGGAAGTAATGAGAGAGATTCTTCTCAATCTGGTTCATCAAAAGGGAACAGCTACACAAAATATTACAGTTGGGATTCTATGAAGTGGTATCAAAAGCTTATTGCTATTGTTATTGTATGTTTAGTATTAGTTGTTGTTTTTGCCATTGCTGCAATTAGTATTAATTTATTAGTTACGGTAGTATTACCGATTTTAGCAATTATTTTTATTGTACGACTTATTATAAGTTTATTTCAGCAGTAATCAAGATGTATATATTGTGAAAAATAAAATATATAAAAAAAGAGAAAATGCCACTAGTTATCTAGTGGTATTTTCTATGAGGGGAGTATAAATAATTAATAAGGGGTCGTGTCATAGCCCTTAAGGGGTGAGCTACAGACACAAGACCGATTATAATACATTTGTATTAGAAATGCAAGTAAAAATACAAAAAAATTACTAGAAAAGTTTTAGAAAGAAAAAAGATTATTTTTAAAGTATAAAAAGGGAGAAAAAGTACATAATAATTTTGTAGCTTAAATAAGACTTTTAAGGAGGAAAATTATTATGGCTAAAAATTCTAATAATGAATATCAAAACAAAACAAGTAACACAACAGGAAGCCAAAACTATAGCAGCAATTCTTCTAAGAATTCATCTCAAAATGATTATCAGAATTCTTCCAAGAATTCATCCCAGAATAGTTCAAAAAACTCATCCCAGAACACTTCTAAAAACTAATTATTTAGAAGTATAAAAATTAAAGAAATGGTTCTATAAGAGTAGAAAAAGACATTATTTTATAACATTTTTTGTTATAGGGTAATGTCTTTTTTACAAATTAGATACAAAAGTGCACATAGTGAAAAAAACAAGAATAGAATAATAGAAAAAGGTGATTTTATGGCATTCGAAACAATATCTCCAAATGAAATGATTGGATATATGGGGAAGAATGGGACTTTAATTATAGATTTGAGGAAAAAAGAAGTCTTTGAAAAAGAACATATATTAGGAGCGATTAACATTCCTTATGAGGCACTTGAACAAAAAATTAGAAGGCTGAATGGATATAAAAATATTATTTTATATTGTGAGAGGGGAAATATAAGTCTGCTTGCAGCGCGTCAGCTAGAAAAAGAGGGAATAAATGTTAAGACATTATATGGTGGGATTCATGGTGCCAGAAGTAAATTGTTGATGGATGGAAGTAAAAATTTTATGGATGGTGAGTGAATATCTATGGATGATAGTAAAATATTCGTTGACGATATTTAAGAAATCGGTCATAATGAAAATGATGAGAACGAAAAGGAGAAAATACATGAGTCAAATGGAATTTATAGCGCCATGTCATTTCGGACTGGAAGCTGTATTAAAAAGAGAAATAAAAGATTTAGGATATGAAATAAGTTCTGTTGAGGATGGAAAAGTAACATTTTTAGGCGATGAAAATACTATTTGTCGTGCAAATATATTTTTGCGTACTACAGAGCGAGTTTTGTTAAAGATAGGAAAATTTAAAGCTACAACATTTGATGAGTTGTTTGAAGCTACAAAAGCACTTCCATGGGAAAATTATATTCCGGTCGATGGAAAGTTTTGGGTTGCAAAGGCGACATCTATAAAAAGTAAATTATTTAGTCCTTCTGATATACAGTCTATTATGAAAAAGGCAATAGTAGAACGTTTAAAGGAAAAATATAATAAAACATGGTTTGATGAAACAGGAGAGTCATTTCCAATTCGAGTGACTATCATGAAGGATGAGGTTACAGTTGGAATCGATACTTCAGGTGATTCTTTACACAAAAGAGGATATCGTTTACTGACGAGTAAAGCTCCGATTACAGAAACTTTGGCGGCTGCATTAATTATGTTGACACCTTGGAGAGAGGATAGAATTTTAGTTGATCCATTCTGTGGGTGTGGGACTATTCCAATAGAAGCAGCTATGATTGGTGCGAATATAGCTCCTGGAATGAATCGTGATTTTATAAGTGAAGGCTGGACTCATTTGGTGGCGAAGAAGGCATGGTATGAAGCAATTACGGAAGCAAATGACAATATACGTGAAGATGTTGAGATGAATATACAGGGCTATGATATTGATGGAAGTATGGTCAGAGCGGCGAGAGAGAACGCCAAACTTGCAGGTGTGGACTCTCATATTCATTTCCAACAAAGACCAATGCAGGATTTGAGTAATCCTAAAAAATATGGT
The DNA here is from genome assembly GCF_009696045.1 of Velocimicrobium porci. GTDB lineage: Bacteria > Bacillota > Clostridia > Lachnospirales > Lachnospiraceae > Velocimicrobium > Velocimicrobium porci. Next base: position 223,941 of record NZ_VUMT01000002.1, on the reverse strand, counting down.
TTTATTATTACAAATCCACCTTATGGAGAGCGTATCGATGAAAAAGCGGCGATGCCAACACTTTATAAGGAAATTGGGGAAACATTTGGGAAATTAGATACTTGGTCTTATTTTATAATTACTGGTTTTGAAGATGCTCAGCGTTATATTGGAAGAAAAGCAGATAAAAATCGTAAAATTTATAACGGTATGATGAAGACCTACTTTTATCAGTACATGGGACCGAAACCTCCGAAAAAAACACAGAAATAATGGTTATTTTACGAAAATATTGCGAAAATGAGAAAGATGTAGTATAATTTTTGCAGTTGTAGGAGGTCATTTGGCAGATGGATGAAAAGACATTAAAAGTGTTAGCAATGAAAAGCATGTCAGCTATGTTAATGGTAGTTTTATTTTCCGTTGTTTTAACACAATATAATAATATAACAATATATGCAAATGAGTCTCTTGCTGAAGTAAGTGAAGATTCCAATTTATATCGTAAGTCTTTAGAGTCTGTTTCAACGGAAGAGTTAAAACGGCAGGAAAAGCAATTAGAAGAAAAAAACCAAATAAGAAAAATTGAGTCTGCAGATGTAGATAAGATAGTAGGTCATTCTTATATTAAACTTGCAAAGCCTTCCGAAGATACATTAAAGATTGCCTGGGAAGATTTATATATGACACGTCAAGTTCGGGTTCGTATGGTAGGATTGGAAGAAAAGTGGATTACAAAGAAAAGTTTATCTTGTGAGGGAACGTTAGAGGAAGCCTTTGAGGATGTTCTTATTTCCTATGAATATGACCCGGATACTTTTTTATATACTGCGGTTGTAGATATAAAACTGAATAATATTTATATCCAGCAGGTATATGAAGATGAAGAAAATGTGTATATTACGTTGCAAGAACCTCGAAGTGTGTATGATAAGATAATAGTTGTTGACGCTGGGCATGGTGGTAACGATATTGGTACATATACAGATGATATGGAATATTATGAAAAAGATATTAATTTAAGCATTGTACTTTATTTAAAAGAACTTTTGGATAAAGAAAAGAACATTAAAGTCTATTACACAAGGCTTTCAGATGAAAAGGTTTATCTGAATCCACGTCTTGATCTTGCAAATGATTTGAAAGCAGATTTATTTATTAGTGTCCATTGCAATTCTAGTGATTATACAAGTGCAAAGGGCAGTGAAGTATTATATTCGACAAAGCATCAAAAGAATTTAGCATTGAAGTCAGACAAGCTTGCAAAGTTATGTTTGGACGAGTTGATAAAAATAGTAAAAACAAAAAATAGAGGAACGGTGAATGGAAACGATATTTATATTGTAGCAAATTCTAAGGTGCCGGTTGCTTTAATTGAAGTAGGTTTTATGAGTAATTCGACGGACATGAAGTTTTTAAAATATGAAAAAAATAGAAAAAAAACAGCGACAGGCATTTATAATGGTATTATGAAAGCTTGTGAGCAATTGGAAACTACAAAGAAAGGAATGAATTATGGAGAATAGGCGATTAATATTTGCAACTGGAAATGAAGGCAAGATGAAAGAAATCAGGATGATTTTGGGTGATCTTGGATATGATATTGTATCATTAAATGATTTGCATTTAGATATTGAGATCGAAGAAAATGGAACTACATTTGAAGAAAATGCAATTATTAAGGCGAAGACAATCATGGAGGCAACAAATGAAATGGTTATGGCGGATGATTCCGGATTGGAGGTAGATTATCTCGATAAAGCGCCAGGGGTGTATTCTGCTCGTTATATGGGAGAAAATACGCCGTATACAGTTAAGAATCATCACATTATGCATTTGTTAAGAGAGGCTAAAGATGAGCAGCGAACAGCACGATTCGTTTCTGTGATAGCGTGTGTGTTTCCAAATGGAGAGGTTATTACTACGGAAGGAACTATTGAAGGAAGGATTGGGTATGAGGAAAAAGGAGAGAATGGCTTTGGATATGATCCGATTTTTTATTTACCAGAGTTTGGTTGTACGATAGCCCAACTAACACTAGAGCAGAAAAATGAAATTAGTCATAGAGGAAAAGCACTGAGAAAAATGCGAGAACGTTTGGAAGAGAAAAGAGGTCTATAATAAATGAAAGTTTTGATTGTAAGCGATTCGCATGGAAAAAATACAAATTTAGACAGAGTGCTTGAACAGGTGTCACCAATTGATATGCTGATTCATTTGGGAGATTTGGAGGGCAGTGAGGATTACATTGAAGCGGTTGCAGAATGGCCTTATGAGCTCGTATCCGGCAATAATGATTACTTTACAGATATTGAGCGGGAAAAGATGATAACGATAGGTTCATATCGTGTCTTATTGACACATGGACATCGGCAACAGGTATATTGCGGGACAGATATGATTAAAGAATGGGCAAAAGAAAAAGGTGCAGATATTGTTATGTTTGGACATACGCATATGCCCTTGATTGAGAATGACGACGATATTATAGCTTTAAATCCGGGAAGTATTTCGAAACCCAGACAAGAAGGGCATATACCAACGTATATGATTATGGATTTAGACCGGACAGGCGTTGCTCACTTTACATTGAATTATTTAAAGTAAAATAACCAGGCTGTTATAAACGGAAGTTTTTTGATGAAAATATTTTTTGTTAAAGAGCTCCGTTTATGACAGTTTTTTACTTTATAGGAAAGTTCGTCTCCTATAAAGTAAAAACGCTCCACTTTGTTTATTCAAGAAATAAAATAAAAATAAAAAATATAAAAAAAATATAAAACAAAAAAGTGGACAAATTTTTTGGCAATAAACTTTAGATTGAAATGAACTCTCCGAAAGAAAAAAATAAAAGAAAAAAATCAAAAAAAATTTTCAAATTTGGAAAAAAAACTAGAAAAAACGAAAAAAAATCAAAAAAAAATCATTTAAAAAACCCAGTAAAATCAAGGGTTTGCACGTCTTGTAAAAAAAAATCAAAAAAAGTTTCAAAAAAGTGTTGACATTTAGTTCTTCATCGCATATAATATATCTTGCGTTGAGGCGATAAAGAAAAAAACAAAAACATAAACGCAAAACAAAAAACCGTTAATAACGGGGTGTGGCTCAGCTTGGCTAGAGCGCTTGATTTGGGATCAAGAGGTCGCAGGTTCGAATCCTGTCACCCCGACTTACAATTTCATATTGTGCGGGTGTAGTTCAATGGTAGAACACTAGCCTTCCAAGCTAGATACGTGGGTTCGATTCCCATCACCCGCTTCGCCAACAGCATTTGCTGATTGACGAAATACGTGCTAGTAGCTCAGTTGGATAGAGCAACGGCCTTCTAAGCCGTGTGTCGGGGGTTCGAATCCCTTCTGGCACGTTTTTACTTGTCAAAAGTAAAGTTGATAAATATGTTTTAAGCATCTTTAGGTGAAAAACATGGTGGGTATGGCGCAGTTGGCTAGCGCGCCAGATTGTGGCTCTGGAGGCCGAGGGTTCGAGTCCCTCTATCCACCTTTATATTTATGTCTAAATATAAAACTTTTTATTGGGCTATCGCCAAGCGGTAAGGCACAGGACTTTGACTCCTGCATTCGCTGGTTCGAATCCAGCTAGCCCAGTTTATGGGATATTAGCTCAGTCGGTAGAGCACTTGACTTTTAATCAAGTTGTCCGGGGTTCGAATCCCCGATGTCTCATTTTTTTATGCGGATGTGGCGGAACTGGCAGACGCGCTAGACTTAGGATCTAGTGGGAGACCGTGGGGGTTCGAGTCCCTTCATCCGCATTAAAAGTGGAAGGCTTCAGAAATAAATTCTGAAGCCTTTTTTGCTTTATAGAAAACTTTGTCTCCTATAAAGCAAAAACGCTCCGCGAGGATGTGCACAGATGCGAAAGGAGTATTGTTGCAAAAAGCATGCAACACGCATCTGGCACGCAAAGTGGAGCAAGTCCCTCATAAGTGAGGGATACAGGGAGTTGAGGTGGACTTGTTCACTTTGTTCTGTTTGTCGAACTTATTAAGAAAAAGAAAAAATTTAATTTTATGTACATTAATTTTAATATTTAGATTGTTGTCAATTAAGTTAGAATGGATTAAAATAAAGATGTTGAGAAAATCTAAATTTTGGGAAGCAAGTTATATTTTTTGATAATTTAGAAAAAGAACACAAGGAGTAAAAGTCATGAACATACTATTTTTTCTAACTCCAAAAAGTGAGGTAGCATATATTGACGACACATGTTACATCCGGCAGGCTTTGGAGAAAATGAAACATTATGGATATACAGCAATACCTATTATTAATGCGGAGGGAAAATATATAGGAACGGCTACAGAAGGGGACTTTCTATGGATGTTTTTAGAACAACGAGAGATGAGTCTTAATGATATTGAACATATGCGTGTGAAAGATATGAAACGAAGAACAATCAATGAACCGGTTAGCATTAATGCAGATATAACTGATTTAATTACTACGGCTATGAAGCAGAACTTCGTTCCTGTTATCGATGATGATAATGTATTTATAGGTATTGTAACAAGGAAAGATATTTTACAATATTGTCACGAAAAAATGTTCAAATAAGGAGAAAACAAATGATTACAATCAGTTTATGTATGATTGTGAAAAACGAAGAGAAGGTTTTGAAACGATGTTTAGACAGCCTTTCTGACATTATGGATGAAATCATTATTGTAGACACCGGTTCGACGGATAAAACGAAAGAGATTGCCCACTTATATACAGATAAAGTATATGATTATGAGTGGAGTGATGATTTTTCTGCTGCAAGGAATTATTCCTTTTCGAAAGCGACAATGGATTATATTTATGTTGCAGATGCAGACGAAGTCATTGATGATAAGAATAGAGAACGTTTTATACAGTTAAAGGAGATTTTGCTTCCTGAGATTGAAATTGTTCAAATGCTTTATTGCAATCAATTAGAATATGGAACAACTTACAATTTTGATGAAGAATATAGACCAAAGCTTTATAAACGGCTTCGAACTTTTATATGGGAAGAGCCTCTTCATGAGGCAGTGCGGTTAGAGCCGATTATTTATGACAGTGATATTCGAATTGAGCATAAACCGCTTGACAGTCATGCCGGAAGGGATTTTTCTATTTTTTTTAAAATGGAGCGGAAAGGACTGCGAATTTCGAAAAAGCTTCATACAATGTATGCAAAGGAATTATTTATTGCTGGAGAATATGAAGATTTTGTTTCTGCTATACCTATTTTTGAAAAAACAATGATAGACGAGAGCCGTTCGTTAGATGAGGTAAAAGAAGCTGCCTGCGTGCTAGCAAGAGCATATCGGTTATTAGGTCGGGAAAAAGAGTTTTTTAAAAATACATTAAAAGAAGTAGCAAGTAATCCCTCTTCTGAAATATGTTATGAATTAGGTGAATTTTATGTATCGGAAGAAGACTATTTAGAAGCCGTTTTATGGTATTATAATGCAGCTTATGAATCTTCTAGTATATTAAATATTCATTGTGGAGGAGATTGGGCATTAGAGAGGCTTGCATTTTGCTACGAGAAGCTGGGAAATTATGAGCAGGCGAAAGCGTTTCAAAAACGAAAAGAGGAATGGGAGGTGTCATAATGAAATGTTTACTTGCAATTGCAGGAATTTTTATCGGTGATGAAAAGATTAAGCAATACATTGAAAAAGAAAAAGAAGAAGGGAAAAGAGAAGAGATTTTAAACGGAACCGTGCTTCTCACAAAGCATCATAATAGAGGTGCTGTTTTCAACTGGAAACAGGAAAATCCGCAGGGAGTATTAATTACTTCTTGCATTGCATTTGGTGGTGTGCTAACCTTATTGGGACAAAGTTTTGTTAAAGACAGCCACCGGATATATAAGCTGGGGCTGTCTGTCATTACAGGAGGGGCATTGAGTAATTTGTATGATAGGATTAAGAGAGGATATGTAGTAGATTATTTTATTATTCAAAAGAAGCCTTGGAATCGAGTGATTTTTAACTTGTCAGATTGGTGTATTTTTATTGGTGGGGCTTTAACCATGCTAGGTTCATTAATGAAGAAAGAAAAGTGAAGGGAGAATGACAAATGGAACTTGGAACTATTGGATGGAATCGTTATAATGAAGCAGAATTAAAAGAATTGGAAAGCTTGAATAAGAGTTATAGAGATTTCTTGGATAAGGGAAAGACAGAAAGAGAATGTGTAAATGAATCAGTTCGAATTGCAAAGGAAGCAGGTTATGTTGACTTAAAAGAAATTTTAAGTCAGAAGAAGGCCTTAAAAGCAGGGGATAAAGTGTATGCCGTAGGAATGAATAAATCAATTATCTGTGTAAATATTGGTACAAAGCCAATGGAAGAAGGAATGAACATTTTAGGTGCACATATCGATTCTCCTAGACTGGATATTAAACAAAATCCTTTATATGAAGAAGAAGGTTTTGCATATTTAGATACACATTATTATGGTGGAATTAAAAAATACCAATGGGTTACAATTCCATTGGCAATTCATGGAGTTGTTGTAAAAAAAGATGGTACGGCTGTGAATGTTGTGATTGGGGAAGAGGAAACAGATCCTGTTCTTTGCATAACAGACCTTCTTGTACATCTTGCCGGAGATCAGTTAGATAAGAAAGCAAATAAAGTAATTGAAGGCGAAGCAATGGACATCTTATTTGGAAGCAAGCCTTTAAAAGGAGAGGAAAAAGACTCTGTTAAAGCAAATATACTTAAATTGTTGAAAGAGAAATATCAAATGGAAGAAGCGGACTTTGTATCTGCTGAATTGGAAGTTGTTCCAGCTGGTAAGGCAAGAGAATCAGGAATTGATTCCAGTATGATAATGGCATATGGTCAGGATGACAGAGTATGTGCGTATACTTCTCTTGTTGCAATGTTAGAGGTAGAACAAGTGGAGAAGACTACCTGCTGTGTATTGGTTGATAAAGAGGAAATTGGAAGTGTTGGTGCAACGGGTATGCATTCTCGTTTCTTTGAAAACACAATTGCAGAGATTATGGCAGCAGTTGAAGAGTATTCAGATCTTAAATTGAGAAGATGTCTTGCTGACAGTAAAATGCTTTCTTCAGACGTAAGTGCAGCATTTGATCCATTATTTGCATCTGCATTTGACAAGAGAAACTCTGCATTCTTTGGTAAAGGAATTGTATTTAATAAATATACCGGAGCAAGAGGTAAGTCCGGCTCTAATGATGCTAATGCAGAGTATGTTGGTCAGATTCGTTCGATTATGGAAAATAATGGTGTAGTATTCCAGACTGCTGAGCTTGGAAAAGTAGACCAAGGTGGCGGTGGTACAATCGCCTACATATTGGCTCAATACGGTATGGAGGTTATTGATAGCGGTGTTGCTGTATTGAATATGCATGCACCTTGGGAAATAACAAGTAAAGTTGACGTATATGAGGCGAAAAAAGGATATGTGGCATTCTTAAAAGAAGCATAAAATTTATTATAATTAGAAAAGTGTTACTTAAAAAATAATCATGAGGAATTAAATGTATATCCTCATGATTATTTTAGTTAGAAGCTTATTTTAAATTTATTTTGTTTTCTGGATATTGACTGAAATAAGAAAATCTAAAAGTATTCCAACGACTATTCCGGTGATTGCCGGCAAAAGCCATGCAAATCCTGCCTGATAAAATGGCAGTCGGGTAATAAGTGGTGTAAGAGTAGGAATAATAATATCTTTTTGTTCTAATACATTAATAATACTTACAAATGTAGTAAATCCAATTGTAATTTTGTATATAATTTTTCTTTTTTGAAACCAATTTGGTAAAAAAGAAAGAATGATTAAAACAATTGCAATTGGGTAAATAGTATTCAGAACGGGAACGGAAAATTCCAGTATCTTATTTAAACCTGCATTTGATATAATTGTACTAATAAGTGCGAAAAAACATACCCATGCGTGATAGGAGATTTTCGGAAGTATTGTGTGGAAATATTCGCTACAACAGCAAAATAATCCAACGCAGGTATTCATGCAGGCAAGTACAAATATAAGTGCAAGAATCAGGGTTCCTAAATCACCAAAAAGATAAGATACCATATTAGTTAATGTTTGTGCACCATTAGTAGAATGTTCGAAAGCTCCGCCTGATATTGCGCCGACATGTGCCAAACCGCCATATACAATTAACAGAAGAATTCCTGCAATAACACCGGAATACATAGTTTCTTTGATTAATGTCTGTTCTTTTTTTACTCCCATTGTTTTGATATTCATGGAAATAATAATTCCAAAATTAAGGGCTGCAATGGTATCCATTGTTTGATAACCATCTAAAAAGCCTTGTGCAATAGAGCGGTTTTGGTAAACACCCTGAACATTTCCATAGCCTCCAATTGGTTTTAGAAGACATCCTATTACAATAATTAAAATTAAAGTAAGCAGACAAGGGGTTGTTATTTTTCCTAATTTATCTGTTAAATTTTCAGGTTTCCATGCAAGGAGCAAGGCAATAAAAAAGAAAATAACAGAATAAAGGAGTGGTATGTAAAAAGGAAGGTCATTCCCGAAAAAAGGAGTTACTGCCATTTCAAAGGAAGTGCTTGCGGTACGGGGAATTGCAAGACAAGGTCCAATTGAAAGGTATATTAACAATGTAAAAAAAGAAGAAAAATATGGGTGGACCCGGTTTGCAAGGTTGCTTAATCCTTGAGATTTGGCAACAGATATTACTCCTAATATTGGGAAGCCAATTGCACTGATTGCAAAACCGATAAAAGCGGTCCAAACATGAGTTCCGGCCTGTGCACCTAAAAATGGTGGAAAAATTAAGTTTCCGGCCCCAAAAAACATGGAAAATAAAGTTAATCCGATTAATAGTTTGTTTTTTTGTGATAAGTTCTCCATAAAATCCTCCAATCATTTTTTACAGTAAAAAACTGCCTTTTTATGTTATCATATTTGTATGAAAAGAACAAATAAAAAGTTAGCGTTGCTGTAAAAAAATAAGCCTGCTAAAAAGCAGACTTATTTTTCGCTCTGTTCATTTTCATTATTTTCATCATTATCATTTTCCGGGATTCCCTTTACTTCATGAAGAATTTTCATGAATTCTTTACCGGTAATTGTTTCTTTTTCAACGAGAAAAGCAGCAAGTTTATCCATAACGTCACGATTTTCACTTAACATACTTTCTGCTTTTTCGTAACATTCTTTTAGAATACGCATTACTTCCTTATCAATTTGGGCAGCAGTGTCATCACCACAGTTTAGGACAGCACGCCCATCTAAGTATTGATTTTCAATTGATTCCAAGCCAATTAGTCCAAATTTATCGGACATACCATATTGAGTTACCATTGCACGGGCCATTTTCGTTGCTTTTTCAATATCGTTTGAAGCACCAGTTGTAACAGAATCAAATACAATCTGTTCAGCAGCACGACCACCACAGAAAGTAATGATGTCGGCAATTAACTCTTTCTTACTCATCAAATATTTTTCTTCTTCAGGAACCTGCATTACATAACCGAGAGAACCCATTGTTCTGGGAACGATTGTAATTTTCTGGACAGGTTCTGCATCCTTTTGAAGAGCAGCGATTAATGCGTGACCAATTTCATGGTATGCAACAATTTTCTTTTCTTCCGGACTTAAAATTCGGTCTTTTTTTTCTTTACCGGCGATGACAACTTCGACAGCTTCGAATAAATCAGCCTGAGAGACCGCATTTCGATTATCTTTAACAGCCATGATGGCAGCTTCATTAATCATGTTAGCAAGGTCAGAACCAACTGCACCCGAAGTTGCAAGAGCAATTGCATCAAGGTCAACGGTATCATCCATCATAACATCTTTTGCATGAACTTTTAAAATATCAACACGACCCTTTAAATCCGGTTTTTCAACAATGATTCTTCTGTCAAAACGACCGGGACGGAGAAGGGCTTTATCAAGTACTTCCGGACGGTTTGTTGCACCTAGAATGACAAGACCTTTTGAAGTATCGAATCCATCCATTTCTGCAAGCAGCTGATTTAGTGTCTGTTCACGTTCATCATTGCCTCCACCGTAACGACTGTCACGGCTCTTACCAATAGCATCAATTTCATCGATAAAAATAATACAAGGAGCCATTTGCTGAGCCTGTTTAAATAAGTCACGGACACGTGAAGCACCAACACCAACGAACATCTCTACAAAGTCAGAACCTGATAAAGAGAAAAATGGAACCTGTGCTTCTCCAGCAACTGCTTTAGCAAGCAGTGTTTTTCCTGTTCCGGGAGGTCCGACTAAAAGAGCTCCCTTAGGAAGCTTTGCGCCGATTTTGGTATATTTGCCCGGACTGTGAAGAAAATCTACCAGTTCATACATGGATTCTTTTGCTTCCTCTTGGCCCGCAACATCTTTAAATGTTACACCAGTTTCTTTTTGAACGTACATCTTAGCCGTACTTTTACCTACGCCCATCATGCCACCGCTATTCTTTGTAATCATGCGGAAACCGAACCAGATGATTACCCACACAAGTAACAGTGGAAAAATATAAACTAAGAAGAAATCTAAAATACTAGTGCCGGTATCTTGTACTTCCGGTTTAATTTCTACACCTGCGTCTAAAAGACGTTTGGAAAGAGCATCAATTGACTCTGCATATCCGGTATAATAAGATATTTTATAGTATCCGGTGTCTTGTGATATTGGAGTAATATCAATCTGATTTGATTTTAATTCAACGGACTTAACCTCACCATTATCCAGCATTTTTAAAAATTTATTGTAGGTGATTTCTTTATGTGAACTTTCTTTGAGCTGATTTGTCATTACAGTAAACATAGCAAACATACAAAGTGCTGCAATTAAAGAAATGATAATGCCTGATCTGTTGTTATTTTTTTTATTTCCGTTTTTATTTTGATTACCTTTATTAAAATTATTATCCATACCTAACCTCCTTTTTAGCTCTACTTCCTACTCATTTTAATTTAAACGGTTTTTAAAATCAAGAGGTTTACATTTTTTTAATAAAACAATATCGTTTGTGGCTATAGATTTGTTTGTTTTTGACATAATAAAAAATAGTGCTGGATTTTTGCCGGTAGATGCTTTATAATTATTATTTAATGGATATTTATGATTAATTTTAGTAGTAATACTTATAAAAGGAGGATATTTTTAGTATGGCTGTCAAATATGTATTCGTCACAGGCGGAGTAGTTTCAGGTTTGGGAAAGGGAATTACCGCTGCATCGTTGGGAAGACTTTTGAAAATGCGTGGGTATAGTGTAACTATGCAAAAATTCGACCCATATATCAATATTGATCCGGGAACTATGAATCCTATTCAGCATGGTGAAGTATTTGTAACTGATGATGGTGCGGAGACAGACTTAGACCTTGGGCATTATGAACGTTTCATCGATGAGAGTCTGACAAAACAGTCAAATGTTACGACCGGAAAAGTATATTGGTCTGTATTGTCAAAAGAAAGAAGAGGAGACTTTGGTGGAGGAACCGTGCAGGTAATTCCTCATATTACAAATGAAATTAAAGAACGTTTTTATCGCAATGACGGATGCGATGATACAAAGATTGCAATTATCGAGGTTGGTGGAACTGTTGGTGATATTGAAAGTCAGCCATTTTTAGAATCAATTCGTCAATTTCAGCATGATATCGGAAGAGAAAATGCAATTTTAATTCACGTCACATTATTACCATATATTAAAGCTTCCGGTGAAATGAAAACAAAACCTACACAAGCCAGTGTAAAGGAATTACAGGGAATGGGGATTCAGCCGGATATTATTGTATGTCGTACTGAGATTCCAATGGAAGATGGTATCAAAGATAAAATTGCTTTATTCTGTAATGTTCCAAGTGACCATGTGTTACAAAATCTCGATGTGGAAACATTATATGAAGCACCACTTGCTATGGAAAAAGAACATTTAGCTGATGTAGCTTGTAAGTGTCTTAATCTGGATTGTCCGGAACCTGATTTAAAAGAATGGGAAGAAATGGTACATGCTTTAAAGAATCCGGAAAAAGAAACAACAGTTGCTTTAGTTGGTAAATATACAGCACTTCATGATGCTTATATCAGTGTAGTGGAAGCATTAAAGCATGGAGCAGTTGCCCATAATGCGAAAGTAAATATAAAATGGATTCCTTCTGAAACTTTGACAAATGAGAATGCAGATGAGCTTCTTTCTGACGTAAGCGGAATTTTAGTTCCAGGTGGATTTGGACATCGTGGAATTGAAGGAAAAATTGTTGCAATCAAATATGCAAGAGAACATAAGATTCCTTTCTTAGGATTATGTCTTGGTATGCAGCTTGCAATCGTTGAATTTGCAAGAAATGTAATAGGATATAAAGATGCTCACAGTGCAGAGCTTGATCCATCTACAACTCATCCTGTCATTCATTTAATGCCAGAACAAGATGGTATTGAAGATATAGGAGGAACATTACGTTTAGGGGCATATCCTTGCGTATTGGCTAAAGATAGCAAAGCATATGAAGTATATGGAACAGAAAATATTGAGGAAAGACATAGACATCGATATGAAGTAAACAATTATTACAGAGAGGAACTGATTAAGTCTGGCATGAAACTTTCCGGATTATCTCCAGATGGAAGAATTGTTGAGATGATAGAATTACCGGAGCATCCTTGGTTTATAGCTACTCAGGCTCATCCTGAATTTAAATCCAGACCAAATCGCCCTCATCCATTATTTAAAGGATTTATTGGGGCTGCATTGAAAGCCGGAAAATAAGAAGACAGCATTCCGGCAAGGAGGATTCGATGTTTAATATAGAAGAAGAATTAAAGAAATTACCTGCAAAACCAGGTGTATATCTTATGCATGATGAAAAAGATACAATTATTTACGTTGGAAAGGCAGTAAGTTTAAAAAACCGTGTGCGTCAGTACTTTCAGCCAAGTAGAAATGTTACGCCTAAAATTGCACGAATGATTGAACATATTCATCGTTTTGAATATATTATAACAGACTCCGAGCTGGAAGCTCTTGTATTAGAGTGTAATTTAATAAAAGAATATCGTCCTAAGTATAATACGATGTTAATGGACGATAAGAGTTATCCTTATATCAAAGCAACCATACATGAGGAATATCCAAGATTATTATTTGCAAGGGAAATGAAAAAAGACAAGGCGAAATATTTTGGACCTTATACAAGTGCGGGTGCAATTAAGGATACACTTCTGCTCATGCAAAAAATTTATCATATCAGGACATGTAATCGCAACTTGCCAAGAGATATTGGCAAGGAGCGGCCATGTCTTAATTATCATATTAAGCAATGTAAGGCTCCCTGTCAGGGATATATTTCCAAAGAAACGTACAGAGAGTCTTTTTCTAATGCACTGGAATTTTTAAATGGTAATTATAGTAATGTTTTAAAGATGTTGGAAGAAAAAATGTATGAGGCTTCTGAAAAATACGAATTTGAAGTAGCAGCAGAGTATCGGGATTTATTAAATAGTGTAAAGCAAATTGCTCAGAAGCAGAAAATAACAAGCCAAGAGCAGGATGATAAGGATATTATCGGCTTTGCGAAGGCGGCAGAGGAAGCGGTAATACAAGTGTTTTTTATCCGTGGAGGGAAATTAATTGGGCGTGAGCATTTTCATTTTAACGAGGTTGAACATGATAGCCATGCTGAGATTCTGACAGCCTTTATAAAACAGTTTTATGCAGGAACACCATATATACCGAAACAGATTGTACTTCCCTCAGAGATTGAGGAAGAGGTAGTATTAGCAGAATGGCTTTCGGAAAAAAGAGGTCAGAAAGTATATTTCCGTGTACCTAAAAAAGGTCAGAAGGAACGGCTGGTTGAATTGGCTTGTAAAAATGCGTCTTTAATTTTGCAGCAGGATTCAGAAAAAATAAAACGGGAAGAGGCAAGAACAATTGGAGCAGTCCGGGAGCTACAGAACCTGCTTGGACTTCCATCTATTTCTCGAATGGAATCGTTTGATATATCAAATATTAATGGTTTCGAATCGGTTGGTTCAATGGTCGTATTTGAAGATGGAAAACCAAAGAAAAATGACTATCGTAAGTTCCGGATTAAGACAATCAAAGGGGCAGATGATTATGGCAGTATGAGAGAGGTTTTAACGAGAAGATTTGTTCATGGAATCGAAGAGAGAAAAGAATTACTTGAGAAGAACCAGGATCCAATGCTTGGAAAATTTAGCCGTTTTCCGGATTTGTTGTTGATGGACGGTGGAAAAGGTCAGGTAAATATTGCAATTTCTGTTTTAGAGGAGCTGAATATCCAAATACCTGTATGTGGTATGGTAAAAGATGATAATCATCGGACGAGAGGAATTTATTTTGAAAATAAGGAACTTCCAATTGACCGCCATAGTGAAGGTTTCAGGCTGGTAACAAGAATACAGGATGAAACCCATCGTTTTGCAATTGAATATCATCGTTCCCTTCGTGGTAAAAACCAGGTTCACTCGATTTTAGATGAAATTGAGGGAATTGGTGCAACAAGACGCAAGGCACTTATGAAGTATTTTAAGTCTTTGGAACGGATTCGGGAGGCAACAGTGGAAGAGATAAAAGAAGTTCCTTCGATGAATGAAAAGGCTGCTATTTCTGTGTATCGTTTTTTTCACTAAAAAATTTGCAGATATTGATTTATTTATGATAAGATAAGAGAAAAAACATGTGCAGTTAGGAGGAGTTTTATGTATACCGTAGAATTACAAAAATTAGTTGATAAACTGCAGCTTATTAATTGTACACCTGAAGTAAAAATTGAAGAAATTGCGATTACTCAGTCGGATGTAAATCGTCCGGCACTTCAGTTGGCAGGTTTCTTTAATCATTTTGATTCGAACCGAATTCAGGTAATTGGAAATGTAGAGTATACTTATATGCAACAGATGGAACAGGCAGAGAAGGTTGCAAGAGTAGAACAGATTATGAACGAAAGAGTTCCGTGTATTGTATATTGTAGAAATTTGGAACCTGACAAAGAAATTATTAAAATTGCAAATGAAAAGAAAATTCCTGTTTTTCGTGCAGAAAAAACAACTTCTTCTTTTATGGCAGAAGTAATCCGATGGCTGAATGTAGAGTTGGCTCCTAGAATATCCATTCATGGAGTACTTGTAGATGTCTTTGGCGAAGGTGTCCTGATTATGGGAGAGAGCGGTATCGGTAAGTCTGAAGCTGCACTGGAACTGATTAAGAGAGGGCATCGTCTTGTTACCGATGACGTCGTAGAGATAAAAAAAGTAAGTGATGATACTTTAATTGGTACAGCACCGGATATTACAAGACATTTTATTGAATTGCGGGGAATCGGAATTATTGATGTAAAGACACTTTTTGGTGTTGAGAGTGTAAAGGATACACAATGTATTGACTTAGTTATTAAACTGGAAGAGTGGAATAAAGATGAAGAATATGACCGTTTAGGGCTGGAAGAAAAGTATACGGAATTTTTAGGAAACAGGGTTGTATGCCATTCAATTCCGATACGTCCTGGGAGAAATCTGGCAATTATTGTGGAATCTGCAGCGGTTAATTATAGACAGAAAAAGATGGGATATAATGCTGCGAGGGAACTATATAACCGTGTAACTAATAATTTAATGAATAAATAGGGAAAGGAGAACAAAAATGAGTAGGGTTTGTGTTGGTGTTGATATAGGGGGTACGTCTGTAAAAATTGGAATTTTTACAACAGAAGGAATTATTCAAAAAAAATGGGAGATTCCAACTCGTAAAGAGGAGAGTGGAATCCATATTTTGGAAGATGTTGCATTATCAATTCAACATACTGTTTCTGAGATGAAACTTGGAATGGAAGAGATAATTGGAATTGGAATTGGTGTTCCAGGACCTGTTGTAAATGAAAAAAAGGTAATTCAATGTGTAAATTTGGGTTGGGAAAATGTTGAAGTCGCTGATAAAATGAAAGAGCTGACAGGAATTGAGAATATTAAGGTTGCCAATGATGCAAATGTTGCTGCCTTGGGAGAAATGTGGAAAGGCGGCGGCGAAGGATACAAAAGTATTGTTATGGTAACACTGGGCACCGGAGTCGGTGGAGGAATCATTGCAGATGGAAAGATTCTTACAGGCAGTAATGGAGCTGCTGGTGAGATTGGACATGTTACTGTCAATCCATCCGAAACAGTAGTTTGTAATTGTGATAAGAGAGGCTGTCTTGAACAATATGCTTCTGCAACCGGTATTGTCAGAGAAACAAAGAAGGCGTTGGAACATACGGATAAAGATACGGTTTTGAAAAAGGCAGAGCATTTGTCTGCGAAGATGATTTTTGATGCGGCAAAAGCAGGCGATGAATTTGCAAAGGAAATGGTTGAAAATCTGGGGTATTATTTAGGTCTTGCACTCGGTACGGTAGCACAGGTTGTTGACCCGGAAGCATTTGTCATTGGCGGAGGTGTATCAAGAGCAGGGGATATTCTGATTAAAACGATTGAGCGGTATTATGATAAATACGTTATGATGGCACTTAAAAATAAAACATTTTGCCTTGCAACCTTAGGGAATGATGCAGGTATTTATGGAAGTGCGAAATTGATTTTAGACTAAAATTTAGTTTGACATAGAACTTTTTAAAAGGAATAGAATAAAAAGTACAAGCATAAAATAGCTAAAAATGAGAAAGAAAGGGCTTACTTTGAATCAGGAATTTATATTAGAATTAAAAAAAATATCAAATAATGTAAAGCTTAAGGAAGAAATGAAGCTTCACACGACATTTCGAATCGGTGGTCCTGCAGATTATTTTGTAGAACCGGAATCAAAAGAAGAAGTTAGAGAGCTTCTTCTTTTATGTCGAAGAGAAAAAATGCCTTATTATATTTTAGGTAATGGAAGTAATTTGTTAGTTGGCGATAAGGGGTTCAGAGGACTTATTATACAGATTGGAAAAAATTTAAGTCAGGTTACCTTTTCAGAGAATAGAGTTGTAACAGCAGAAACCGGAGTTATGTTATCAAAACTTGCAATTCAGATTGCAGAAAAAGGATATACGGGTTTTGAGTTTGCCGGTGGAATACCGGGAACACTCGGTGGGGCTGTTACAATGAATGCGGGTGCTTATGGTGGAGAAATTAAGGATTGTATTGTATCAGCAGAAGTTATTGATGAAGAAGGAAATATATTTGTTTTGTCAAAAGAGGAATTAAATTTAGGGTATCGTACAAGTATAATTCAACAGAAAAGTTATATTGTATTGGCTGCCAGTTTTCAGTTTGAGCAGTCAGAGAAGAAAGCTGTGTTAGATACAATTGCAGATTTGAATCAAAGAAGAAGAGAGAAGCAGCCTTTAAATTATCCAAGTGCAGGAAGCACATTTAAGCGACCGGAAGGATATTTTGCAGGTAAATTAATCATGGATGCCGGTTTGAGGGGATATCGCATAGGTGGTATTATGGTGTCTGAAAAACATTGTGGCTTTGTTGTCAATGTGGATAATGGTACTGCAAAAGAGGTTCTTATGTTGATAGAGGAAGTACAAAGGAGAGTATTTGAGCAATTTGGTGTTCACTTAGAGCCAGAAGTTCGGATGATAGGTGAGTTTTAACTTGAGAGGAAGGCGGAAATTATGGGATTTGTTATTGTGACAGGAATGTCAGGAGCAGGGAAAAGTCAGGCTTTAAAAATGCTGGAGGATATAGGTTACTTTTGTATTGACAATCTTCCAATTCCGTTTATAACAAAGATTGCAGGATGGATGGAAGAAGATGATACCGTTGAGAACATTGCACTCGGGATAGATTCAAGAAGTGGAACTTCGCTGAGTATTTTAGAGAAAGAACTAGAGCATTTAGATAAAAAATATTCGAATTATAAAATATTATTTTTAGATGCCAGCACAGAAGTATTAGTGAAACGTTTTAAAGAAACGAGAAGGACACATCCACTTTCAGGCGTCGGAAGAGTGGATAGAGGAATTGATCTGGAACGTAAAAAAATTGAGTTTTTAAAGAAGAGAGCAGATTATATTATAGATACGAGTCATCTGTTGATTCGTGATTTGAAATCAGAGATGGATAAAATCTTCTTAGAGGGAAAACAATATAGTAATTTTATTATTACGGTAGTATCGTTTGGTTTTAAGTATGGTATCCCTGTTGATGCAGACCTTGTTTTTGATGTTCGTTTTTTGCCAAATCCTTACTATATTCCTGAATTGAAGTATAAGACTGGAAATGATAAGGATGTTTTTGATTATGTAATGTCGTCAAAAGAGGCAGGATGTTTTTTAGATAAATTGGAAGACATGCTTACGTTTTTGGTTCCGAATTATATTATAGAGGGAAAGAACCAGCTTGTAATTGGGATTGGTTGTACCGGTGGAAAACACCGGTCTGTAACATTGGCAAGATCAATAGCAAAACGACTTGATAAATTAGAGTATGGAATCAAATTAGAACACAGAGATATTGAAAAATAAAGATAGAGGAAGTTATATGTCGTTTTCAAAGAAGGTAAAGGAAGAATTATCAAAGCAGATTAGTACAGCGAGGCATTGTCAAATTGCTGAAATTGCTGCTATAATTAGTCTTTGTGGGAATATTATAATAAATGAAAGAAATGAGTACTTTATAAAAATTCACACAGAAAACTTGACAGTTGCAAGAAAATACTTTATTTTAATAAAGAAATCATTTCAGGTATCGGCTGAAATTTCGATACGGAAAAATGTGAATTTAAAAAAGAGTAAAATATATACTGTATTAATAAAGGATTCAGAGGCTGCATTACTAATCTTAAAGGCTACGAAGTTAATTGACATAAATGGAGAGATTAGAGAAGAGTTATCAATTACAACTAATTTGGTTGTCCAGAGTAGCTGCTGTAAACGGGCATTTATTCGAGGAGCATTTCTTGCATATGGATCGATGAGTGACCCGGCAAAAACATATCATTTCGAAATTGTAACATCAACAAAGGCAAAAGCGAGTCAGCTTCAGGAGATTATACATTTTTTTGGAATTGATGCAAAGATTGTTTTGAGGAAAAAATATTATGTTGTCTATGTAAAAGAGGGTTCGCAGATTGTTGATCTTTTAAATATTATGGAAGCTCATGTGGCATTGATGGAATTGGAAAATGTCCGGATTCTGAAGGAAATGAGAAATTCAATTAATCGTCAGGTAAACTGTGAAACTGCTAATATTAATAAAACAGTTACAGCGGCAACAAAGCAAATAGAGGATATACAGTATATAAAAGATACAATTGGCTTTGGTGAACTTTCGGAAGGGTTGGAAGAAATTGCAAAGATAAGACTCGAACAACCGGAAGCTTCACTAAAAGAATTAGGTACACTTCTTAATCCGCCAATCGGTAAGTCCGGTGTAAATCACCGATTAAGAAAATTAAGTGAAATCGCTGACCGTCTAAGGGAAGAAAAGGAGAGATAACAATGGTAACAAAAAAAATGACAATTAACATTCCAACAGGGTTGGAGGCAAGACCGGTAGCAATATTAGTTCAAGTGGCAAGCCAGTACGATAGTAGCATTTACATAGAATGTGAAGAGAAAAAGGTAAATGCAAAAAGTATCATGGGGATGATGAGTTTAGGTCTTCCGGCAGGGGAAGAAATTATTGTATCTGCTAATGGTAAAGATGAAGAAGCAGCAATTCAAAATATTGAAAAATATCTTTCAAGTGAAAGTCAACAATAGAATAAAACTATTTCAAAATATATTGAGTAGGAGTGAATGAGTGATAGACAGTTGCTCTTCACTCCATTCTTTATTTAGAAATACAGATACGAGGTGAAGTGAAGAAATATGAATTTTACACATTTACATGTCCATACAGAATATAGTTTGCTGGATGGATCTAGTAAGATTAGCGAGATTGCAGTTCGAGCGAAAGAGCTTGGAATGGATAGTCTTGCAATCACAGATCATGGTGTCATGTACGGAGTTATTGATTTCTACCGGGCGGCTCATGATGCAGGAATTAAACCGATTCTCGGATGTGAGGTATATGTGGCACCTAATTCGAGGTTTGACAGAGAAAACGGAGGAAGTGCAGAGAATCGATATAATCATTTAGTCTTACTTGCTGAGAATAATAAAGGTTATTCCAATCTTATGAAAATTGTTTCCAAGGGTTTTACAGAGGGCTTTTATTATAAACCGCGTGTTGATTATGAAGTACTTGAAAAATACCATGAAGGAATTATTGCTTTGAGTGCTTGTCTGGCAGGAGTTGTTGCGACAAACCTTAGAAGGGGATTTTATGAAGAGGCAAAGAAAGAAGCGGTACGGCTTCAATCTATATTTGGGGAAAATAATTTTTTTCTGGAGCTTCAGGACCATGGAATAGCGGATCAGCAGACAGTAAATCAGGGATTGCTAAGAATGAGCACCGAAACGGGGATTCCACTGGTTGCTACGAATGATGTTCATTATATTATGGCAGAGGATGCAGAACCACATGATATTCTGCTTTGTATCCAGACACAGAAAAAAGTAACAGATGAGAATCGTATGAGATACGATGGAGGTCAGTATTACTTGAAGTCGCCGGAGGAAATGGCAGAAGTATTTCCATATGCCCTCGAGGCATTAGAAAATACCCACAAGATTGCAGAACGTTGTAATGTGGAAATTACATTTGGAGAATATAAGCTTCCTAAATTTGATGTTCCGGTGGGATTTACTGCATGGGAATATTTGCAGAAGCTGTGCTATGACGGATTAAAAGTAAGGTATCCGGATAAATGGGAAAATCTAAAGGAACGTTTGCAGTATGAATTGGATACGATTCATAGCATGGGATTTGTAGATTACTTTTTAATTGTTGGTGATTTTATTAAATATGCCAAAGATAATGGTATTCCGGTCGGACCGGGACGAGGCTCGGCAGCAGGCAGTATTGTTGCATATAGTTTGGGAATCACAAACATTGATCCGATTAAATATAATCTTTTGTTTGAGCGGTTTTTAAATCCGGAGCGTCTTACAATGCCAGATATTGATATTGACTTTTGCTATGAGCGAAGGCAGGAAGTCATTGATTATGTAGTCCGAAAGTATGGGAAAGACCGCGTGGTTCAAATTGTAACATTTGGAACTATGGCAGCAAAAGCTGTAATTCGAGATGTAGGAAGAGTGTTGGATCTTCCATATGCTTATGTGGATACAATTGCCAAAATGATTCCAAATGAGCTTGGAATTACAATTAGCAAGGCGTTGAAAGCAAATCGGGAGCTTAGTGAGCTTTATAACAATGATGAGCAGGCGAAGTATTTAATTGATATGTCATTGCGATTAGAAGGACTTCCAAGACATACATCGATGCATGCGGCAGGTGTTGTAATTAGTAAAGAAGCAGTTGATGAGTACGTTCCATTGTCAAGAGCATCTGACGATACAATTACAACACAGTTTACGATGACTACATTGGAGGAACTAGGTCTTTTAAAAATGGATTTTCTTGGTCTTCGTACCCTTACTGTAATCCAGAATGCAGTTAATATGGTTAACAAGAAATACGGAGCCGGTTATATTGATATTGATACGATTGATTACGATGATAAAAAAGTATTTGAAATGATTGGAAGCGGGAAAACAGAAGGTGTGTTTCAGCTTGAAAGTGCTGGTATGAAGAGCTTTATGAAAGAATTGAAGCCAGAAAATCTGGAGGATATTATCGCCGGTATCTCTTTATATAGACCTGGTCCGATGGATTTTATTCCAAGATATATCAAGGGGAAAAATAATCAGAGCAGCATTACTTATGAGTGTCCCGAATTAGAGCCAATTCTTGCACCGACTTACGGATGTATTGTGTATCAGGAACAGGTAATGCAAATTGTAAGAGATTTGGCAGGTTATAGCTACGGTCGAAGTGATTTGGTGCGCCGTGCGATGTCAAAAAAGAAAGCTTCTGTGATGGAAAAAGAGCGTCAGAACTTTGTATACGGAAATGAAGAAGAAAATGTAAAAGGATGTATTGCAAACGGTATTAACGAACAGGTTGCAAATCATATTTATGATGAAATGATTGATTTTGCAAAATATGCGTTTAACAAATCGCATGCCGCTGCCTATGCAATTGTTTCTTATCAGACCGCTTATTTAAAATGTTATTATCCGGTGGAATTCATGGCTGCACTTATGACGTCTGTATTAGGAAATATTCCAAAGGTTTCTGAATATACACTTCATTGCCGTCAACTCGGGATCGAGATTTTACCTCCAGATATTAACGAAGGAGAGGGTGATTTTTCGGTATCTGGAGGAAATATCCGTTATGGTATGTCATCGATAAAGGGGCTTGGAAAACCGGTTATTGACGCAATTGTGGCAGAAAGAGAAACGGGTGGAGTATATACCTCATTGAAAGACTTTGCAAGCCGTCTTTCTGGAAAAGAAGTAAATAAAAGAACAATCGAAAATTTCATTAAGTCAGGTGCTATGGATAGTCTTCCGGGAACAAGAAAGCAGAAAATGGCTGTTTATGCACAGGTTATTGATGGGGTAAATCAAGAGAGAAAGAATAACCTAACTGGTCAGATGTCATTTTTTGATTTTATTTCTCCGGAGGAAAAGAAAGAGTATGAGGTGAATTTTCCAGAAATCGGGGAATATGAAAAGGAACAGCTTCTGGCTTATGAAAAAGAGGTACTGGGAATTTATATCAGTGGTCATCCACTGGAAGAGTATGAAACAATGTGGCAGAAAAATATTACGAATCCGACAAGTGACTTTGCACTAGATGAAGAAACGGGAACTGTTAAGGTAAGAGATGGTGAAAATGTTGTCATTGGAGGCATGATTTCTGGAAAAATAGTTAAGACAACCAGAAATAACAGTGTGATGGCATTTATTACAATTGAAGATTTGCTAGGGACAGTAGAAGTTATTATTTTCCCAAAAGATTATGAAAAAAATAAATCATTATTAGTGGAAGATGAAAAAGTATTCATTCAAGGAAAGGTTGCAGTGGAAGAAGACCGTGGCGGAAAAGTTATTTGTCAGAAAATTATTCCGTTTTCATCAATACCGAGAGAATTATGGATAAAGTTTGCGAATAAACAGGAATTTGTAGAAAATGAACAAACATTAGACGAGATTTTAAGCGATTCTGACGGGGATGATGTTGTTTGTATCTATTTAGAATGTGAAAAAGCGATAAAACGAATGCCAAAAAGTAAAAATATTAAAGCAGATAAAGAATTAGTAGCGAAACTTTCCGAAAAATTTAAGTCTGAAAACATCAAGGTCACAGAAAAGAGTATTGAAAAAATATACAAAAAAGGTTAAAATATTAACAATATTAGTATGGAGGTTTTTCTATGAGTCAAGTAAAGACAATCGGTGTTTTAACAAGTGGTGGTGATGCACCAGGAATGAATGCGACTATTAGAGCGGTTGTTCGTACAGCTCTGGCAAATGGTCTTAAAGTAAAAGGTATTATGAGAGGCTATGCAGGTCTTTTAGATGAAGAGATTATTGACATGGATGCAAAAAGCGTTTCTGATATTATAAATCGTGGCGGTACTATTTTATATACAGCACGTTGTCCAATGTTTAAAGAACCGGAAGTGCAGAAAAAAGCAGCAGATATTTGCAAAAAAAATGGAATTGATGGTTTAGTAGTAATTGGCGGTGATGGTTCCTTCCAAGGGGCAAGTCGTCTGGCTGAAAACGGAATTAATACAATAGGTATTCCGGGAACAATTGATTTAGATATTGCCTGTACCGATTATACAATTGGTTTTGACACTGCTGTTAACACTGCGATGGAAGCAATTGATAAAGTACGTGACACATCTACATCCCATGAACGTTGCAGTATTATTGAGGTAATGGGAAGAGAAGCGGGTTACATAGCTTTATGGTGTGGTATTGCGAATGGTGCAGAAGAAATTTTGACCGTTGAGCATTATGATGGCAATGAACAGCGTATTATTGACAGTGTATTAGAAAAACGAAAAGTAGGTAAAAAACACCATATTATTGTCAATGCGGAAGGTATTGGTGATTCTTATGGTTTGGCTCAAAGAATTGAAGCAGCAACCGGTGTTGAAGCAAGAGCTACGATTATCGGACATATTCAACGTGGAGGCAATCCAACTTGTAAAGATAGGGTATATGCTTCTACAATGGGTGCAAAAGCAGTTGACTTGCTTATAAGAGGTAAGACAAATCGCGTGATTGCTTATAAAAATGGAGAGTTTGTTGATTTTGATATCCAGGAAGCATTGGCTATGAAGAAAGAGTTAGATCCATATTTATATTCTATGGCAAAGAAATTATCTCGATAATATTATTAATGTATATTTTAAATTTAGAGATGGTGAGCGATCTGTTATGTGCACATTTTAATTTATTTCGAATAGACAGAGCAGTATATAACAATTGGGCGAATTGCATCAGTGGTTTATACTGCTTTTGCTTTTCAGAAGAAGGGAGATTGTTACGTGAATCAAAGAACAAAGAAATTTTTATCTTTTTACAAACCATATCTGGGACTATTTATGCTGGATATGCTTTGCGCCTTTATTATAGCCGGTGTTGCTTTAGTTTATCCATTAATTGTCCGCTTTATTACAAATGATTTGTTGGTAAATTATAGTAGGGAACAGATACCGATGGAGCTGATAAAAGCTGCATTTTTTTTGTTGGCAATTTTTATTCTTCAATTTTTTTGCAATTATTTTGTTACATATAAAGGACATGTAATGGGTGCAATGATGGAATATGATATGAGAACGGAATTATTTTCTCATTATCAGAAACTTTCTTTTAATTTTTATGATAATCAGAAAACCGGGCAGCTTATGTCGAGAATTACAAATGACTTATTTGATATAACGGAACTTTGTCACCATGGGCCGGAAGATTTAGTAATTTCTATTATTAAGTTTGTCGGAGCATTTGTTATTTTAATGAGAATTAATGTAAGGCTTACGCTACTGGTTTTTCTGTTTTTGCCAATTATGTTTGTTTTTGCAATGGTTATTAGAAAAAGGATGCATCGGGCATTTAAGAAAAATAGGGAAAAAATTGCAGATATTAATGCAAATATCGAAGATAATCTTTCTGGGATTCGTGTTGTTAAATCATTTGCAAATGAAGAATTGGAGATGGAAAAATTTAAAGAAGGAAATGATGGATTTTTAAGCAGCAAGAGAAACAGCTATAAAAATATGGCAACTTTTCATTCCGGATTGGGTTTTTTTATAAATATGATTAATTTTGCAGTTGTAATTGGAGGAGGTTTTTTTATTTCAGATGGTAAGATTTCATTGTCTGATTTAGTTACATTTCTATTATATGTATCAAATCTGATTGAGCCGGTACAGAAACTGATTAATTTTACAGAACAATTTCAAAATGGAATTACAGGTTTTGAACGATTTATGGATATACTGGAGATTGAGCCGGACATTGTAGATAAAAAAGATGCGGTTGAATTAAAAAATGTAAAAGGCGATATTACATTTGAGAATGTATCTTTTAAATACAATGATGCCAACAGTGAGGTATTCCGAAACATTAATCTTCATGTGAATGCTGGTGCTTATGTTGCATTAGTTGGTTCATCTGGCGTAGGAAAGACAACTATGTGTAGTCTGATACCAAGATTTTATGAAACATCAGAGGGGCATATTTATATTGATGGAATGGATATAAAGGATATTAAGCTTAAATCTTTGAGAAGTAATATAGGTGTTGTTCAGCAGGATGTTTATCTATTTACAGGCACTATATTGGATAATATAAGATATGGAAAAATGGATGCAACAAGAGAAGAAATCATTGAGGCTGCTAAAAATGCAAATGCACATGAATTTATTATGGAACTTCCGAATGGATATGATACGGATATTGGTCAACGAGGAGTCAAGTTGTCAGGAGGTCAGAAACAGCGACTGAGTATTGCGCGAGTATTTTTGAAAAATCCACCGATTTTAATTTTTGATGAAGCAACGTCTGCACTGGATAACGAAAGTGAAAAGGTAGTTCAGGAGTCGTTGGAACGTCTTGCAAAAAACAGAACAACCTTTGTAATTGCTCATCGTTTGACGACAATTCGTAATGCTAAAGATATTATTGTGTTGACGGAAGATGGAATTAAAGAGAGAGGCACACATGAGCAGTTGATGAAACAAAAAGGAATTTATCAGGGGTTATATACTGTGAATCAAAATTTTAAAAGCATAGAGAACTGATTTAATAAACAGTAAAAAAAGGGAATCTGCAAAAAATAGACAGGTTCCCTTAAGTTTATTCTGCTTGACATAACAGATGGTACTAATTATTAGTCATTTTTACTGTGATTGAGATGACATACCTTTTCGATGTTGTTGGAAAATGCCATGAATGGTATCATAGAGAAAAGGCTTGTATTCATCCATTGTAAGGGGTTCGTGGTATAAGATACAATTATGGCAGGTGCCTCCAACTAATTCTACGATAGTAAAAAGCATAATTTCAGGATTATCAAAATGATCGCCATTTTCTTCGATTAGATTCGTAAAACTATCATAAAAATTCAAGCCGTTTTCTTCTGCTGCAATTGGAGTATTTAAGGCAGCGCGGAAGATACCCCAGCTCAAATTTTTTGCGATAAAAGTTACTAGAGCTTTATCTTGCTGTAACTCATTGATAATATAATCAATAATATAGATTACGCTATCTTCTGTTCCTGTAATTTGAGTTGCTTTCAATTCTTTGTATCCTTTTGTAAAAAGCTCTCCGGCTTTTTTTGACACAAGTTTGTTGCGTACATCATATTTATCTGAAAAGTATAAATAGAAGGTACCTTTTGCAACACCGGCTTTTTGTACAATATCTGAGATTGTAGTCTTATTTATCCCCTTCGTCATAAACAGTTCAAAGGCGGTATTAAAAAGAGCTTCCTTTTTTAACTGCTTATTGTGTTCTAGTTTATTCATTTTCATTTGTCACCTCTTATTATATTGGTGTACGATTATAGTATATCCTCTATGTGCTATTATAAATATAAAAATGACCAAAAGTCAATATTTTTTTTTAGCAGTTTGTAAACAGTTTATATAAATTATAAAATCTTAACATTTTTTTTGAAAAAAAATATTGACTAATGGTCAGTTCTGGTGTATAACATTACTTGAGCTTAGAAAATGACCGTTAGTCATATAGAATGGTTGTTAGAGAAAGAAAAAAAGAAATGTAAATTACCCACATCGGGTAGAAGGAGGAAATTATGGTTAAATTTGGTAGATTAATAGCCAAACATAAAGTAATCATAGTTATACTGAGTTTTTTATTACTGATTCCATCTTTATTTGGATTCGTAAACACAAGAGTAAATTATGATTTGCTTAGTTATCTTCCGGATACATTAGAAACAGTATCGGGTCAGGATATTTTAGTAGATGAATTTGGAATGGGTGCCTTTTCCATGGTTATTGTAGAAGATATGGAACTGAAAGATGTTCAGGCACTGAAAGAACAGATGGAAGAAGTAGAACATGTAAAAGATGTTTTATGGTATGACAGTTTTGCTGATATTAGTATTCCAATGCAGATGCTTCCAGCGAAAATTAAAGATGCATTTAACAATGGCGATTCTACAATGATGGTAGCATTATTTGATGATACAACATCTGCAGATGATACTATGAAAGCAATTACTGAATTAAGAAAGATGGTAAATAAACAATGCTTTATCAGTGGTATGTCTGGTATTGTAACAGATATTAAAAACCTTTCGATGCAGGAAATGCCAATTTATGTTGTAATTGCCGGTTTATTATCTCTGTTAGTTTTATGTATTGCAATGGACTCTTTTGCAGTACCATTTATCTTCCTATGGTGTATCGGATTATCCATTATTTATAACTTAGGTTCGAATATATTTTTAGGAGAAATTTCATACATCACACAAGCATTGACAGCTGTATTGCAACTTGGTGTTACAATGGATTATTCTATTTTCTTATTAAACAGCTATGAAGAAAATAAGGAACGGTTTGAAAATGATAAAGTAAGAGCGATGGCTCATGCAATATCAAATACATTTAAGTCAGTAGCAGGAAGTTCGGTTACTACAGTAGCAGGGTTTGCAGCACTTTGCTTTATGACATTTGCATTAGGAAAAGATATTGGTATTGTAATGTCAAAAGGTGTTGTAATTGGTGTTATTGCCACTGTAACTATTTTACCGGCTTACATCCTTGTATTTGACAAAATAATTGAAAAGACATCACATAAAGCATTTGTACCGGATTTAAGTAAAGTTTCCGATTTTATTACAAAGCATTATATTATTGCATTAGTTTTATTTGCAATTATATTATTCCCGGCAGTTTATGGTAATAATAATGTAGAAGTATATTATAATATTGATAAATCTTTACCTCAGACATTGCCAAGTGCGGTAGCAAATAAGAAACTGGAAAAAGATTTTAATATGAATAACGTGCATATGGTTCTTTTAAAGAATGGATTGACTTCAAAAGAAAAAAATGCGATGTTAAGCGAAATCGAAGAAGTAAAAGGTGTGAAATGGGCATTAGGAATGAGTTCTGTAATTGGACCTGGAATTCCTGATTCTATGATACCAAGTGACTTAAGCGAAATGCTAAAGAGTGATAACTATGAAGTTGAGTTTGTCTGCTCGGATTATAAAACAGCAACGGATGAAGTAAATGAGCAGATTGCTTCTATTAATAAAATTGTAAAAAAATATAGCAAGGATAGTATGGTAATCGGTGAAGCACCACTTACGAAAGACTTGGCAGATGTAACAGATGTGGATTTGAAGAATGTTAACATAGCTTCTATAGCAGCAATTTTTGTCATTATTTTAATTGTATTTAAGTCGATTTCATTACCTGTTATTTTAGTAAGTGTTATTGAATTTGCAATTTGCGTTAATATGGCAATTCCATATTATTCAGGAATCACACTTCCATTCGTGGCAAGTATTGTAATTGGTACAATTCAGTTAGGTGCAACAGTAGATTATGCTATTTTGATGACAAGTAAATATCAAAAGGAAAGAGGAAAAGGAGCTTCGAAAAAAGAAGCAATTATGCTTGCACATGAGAGTTCCATGCGTTCCATTTTGATTAGTGGAGCAAGTTTCTTCGCAGCAACTTTTGGTGTAGGTTTATATTCTAAAATTGATATGATTAGTTCACTCTGTACGTTGTTGTCTAGAGGTGCTATAATTAGTACAGTAGTAGTACTTTGTGTACTACCTGCAATGTTTATGATATTTGACCCAATCATTTGTAAAACAAGTATTGGATTTGGACCTAAGAAAGAAAAAAATATAGTTAACGGAGGAATCGCACATGAATAAGAATAGAGTAGCAAAAAAAGCAGCAGTAGTTGGATTAAGTATGGCATTGGTTGCAGGACAGACATTACCAGAGGTAGCTATGCTTGCGACAGCTAAGGAAGCAAAAAAAGATTCTAAGAAAACTACAAATGAAGATACAAAAATATCGAAACAGGAAAGTGTATATGTAAATTTAGATGCTACAGGAAAAGCTTCTGATATTACAGTTACAGACTGGATTAAAAATGTTGGTGTTATGAGTTCTTTAAAAGATGTTTCTGAATTGGAAGATATTTCTAATATTAAAGGAGATGAAACATTCAAACAGAATGGCGACAGTTTAGTATGGGATGCTGATAACAAAGATATTTACTATCAAGGTAAAATTAATAAAGAGCTTCCTGTAACAATGGAGATTACTTATAAATTAGATGGAAAAGAAATTGAACCGGATGAACTTCTTGGAAAAAGCGGAAAGCTTGAGATGACATTTAATTATACAAATAATGTGCAAAAAACAGTTAAAGTAGACGGAAAGAAAGAAAAGGTAAATGTGCCATTTGCGATGATTACAGGTGCGATTTTACCAGTTGAGAATTTTGCTAATGTAGATATTGATAATGGTAAGATTATGTCAGATGCAGACCGTACAATGGTAGT
This sequence comes from Velocimicrobium porci, assembly GCF_009696045.1. GTDB lineage: Bacteria > Bacillota > Clostridia > Lachnospirales > Lachnospiraceae > Velocimicrobium > Velocimicrobium porci. Next base: position 193,992 of record NZ_VUMT01000002.1, on the reverse strand, counting down.
AGGCCTTGCTCTTCCTGGTTTAGAAGAGAGCCTTGATTTATCTGATAAGATGAAAGACGATATTGATATTCCATCTTCTTTTACAATTACAGCAGATGTAACAGATTTTGAAATGGGACCAACATTTACAATTGCAACATCAGAATTGTTCAACGATTTTGACTCAAATGATATCGACGCTGTTAATAAATTAAAAGACTCTATGGATGATTTAAAAGATGCATCCAAGAAATTAGTTGATGGGACAGAAGATTTAGCAGATGGAGTAGGCACATTAAAATCGAAAACAGGTGAATTTTCTGATGGTATTGATACTTTAAATAATGGTATCGGTCAGTTAAATACAGGTGCAGGTACATTGGAAAATGGAGTAAAGGATTATACAAATGGTGCGAATACATTGTCTGGTGGAATTTCTAAACTGGCTGGAGCTGTAAAACAACTTCCATCTAAATTTTCTACATTAGCAGGCGGTATCACCAGTGCAAAATCCGGTGCTGATAAATTAGTAAGTAATACAGGTAAATTAAAGGACGGTATGGGTTCTGTAAATTCAGGTATTGATACTGTTCATGGAGCATTAAGCCAGATACAGGCTGGAATGGGAAATATATCTAGTGCATTAACTCAATCTGCAACAGCAATGCAGAAATCAATTGAAGCAGATACAGTACTTTTAAAAACATTAGAATCAACATTGGAGCAATTACCAGAAGAACAGAAGGCTGTTGTACAGGAACAGATGAAGGCATTGCAGACTAACATCGCAACACAGACAGAAATTTTAAAACAGTTATCTGGTTCTGAAACAAGTAAACAGCTAAAATTAGCTAATTTTGCAATTGATCAGTTAGTAAAAACAACTGGAAAAGGTGGAGAATTAAAAGAAGGTGCAACTGCTGTAGAAAATGGTATTGGGCAAGTACAGGAAGGTCAGAAATCCTTACAAAGCGGACTTGGTCAGATTAAATCAGGGGTAGATTCCTTGACAGGAAGTAACAGTAAAATGAATGAACTTACTTCAGCAGTAGAACAGTTAGATGCAGGCGGTAAAAAACTAAGCAAGAATAGCAGTACACTTGTAAATGGTGCCGGTGCAATTACATCTGCAACTTCAAAACTGGCAGCAGGTGGTAACAAACTAAGCGATGGAAAAAATAAATTAATCGATGGTATCGATAAATTAGCAGATGGTTCCAATGAATTAAAAGACGGAATGGCTGAATTTGATCGCGATGGTATTTCTAAGTTATATAACATTGTAAATGATGACTTAGATAAGATGTTAAACCGTCTTGATGCAATCAGTGCAGCAGGAAATAAATATAAATCCTTTGCCGGTATTGATAAAGATATGACAGGAACTGTTAAATTCATTATGGAAACAGAAGAAATTAAAAAATAAGAATTAAAAAAATAATAAAAAAAGAGATGTTTGGTTGTTCCAGACATCTCTTTTGGCTTTAAATAAAAAATAACGAAATTTATTAATTATCAGAATCCATAGAGGAATTTTCTTCTGTGCTTGAATTTTCGTCCGATTGATCTTCTTCTTCATTGCAGATTTCTTCAGAATCATCATTTGCCTCTTCGTCCTGAAAAGAAAGTGTGACATAACCCCGTTCTTCTTTAGAAGAATCAGAGTCATTTTCTTCATCTAAATCAAAATCATCGAAATCATCCTCAAAATCGTCAAACTCATCATTCGAATCTTTATTTATAATATTTTTCACTAAGTAATATGCCCCACCTGCAAATGCTGCTACAGAAAGAGAAGCAAAAATAAATTTCCCTAATTTTTTCATGATAAACTCCTTTCTATATATATCCTATCTCAATATTATATATGAAAACAGGAGGAAAGGAAAGAAGTTTTTACCTTCAATGTTAATTTCTTGTTTTTGTCAATTGTATTTATATTTACTGTCAGGCGATGAAATGTCCCACGTTCGAGATAGCCCAGAATGGTATAATTTCTACCATATGCAATCATCTCAATCTGACCTTCATCAAAATCAGCAGGAAGTGTTAACTGTTTTGTACAACTGCTATTAGCAGGTATTGTAGGAATGGAATATTCTGATGAGCTTCCAGTGTAATTGACAGTCAATCCCGTTAGACTTTGACTTGTATTATTTTTAATATGGATTGTAACGGTATCCAATTTTGTGTAAAAATAAAATACAGCGATTAAACACAGTAATATGATTGAAATTAATAAATATCTTTTTTTGAATTGCAATTTCATAATGAAACACCTATTTTCTACCTGTTGAATCAGTTGCGACTAATTTATTGTTTTGAATTTGATATAATTTTCCATTTGCAATCATAGATAATAATTTTTGAGCAATACGTCCCTCAATTGCTTGGTTACCATTTGTAGTAGAACCAACGGTACGTCCGATTTCATTATTTAATAAATCCATTTTTTTGTCAATACCAATACTTGTTGATTCGTGAGCGTCTCCCCATTGTTTTGCAAAAGAATTTTCATATGTATGTGCTACAAGAGCTTGCCAAAAAGAATGTCTGAAGGCATCGCTATTGTCCTGATATCCATTTGTTTTGAAATACATGGAAGTATAATTCATTGAAGTTTTTGCACTGCTCAATGCATACAATCCTTTTGTTGGGTGCTTAGCAAATAATGATTTTTCTTCAGCATTTAATAGACCTTTATCTGTTGGTAAATAAGATGAATATGGGTGGGGGTTGCTCATATTTTTCTTGAATAGAATTCATTATAAATAGATCGGTAGTATTTTCATCTATATTTTGAGAGAGCATATGATTTACAGTTTCTTGTAATTCAGAAATAAAATCATAATTTAAGCAAGATAGAATTTCTAGGTTGTGTAAATGCAAGAATATGCAAAGGGGATGTTAATGATAAACTACTTACTAGTAAACCTGTTGTTAATATAAATTTTCCTTTTTTTAATTTCATTATAAAACCTCCTATTATATTAGCTTTGTTTGATTAATGAGATACAATAAAATAATTCCTTTGGAATTTATTTATAGTATATAGAAAAACCTGTCAAATGTAAAGTGCGTTTTGAAAAAAATAGGGAAAATTGGGGGAAATAGGAGAAAACCCGGAAGCGTATCTGCCTACCGGGTGTTTATGAAAAAAATTATATTAGCATTAGTTACTTGCTTTAAAGATAGTATATAATAAAGTTATGACTAAAGTTTGTGTAGACTCTTAACAAAATGTGAACAAATATAAAATTTTCTGTTCACAATATTTTTTTAATAAAATAAAACTTTCTGTTCTTAACTTTTTATGATATAATAGTAATATAAATTAAGAGGATGAATTGCGTATAAAGAGTGATTAAATTGGCTTATGAGGGAAAGCTTAGAAGGCATAAGGTGATCTCATGATACAAAAATATTCAATTGATGAAATTACAAAATTATTAAAAAAAGCGGAAAGGTATGAATTATTAGAACAACAAGGGCGACTAGTAGAGTTACCTTGTTCATTTGAGACATTAGTATTTCGTGTTGTGCCGGATTGTTCGAAGTGCAACAAGGGAAATACACCTGAAGAATGTGGAAATAAGATTTTTTCAAAATGTAAAAAGAAAGTAATGCCATGCTTATTTACACCTGACTTGATTTTAGAATTTGGAAAGACAGTCTTTGCGACAGAGTCAGAGGCGGTAGTAGCATCGGTTTCATAACAGTGAGGAAAAAGAGGGTGCAGTTTTTAATTGTATCTTCTTTTTTTGCTTTTGTATGAGAAAGAACACGGATAAAAAAACTGGAAGGATTTGACATGAAACTATATCAAAATATAAAAGATGGTATTTTTATGGAACGTACGAATCGTTTCATAGCCAAAGTTTTAATTGATGGAGTGGAAGAAAACTGTCATGTGAAGAATACAGGGAGATGTAAGGAATTATTGATTCCGGAAAAAACTTTAGTGCGGCTAGAAGATCATGGGGTAAATACAACTCGAAAGACAAGATATTCTCTTGTTATGGCAAAAAAAGATGGGAGATGGATTAATATGGATTCGCAGGCTCCGAACAAAGTTGTTTATGAATGGATACAAGGGGGTAAATTTGTAAAAAATTTAGAGTTTATAAGGACAGAGAAGACATATGGAAATTCCAGGTTTGATTTATACGTTGAAGGCGATGGAAAAAAGATATTTGTTGAAGTAAAGGGAGTGACACTAGAGGAAAATGGTCTTGCCCTGTTTCCGGATGCTCCTACTTTGCGGGGAATAAAACATGTTGAAGAACTTATAAAATGTAAAAAAGAAGGGTTTGAAGCATATCTTATATTTGTGATTCAAATGAAGGGAGTTGACTCTTTTTCGGCAAATTATAAGACACAGCCGGAGTTTGGAAAGGCATTAGAAAGGGCGAATAAACAGGGAGTTCATATCTTTGCATATGATTGTGTTGTTACAGAAGACGGAATGAAATTGGACAAGTTAATTCATATAAAGTAAACTGAGAAAATACAAAGGATAGGATAATGAAATATGTGTGGATTGGGAACTGTGGTAAATGTGTTAGCGATTGTTGTGGGAAGTATATTAGGACTTAGTTTACGGGGAAAGCTAAGCCAGAGATTTCAGGATATATTAATGCAGGTTTTAGGAATTGCAACTATGTTTATTGGAGTTTCGGGTGCATTAAAAGGAATGTTAGTAATTGAGAATGGAAAATTAGATACCTCAAATGTGATGCTCATGATTGTATCATTGGTCTTAGGGGCTTTAATCGGAGAAGGATTTAGATTGGAACAGAGGATGGAACAGCTTGGAGAATGGTTTAAGAGGCTTGCCAAGATTCGGGACGACAGTTGTTTTGTCGAAGGTTTTGTTAACGCTTCTCTTGTAGTCTGTATTGGGGCAATGGCAGTTGTTGGAGCAATTGAGGATGGAATTGCCGGTAATTCTGCCATTTTATTTGCGAAGGCTATGTTGGATTTTGTAATTGTTATGGTTTTTGCATCTACACTGGGAATTGGAGTTTTATTTTCGGCAATTCCATTAGGACTTTATCAGGGGTCAATTAGCATTTTTGCCAGGATAATTAAACCATTATTAACAGAAGAAATGATTACTAGCCTATCCTTTGTTGGAGCGATATTAATTTTTGCAGTTGGAGTTAATTTATCTTTTGGAAAGAAATTTCGAGTTGGAAATATGCTTCCGGCATTGTTTGTGCCAGTTCTTTATGAATTTATTATTCAATTGTTCCGATGAAATATGTGTTTTGAATCACTCCTTGCATTACAATTAAAAAATATTTAATCGATTAATTGACTGTTGACTTTTTAAAATGAAGTGCTATAATGTTGAATAGCAATAAGATAACACGTTGACGAGACGAGTAAGTTGAGGAACAATCCAGAGAGAAGCACATTTGCTGGGAGTGCTTTATTGGGAATCAATCTGAAGACTACCTCTGAGTGACCCCAATCCGGTCCGGTGATTCCGTTATCATCTCAATAAGTGGTTTTGGTAAGACGTATGCATTGAAACTTACTCTAAAGTATTTTATGTATGGAAACTTTTTATTAAGTTTTTTAGAAATCGGATGAGTAAAGATTCGCAGGCGCACAGAACAAGAAGGGTGGAACCGCGAGAATATTCGTCCCTTGCATTACAGTTGTAATGCAAGGGGCTTTTTTTACTTTATAGGAAAGTTCGTTTCCTATAAAGCAAAAATGCTCCGCTAGGATGTGCACAGATGCGAAAGGAGGATTGTTGCAAAAAGCATGCAACACGCATCTGGCACGCAAAGTGGAGCAAGTCCCTCATGAGTGAGGGATACAGGGAGTTGAGGTGGACTTGTCCACTTTGTTTCTTTAAGAAAAGGAGAGAATGAAAATGAAGATTATGTTAAAAGACGGCTCTTGTAAAGAATACGACAAGGCTATGTCAGTATTTGAGATTGCAAAAGATATTAGTGAAGGTTTGGCACGTATGGCTACTGCCGGTGAAATTGATGGTGAAGTTGTAGATTTAAGATATGTAGTTGATAAAGATTGTGAATTAAATATATTAACATTCAATGATGAAGCTGGTAAAGCAGCTTTCCGTCATACAACTTCCCATGTATTAGCAGAAGCTGTAAAAAGGTTGTACCCAAAAGCAAAATTAGCAATTGGACCTTCTATTGATACAGGTTTCTATTATGATTTTGATTGTCCTTCTTTTGATCGGGAAGCATTAGATAAAATAGAAGCAGAGATGAAAAAAATTATTAAAGAAGGTGCTTCCATTGAACGTTTTACACTTCCTCGTGCAGAAGCAATTCAGTTTATGAAGGATAGGGAGGAACCTTATAAAGTAGAACTAATTGAAGATCTTCCGGAAGGGGAAGAGATTTCGTTCTATCGTCAGGGTGAATTTGTAGACTTGTGTGCAGGTCCTCATTTAATGAGCACAAAAGGTATCAAAGCTTTTAAATTAATTTCTTCTTCAGGTGCTTATTGGAGAGGCAGTGAAAAGAATAAAATGCTTACTCGTGTTTATGGTACTGCATTTACAAAGAAAGCAGATTTAGATGAGTATCTTGAACATTTAGAAGAAATTAAGAAAAGAGATCATAATAAATTAGGTCGTGAAATGGAATTATTTACAACAGTTGATGTAATTGGTCAGGGACTTCCTCTATTGATGCCTAAGGGTACAAAAATGATTCAGACAATGCAAAGATGGATTGAAGACGAAGAAGAACGTCGTGGCTATGTGAGAACAAAAACTCCTCTTATGGCTAAAAGTGATTTATATAAAATTTCCGGTCATTGGGATCATTATAAAGATGGTATGTTTGTGCTTGGCGATGAAGAAAACGACAAAGAAGTATTTGCACTTCGTCCTATGACATGTCCATTCCAATATTATGTATATAAAGCAACTCAACATTCTTATAGAGATTTACCACTTCGTTATGGTGAAACTTCAACATTGTTTAGAAATGAAGATTCAGGAGAAATGCATGGTTTAACTCGTGTTCGTCAGTTTACAATTTCCGAAGGACATTTAATTATGCGTCCGGATCAGGTAAATGATGAATTTAAAGGGTGTGTAGAGTTAGCCCGCTATTGTTTGCAAACATTAGGTCTTGAAGAAGATGTAACATATCGTTTATCAAAATGGGATCCAAACAATAAGGAAAAATATATTGGTGATGCCAAGTATTGGGAAACAACACAGGGAAAAATGAGAGAATTACTGACAGAACTTAATCTTCCATTTGTGGAAGCAGAAGGAGAAGCAGCATTCTATGGACCTAAGCTTGATATTCAGGCAAAAAATGTATATGGAAAAGAAGATACAATGATTACAATTCAGTTGGATTTTGCACTTGCTGAGCAGTTTGATATGTATTATATTGACGAAAATGGTGATAAGAAGCGTCCATTTATTATTCATAGAACATCTATGGGATGTTATGAAAGAACATTAGCCTGGTTAATCGAAAAATATGCAGGAAAATTCCCAACATGGTTATGTCCGGAGCAGGTTCGTGTACTTCCTATTTCTGAAAAGTATGCAGATTATGCTCATAAAATTGAAGCAGAATTGAAGGTGAATGATATCCTTTGTACAGTGGATAACCGCTCTGAGAAGATTGGTTATAAGATTCGAGAGGCAAGGCTTGCAAAAGTTCCTTATATGTTAGTTGTGGGACAAAAAGAGGAAGAAGAGGGACTTGTATCGGTTCGAAGCAGATTTGCAGGCGATGAAGGACAAAAAACGCTGGATGAATTTATAAATGCAATTTGCAAGGAAATCCGTACAAAAGAAATTCGTAAAATTGAAGTAGAAGAAAATAAATAAGAAGTAGGCTTCATAAAGAATTTATGACTAAGAAGCTTGTATGCAGTAATAAAGATTGCTGTGCACAAGCTTCTTATTTTTGCGTAAAATATAAATTAAATGAATTATTATGCAAAGTGTGCCAAAATACGACCAACTATGCCAAATGATTGACGGAAAAGAACTGGAATGATATTTCGGTTGAAGTAACTTATTTGTCTGATGAAATTGATATTGAAAGACAAGAAAACTTAAGTGAAACAAGAGTAACAATCAAGGATAAAAAAACGGGAGAAATCCTTCGAACAGTTGGTGAAATTACGAATTTACTGCGCACTAATTATAATAAAACAATATACGAAGAGTATGATTGTGGTAGGGGAATTAAACCACGCTTATATGGAGACATTTTGATGTATTTTAGTGGTTCTTTTCATGAAATAGTGAAAGCGACAAATATTTATTGGAAAGAGGCTAGTAGCGGTGGATGGAAACTGAAAGAAAAGCAAAGTGGTTGGACTAAGATGGCACCAAATAGATTTGAAGTATATGGAAATGCAATCGTCACAGTTGAGAGTACTTCGGAGGTTTCTATGGGAGCAAGCTTTTCTATGTTTGAAGGGTTAGGTTTTGATATGTCAGGAAGTAGTTCGTCAACTTGGCATGCACGTAAAATAATTAATGGAGGCTTTGTATATAAAATATAAAGAGAAATTTTATGAAAAATAAAAAATTAGTCATTTCTTTTTTTAAAAATAAATATTACTGTAAAATGTGAGTCAGAATGTAACAGAGAATTAGCTTTGAATAATATGGTATGTATGATTAGGGACAAGAATGGAAAAAAGTAGAACGGGAAAATTTTTCATTGTGGAACAGTTTTATCCTGAAAAAATTTGTTTTAATATAATTTAATGGTTTGAAAATCGACATGCTGATTTAAGATTACTCAAAAGATAAAGAGAAAAACAAAATATATTATTAAAATTAACTAATAAAATCTTAAAAATTTTAATCAAAATAAAAAAATATTCCATGTTTTCTTCTTGTAATATCGTATATACTGTCAATATGAACAAAGAAAGTAACTAAGTAGTGTTAAACTAAAGGAGGAAAAGCGGATATGAGAAAAAAAATTGTTTTAGTAGCAATGACAGCAATGCTTGCATTTTCAATGATCGGATGTGGTTCTAGTGGTAGTTCTTCTTCGTCAGGGGATGGGAATGCACCAAAAGCGGAAGGTGAGGCAGAAACTGGAAAGGATACGGAAAGCAAAGAGGTTGCAAATAAGGATAAGCCTTTAGTATGGTTCAACCGTCAGCCATCGAACAGCTCTACAGGGGAACTTGATAAGGCAGCTTTAACTTTCAATGATGCTACTTATTATGTAGGATTTGATGCAAATCAAGGTGCTGAGCTTCAAGGTACAATGGTAAAAGACTATATTGAGAAAAATATTGATAAAATTGACCGCAATGGGGATGGCATAATTGGTTACGTTTTAGCAATTGGTGATATCGGACATAATGACTCCATTGCCCGTACAAGAGGTGTTCGTAAGGCTCTTGGTACAGGTGTAGAGAAGGACGGAGATATCAATAGTGATCCAATTGGAACGAATACAGATGGAGCATCAAAAACAGTACAGGATGGCTCAATTGAGGTTGGCGGAAAGAAATATGTAGTAAGAGAACTTGCTTCTCAGGAAATGAAAAACTCCGCAGGTGCTACATGGGATGCTGCTACTGCTGGTAATGCAATCGGTACATGGTCTTCATCTTTTGGTAATCAGATTGATATCGTTGCTTCCAACAACGATGGAATGGGAATGTCTATGTTCAATGCATGGTCAAAAGATAACAAGGTTCCTACATTCGGATACGATGCAAATAGTGATGCAGTTGCTGCAATTGCAGAAGGCTATGGCGGAACAATCAGCCAACATGCAGATGTTCAGGCTTATCTGACACTTCGTGTTCTTCGTAACGCTCTTGATGATGTTGATATTGATACAGGTATTGGTACAGCAGACGAAGCAGGTAATGTTTTAAGTGATGATGTATATGTATACAGAGAAGATGAACGTTCTTATTATGCACTGAATGTTGCAGTAACAGCTGATAATTATAAAGATTTTACAGATTCTACAAAGGTTTATGAACCTGTATCAAAACAGTTAGATGAAAGTTCACATGCTACAAAGAAGGTATGGTTAGATATTTACAACGCTGCTGATAACTTCTTGAGCTCCACATATCAGCCACTTCTTCAGAACTACGACGATCTTCTTAACCTTGATGTTGAGTACATCGGTGGTGATGGACAGACAGAATCCAATATTACAAATCGTCTTGGAAATCCAAGTCAGTATGACGCATTTGCAATTAATATGGTTAAGACAGATAATGCAACTTCCTACACATCTATACTTAGTCAATAATATCAATTGAAATAGAGATGGCAGATTATTAGGGAGAAGAAATTCTCCCTAATAGTTTATTTAACACAGAATTAATATTCACATACAGGGGTGAAAACAATGGCAGATAAGAAAGATGATATTGTCTTATCAATACGCGGTATGAGCAAATCCTTTGGTCGAAACAGAGTTCTTGATCACATCAATCTAGATGTAAAGCGTGGAACTGTTATGGGACTTATGGGGGAAAATGGAGCTGGTAAGTCAACAATGATGAAGTGTCTTTTTGGTACCTATCAAAAAGATGAGGGCAATATTTTCCTTGAAGGAAAAGAAGTAAGCTTTCTTGGACCAAAAGATGCTTTGGAAAACGGTATTGCAATGGTCCACCAAGAGCTGAATCAATGTTTGGAACGAAATGTAATTGATAATCTGTTTCTTGGACGTTATCCCGTCAATGCCATGGGCGTAGTAGATGAAGGCAGAATGAAAAAGGAAGCTTCTGAGCTTTTTAGAAAGTTAGGTATGACTGTCGACCTTACACAGCCAATGAGAAAAATGTCTGTATCACAAAGACAAATGTGTGAAATTGCGAAAGCAATTTCATATAATTCAAAGGTAATTGTTCTCGACGAGCCAACGTCTTCTTTGACTGTTCAGGAGGTTGATAAACTCTTTGAAATGATGAGAATGTTAAAAAAACAAGGAATAGCTATAATTTATATTTCTCATAAAATGGATGAAATTTTTGAGATATGTGATGAGGTATCTGTACTGCGTGACGGTAACCTTGTTATGACAAAAAGTTCGAAAGATACAGACATGAATGAACTGATTGCAGCTATGGTTGGCCGTTCTCTTGAAAAACGTTTTCCACCAGTTGATAATGAGCCAAAGGATGTGATTTTGTCAATTCAGCATCTGTCTACAAAGTTTGAACCTCATTTACAGGATATTACATTTGATGTAAGAGAAGGAGAAATTTTTGGACTATATGGCTTGGTTGGTGCAGGACGTACGGAGCTTTTGGAAACTATTTTTGGTGTTCGTACGAGAGCAGCAGGACGTGTTTATTTTAATGGTCAGCTCATGAATTTTAGTAGCGTGAAGGAAGCTATGGAGCATGGGTTTGCTATGATTACAGAAGAAAGAAAAGCAAATGGACTTTTCTTGAAGGGCGACCTGACATTTAATACAACAATTGCTAATCTGAAACAGTATAAATCGGGACCTGCACTTTCTGATACCAAGATGGTAAAAGCAACTGCGAATGAAATTAAAGTCATGTATACAAAGTGTATGGGACCGGATGATTTAATTTCAAGTCTTTCTGGCGGTAACCAACAAAAAGTTATTTTTGGAAAATGGTTAGAACGTGCTCCACAGGTATTTATGATGGATGAGCCTACAAGAGGAATTGATGTTGGTGCGAAATACGAAATATATGAGTTGATTATTAAAATGGCGAAACAGGGAAAGACAATTATTGTTGTTTCTTCTGAAATGCCGGAGATTCTAGGAATTACGAATCGCATTGGTGTTATGTCGAATGGACATCTTTCTGGAATTGTTAATACGAAAGAAACAAATCAGGAGGAGCTTTTAAGACTTAGTGCAAAATATCTATAATAAGGGAGATTGATGGATATGGCTAATGGAAACAGTAAGATTCTTACGGCTGAACAGGAGATAAAGATTCGTCAGCCGATTGAGGATTATATCGGTAACATTCAGAAAAAGATTGACAGTCTAAGAGTGGATGGTACAGACAAGGTTGTCGCTCTACAAAATCATATTGATGGAGTGAAGAAAAATCGTACGATTACAAAAGAAGAAAAGGAAAAGAGAATAGAGAAAGAACGTGCAGAGCTTGAAAAAGCGAAAGAGGTAGAAGCAAAAAATAAGGATGAAATTAAAAAATTAATTTCAGATGCGGAAGCTTATCTAAAAGCACATTTTGATAAAGAATATTACCAGAAGGTGAAAGAAAGTTGTGCTGCGGAAAAAGTAGTTGCAAAAGAAAATTATCGCAAAAGAGTGGAAGAGTTAGAAAAAGAGCATCAGCAGATTATTTCCAAGCTTTCTGACCATCAGGAAGTAAAGGATGAAAAGTATGTTTATAAAAATCGTCTTTTTGATGCTAAAATGGAGTTGGAAAAAGAACTTCAACAGATAAAAGACAGAAGACATGCTGCGTATACTTATAAATATCATCTCATTGATATGCTTCGTATGTCAAAATTCACCTTTTTGGAGACAAGAGCACAGAAGCTGGAAAATTACAAGTATACATTTAATCGTAGAGCATTTTTCTTGCAAAATGGTTTGTATATTGCGATTATTATGATATTTATTATGCTATGCATCATTACACCAATATTAAAGGGTTCGCCTCTGCTTACTTATAATAATGTTTTAAATATTCTTCAGCAGGCTTCACCACGAATGTTCTTTGCACTTGGTGTTGCGGGATTGATTCTTCTTACAGGTACGGACCTTTCGATTGGACGTATGGTCGGCATGGGTATGACAACGGCAACGATTATTATGCATCAGGGAGTTAATACAGGTGGTGTTTTCGGGCATATATTTGATTTTACAGCTATGCCACTTGGTCTAAGAGTAATTTTGGCATTAGTAATGTGTGTACTTTTTTGCACCTTCTTTACAGCAATTGCAGGCTTCTTCACTGCCAAATTTAAAATGCATCCGTTTATTTCCACAATGGCTAATATGTTAGTAATCTTTGGTCTTGTTACATATGCGACAAAAGGTGTGTCATTTGGTGCAATTGAACCTGCAATACCAAATATGGTAATTCCAAAAGTAAATGGGTTCCCTACAATTATTCTTTGGGCTTTAGCAGCGATTATAATTGTATGGTTCATTTGGAATAAAACAACATTTGGTAAAAATTTGTATGCAGTAGGAGGTAATCCGGAAGCAGCAACCGTTTCAGGTATTTCTGTCTTTACAGTTACAGTAGGAGCATTTGTTCTGGCAGGTATTCTTTATGGATTTGGTTCATGGCTGGAATGTGCAAGAATGGTTGGATCTGGCTCTGCAGCCTATGGACAGGGCTGGGAGATGGACGCAATTGCAGCCTGTGTAGTAGGAGGTGTATCTTTTACTGGTGGTATTGGAAAGATTTCAGGTGTTGTAGTTGGTGTATGTATCTTTACTGCACTTACGTATTCCCTTACAATTCTTGGTATTGATACAAATCTTCAGTTTGTATTTTCAGGTATTATCATTTTAGTAGCAGTAACACTTGACTGCCTAAAGTATGTTCAGAAAAAATAAGGATGGATTACTATCAAAAGGGTCAGAAGAAATTCTGGCTCTTTTTCGTTTGCCCAGTCTAACTATATTTACATTCATTTGTGAATTTGGTATAATATGGAGGTATCAAAGTTGTAAAAATGAATCAAATTTCACATATATGGAGACAAGGACATGGATACATATACAGTACTTTTGGTGGACGATGAGGAAGATGTAATACGGGTTATCATGAGAAAAATTGATTGGGAAGGAATCGGGTTTACGGTGATTGGATATGCTAACAATGGTGCAAAGGCCCTTGAGATGGTGGAGGAATTTCAGCCGGATGTTGTTATGACAGATATCAAAATGCCGTATATGGATGGTATGGAGCTGTCGAATCATATTAAGACAGAATTTCCTGCCACTAAGATTCTTTTTTTTACAGGATTTGATGAATTTGAATATGCGAAAGAGGCTGTTCATTTGGAAGCAGAAGAGTATATTCTAAAACCAGTTAATGCGTTAGAGCTTACTAATGTGTTCACGCAGATGAAAATAAAACTAGATCAGGAAATAAGTGAGAAACGAAGCAAAGAGATATTGCAAAAATATTATATGGAATCTCTGCCACTTTTGCAGGCTAATTTTTATTCTACACTAATCGAAGGAAAAATTATGGAAGATGAAATGGCAAAGTATCTCTCGGATTATCAAATTTCTTTTTTGGGACCATTTTTCTGCTGTCTTGTTATCCACACATCATCCAGCCAGATACCGCAAAATATGAATCCTTTGCTTTTATCCACCTCTGTTCAGAAACAGGCGAAGGAATATTTGGGAGAAAAATGGAAGGCGAAATGTTTTTCTTATCTTGAAAACACCGTTATGATTGTACAACTTAAAAGTGAAAATAGATTGTCAAAATTGACCGACGAGTGTGATCGTTTTTGTAAATATGTGCACCGCATTATCGGAGCTGTTGTTACTGTAGGAATCGGGCGGGTCTGCCAAAATATTATTGAATTAGCACAATCTTACAACAGTGCAAGGGAGGCGGTTTCCTATCGTGTCATTTATGGATCTTCCAGGGCAATTAATATGAAAGAAATTGCTCCACGGGAGATGCGTGAATCTAGTTCTGTGAATGAAATAAAATTATCGAATCTATTTAAAACCATTCGTTTAAATTCTGATGAAGATATCATTGAAGCAGCTAATCGGTATTTCGATTACATATCTTTTCCAACGAAATCTTTGCAGCAGTATCAGATTGATGTTATGGAATTAATAAGTTCATTATATAGGTTTACTATAAATAATGATATTGACAATGAAGAATTTTCTGGAAATATTAAGAATTTATATGCTCGTCTCCTTGACTTGGACTCGGACGCACTGCGAAAATGGCTCATTGATATTAGTCTTTCTTTTAGTGAACGATTGATTAGTGTTCGAAGTAGTTCAGCAAAATCTTTTGTATTTAAGGCAGAGGACTATGTTCATAATCACTATTTTGATGAAGAGCTTTCTCTTAGTAGTGTTTGTGAGGCTTTGAATGTATCAAACTCCTATTTTTCTACTATTTTTAAAAAAGAGACAGGTAATTCGTTTATTGGTTACCTAACAGACTATCGAATGGAGAGAGCGGCCCGTTTGCTGATTGAAACAAATGAAAAAAGTTACATTATTGCGAAGAATGTCGGTTACGCGGATCCAAATTACTTTAGTTATGTATTTAAAAGACGATTTGGAGTATCACCTTCAAAATATAGAACGGAGCATACAGAAAGTGAAAAATAAATATTTCAGACGTTTGAAGAGATTAAAGCCAAGAGGGATACAATCTACGATTATGCTTGCATTTTCCGTGATATCTTTTTCTATCATGCTGATTCTTGGAACTGTGATGTACATTAGATTTTCTGCCCTGTCACGGCAGGAAATAATACAAAGTACACAAAAACTAATGGAGCAGACTGGAGATAACTTAGAGGATTATTTGCTCAGTATGCGTCGGATATCCGATGCGGTCTATTATAATGTGGTCAAAGAGAATGACTTTTCTAGTCAAAACAAGGATATTCAAAAAGGAATGAACCTTTTATATGAAGCCAATAGAGATAATTTGCGGAGTATTGCCATATACAATAGTTATGGAAGCTTAATAGCGGCAGAACCGGTCGCATTACAGAAAGAAGATCCCGATGTAACTAGGCAGGAATGGTATAAAGGTGCCATGAATAAAATGGAAAATATGTATTTTTCCACACCCCATATTCAAAATTTATTTTATGATGGGACGTATCGTTATTATTGGGTGATTTCGCTAAGCCGTGTTGTTGAGATTACGGATAATAGAGAATCAAAGACAGGTGTTTTGCTTGTAGATATGGACTATTCCGGTATTTCACGAATGCTAAATCAAATCAATACCTTAAATAACGGACAGTATTACTATCTTTGTGATAGCAACGGAAAAATTATTTATCATCTTAGGCAGATGCAGATTAGTGATGGAATTTTTAGTGAAAATAGTGAAGTAGCTGCAAAATATAAGGATGGTGTTTATGATGAAACTTTTGATGGAGAACGACGAAAGGTAATTGTTAATACGATTAGCTATACTGGCTGGAAGTTAGTTGGGGTGATTCCTTACTCGACATTTACAGATGGAATGATTAATATGCGATATTTTATTGCTATGATCATGCTCCTGATGGCTATGATGCTTGTATTTATTAATCGTGTTGTTTCGGTTCGAATTTCCAGACCTATTTTAAAATTGAATGATTCTGTCATGGAATATGAAGCAGGAGAAAAACCGGAAATTTACATTGGAGGTTTTCTAGAGATTAGGCATCTTGGATATTCTATACAACGTTCCTACGAGCAAATAGATACTCTTATGAAAAAAATTGTTTTAGAGCAAAATGAGCGTAGAAAAAGTGAACTGGACGCATTACAAAGTCAAATTAATCCTCACTTTTTATACAATGCATTGGATTCTATTACATGGATGGTTGAGGGAGAGAGAAACGATGATGCCGTATTTATGATTTCGCAATTAGCGAAGCTTTTTCGAATCAGTCTATCTAAGGGACGTACGGTTATCACTATAAAAGACGAGCTGCAGCATGCAGAAAGCTATATGAATATACAAAAAGTTCGATATAAAAATGCCTTCTCCATAATATTTGATGTGGAGTCGTCTATATATTCGTACTGTACAGTAAAATTAATTTTACAGCCTATACTGGAAAATGCTATTAATTATGGAGTGAGTAGCATGGATGATTGCGGAGAAATCAAGGTAATCGGAAGAGAAGAGGATGGAATCGTTACTCTTTCAGTAGAAGACAATGGAATCGGAATGTCTGAGGAAGAAGTTAGTTTCCTTTTAACAGATAGTAATAGAGTTCCGAAACATGGATCGGGTATCGGACTTGTGAATGTAAACAACCGCATTCAGATTCTTTTTGGCAAAGAATATGGTATTAGTGTGAAAAGTGAGCCGGATGAGGGAACGACGGTTTCGATTCGTATTCCTGCCGTGCCATATACAGAAGATAATCGAAAAAGCCTTGAAAAAGGATATATTTTTTGGCAGGAAAGAAAGGAACGATAAGAAAATACAGAGGAAGTAAGGATGAAGAACGGTAAAAAATCATTTATTTTAATAGAAGTAATTCTGGCGGCACTGGTTATTGTCTTGTCTTTTGTTATGGTTCGGGGAAGAAGTGGAAAAGATTTTGATAAGATTTCTGTAATTATTGAAAATTCTGACGATAATCAATGGTCTGCACTCAAGTATGGAATCAAAATGGCCGCAAAGGATCAGGGAGTGGAAGTGTTTTTTTCTAGTACTGCAGGTGATTTTACGGCAGGAAAACTAAAAAATACAATAGAAAACGAACTTAATAATGGAGCTGATGCAATCATAGTACAGCCTGTTTCTGCCCCTGGTATAGAGAAGCTCCTAAAGAAAATGGAAAAGAAGATTCCGATTATGCTTGTAGAAAATAATGTAGAGGAAAATAAAGATAGTTGTGTTTTTTCTGTGACACAGGCAGATAATTATGCCATGGGAATTGCTTTGGCAGAAGAACTGCTAAAAGATTACAGTGGAAATATAGAAGGAAAGACGCTTGGAATTATTTCAAAATCGGAGCATTCTGAGGCGGCTCGTAATCGGGAGCTGGGATTCAAAGACGGCATAAAAAGGACAGGTGCCAGAGTTGGTTGGTCTGTTTCAGACTTTTCAGGGAAAGAGAAAGAAAATTTTTTGGCAAATCAATCCAAGGTGAATATTGTGATTGCTTTGGACGATGACAGTTTAACAACCGCTGGAGAATATGCTGCTTCGAATAATTTTCATGGAGCATTCGTGTATGGAATTGGTAATTCTACGGAAGCAATCCATTATTTGGATATAGGAATTTTGGAATGTTTGTTAGTGCCAGATGAATTTAGCGTAGGATATCAGAGTCTTACAGAGATTTCTAAAAGATTGAAATGCTACTTTTATAAGATGCAGAGCAAAATGGTTTCTTACGATATTATTCGCAGAGAGGAGCTGTTTTCAAAAGAAAATCAGGAAATTCTTTTCACAATGAGTCAGTAGAATTGATTTTAAAAAATAGGAAGAAGATTAGAGGTATATAAATGAAAATAAAAAAAATCTTGGCAGCAGGAATTATTTTTTGTCTGAGTATGCAGCTTCTGTGTGCATGTGGAGCGAAACGGGCGAATACTCCAGATAAAATTCATATTGGAGTAGCATACTATAATCAAAGTGATACATTTCTAAATGAACTGCTTACCTGCTTTAAAGAGCAATTTAATGGGGGTGAAAGTGATAATCCTGAGGTAACGGTAACAGTTAAAGATGCGTCCGGTTCCCAGAGAACTCAGAATGATCAGGTGAAAGAATTGATTCATGCAAATTACGATGTTCTTTGTGTGAATTTGGTAGATAGGGCAGATACATCTGAAATTATTGACCTTGCAAGAGAAAATGATGTGCCAATTATTTTCTTTAATAGGGAGCCAGTAGCAGAAGATATGATGCAGTGGGATAAACTTTATTATGTCGGTGCAGATGCGAAGCAATCAGGTATGATGCAGGGAGAATTAGCTTTTGATGCGATACAGAAGAATAGTAAAATAGACCGCAATCAAGATGGGAAGATTCAATATGTAGTATTGGAAGGAGAACTAGGTCATCAAGACGCAATTATTCGAACGGAAACTGCAATTGATACTTTAAAAAAGAAGGGGATTAAGCTCGAAAAATTGTGTTATGGGATTGCAAATTGGAATCGTGCGCAGGCACAGAATCGAATGATGCAAATGATTGGTCAATACCAAAATAAAATTGAACTTGTTTTAGCTAACAATGATGATATGGCGCTTGGGGCAATTGATGCTTATGAAAAGTTAAACTTTACTGAGTCTGCCTACCCTGTCTTTTTTGGAATTGATGGGACTGATGTGGGATTAAAAGCAGTCGTATATTCCAAACTGTCTGGAACGGTCTATAACGATAAAGAAGGACAGGCAGAAGCAATGGCAAAGTTAGCTTTGGCAATTGTTACTGGAAAGGGAATGGAAGACATAAAATTAAAAAAGAATAAATATGTTTATCTTCCTTATTCTAAAGTCACAAGTGAAAATGTCGGTGATTTTTTAAGAAAAGAAAAATTCTTAAAAAAATAGTCATTCATTTTTATACCTTAAGAAAAATTTCTACTTTTCCCCCTCCTAAAGTTTCTGAATTTTTTAGTTTAATCTGACCATTATGTTGTTTCACAATGCAATCAGTAATATAAAGCCCCATTCCAAAATGAGTTTTGGAATTGCGGCTTGTATCTCCCATGAAAAATTGTTCTATACCATGTGCTAATGCTTCTTTGGAAAATCCCGGTCCGTTATCACTGATGCTTATTTTTAAGAAATGTTCTTCTGCACTTTGTAATGTCTGAGTTTCAATTAAAATAGTTCCATTTTCCGGAGTAAAATCAACGGCATTTGAAATTACATTCAGAATGGCACGTTGAAAAAGGAAGAAATCAATTTTTAATATGGATTGCTCCGCTTGTTGAATCAATTTAAGATTTATCTGCTTTGGAGCAGTCAGGGCAGAAATCTGAGGCTTTAGCTGATTTATAAAATCAGTGATAACAAAATCTTCAAGCTGTAATTGATATCCGGAAGCAGCCTTAGAAATGTCAATTAAAATTTTAATATATGTTTCGATTTGTATCGAACTGTTTAATATATAATTACTATATATGGTTTGTTCTTCAGTAAGAGGTGTCTCTTTCAGCAGCTCTGTATTACCCTGTATCACAGTTAAAGGTGTCTTAATATCATGTGCTAAAGAAGCAATTTGTTCCCTTTGTATTTGGTTTGCTTTCCACTCTTTTAAAAGAGATTCTTTTAAACTTACTTTCATTTTATTAAAGGATACTAAAATTTCTTCAAATTCTTTTATTTTAGAAGTTCCAATTGTAAAGTCTAAATTTTGCTGTTTGATTTGTTCAATTGCATCAAGTATTGGAGTTAACTGTTTTCTCAGTTTTTTTGAAAAACTTGTTACTAGCAGAATACATACAGATAAAACATTAAAGAGTAAAAGAATGATACAACATGTTTCAGGAGGTGGTACATGTTTTTCCATCCATGAGTTTGTATAGAGTGATTCAATATGATATTCTAAGATACAAAATTCGTTTTTACGGGTAACAAGAAGAAAGGCAGTTTTATTTTCTGACTGGTATTGTCTGCCTTTTGCAAAGAGAAGCGCATTTTTTTGGCTTTCTTTCGTCATATTCGAATCTATAATTTTAAAATTTTTGTCGGTTAGAAGATAAGTTGTATTCATAGGAAGTTCAACGGTTGTAATATCAGGTACATTAGAAAGGATAGGAGCAATCGCTTTTGCCTGGGTTTCGCTATAATTTGCCAAAGTAACGACACCCATGTTCGTAAGAAGAGATAACAGCATATAGGGAATCGTTATTGCAAAGAAAATTCCTATGATAACGGAAGTTAAAAAATATAAAAAAGAATTTCTTAAAGAAGTTGTTTTATTACGGTTTATGCTGTCCATCTATAACCACACCCCCATACTGTTGTAATTGGTTGAAACGATAAGTCGGAAAATTTCATTCGTATATTTTTTATGTGAGTGGCTATTGTAGAATTGTCACTTTCACTGTCAAATCCAAACACTGCTTCACAGATTTGTTCCTTTGAAAGTACCTGCCCATGGTGATGGGCAAGGTATTCACAGATTGCATATTCGCTTTTCGTTAATGCAACCGGGGTATCATCAACAAAAAGGATTTTGGCAGATAAATCAAATTTAATATGATCAAAACAAAGGACATTATGATGCTCTCTGTGCTCACGGCGTAAATGGGCCTGAATACGGGCACGCAGTTCACCGATACGAAACGGCTTGGTCAGATAATCATCTGCACCAATAGAAAGTCCATACATAATATCTTCTTCCAGTGTTTTAGCAGTTAAAAAAAGTATAGGACAGTCTACCATTGTTCGTATTTTTTTACAAAAAGTAAAACCATCAGTACCTGGCATCATAATATCCAATAAAAGCAAATCATATTGACCTAGTGAATTTAAAGAAATTTTTTCTGCTGAATCATAGATTGTGACCAGATGTCCATCTTTTTGAAGGGCATTTTTTATTAACATTAAAATAGAAGCATCATCATCTAATACTAAAATTTTTCCCAAAATAAGGTTCCTCCCTAATATATTCTTACTATTATTATAGCGTATTATTATAGAGAATTCCACCTTTTGAAAAATAACAATCAGCCGGATATAAGATTAGCACGATGGTATTTTCCATTGATGTTAACGGCTACCGCTTTGAAAATACTGGTTTCTTTGATTTTATATACACCGGTATATGTCCAGCTAATGCGTTTTTGTTTCGATGCTTCAGAAGGGGTAATCTCTATTTTTTTTAATTCTTCTTGGGTAAGAGGTTTTTTAGTTGAATCAAGAAACGTGTAATGTTCATTTAATACAGCAAGGTAGTCACCAACTTCGCTATGGTTCATTACAGTATCACTGATTTTATAAGTTTTTTCTCCACAAATTAATTCGGTACAATTATTTTGATTAATATGGTAATTACCGGCTTCATCTGCTGCATTGGCGAGTGACGAAATAGAAAGAACTTTATCAGAAGATGTTATTTGTTTGGTTGGAACAGCAAGGTAGTAGGTATCATTGATGTCTAAAATCAGTTCTTTTGGGGAATTCTCTTTGGTTTTATAAATATTGTAATATGTGATTACATAAGAACCGGTTTGATCAGAGTTTTCAGAAGCTTCTACAAGATTTGATAAATCATAACCATCAATATCATATTGATTTAAAAAACTTCCATCTTTATTTACCAGCACATATTTTTGAATAATTCCCACCCAGGAGCCAAGTTCTGATTGCTCTTTTGTTTGATTTAATATAGTATAAGAGCTATTTTGATAGTTGAACTCGGATAAATCTTTTTCATTTAAAACGGCTTTTTCTTTTTGAGATTTTTGTTCCTCCAGTTTCTTTTCTATAGAGGAACAGCCACTTAGACATGTAAGACAAAGAAAAAGTAATGCAGATGTATAAAAAATCTTATTCATAACTTTTTTTCCCCTCCCATTGTTGAAACCATGTTGTTGTAATGAAAATTGTGATTACAGTGATAATAATAAGTGCGATAAGACCAGAATAAAATTCACTTTGTTTTCCCTGTAAAACAAATTCCGACAGTTTTACTGACCATGAAAATGGTATGAATTTCCATATTCCAGGAAGAGAAACATTACTAAACAATATGGTCAATAAAGCTTCTACGATACTTATAAAAATAGAAATACCAATACTGAATTTAAAACTGATAAACAAATGAACGGTATAGAAAAAAAGTCCACTAATAATCAGAGCTAAAAAAGATTTTAACAATATAAAGTATGGAAAGGATTCTATAGGAGTTATAATAGTTATACCTCCGGTAAATAATACAAAAAGTAAAAGAACAGAAAAAGTTCCTGAAAGGAAAAGCAGTAAAAGCTTGCTAAGGTAAATACCTCGGCGGTGTTCAAAAGATAAAAGTCTGTAAAAATAAGAAGCTTTTTCTTCCATATTTGTGACAACAGCAGTAACTATGCCAATCAGGATTGGAAACACAGTTGCAGTTAATTCCAATATCATCTTGCACTTATTATAAAGTGGTGTACTTTCATATAAAGAAAAATATAAGACAAATAGAATTGCACCAAATAAAGGAATTAAAAGGTGTATCCAAAGGTAAGAGCTGTGTTTGGTTTTTGTGTATTCACTTTTTAGAGAATGAAGAAGTATCATTATTTTACCTCCTGTCTTTCAAACCATTTTGCACTGAGTAAACTAAACAACAAAAAGAGAATGAATGAAAGAATCAGTGTAATTGGTATCGCTGAAAATGAAAATTTGTCGGAGTTTGTAAAAACACCGTTCAGACCGATGCCCATGAATGGTTCCGATAGTTTGCCACCATAACAGTGTGGAAACAGCCACCATATTGATGTATTACCAACAATAGTCGGAATAAAAATTCCTAAAACCGAATTTAGCAGGACTGGGAAAAAGACGTGAGTCTTTTTGGATAAAAACAGACAAAGAGGAATCTGCCAAAGTGCGGTGAACGTGATAAGCAAAGAGCCGATAACGGTTTTAAATGGAGAAAATACAACGGTAGCCGGTGAAATTATTGATATAGAGCTAACCAGTAATGCAAGGACAACGCCGGCAATTATTGTACATTCGGAAAGAGTTATAATCTTTCCATACCAAAAATGCTTTAAATTAATTGGTTGCGAGTAGACAGAATAATATTTTGTTGCACGTTCTTCCTTCTGATTGGACATAGCACAAAAAAGAGCAATTGTGCCTGGTAATAAAAATGCGTACCACCAATAAAATGTCATTGGCTGATAATAGCTGATTCCTCCGATCAGTAATGCTAAAATTGCAGTTGTGAAAGGAGCAATCAATATTAATTTACGCATAAATGTATGTTTTAATTTTAAATGTTCGGATTTTATATAATTCATAGTTATGCCCCCATTCTGTGTTCTCTGATTACAGACATGAACAGATGTTCCAAATCATCACCTTTTTGTATCTTACCTTCATATCCAAGTACTCCATTGGAAATAATACCAATATGGTCTGCGATGAGAGAAACTTCTGATAAAATATGACTGGATAAGATGACAGTAATTCCTTTTTGAGGAAAAGAACGAATTAAATCTCTTAATTCTTCAATTCCAATGGGATCTAAGCCATTTGTTGGTTCATCTAAAATAAGTAATTTTGGATGGTTAAGAAGGGCTAAGGCAATGCCAAGTCTTTGCTTCATTCCCATTGAAAAATTCCCGGACTTTTTGCTCCCGGTATTTTTTAAATTTACAATCTCTAAAACTTCACGAATCCGTTCATCGGATAATCCCAATAATTCTGTGCGGACTTTAAGATTTTCGTAAGCTGACAGATTTTCGTAAAGAGCAGGAGCTTCAATCAATGCACCAATATTGTTTAAATCATTACGGCTAAATTTATGACCATCAAAGAAAATTTCTCCAGAGGTTGGATGTAAAATACCGGTTACCATTTTAAGTAAAGTAGACTTACCAGCACCATTTGGACCGAGTAAGCCATAAACAGAATGTTCATTTACATGGATAGACACTTGATTTACTGCAGTTTGTGATTTAAATTGTTTTGTTAAAAGCTTTGTTTCTAATATTGTATTCATAATATTAAATCCTTTCTATCTGTTGTATTTATATGATAACCTTTAATTTTAAAGATTTTATAAAGATTTTTGAATTTTCTAAAAAAGAAAAATCCGGAAAAGTAAATTTTTACCTTTCCGGATTTTTAAAATATGTTCTATAAAAATTTAATTATTTTGTGACGGTAACTGAAAAGTTCTTGCTTACTCCATTTGTAGTTACAGTAATGGCAGCTTTACCGGCGTTTACACCAGTTACAATACCCTTAGAGGATACTTTAGCAACCTTTTCATTGGATGATTTATATGTGATTTTTTCTGCCGGGGTAGCTTTGGCATTAATAGAAACTGTCTTACCAGTTTTAATTGTTGCCGAAGTTTTTGTCAGCTTTAGTAATGTATTGGAATAAGTAACAGGTTGTACGACTTTCTCTTTACTAGAACCATTCATGTAATAAAAGTAAAGCATATTTTTGTCAGAACAATTTATGGAGAATATTTTTTTCTGCCCTGAAGTTACCACAACATTATCTATATAAAGAGTAGCTTTTACCTTTGTGTTTACACCACATAACCGAACAGTTGCATTTAAATGTCTTGGAGTTTTTGTATCGATTTTCTTTGACTTGCCATCTCCCGTTTCCATTTCACTTTTCAGTGCTACATTTTTTACAGTTGCGATAACATAATCACCATCTTTTTTTAATGTTACAAGTTTTGCTGTATCTTTTGCAGAAACCATTTTTTCCGTTTCGTTGTTCCATGCATAAATGCCATATTTACCTTTTTCATTGACAACAGAGATTGAATATTTTCCCTCGATAC
Source organism: Velocimicrobium porci (assembly GCF_009696045.1). Lineage (GTDB taxonomy): Bacteria > Bacillota > Clostridia > Lachnospirales > Lachnospiraceae > Velocimicrobium > Velocimicrobium porci. The sequence goes on along the minus strand of NZ_VUMT01000002.1, from coordinate 168,870 downwards.
TTCCAAGCCAATTCCAATCTTTAGTGGAATCCATTACATTAAGGGATGTATTGAGGTCAATAGCAGAACCGTTTTTTTGCAATACAGTTTTTGGAATGTATACCTGATAGTTTATAGAAAGTGTATTTGTTAGTTTATAAGTTTTGTCGCCTGGTGTAATTACACAGTCGCTTTGTGAATGTGCCCAGAGCTTGGAATCATTTTCCCAATTCTTTCCGTTATAAGAAACCTTTACCGGAATTACTTTTTTGGTTGCTGCCTGAGCCGGAATTGCAGTACTTACCATCATGGCAGCTGCCATGCTCAATGCAAGTATTCCTGAAATTGCTTTTTTCAATACATTTTTCATAAAGAATCCTCCTCCTTTTAGTACAGTTTTGCTGTCACATTGTTATCCATATTTTCCCACAAGGGTGTTAAATAAGTTTATTATAATCTAAAAAATTAAAAATTACAATAATTTTCTTTAATAAAAAAGAGATTAGCCACATTTGGACTAATCTCTATGTAAAGACACTACACCGAAAGGTGTATATTTATTTACCAGTAATACTGCATCCACAAGTAGCTGTCTGGATTGCACAAGTTTGTAAAATTCCTGTTACACAACCAGGTGTGCAAAGAGATTTACTAGTAATACGTGGTTTTGGAGCTGTTCCTTTATTTTTTAATTTTGTCATATCTAAATCGAAATCATCAAATTTTGCCATAATAAATCCTCCCATTATTATTAGATTTGTTTGTTAAATAAGCACAGAAAATACATTAAAATAATTATTTACCAGTAATACTGCAACCACAGGTAGCTGTCTGAATAGCACAAGTTTGTAAAATTCCTGTTACACAACCAGGTGTGCAAAGAGATTTACTGGTGATTCTTGGTTTTGGAGCCGCCTTAGTTTTGCTAGATGTGATGACATCCAAATCGAAATCATTAAAATTCTTCATGTGAATTCCCCTCCTTTCATTTGATAATTTAGTTATACAGGTAAAAAATCAAAAAAAAATCAAAAATCCGAAAATATTTCATTTAACTCAGTAATTTATACATTATCCTTAAAATTTGATGTTTCTATTTTATAATTGGACAAGTAGGTTGGAGTGTTTGAGCTGGAGGGAGTAGAGTATGAGTAAAATACTGATTGTAGACGATGATAAAAATATTTTAGAACTGATGAAGGAAGTGCTAAGTAAGGAGGGGTACATCGTAGAAACAAAGAGATGCATTGTAAACATTGAACCATTAGAATTTTCTAAGTTTGATCTTATTATTTTAGACATTATGCTTCCATTTCATGATGGCTATGAAATTATAGAACAATTAGAAGGAGTTGTTGAATGTCCTATTATTTTTGTTTCAGCTAAAACAGGTGAAGAAGATAAAGTGAAAGGATTAATGTCAGGAGCAGATGATTACATTACGAAACCATTTGGAATAAAAGAATTATTAGCCAGAGTTAATGTTTGCTTGAGAAAAAAGGAAAAGTCGCTAGAAAAAAGAAGGCTTGTTATTGATTCACTCATTTTTGACTTTGAATCAAATGAAATTTATATGGAAAAAGAACGGATACCGCTTACTAAAACAGAATATAAGATTTGTAAAATTTTAGTACAGAATAAAGGAAAAGTATTTTCAAAGGAAGATTTATATGAAGCATTGTATGATTGGGACTCTGATACCCAATTTAGGACGATTACAGAGTATGTTTATTCAATTCGTAAAAAATTCAAAGAATTTCAATTGGAACCAATTAAAACAATGTGGGGGATTGGATACCGATGGAATATAAATTAACGTCTATGAAAAAACAGATGATAAGGTATTTATATGAGTTAATTATCGGTTTCATTGTTATTAGTGTAGTATGGTTAATTGCAACTTATATTTTGGTCGTATCAGGTATTGTAATTCCTGCTAATTATAATGAACATATTTTAGAACAAAATATAAGTAAAATAAAAAATGCAAAAAAAGTTTCTGCCAAAATGCTTCCGGAAGGAGCAAGTTTTGGTGTTATTTCTTCTGATGGAATGTTTTATGGAACGATGACAGAAGAAGAGGCACGATATTCAAAAAGTCTTTTAGAAGAGAAGAAGCACCGGATAAAAGGTAATTGTGTCTACTGTATGATAGAACGTGATGATGAGATTTGTATTGTTAAATATAATATGAAAGCAAAATTTTGCACAAGATACGATAAATATCTTCCAAGTTATGATGTGATTAGTATTTTTTTGATGGCTATTAGTTACATTATTTATATCTATATTATAACTTCCAGACTCATAAAAAAGTGGTCAGAAGAATTTAAAAAGTTAAATTATATCATAAATGAAATTGAAAGCCAGAATTTAGATTTTAAATCGCAAAATAGTGCGATAGAAGAGTTTAATAAAATATTTAATGCATTGCTTCAGATGAGAGATGTTTTAAGTAATGCATTACTAAAGCAATGGAAGATGGAGAATGAGAAGAATGAACAGATTGCGGCGCTGGCTCATGATATTAAAATTCCTCTCACAATTATAGAAGGAAATGCAGAACTTTTGGAGGCTGAATGTGAAAGTAATAACCATTATATTCAAAGAATTATGGAAGGAGGAAAAGAAATAGAGTCTTATATTGATATGCTTATCCGATTTACAAGAACAGAAGTATTTATTATGGATTCTTGCTGTTTTTTACAATGTAATGAGTATAGTAATGAACTTTTAAAAGAAGCAATTCTTTATGGAAAAAATAAAGGAGCAAAGATTGTATGTCAGGCAGATAAAATAAAAGGGAAGTTAAAACTAAATGTGCCATTTATACAAAGAGCATTTATTAATATTATTGACAATGCGATTGAACATGGGAGGGAAGGCACAGAAATAAAAGTGGTAATCAAAAGGAAAGAAAATAAGTATGTTGTAGTGATTTCTAATGAAGAAATGGTTTGCAAATATAGAAAAGAAAGGGGAGAAGGCAAGAAGCATTATGGAATTGGCTTTCGCTATGCAAAGAAAATGATAAAAATGCATGGTGGAAGCATTCAGTGTATACAAAATGGAACTACATGGGAATCAGTAGAGGTTTGCTTACCTATTTTTGATTAATTTCTGATTTTTAATTGATATGTTAGTTCTTATGCAGTTAATAAAATATTTGATAGAGGGAGAGCTAAATGAAAAAGTTGTTTAATCATGTAAATAATTATATGGTTCGAATGCCAAAGGAACCATTTGAGGGAAATATTGAATATACAGAAGAAAGTATGAAACGTGCTTGTACAAATCCGGTTTTTCGAGAGCAGATTCTGGTGGCAAGCAAATCACTTTATGATATGATGAATGTTTATTTAAAAGATTCTTCTAAGCTTTCAGAGAAAAAGAAAAAGAATTTTTATAATTCTATGATAAAGTATATGGTTCGAAGTAAAACGAGAACGACACCATTTGGTTTATTTTCAGCAGTTACAATTGGTAAGTTTAGTGAAGAAAATCAACTTAAATTAGTGAAAGAAGCGTTTAAAAAGAAAGTACTGATTGATTTGGAGTGGTTATTTTTACTTATTTCGAAAATAGAAGAAAATCAACCAGAAGCTTTATTATTTCGCAGGAATGAGGCATGCTGTATAAAAGGAAATCGTGCCGTTTTATTATATAGTACACAAAAAGATGTGGAGGAAATCAGTGTCCGGGCTACGAAGGTGTTTCATATAGTTTATGAACTTTGTGGAGATTTTGTCAGATACCAGGATATTATTTGGGAAGTAAAACAAGCATATCCTGATGTGGAAGAAGAAAAGATAAAGAATTACATAGCTGAATTGATAAAAAAACAAATATTGATATCCAATCTCAGACCACCTTTTACAGTGAAAAATCAGTTTGATGATTTTATGGAGCGTCTGAAACAGACAAATGGATTAGAAGAATTAGAAGAAAAATTACAACAACTAAAGCTGTTATGTGAAGAATATGAAACATGTAAAATTGGTGAAGGTGAGGAAAAGTACCTGGAAGTAATTGCTTTTATGAAAGAAATTATATCTGCATCGTCTTATTTGCAGATTGATATGGAGATAAAGGAGTCGCCTTTTAAGTTGCATCATAAATTAGCAAATGAAATAAATGAATTAGCCAGTATGCTTATCTATATTAGTAATCCGGTGAAAGACTCATTTACTTACATGGACGAATATAGAAATAAGTTTATGGAAAAGTATGGTGTAAATAGGGAAGTTCCTGTTATAGAACTTTTGGACTCTGGTATTGGATTAGGGGCACCGGAAACTTATACAAAACCTGCAAATGATTTTTATGAAACATTTCAGACAAAAAAGAATTACAGGGAAGAGTGGAAACATTATTTTTTAGATAAATATGTAGAAGCGTTAGAAAATAATTGTCCAATTGAAATAACAGAGGAAGAAATAGAGAAATATTGCGACTATCATGTAGATACCAGTGAAGTACCAGTTTCTCTTGAATTGTATTTTATAGTGAAGCAATATCAAGATGAAATGAAGCTTTATCTGGCACCTAGCGTTGGAGCGACGACTGCAGGAAAAACGTTTGGAAGATTTTGTGATTTATCCAATGATTTTATAGGAGTATTAGAAACAATTTATGAGAAAGAAAAAGAACTTAGAGAGGATACGGTTGAACTTTGTGAATTAAATTTTTTACCAGATTCAATTCGCTCAGGAAATGTGGTAAGAGAGGTTACGTTTAGAGAAAAAGAACTTTCTTTGTATACAAATTCGAATAAGCCAAAAGAGTATAATATTTGTCTTCAAGACATTGTAATTGGAATATACAATGAAAAATTTTATGCTAAAAACAAAAAAAATGGAAAATTTTTAATTTTCGAGACAAACAATATGTATAATCCAATGTTATATCCTAATGTGTTGCGTTTTTTACAAGAAATTTCGCAGGAAGGAAAAAGGAAATGGGAAAACTTCCCATGGAATTATATTTATGCAGAAAATCGATATATTCCGGAAATCCGATTTGGAAATATTGTATTGTCTACTGCAAGATGGAAGCTTCATCGAAACGAGATTGAAATGAATGATAAAACATCTTATGAAGAATTTAAAAAGAATTTTAAGCAATTTATAATAAAAAAACAAATCCCCGAACATGTCTATCTGTCTGAATCAGATAACAGACTCTATTTAAATTTAGCAAAAGAATATAGTTTTTACTTAATATATGAAGAATTAAAGAAAAAAAATACAGAAGATATATTGCTAGAAGAGGTAGAAAAAGGATTTAACCCTCTTGTTGATGAAAAAGGAAATTCTTATGTTTCTGAAATTGTAGTTCCATTTGTGAAACGCGAAAAAGAAAAGGTTTATCAGTCGTATTTAGAAGAGGCGGAGATGATAACAGATGAAGAGAGAATTAAGCAGCCATTTGATGAATGGTTGTTTTTAAAGCTTTATACAAAACAAGACAGAGAAGAGGAATTAATTGCTTTTGAATTATACGATTTTTACGAGCAGATAAGAGAAGATTATAACATCAATTGTTTCTTTATGCGGTATGCAGATCCAAAACCTCATGTCAGAGTACGATTCTATGGAGCGACAGAAGAACTGATTCGTTTTTACATAAAAGTATTAGAGTGGACAAAAGAATTAAAAAGAAAAAATATTATTTCAGATTTGGTAATTGCTTCTTATGAAAGAGAAATAGAGAGATATGGAGGACGAAAGTTGATTACTAATGCCGAACATCTCTTTTTTGCTGACAGTCAGATTGTAAGCTGTCTGTTGCGTTACAAACGGCTTGGAATACTGAATTATGATATGGAGCGCGTTGGGATTTTTTCTATTTTTCTGTATTTACAACAGTTTTTTGATACATTTGAAGAACAGCTAAAATTTTTAGAAGACAATTTTCATTCCTCGGACTATTTAGATGAATTTAGAAAAGAAAAAGAAGAGCTGTTACAATTTTATGATTTGGAAAATGATTGGGAGGGGTTAAAAAAATCAGAAGAAGGGAAGCAATTATATGAATTATGCTCATTAAGAGAAGGAGTGGTAAATGCTTATCAGGTAAATATAAAAGAACAAGTTAAAAGTAAACTAAAAATCGGAGAAATTGTAGCAAGTGTACTTCATTTGCATTGTAATCGCCTATTTGGAACAGACAGGGAGAAGGAAAGAAAAGTAATGGTAATGGCAGAACATATTATATATGCCAAACGTTATCAGATGAAAAAGAGGGAGCATGATGGAAAAAAATAAGAAAGTAAAAATAAAAGATATCATATTATCTTTAAGACAAATTCCGAAAACTATGAAGTTGATATGGAAAATTGATAAAAAATTAATAACAGAAATTCTGATACTTAGTATTATAACGGGTATCTTTCCATTACTTTCTTTACTGTTATCACAGGAATTAATTAATTCGATAGCAGGATTAGAAAAGGGAATGAGATATGTTATCTGGATTTTTATTCTTTATATGACAATAGGAATGATAGGGGAGTTAATTTCACAGGTGTATGAATATATGGAAGGAAAATTTCAATTTATTCTTCAGTTTCGTTTGCATTACATGGTCATGGAAAAATGCAGCAGCTTGTCTTTAAAGGAATTTGAAACTCCGGAAGTTTATGACAAAATTGAGAAAATTACAGGTGAAATTGCATATAAGCCATATCAGATTTTTTCAGCATTACTTGGAACTGTAAGTTCAGTTGTGACAATGGTATCCTCTGCCGTTTTTTTATTTGTGTGGAATCCATATCTGTCGGGGTTGCTTTTACTTGTTCCAATTTTATCACTTTTTTATTTTTTAAAAATTGGGCAGCAGGAATTTGAAATGATGTGGAATCGTGCAAAGGAAGAAAGAAAAACATGGTATTTAAGTTATCTTTTAACACATGATTTTTCATTTAAGGAAATCAGCCTTTTTCATTTAAAACCTTATCTGTTAGAAAAATACTGGAAACTCAGTAAGCATTTTATCAAACAGAATCAAAATATTTTAAGATTAAAAACAATATTTCATGTAATCTATGAATGTGTTATGCAGGCAATTAATTTTGTTATTATCGGAACGGCTATTATGCAGGCATACATAGGAAAAATACTGGTTGGAAATGTAGTTAGTTACATTAGAAGTGTGGGGCTTGTACAGAGTCATTCACAAGCTGTTATGTCTAATATTTATGCTATTTATAATAGCACTCTGTATATGGATATGTTATTTCAGTTTTTGGAGGAGGAAGAAAAGAAAAAGAAGGCAGTTAAAACAAAATCAATACCAGATGATATCACAGAAATTGAAATCAAGAATCTTTCATTTTCTTATTCTGGAAAAGAAAATGTATTAAAAGATATTAATCTTACAATTAAAAAAGGGGAAAAGATTGCTTTAGTTGGTCCTAATGGTTCAGGAAAGAGTACCCTGTTAAAAGTGTTGGCAGGATTATATGAGATATCTTCAGGGAATATTTATCTGGATGGCGTTTCAATTAAAAACATTGATTTGGAAGAATATCAGGGAAAACTGTCTGTTTTATTCCAGGATTTTGTTAAGTATGAAATGACGTTAAGAGAAAATATCGGATTTGGTTATTTGAAAGAAATTGAAAATGATTCGAGAATAAAACAGATTCTAGAACACACAAAACTGGAGTTTTTAAAACAGGGAAATGACTATGATTTAGATATTCAATTAGGAAATTGGTTTGAGAATGGAAGACAATTATCTCAGGGACAATGGCAGAAGATAGCATTGTGCAGGGCTTATTTTCGAGAAGCTTCGGTTTATATATTAGATGAGCCGAATGCGGCACTAGATACGGTTGCTGAGAAGGAAGTATTTGAAAAGTTTTTTGAACTGTCTAATGAAAAGATAGGTGTATTTATTTCTCACCGGCTTAATGCAGCTAAAATGGCAGACAAAATTATTGTACTTGACAAGGGAAAAATTGTAGGCGTAGGAACTCATCAAGAGTTATTGAAAAATTGTCCGGTATATGAAGTGTTATATGAATCAGAAAATTATGAATGTCTAAGGGGGGAATAATGTGAATTCGAATCGGGATAATCAAGGACAACTAGATATTACAAACATAGTCAAACAAATAGGATTGGAGCTAGTAGATTATGAGCGAATATTATCCATACTTGGAAAAGAGAAAAATATCAGAGTATTAAATGGAATCCAATATAAACCATGGGAAGAAATGACATTAAGTCATGGGATACCGGGATTATGCATGCTTTATGCAGAGTTAAATGAACGATTTCCAAAAGAAAATTGGAATGAAATTGGACATCAATATTTAGAAAAGGTAGCTCTAAATTTAAGTGAAACGGGAATACAATCTATTTCTATGTTTTCCGGAGTCGCAGGTATCGGATTGGCTGCAGTAAGTTTGTCTGAAAAATTTCAGAATTATAAAAAATTTCTGTTTAATATAAATCATTTTTTATTAGAACGTTTTTTTTACTATATTGAAAATATCACATTTAACCATGGAGCATTTATAAGCTTTTATGATGCAATTGAGGGAATCACAGGTATTTTAAACTATTTATTAATTTATAAAAAACAGGATGAGTATTATAAAGGGATAGAAAAAGGGATTTCTGCGTTACTTGAGCTTAGCAGAACAATTGTAGTTCAAGGTGAAAACGTTCCGGGATGGTATGTACCAAGTAAGTATCAGTTTAGTGAGATAGAAAGTGAAATTTATCCAAATGGAAACTTTAATACAAGTTTGTCCCATGGAATTGCCGGGCCAATGACTGTTCTTTCTAAAATGATACTTGAGGGAATAGAAATAGAAGGGCAGAAAGAAGCAATCAAACGGATGGCAGACTTTTTGTTAGAATTTAAGTCATTTGATAAAAATAGAGTTTTCTGGAAAGGACAAATAAGCTTTGAAGAATATAAGGAGCATGTTGTTTCTGAAAAAAATGTGATTCGAAGAGATGCGTGGTGTTATGGAACCCCAGGAATCTGTTATGCTCTCGTTTGTGCCGGCAAAGCGTTGCAGGATAAACAGTTAATTGAGAGTTCCTTAAAAATATTGAAGGATTCGATAGGAGATATAAGAGGAATTTTTTCACCTACTTTTTGCCATGGATATGCGGGAGTTTATCAGATTCTATTGTCATTAGAGGAACTAATAGGAAAAGAATATTTTATAGGAGAGAAGATTCAGTTAAAGAAAAAAATTTATGAATTTTATAAGAAAGATTATATTTATGGATTTTATAATGTCGAGATTGATGATAAGAATGGAAAATTGAAAGATTATGATTCAATTGGTTTTTTAGATGGTTGTATCGGGACTTGTCTTGCTTTGCTGGACGGGGAAGGAAAAAATAGGAACGGATATTGGAAATATGCATTTCAGTTACAATAGTTTTTACTAATACAGTTTGACAATTGGAATAATACACCCTGATTCTTGAAATTTTTGTAAAATAATGCTATTATAAAAAACAGCGTAGAATTATGAAGACAAAATTGATAAGAGTATGTTGAGAAGAATATAAGAGGGTGGAATTATGTTTAAAATTGCTGTTTGTGATGATGATTGTATTATTACATCGAAAGTAGAAACATTATTATTGGAACTTGCAAAAAAGAAAGGTATGGTAATTGAGGTAGATATCTATTTTGATGGAAGTACTTTAGCAAGTGCAATAGACAGAGGAGAGAGTTATGATTTAATTTATTTAGATATTGAAATGACAAAGCAGGATGGAATTACTACGGCAAAACAAGTTCGTAAAAAGGACCAGCAGGTATTACTGATTTACATTTCCAGCCATGAAACCTATTGGAAGGAATTATTTGAGGTAGAGCCGTTTCGATTTCTCAGTAAACCAATTGATATTTCATTATTTGAGGATTATTTTTATAAAGCACTTGATAAAATAAGTCAAAAGATGTTATATTTTACATTTTCTTTTAGAAAACAAATGAATCGGGTAAAAATAGGAGATATTTGTTATTTTGAGAGCAAAGGTAGAATTATTTATGTAGTGTTGAAAGACAATACAAAACGATTTTATGGAAAATTAAATCAAGTGGAAGCTGAATTAGAAAAAATGAAAGTTCCATTTTTAAGAATTCATCAGTCATATCTTGTTAATTGTATGTGGATACAAACATTTTCTTTTACACAAGTTATTTTAACAGACGGGACAGTATTGTATATTAGTGAAGAACGTCAGAAGGCAATACGTAGACAATATTGTATTCTTTTAAATAATGAAGAACTTGTGGAGTAGAAAGTATGATAATGAATCTGATTTTAGAAATAATAGGTATTTACATAGTAGCAGCTTTTTTTCATATAGTATTTGAGGGGAAGAGCCAAAGTAAATTAAAGCAGTGTGGAATTTGGCTTATGTATTTTTTATTACAAATAACTTGGAAATATGTAGGCAGAACTCCATTTCTAAATCTTATCTATAACTTTTTTTGTATTTCTTTTGTAGCATTTTTCATGTATGAGGGAAAGTCAAAAAGAAAATTAATTTTTTCTTTACTTCTTTGTATTTTTTGGATGGCAGTAGAACTGATCATAGGATTTGGGTTCCGAATTTTAGATATTGATTGTAAAGAGATGGAGTTAATTGGTTCAATTTGTTCTAAATTTTGCATGATTTTATTTATTAAAATTTTATCCAAATATTTTCGGAAGAAAAGGCATTATGATATATCTTTAAGACAGTGGGTTGGTTTAGTTGCTGTTCCAATGAATGGAATATTTATAATTCATACTATTTTTTTATTAAACAGAGACAATGCTTCTTATTTTTCTATTATTATGTCAATAATTTCTTGTATTATGATTTTAATATCAAATTTGATTTTATTGAAAATATACGATAAGTTAGCAGAAGATTTAGAGGTAAAAAGGGCAAATTTGCTGTATTCACAGCAACTTACTTTGTATAAAAGACATTCTTTAGAAAGAGAAGAAACAATGCTTCGCTTTCGAGCTATTCGTCATGATATGAAAAATCATTTTATTTATATGCATGAGTTACTTGAGCAGAAAAAGTACAATCGTTTACAGAATTATATAGAGCGGATTATGCAAATGGATGAGTATTTCAAATATGAGATATGTAAAAGTGGAAATATATTAATTGATTCGTTGATTAATTATAAATATGAAATTGCTCAAAAAAATGAGATACCATTTGAACTTCAAATAGAGGTTTTTAATCAACTTCCATTTGAAGATGGAGACATATGTATTATATTGGGAAATGCTTTAGATAATGCAATGGAGGCAGTATATAAGGTAGTGAATACAGAAGAACGGTTTATTAAAATATCAATCTTATTTCGTAAAAATGTTTTGATGCTTTCTATTCGCAATTCTTATAATGGTGAAATCAAAGAAACGAAAGAGGGAAGCCTTATAACAGAAAAGAAAGATTACAAAAATCATGGTATAGGAATTCCATCTATGAAAAGGGTAGTTAGCAAGTATAATGGAGAATTTATGTATCAATATGATGAACATGTATTTGAACTGAATATTTTGTTGTATGTACCAGAGGAAAAATTACTTGTACATCCGTAAATATTACATATAAAAAGAATTGGATTGTTTTTGGATATAATAAAGACAGTTCAATTTTTTGCTTTGTTGAACAGAATAGTTATTTAGATATCAGATTGAATAAGGAGGAAATTAAATGAGGGAAAAATTAATGAATAAGTTGATGAAGAAAGGAATTGCGGTAACTGCATTGTCTAATATGGCATTATTATTTTCCGTTATTGCAGCCAGAAGAAATTGTATGTATATTTTCCACCAGCCTAAGATGCCAAAAGCTTTAGAAAAATATAAGAGAAGCTAAGGAAAATGTTATGGAGAAAATGGCAAAGTGGCTTACATATTATATAGCTCAAAAAACTTGTTTGGATAAAGAGGAAAAAGAAGTTTACTGCTATGGATTCCAAGTTGGATTAGAGGTTATTTTAAATACAGTTATTAGTATTTTTTTATCTATTTATATTGGAATGCTTTGGCAGTGTATTTTATTCTTTATGTTTTTTATTCCACTTCGTTCTTATGCTGGTGGAATTCATGCGAGAAGATATCTAAATTGTCTTCTCGCGTCTTGTTTATCATTAACAGTTATCTTAGTTATGGTGAAATATATAACAATTCCATGGAAATTATCGACAATGATTAGCTGTGTATGCTGGGGAATTCTTTGGTTTCTGTCACCGGTAGAAGGAGAAAACAGAACATTAAATATAGAAGAAAAAGTATGTTACCGAAAGAAGGTAAGATGGTATATAAGTATACTTATAGTGCTGGAAGTCAGCTTTATATTATATCAGGGAAATAAAATAGTTATGCTTATCACACTAGCATCGGTTGAAGCTTGTTTTAGTCAGATATTGGAGTTGCTTCGAAAAAATAATCTGCACAAAAAAATATAAAATAGATGTAAAATTTATCGAGAATTTATTTCATATGTTTTTGGTAAAAAAATTAAGAAAAGTAATTGACATTTAGTAAAATGTAGTATATACTGGATGTTGTTGTGAGTAGAAAACAAAGCAGAGTATCCACTCTCACCTTAGCATCGAAGCTATAAGAAAGCTTTTTAAGATGACTTGGGTTAATATCAAACAATTGTGGTGCAATCAAACAAACCATAAAGGTTGATCTTGACATGTGGATAGGAGCTGCTATCCACTTTTTTTGTGTGGAAAGAGAATACTTGCAAAGAACAGGGAAAGTAAAGACATAGATATATGGAGGTGCACTACTATTAGCGATTTAATGATTAACGAACAGATTCGTGACAGAGAAGTTCGTGTGATTGGAGAAGACGGAGAACAACTTGGAGTAATGTCATCAAGAGATGCAATGAAATTAGCAAGAGAGGCAGAGCTTGATTTAGTAAAGATTGCTCCAACAGCAAAACCACCAGTATGTAAGATTATTGATTACGGTAAGTACAAATACGAACAGACCCGTAAAGAAAAAGAAGCAAAGAAGAAACAGAAAACAACGGATGTAAAGGAAATTCGTTTATCACCGAATATTGATGTGAATGACTTGAATACAAAAGCAAATCAGGCAAGAAAATTCCTTACAAAAGGTGATAAGGTAAAAGTTGCACTTCGTTTCCGTGGTCGTGAAATGGCACATATGGGAATGAGCAAGCAGATTCTCGATGATTTCTATTCAAAATTGGAAGATGTAGCAGTGATTGAAAAGCCTGCTAAATTAGAAGGTAGAAGTATGATAATGTTTTTAGGAGAAAAACGTTAACATAGAGAACGGGTTTCGAGAAGGAATCCGAATATGGATGATTATATATAAGGAGGAAATAGACATGCCAAAATTAAAAACAAAAAGAGCTGCAGCTAAGCGCTTTAAAGTAACAGGAACAGGAAAGTTAAAAAGAAATAAAGCATATAGAAGACATATTTTAACAAAGAAATCTGCTAAAACTAAGAGAAATCTTAGAAAAGCAACAACTGTTGATTCAGCAAACGAAAAGGTAATGAAGAAAGTATTACCATACCTATAATTAGTAGAAGTTTTAAAGGAGGGACATAGACAATGGCAAGAGTTAAAGGCGGATTAAATGCTAAAAAGAAACATAATAGAGTATTAAAATTAGCTAAAGGTTATAGAGGTGCTAGATCCAAACAATACAGAGTTGCAAAACAGTCTGTAATGAGAGGTCTAACGACAGCATTTGCTGGTAGAAAAGAAAGAAAGAGACAATTTAGACAATTATGGATTGCTCGTATTAATGCAGCAGCTAGAATGAATGGTCTTTCTTACAGCAAATTTATGTATGGTCTTAAATTAGCAGATGTTCAGGTAAACAGAAAGATGTTATCTGAAATGGCTATCAATGATCCAGAAGGATTTAAAGCTTTAGTTGAAGTTGCAAAAGCAAAAGTAGCAGCTTAATCAATTATATTATTAGTATTATCAGGTTGATAGGACAAGCTTCACAGAGGACGTATTTGTTCCTTTGTGAAGTAATATATAATAAAAAAGAAAAATACACTTGACAAATTCTAAGTAAAAGATTATAATAGCTTTTGTATTCCTCGATAGCTCAATGGTAGAGCACACGGCTGTTAACCGTGGGGTTGTAGGTTCGAGCCCTACTCGGGGAGTTTCTTATGTAACTAATTACATATAGAATGCGGGAGTGCTGGAATTGGCAGACAGGCAAGACTAAGGATCTTGTGTTCGTCAGAACGTGTGGGTTCAAGTCCCATCTCCCGCAGTAAGTTGAAAGATGAAGAAACCTTTATGGCTAAAGGTTTCTTTTTTGGTATTTACACTGTTTGAACACGTTATTTAATTTGGTATCAATATTAGAAACTGAGTTGACATTTAAGTTGTTAAGATAGTAGATATTTCTTTTTAATTATAGCACCAGATGGCCGGATAATTGGAGAGAGTGTAATTAATGAAATTGATTTTGAATTTGACGAGGTAACGCATTATGCTTCTTAGAATGTATAATACTTCTGATTGTGAGTTTTTAGCAGAATTATTTTATCAGACAGTTCATAATGTAAATGCCAAAGACTATACAAAAGAGCAATTAGATGTATGGGCAACTGGCAATGTGAATTTGAATGAATGGGATAAATCTTTTTTGGCACATTTTACGATAGTTGCTATCAAAAATGAGATTATTGTAGGTTTTGGAGATATTGATAAAACTGGATATCTTGACAGATTATTTGTCCATAAAGATTATCAAAGACAAGGTATTGCTTCTGCTATCTGCGATGAATTGGAACAACGGGTCAATGCAAATAAAATAATAACACACGCTTCTATTACTGCTAAAACGTTCTTTGAACAAAGAGGATATAGAGTAATTAAAGGACAACAAGTTATTAAAAATGGAATTTCTTTGACGAACTATGTAATGGAGAAACAAAAAAATCTAATTTATGTAAATGGAAGAGAATAATGATTATTTTAATTACAGGAGCATCACATACAGGAAAGACTGCTCTTGCTCAGAAATTACTTGAAAAATGTAAATTTCCCTATTTATCAATAGACCATTTAAAAATGGGTTTAATTCGAAGTGGAAATACAGAACTTACTCCAATGAGTGATGATGCAGACCTTACAGATTATTTATGGCCAATTGTTTGTGAAATGATTAAAACTGCAATAGAGAACAAGCAGAATCTTATTATTGAGGGGTGTTATATTCCCTTTGATTGGTCTAAGAATTTTGAAAAGGAATATCTTGATAACATTAGATACTATTGTCTTGTAATGAGCGAGGACTACATAAGAAATCACTTTGCGGACATAAAGAGATATGCAAGTGTTATTGAAAATCGTTTAGATGACGAAGGGTGTACTTTGGAAAGTGTGTTAAAGGATAATTCTCACATTTTAGAACTTGCTATAAATCATAATGTAAACTATGTGCTTATTGATGATAAGTATGAAATTGATATTAATTTATAACGACGACTTCTAGTTTGGTAGATTGCTTAAACATAATGCGGAGAGATTTTTGTTACTTTTGAAAACCAATGATAGAATGATTATTAAAGATAAATCGGCATCGCCTGAACTTTTTAGAGTGATAGATGCTTTTGGGCTGAAGGGTAAGAAGATGGTAAAAAACAGAAAAATCGAATTCAATGGGGAGAATTAGAATTATGAATGCAAATGTTGATTTGACAAATGTGGTGCTTGAAACAGATAGGTTAATAATTAGAGAATGGAAAGAAATAGATTTAGAAGACTTTTATGAGTATGCGAAAGTGGATGGGGTTGGTCAAATGGCTGGGTGGAAGCCTCATACATCAATTCAAGAATCAAAAACAATTTTGGAGATGTTTATCAAAGAAAAACATACATTTGCTTTAGAACAGAAAGATAATCATAAAGTAATAGGATCTTTGGGACTTGAAGAAATTAGTTTTTCGTTAAACGAAGAATATGATAATTTTGTAGGTAGAGAAATTGGCTACGTTCTTAGCAAAGATTATTGGGGTAGAGGATTAATGCCGGAAGCAGTTAATAGGGTAATTAAGTTCTGCTTTGAAAATGAAAAGTATGATTACTTAATGTGCAGTCATTCTGTTGTAAATAATCAATCGAAAAGAGTTATTGAAAAGAGTGGATTTCGATTTGTAAAAGAAAACATGCGGGTTACCAGAAATGGGGATGAAAATATTTTCTTGTATTATGTATTGGACAATCCTACTAAAATGAAATAGATAGATTTTGACTTATAATGGCATAAAAATTGTTTGAAGAACAAATTTTTTAGAAAGTAAGAGTCTGTATAATTGAAATGGGTTTAAAAAACTGCAAGTTAGAATAAACTTATGGAAAAATCAACTAGGTGAATTACAATCTTCGCTCGATTATGAACTGTATCGAAGGGATTTTATATTTTTTACAAAAACACATTGACAATCATCTATGTATATATTATTGTAGATACATAGATAAAAATCAATGTGAGGTGATAAAAATGAATGTACTTGATGTAACCGCAATCTGCAAAGCATTAGGAGATTCTAACAGATTACAAATCGTACAAATGCTATCGAATGGTGAAAAGTGTGGATGTGAATTATTGGAAACCTTTAAAATCACGCAGCCAACACTATCGCACCATATGAAAATTTTGTGCGATTGTGGACTTGTAAACGACAGAAAAGAGGGAAAATGGCATCATTACTCTTTGAGTTGTGAAACACTTAAAGGATTTAAGGACTACATTGAAAATCTGTCATGTGTAAAAGAGGGGCGTGACTGTCTATGATATGGGAGTTTATTCAAGAACAAATACTTGGTATGAAATGGCTGAATAATCTGATAGAAAGTGGACTGGAGGGAATAGGGCTTGATATATCTGGGAAACTGGAGAGCAGCATTCAATTTTTTTTGTATGACGTGATTAAAATTACGATACTACTATGTGTGTTGATTTATCTGATTTCTTATATACAGAGCTATTTCCCGCCAGAGAGAAGTAAAAAAATACTTGGGAAATTTCACGGAATCGGTGCTAATTGTATGGCGGCACTTTTAGGAACAGTAACACCGTTTTGCTCCTGCTCATCAATTCCTCTTTTTATCGGATTTACAAGTGCCGGACTTCCATTAGGTGTAACCTTTTCCTTTTTAATTTCATCGCCTATGGTTGATTTAGGAAGTTTGGTGCTTCTGATGAGTATTTTTGGAACAAAGGTTGCAATAATTTATGTAATCGTCGGTTTGATTGTAGCGGTTATTGGTGGTACACTAATTGAGAAAATGCACATGGTAAGGTATGTAGAAGAGTTTATCTTAAAAGCGGATGTGGTTGATATTGACAGTCCAACGCTTTCACAAAAAGAACGCTTATCCTATGCAAAAGAGCAGGCGGCATCTACATTCAAAAAAGTATTTCCGTACATTTTGATCGGAGTTGCGGTTGGTGCAGTAATCCATAATTGGATACCTGAAAAGTGGATTGAAACAATACTTGGAAGTCATAATCTTTTAGGAGTTGTTTTTGCTGTTTTGGCAGGAGTTCCTATGTATGCGGATATTTTTGGTACAGTACCTGTTGCAGAAGCTTTGCTGTCGAAAGGAGCACAATTAGGAACAATCCTTAGTTTTATGATGGCAGTTACAACGCTTAGTCTACCATCAATAATTATGCTAAAAAAGGCAGTAAAACCGAAGCTACTTGGTACTTTCATAGCAATATGTACGATTGGAATTATGATTGTTGGGTATTTATTTAATATATTTCAAAGTTTTATTTAGGAGGGTAAAGAAATGGCATTATTTGGATTAGGTAAAAAGAAATCAGAAAAAGACAGCAGTTGTTGTGAAAATTGCACTTTGGAAACAATGGAACAGACAGAAACAAAAAAGAAGCAACAAGACGTGAAAATATTAGGTGGTGGTTGCGACAAGTGCAATCAACTTGAAGAAGTTACTATTAAGGCACTTTCTGAATTAGGAATGGATACCACGATTGACCATGTTAGAGAATTTGAAAAAATAGCTGCTTATGGGGTTATGACTACCCCTGCATTGGTAGTAGATGGAAAGGTTGTGTCTTATGGAAAAGTTTTAAAAAAAGACGAAGTCATTGATATTTTGAATAAGGTAAGGGTATAGTCATTTATGAAATGAAAGGGAAATTTCTATTATGAGAAAACCAAAAGTAGCATTTATTTGTGTTCATAATTCTTGTCGAAGCCAGATTGCAGAGGCATTAGGAAAGCATTTCGCTTTTGATGTGTTTGAAAGTTATTCGGCAGGAACGGAAACAAAGCCTCGAATTAACCAAGATGCAGTTCGTATTATGAAACAATTATATGGCATAGACATGGAAAAGACGCAGTATTCAAAATTGATTTCCGATATTCCAAAGCCGGATATAGCAATTTCAATGGGATGTAATGTGGGGTGCCCTTTTGTTGAAAGACCATTTGATGATAATTGGGGGTTGGATGATCCAACAGACAAATCGGATAAAGAATTCATGCAAATAATAGAGGAGATTGAAACAAAAATCATTCAATTAAAGAAAGAATTGGAATTATCCCGTCCCTTTGTTTTTTTTCAATAAATCCGTTTCTTGACAAGCTACTGTGTTTTCGATAGAATGAACGGGTGGTTACAAGAAATTAGGAGGAATTATTTTGGCTGACTTAAAGAAAGAGATAGAAAAAAGAAGAACGTTTGCCATCATCTCACATCCGGATGCAGGTAAAACAACATTGACAGAGAAATTTTTATTATATGGTGGAGCAATTAATCTTGCAGGCTCTGTAAAAGGACGTAAGACTGCAAAACATGCGGTATCCGACTGGATGGAAATTGAAAAAGAGAGAGGAATTTCTGTTACCTCTTCTGTTATGCAGTTTAATTATGATGGATATTGTATTAATATATTAGATACACCAGGACATCAGGATTTCTCAGAGGATACTTATCGTACATTAATGGCAGCGGATTCCGCTGTGATGGTAATTGATGGTTCAAAGGGTGTTGAGGCACAGACGATTAAATTATTTAAGGTTTGTGTAATGAGAGGAATACCAATTTTTACATTTATCAATAAAATGGATAGAGAAGCGAATGATCCATTTGAATTAATTGATGAGATTGAAAATGTATTAGGGATTCGCACCTGTCCAATTAACTGGCCAATTGGTTCAGGAAAGAATTTTAAAGGTGTTTATGACAGACAGACAAAAACAATTGCAAGATTCACTGCTGCAAATAATGGGCAAAAAGAAGTGGATACAGTAGAGGTATCTCTTGGTGATGACCGGGTTGATGAGCTGATTGGTAAAGTAAATCATGATATATTAATGGAAGAAATTGAACTGTTAGATGGTGCAAGTGATGAATTTGATATGGAACGGGTACGTGCAGGTAAGCTTTCACCGGTATTTTTCGGTTCTGCATTGACCAACTTTGGGGTAGAAACTTTTTTAAAGCATTTCCTTGATATGACAACATCACCTCTTTCAAGAAAATCGGATATTGGAGAGATTAATCCTTTTAGTGAAGACTTTTCTGCTTTTGTCTTTAAGATTCAGGCTAATATGAATAAAGCACATAGAGATAGAATTGCATTTATGAGAATTTGTTCTGGTAAGTTTGAAGCTGGTATGGAAGTATATCATACTCAGGGAGGAAAAAAGATACGTCTGTCCCAGCCACAGCAAATGATGGCACAGGAGAGAAAACATGTAGAAGAAGCGTATGCCGGAGATATTATTGGAGTATTTGATCCGGGTATTTTTTCAATCGGAGATACATTATGCACCGGCAAGAATAAGTTTGCATATGAGGGAATTCCAACGTTTGCACCAGAGCATTTTGCAAAGGTACGCCAGGTTGATACGATGAAGAGAAAACAATTCATCAAAGGAATTGAGCAGATAGCACAGGAAGGTGCCATTCAGATTTTTCAGGAATATAACACAGGAATGGAAGAGATTATTGTAGGGGTTGTAGGAGTTCTTCAGTTTGATGTATTGAAATATCGTTTGGAATCAGAATATAGCGTTGAAATCCGACTGGAACCATTACCTTATGAGCATATCCGCTGGATTGAAAATAAAGAGATTGATGTAAGTAAACTAAGTGTAACATCGGATACAAAGAAAATAAAAGACTTAAAAGGCAATCCATTACTTATTTTTACTCATCCATGGAGTATTAAAACAGTACAGGAAAGAAATGAAGGATTGGAATTGAGCGAATTTGGCCGTAATTAGAAAAAGTTTTTGCATAATTTGAAAAATATGATATAATTATAACATCAATATAAATAAGAACAGCATGTGCAGTCGCGAATGGGGGCATTGATATGAATAAAATAATTACGATTACCAGACAATACGGAAGTGGTGGTCGGGAAATCGGTGAAAAATTAGCGAAGAAGCTTGATATTAAGTTCTACGATAAAGAATTAATTACAATAGCTGCCAAGGAAAGTGGTTTTGCAGAGGTAGCATTTGAGAGAGCAGAAGAAAAAGCGACAAACAGTTTGTTATATTCGATTGCAATGGGCATGAATGCGTATGGCAGTCAAGATTTTGGATTTTCCAGCTTGTCAATTGATGATCGAATCTTTTTAGCTCAATCCAACATAATTCGTAAAGTTGCCGCTGAAGGTCCATGCGTTATTGTTGGAAGATGTGCCGATTATATTTTGAAAGAAGACCCGAATATGGTAAGTGTTTTCTTACAGGCATCATTAGATTTTAGAATTGACCGCGCAACAAAATTATACGGAATTACAAAAGAAAAAGCAGCAGAGGAAGTTGTAAAGTTTGATAAAAGACGTGCGAATTATTACAATTACCACACAAGTGAAAAATGGGGAAGTATAGGTAACTATGACTTGGTACTTCGTACAGATAAACATTCAATTGAACGAAATGTTGAATTAATTGCAGAATTTTTAAAAGAATAGTGAAATGAAGAGAAGCCGGCCACAATATCTTTTGGATGTAGCCGGCTTTTTTGCTTTATAGGAAAGTTCGTCTCCTATAAAGCAAAAAAGCTCCGTGAGGATGTGCACTGATGCGAAAGGAGTATTGTTGCAAAAAGCATGCAACACGCATCTGGCACGCAAAGTGGAGCAAGTCCCTCATGAGTGAGAGATATAGGGAGTAGAGGTAGACTTGTCCACTTTGTTCAAAAAATGATTTTGGGAACATTGAAAATAATAGGCTTTTGGTATATAATCTAATGAGTTGCGAATTTGCTTTATAAATAAAAAATATATAGAAAGAAAGGTACTGAATAGAAATGGGAAAGATTAGAACGAGATTTGCACCAAGTCCAACCGGACGTATGCATGTTGGTAATTTAAGAACGGCTTTATACGCATATTTAATCGCAAAACACGAAGGAGGAGATTTCCTGCTTCGAATCGAAGATACTGACCAGGAACGGTTTATGGAAGGTGCACTTGAAATTATCTATCGTACAATGGAAAAAACAGGTCTTATTCATGATGAAGGACCAGATAAGGATGGTGGATATGGTCCATACGTACAAAGTGAACGTCAGGCACAAGGACTTTATTTAGAATATGCGAAACAATTAGTTGAAAAGGGAGAGGCATACTATTGCTTTTGTACAAAGGAAAGACTCGAGAGCTTGAAAACTTCTGAAACAGATGAAAATGGAGAGGGAATTGCAAAATACGACAAGCATTGTCTTCATTTATCAAAAGAAGAAGTTGAGAAAAATCTGGAAGCGGGAATTCCTTATGTAATTCGTCAAAATAACCCAACAGAAGGTTCTACTACATTTTCAGATGTAATTTATGGAGATATCACAGTAGAAAACTCAGAATTAGATGATATGATTTTAATTAAATCAGATGGCTATCCAACTTATAATTTTGCCAATGTCGTAGATGACCATTTAATGAAGATTACGCATGTTGTAAGGGGAAATGAATATTTATCTTCTTCTCCAAAATACAACCGTCTTTATGAAGCATTTGGATGGGAAGTACCTGTATATGTACATTGTCCAACAATCACAAATGAAGAACATAAGAAATTAAGCAAACGTAGTGGACATTCTTCTTTTGAAGACTTGTTAGATCAGGGATTTTTGACAGAAGCAATTGTAAACTTTGTTGCATTACTTGGATGGAGTCCTGCAGAAGACAGAGAGATTTTTTCATTAGAAGAATTGGTGGAAGCATTTGATTATCATCGAATCAACAAATCACCGGCTGTTTTTGACATGGTAAAATTAAAATGGATGAACGGCGAATATATGAAAGCAATGGATTTTGATCGCTTCTATTCTATGGCTGAGCCTTATATAAAAGAGGTAATCACAAAAGATATTGATTTAAAGAAAATTGCAGAATTAGTAAAGACAAGAATTGAGATTTTCCCAGATATTAAAGATTTGATTGATTTCTTTGAAGAAGTTCCGGAATATGATATTGAAATGTATCGCCATAAAAAAATGAAAACAACACCTGAAACTTCTTTGGAAGTATTAAAAGAGTTACTTCCAATTTTTGAAGCTCAGGAAGATTATAGCAATGATGCATTATATGCTTCTTTGGTAAAATATGTGGAGCAAAAAGGCTGTAAAAATGGATACGCAATGTGGCCAATTCGTACAGCGGTTTCCGGAAAACAGATGACACCAGGTGGTGCAACTGAAATTATGGAAATTGTTGGGAAAAATGAATCCGTAAAGAGAATTAAAGCGGCAATCTCTAAATTAGAAAATGAATTACAGTAAAGAGTTATAGTAGGAAATATAGGAGATATAAAATGAATTTTAATGGTGCACAGAAAGAAGCCATTGAACATAAGGACGGACCCATGCTTGTATTAGCTGGGCCCGGTTCCGGTAAAACTGCGGTGATTACAGAGCGTGCGAAGCGATTAGTAGAACTGGGTGTAAATCCCAGAAAGGTATTAGTTGTTACATTTACAAAGGCAGCAGCAGTCGAGATGAAACAACGTTTTCTACAAAAAATGAATGGTAGTTATGCTCCTGTGCAGTTTGGAACTTTTCATGCAATCTTTTTTTCTATCTTGAAACATGCATATCATTATTCACCAAATCAAATTATCCGAGTGGAGCAGAAACGGCAATTCTTCCGCGATATTCTATCAAAATATCAACTTGATATACAAGATGAGGCAGAGTTTATTTCTGATTTAGAAAGTGAAATCAGTCTTGTAAAAGGAGAAATGATGCCACTAGAACATTATTATTCGTCTAATTGTGCAGCAGATATATTTCGTGATATTTTAAACGATTACAATACAATGTTACGGCAAAAACATATGCTTGATTTTGATGATATGCTTGTGTATTGTTATGACTTGCTCAGTCAGCGTGGGGATATACTGGCAATGTGGCAGAGTCAGTTTGAGTATGTATTAATTGACGAGTTTCAAGATATTAGTAAGATACAATATGAAATTGTAAAAATGTTGGTAGAACCGCATAGGAATTTGTTTATTGTAGGTGATGATGATCAATCAATTTACCGCTTTAGAGGAGCAAAGCCTGAGATTATGCTTCACTTTGAAGATGATTTTAAAGATACAAAAAAAGTCTTGCTTGATGTAAATTATCGTTCAGGAAAGCCAATTGTAGAGGCAGCACTAAAGGTTGTATCGAATAATGAAAAACGATTTGAAAAGAAAATTTATGCCAATCAAAAAGAAGGAGAACCTGTGTCGGTCGTTGGATTTTCCACAATGAGGGAGCAAAATAAGAGAGTTGTAGAGAGAATTATTACGCTTCATGAAAGTGGGGTACCATATAAGGAAATTGCAATCCTTTTTCGGACAAATTCTCAACCAAGGGCATTAATGGAACTTCTTATGCTTTATAATATTCCATTTTGTATGCAGGATAGTATTCCTAATATTTATGATCACTGGATTGCAAGAGATATAATTAGCTATATTAAGATTGCAATGGGAAACAGAGAACGTAAGTATTTTCTTCGGATTGCAAATCGTCCCAAAAGATACATAAGCAGGGAGGCATTTGAATATCCCGAGGTTTCTTTTGAAGATTTAAGAATTTTTTACCAGGATAAAAAATATATGCTGGATCGGATTGATGACTGGGAATATGATATGGAGTGGTTAAAAGACCAACCACCTTATGCAGCAATTCAATATATTCGAAAAAGTATTGGATACGATGATTATTTGCAGGAATACGCCGATTATAGAAGAATTCGGGTAGAAGAATTATATGAGGTGCTGGATGAATTACTGGAAGGATGCAGACCATTAAAAACATACGAAGAATGGTTTTTACATATGGAAGAGTACAAAAAAGAGCTGGAAGCGCAAAAAAAGCAGGATAAAAAAGAAGAAGACGCTGTTGTTATGGAAACAATGCATCGTTCAAAAGGATTGGAATATGACACGGTATTTATTATTGATGCCAATGAAGGGGTAATGCCACATAATAAAGCATCGGTACAAGCTGATTTAGAAGAAGAAAGAAGATTATTTTATGTTGCAATGACAAGGGCAAAGCGTAAGTTGTATATTTATTATTCAAAAGAGCGGTATAATAAAAAATTAGAGCCGTCTAGGTTTGTATATGAGCTGATAGAAAAAAATCGAGAAAATTTTTGAAATAAAAGTGTAATATATTTCGATAATTGGAATGGGTTCCCATAACAAGTATGTCATCGGTGAACTTGACGGAATTGAAGCCTAAAATAATAGAGTGGTTACATAAAAATATGTAATCACTCTATTATACAATACACTTTACATGTTTTTCACAAAATGACAATTCTATTCTTCGTCTTCGTCAAACATTTCATCAAATTCTTCTGCATCTAAAAATTCATCAAATGCATCCGCTACAGCTTCGTATTCGTCATCTTCTTCGATATTTTGAAGTTCAATTTCTCCGTTTTCTAATTCTTCGAAACGGTATAAATAAACTTCGCCCTGTTCTTCTTCATTTTCTTCATTTAATGGAAGAAGGGCAATATATTGGTGTTCTCCAACAGGGAAGATTGTTAATACTAAACATTCTAATTCGCTTCCGTCATCTAATGTTAAAGTAACTGTCATTTGCTCTTCATGTTCGTGGTCATGTCCACAGCCGCAACCGCAGCCACATTCGTGTTCGTGATTATGTTCACTCATTATAGTACCTCTCTTTATAATTATTGAATAGATATTCTAATATGAATTTAACAGATATAGCAGGAAAAAGCAAGAAAAATATATTGCTTTTATACAGGGGGTATGGGAAGATAGTAGAGAGAGTTGCAAAAAATAATATAGCCTGCAAATAAAGAGAAAGGAGATTTGCGACATGTATGGACATAAAAATGGAACAGCTTATTAAGATATCCGTTCGTAATTTAGTAGAGTTTATTATGCGTTCTGGCGATATTGATAACCGAATAGTTGGCATAGCGGAATTGGATGCAATGCAGGAAGGCAGTAGAATTCATAGAAAGATACAAAAAAGCATGGGGAGAAGTTATCAGGCAGAAGTACCTTTGTCCATTACTGTTCCGGTAGAGCGGGATGGACATCATCTGGAATTTTGTGTCGAAGGAAGGGCAGATGGAATTATTGAGGAAGAAGATGTTACAATTGATGAGATAAAGGCAATCTATATGGACTTGGATTATTTAAAAGAACCAATTGGGATTCATTTGGCACAGGCTAAGTGTTATGCATATATTTATGCGAAAAAAAAGTCGCTTGATAAAATAAAAGTACAGATGACCTATTGCAATATTGAAACAGAAATGAAAAAATATTTTGTAGAAGAATATGACTATAAAGTATTAGAGCAATGGTTTTTACATCTGACAGATGAATATGCAAAATGGGCATGCTGGCAGTATGAGTGGATACAGAAGAGGAACCAGTCGGTTCAGAGAACTCAATTTCCGTTTGCATATCGTAAAGGGCAAAAGGAATTGGTAAAAGGTGTGTATCGGACGATACTGCGCAATAAAAACTTATATATTGAAGCTCCGACAGGAGTAGGAAAAACAATTTCTACCGTTTTTCCTACTGTAAAAGCTATGGGAGAGGGAATTGTCTGCAAGATTTTTTATTTGACTGCAAAGACAATTACAAGAACTGTAGCAGAAGAAACATTTTCAAGATTAATAGAAGAAGGGGCAGAATTAAAATATGTGACAATAACTGCAAAAGAAAAAATTTGCGTTATGGATACGTGTGAATGTAATCCTGTTGCATGTGAGAGAGCAAAAGGGCATTTTGACAGGGTAAATGATGCGGTGTTTGCATTATTAACGGAGCAGAATCAGATTACAAGAGAGTTAATATTAGAATATTCGGAACGGTTTTGTGTCTGTCCATTTGAAATGTGTCTGGATATAACAACGTGGGCAGATGTTGTTATAGGTGATTATAATTATGTATTTGACCCGCACGTAAGTTTAAAACGCTTTTTTTCAAATGAGAAGAAAAATGACTATGTTTTTTTGATTGATGAGGCACATAATCTGGTTGAGCGGGCAAGAGCAATGTACAGCGCAGTTCTTTATAAAGAAGACATTTTAGAAGTACGTCGGCTTGTGAAAGGGTATTCAAAGACATTAGTGAAACGTTTGGATGCCTGTAACCTTGATATGCTGCAGTTAAAAAGACAATGTGACGATTGTAGTATTGTTAATCAGACAGGGAATTTTTATTTGCACTTGCTACGTCTTACCTCCGAGATGGAAGAATTTTTAAAAGAATTTTCTAATTTTGATGAACGGGAAACCGTATTGTTATTTTATTTTGATTTGCGTCATTTTATGAATATCTATGATTATATTGATGATAATTATATTGTTTATACGGATTACAGAGAGGACGGAGCGTTTCGTATTACACTGCAATGTATGAATCCATCCGGTCAGATTCGTTCCTGTATTGGAAAAGGGAGAAGTGCAGTCTTTTTTTCAGCCACGCTACTTCCAATTCAGTATTATAAAGAACAATTAGGCGGCGACAGCGAGGATTATGCCATTTATGCACCATCTCCATTTTCTGAAAAACAAAGACTTCTAATGATTGGAAATGATGTGAGTACGAAGTATTCCAGACGCTCAGATAAAGAGTATCAAAAGATAGCAGAATATATTAATTTATTTGTGAAAGAAAAAGTTGGAAATTATTTTGTGTTTTTTCCATCCTATCAGTTGATGAATGAAATTGCAGAATATATGGAATTATCGGAACAAAAAGAATTATATATTCAAAAGAATTCAATGACGGAGCCAGAGAAAGAAGAATTTCTATCCTATTTTAAAGAAAAACCAACGATGACTAGAATTGGATTTTGTGTAATGGGTGGAATTTTTGGTGAAGGAATCGACCTAAAGAAGGATCGACTGATTGGTGCTGTTATTGTGGGTACCGGACTTCCTATGGTATGTAATGAACGGGAGTTATTCCGTTCCTATTATCAGGAAAGGAAACAAAAAGGATTTGAATATGCTTATTTGTATCCTGGAATGAATAAGGTGCTTCAGGCAGCAGGAAGGGTAATCCGTACAATGGAAGATAAGGGAGCAATACTTTTACTGGATAGTCGTTTTCTGCAAGAAGAATATGTTGCACTTTTTCCGAGAGAATGGTTTCCAAATCTTTTGGTGAACAAAAGAAACATTTGTGAGGCATTGAAAATGTTCTGGAAAGAGGAGAAAAATTAGAAAACTGTATAGAAAAAATATTCTGAATGATTTATCTGTATATAGATTTTATTGAGTTTTTTAATATAACATATTATAATGAAAGAAGAAGTATTAATTTAGGATGGAAAGCGGGGAAAACGAATGCGATTTGTAAAGGCAGAAGATTTAAAGGCAGGAATGAGGCTGGCAAGACCAATTTATAATAAAAATGGTGTTTTGTTATATGAAAGAGATACAAAGCTTACGATGCAGGGAATCTATAGTATCCGTAACTTTGGGCTTATGGGAATCTATATTTTAGAGCCGGCGGAGCCGGTACCTCCTATGAGTCAGGAGGATGTGGAATTTGAACGGTTCCAGACGATGTCGATATTTACATTGCGAGATGCGTTAAAGGCAATTGCCACAGGGAAAAAAGCGATGTCATTAGGAAAATTAGCCAGAGATATTGTCCGGAACTATGGAAATCTTGATCATAAGATTAATTTTATGCAAAACTTGAGAAGTCCAGAAGATGATGTATATAAGCATTCATTGAATGTTGCAATTTTGACCGCCCTTATGTCTAATCGTCTTCAGTTTTCAAGTATAGAAAAAGAGCATGTAGTAACAGTAGCATTAGTTCATGATATCGGAAAGCTTTTGCTGGCCGGAGAAAATGAACGTGGCAAGGAAAGTTATGTACAGGATGATAAAAAGTTATTGAAAAAATCTCATATATTAGGATGCAACTTAATTAATGCAGACTATAATATTGAATCTCAGGTAAAAAGCATTATTGGGCAGACGATTCGTAAGATTGACCATATGGAAGGGGAAAAGAAAATAAATAGCCAGGCAGCGGATATCATTCAAGTTGCATATACATATGATATTCTGACAAGCATGAAATTAAATGAAGAGCCAAAATCAGAAGTGGAGGCAATTCGTTACTTGCAGAAGAAAGAGGATGAATTTAGTCCAATTGCAGTTCGTGCATTAATTGACAGCGTTAATATTCTTTCTGTAGGTGTATGTGTCGAATTAACAAATGGACATCGTGGTTTAGTATTAAATGAAAATAAGATTAATATTTTAAGACCGATGGTTTTAAGTTTTCGAGATAATCAGATTTATGATTTGCAGTATGACAGGGTATTTAAAGAGATGCAGATAAGAGATATTATGAAAACGATGGACAATAGGTTTGTTATTGACCGGGAGCTTGCAGCAGAATACAAGAAAGAAGTTGAAGAACAGAAGAGGAAAAAAGAAGCGGCAGAAAAGGAAAAAAGTGATATGGTATCGAGAGTATTAGAAGACAGTGACATTACGAAGAAGGTAACTGAGCAGGTTCAAAAGCAGAAAGAAACCCTTACAACAGAATGGTAGATAAAAATAAAAACGTGTACCAAAATCATAAGAGAAAGATTTTGGTACACGTTTTTTAATAAGCATTTTTATTGATAAATCCTTTAAAAAATGTAAGGAACAAAATTTTAAAGTCAAGACTTAAAGTCCAGTTTTCAATATAATATAAATCATGTTCAATTCGTAATTTAATGGAGGTATCACCGCGGTAGCCGTTCACCTGTGCCCAGCCGGTAAGGCCTGGACGAACCTGATGTTTAATCATATAACGTGGGATTTCCTCTTTAAATTTTTCAACAAAGAAAGGACGCTCTGGTCTTGGACCGATAAGACTCATGTCACCTTTTAACACATTGAACAATTGTGGGAGTTCATCAATACTTGTTTTTCTTATGAACTTACCAATCGGGGTCACACGAGGGTCATTAATGGTTGTCCATGCAACTTTTTCTTTTTCAGGGGGCTGTTGTTCCATAGAGCGGAACTTATACATTGCAAATTCCTTGTTATGAAGCCCAACACGGGTTTGTTTAAAAATCAAAGGTCCCTTGGATGTTGTTTTTATAATAATGGATACGATAATCATTGGTATTGAAAATAAGATTAATGCTACGATTGCACCAAATATATCGATTGCCCGTTTGATTGTTTTATTAAATACATTGCTTAATGGGACATTTCTTATATTAATAACCGGTAAGCCAAATAAATCTTCTGTATAAGGTCTGGAAGAAATAATATTATTATAATCAGGAATAAATTTAGTATGAACACCAGATTTTTCACACATATTTACAATAGAAGCTAATTTTGCATATTCATTGATACTAAGTGTGATTGCGATTTCATCTAATGTATTTTTGGCTAATAAGTTCGGTAAATCCTCTAATGTACCGATAACAGATACACCAAGAAATTCCTGACCCTTTGAAAGGGAGTCATCTAAAATGCCATGAATTTGATATCCCCATTCCGGATTATATTTCAGCCTTTTGATATATCGTTCTGCTGCACGGCTATATCCTACGATAAGAACGTGTTTCAGATTATATCCTTTTTTGCGAAAATGCCGTAGTACGGTAACGAGAATAAAACGGAATATAAGGTCTAAAGTTACATTTAAGAGGAAGAAAATAACTAAAAACCAACGGGAAGTTTCTCCAAATACTTTGAAATAATCCAAAAATGGCGAGGAATAACTACCGCTTTCATTTTGCTTAAATATAACCATTAAAAAGGTAAAATATACAATACCAACTAAGTTCGAGTAAAGCGTTGTATCAATTGCAACAGATCTGCTTCGGGACCGTTTTGGACCATACATATTACATTTAAAATAGATTAATATATATCCAGGGATTAATAATAATAAAATTCTTGCATAAATTCTCAATGGATAAAAGTATCCAACAATTTCCAATGATGGAATAGAATAGGTAAGTGGGCTGTCAAAGCGAATTTGATAAGCCAAATAAAATGCAATTACAATGATAACTGCATCAATGATAACGTGAACTTGATTTAATAATTTTTGATTGTCTTTTATCATAATGAAGCACCTGCTTTGTTTCTTAGTTTTTGCTTGTATAGCCTTTTTATTATAATACATTATATAAAATCCGTCTATAATAAATTTGCAGTTCTCACGACAAACACATGAATATTTAAACTTCCTTAAATCAAGAGTTCCTATTTTAAAATTTTCATTATCATTTTCATCTCCGTTTTTGCTTTTATTATAACGGATTATGAAATACTAAGTTTTCAAGGCATATATTGTTTTAATGGTTTAATAGTTCATAAAAAGTACATACTTCTATGACATACTATTCAAATAGTCTTCACAAACTGAACACAAATTACTGATAGAATGATTACAGAATCAAGAACAGATAATAAATCAAATTGATATAGAAATGCGAAAGGGGTAATTATTATGAGAGATGAATTTTATAATAACAACAATAATGGAGAAAACAACTTACAAAATGATGAAAGCTTAAAAGAAACTTACGATTTTACTTTAGTGAATTCGCCTGAGTCAAAAACCTCAGAAGATAACAACAGTACAAAAGATAGTCAAACAGCATCTGATTACAATTATTGGAAAGCACAAGTAGAAGAACAGACTCCAAAAACAGAACAAACTTCCTATCAGGCACCTGCTTATGGATACGATTCCGATAATTTTAGTCAAAGTCAGACAGAGAGTACTGCTTTTACAGTTGAGGATAAAGAGGTTAAAGATAAGAAACAAAAGAAAGGATTTGGAAGAACACTGGGAAGAACAGCAGCAATTGCGGCAGTCTTTGGATTAGTAGCCGGTGGAGTTTTTCAGGGAACGAATTTAGCAGTATCCCATTTTAATTCTTCGAATCCTGTTACCATTGAGTCTACTAAGACCGGAAGTTCTGTTACAGCAACAACAACTTCTTCTAAATCAACGAGTAGTACAGATGACACAAGTGTTGCAAATTTAGTTGAAAATGCAATGCCATCAATTGTTTCTATTACAAGTACAGTTGAAGAAAATATCAATTATTTTGGACGGAATTTATCTCAACAGGCAGAAGGAAGCGGTTCAGGAATTATTGTAGGTCAGAATGATAATCAGTTATTAATTGCAACGAATAACCATGTAATTGACGGTGCTAAAACAATTTCAGTTTGCTTTATTGACAATGAAGTAGTAGAGGCAGAAGTAAAAGGAACCGATTCTTCAGCTGATTTAGCGGTTGTAGCAGTTAATGTAAAGGATATTAAAGAATCTACATTAAAGGAGATTAAGGTTGCCACATTAGGTGATTCGGATGATGTTAAAGTAGGAGAGATGGCTGTTGCAATCGGTAACGCATTAGGATATGGTCAGTCTGTTACGGTTGGTTATATTAGTGCAAAAGATCGTCAAGTTGCGGTAGAAAACTCTTCTAGCAAATCTTCTTCTACAAGTATGAAGTTATTACAAACTGATGCAGCAATTAATCCGGGTAATAGTGGTGGAGCTTTATTAAATCTGAAAGGTGAAGTTATTGGAATTAATTCTGTAAAATATGCATCTACTGATGTAGAGGGAATGGGATACGCAATTCCAATTTCTACTGCAATTCCTATCATTAATGATTTAATGAATCGTGAGGTATTGACCGAAAATGAAAAAGGATATCTTGGAATTACAGGTACAGATATTACAGAAAATAACAATATTTATAACATGCCTACAGGGGTTTATGTATATGAAGTGGCAAAAGATAGTGCTGCTGAAGAAGGCGGTATGAAGGTTGGAGACATCATTGTTAAAATTAATGATAGAGAAATATCCTCGATTGAAGCTGTAAAAGAAAAAGTAAATAGCCTAAAGGTAGGAACAAAAATTACAGTTGTTGTTAAACGTAACGATAACGGAGAATATAAAGAAGTTAAGTTAAATATAACATTAAAAGGTTCTGGCTCTTTAAGCAGTTTAGATAACAATTCAAAAAATTCGGACACAACTACACAAAACAATCAACAAGCGCCAAATAGCAGTCAGGATGATTCTCAGAGTTATAGTGCAGACGATATCTTTAAAAATTTTATAGAAAATTTTGGTAACTAGGTTATAAAAAATGGGTGTAAAAAAAATACACCCATTTTTTTATGGTATTTTAAGAAACCTAATCTTGTACTGAATCGAAAGGTACGCTATAATAACGTTAGATTTCTAAAGAAAGAGGTAATCCAGATGAGCGACAATAATAAAGAAATAGAGATTGATAAAGAAAAAAAAGATGATTATGAAGATATTTGTTATATATGTAGAAGACCTGAAAGTAAAGTAGGAAAAATGATTCATATTCCGAATAATATATGCATTTGTGCGGATTGTATGCAGAAGACATTCGATTCTTTGAATACAGGTGGTATGCCATATATAGATTTTATGAATATGCCTCCAAATATGATGAATTTTAATCCACCTCCTATGGATATTCCAAAAAGCCAGAAGCTAAAGAAAAAGAAGGTAAAAGAGGAAAAAACACCGGAATTGGACATACGGAATGTACCGGCACCTCATATTATAAAAGGACAGTTAGATGAATATGTAATTGGTCAGGAATATGCAAAGAAAGTTATTTCGGTTGCTGTGTATAATCACTATAAACGTGTAGCAACAGGAACTATGGATGATATTGAAATTGAAAAATCCAATATGCTTATGATTGGCCCAACCGGAAGTGGTAAGACATTTCTTGTAAAAACACTTGCAAGACTTTTACAGGTTCCACTTGCAATAGCCGATGCTACATCATTGACAGAGGCCGGATATATTGGCGATGATGTGGAAAGTGTATTGTCAAAACTTCTTGCATCAGCAGATAATGATGTGGAAAAAGCAGAGCGAGGAATTATTTTTATTGATGAAATCGACAAAATTGCGAAAAAGAAAAGTACAACAAATCGTGATGTAAGTGGAGAGTCTGTACAACAGGGACTTTTAAAATTATTAGAAGGAGCCGATGTAGAAGTGCCAGTAGGGGCAACTAGTAAGAATGCAATGGTGCCTCTTACAACGATTAACACAAGAAATATTTTATTTATTTGTGGTGGAGCATTTCCAGAACTGGAAAAAATTATAAAAGCACGTTTGAATAAGCAGGCATCAATCGGTTTTAGTGCAACACTTAAAGACAAATATGATAACGATCCGGATATTTTTAGTAAGGTGATTGTGGATGATTTAAGAGAATTTGGTATGATACCTGAATTTTTAGGTCGTCTTCCAATTCTGTTTACATTAGAGGGATTGACAAAAGAAATGCTGATTCAAGTTTTAAAAGAACCAAAAAATGCAATTTTAAAACAATATCAAAAATTACTTGCACTAGATGAAGTAGATTTAGTATTTGATAATTCTGCTATGGAAGCAATTGCAGAAAAGGCATTAGAAAAGAAAACAGGGGCAAGAGCGTTACGGGCTATCATTGAAGAATTTATGCTTGATATTATGTATGAAATTCCGAAAGATGAAAATATTGGAAGAGTTACGATAACAAGAGATTATATCGAAAAAAAGGGCGCACCATTGATTGAGATGCGTGGAAGCTTTACACATACACCATTGCTTGAATCACAAAACTAATTTTTTTAATCATTTTTATTGCTGTACAGGCTATTTTATATACTGATAGCTTTATTTCAAAAGAAGGAGGCTACGCCTCCTTCTATTATAATTAGCGAAGTGTTATCTTGTCACATCTTTCAGCCATTTCATACTTTTATATCTCCGTACGGCAATTGGTATTTTAATAATTTCATCACTCATAAGAATAATATAGACAAGCCGAATATCCCATTTGAACACAAAAGCAGCAAGGAAACCAAATAAGATGGAAAATCCCCACATAGCTCCAACATCACAGAACAAACCATATTTCGTATCTCCACCTGCACGAAAGATTCCAACAATTAAAGTACAGGAAAAAGCTTGTGCAATTGAAAAATAGAACATAACAAATAGCATTACAGTTAAATAATTTGCAGTTTCTGCGGAAAAATTCATTACAGACAGAACAATTGGTCTTGACAAGAAGATGAGCGTACCACCAATTGTGCCTGTTAATAATGCAAGCTTAATGAATTTTTTAGAATATATTTTGGCAAGCTCAAATTTATGTTCACCAATTGTTTTGCCAAGAAAAATGGCAGTTGCACCGGAAACACCAAATGTTACTACAGTAGCTAACTGCCGGCAGACCTGTGCAACTGAGTTAGCAGCGGCAGCAGAAGTACTTAAATGTCCGATAATTGCAGAATTCGCAGAAGCACCGACACCCCATAAAAGTTCATTTAATAGTACCGGTACAGAATAAACAACGAAATCTTTGAACAATGTCTTTTCAATATGAAACATATGATAAATACGTATTCTTATGGTCTTGTTTATTTTATAAGCGTAAATGAATACGAGGACTAACTCAAATGTTCTGGCAATCAATGTTCCAATTGCAGCCCCCATGATCCCAAGCTTAGGAAATCCCAATAAACCAAAAATTAATACGGCGTTGATCCCAATGTTGATAAAAAGAGAAAGAGTATATACAATTGTGGATATAACAACTCGTTCAACACTTTTCATAACATTAAGATATACCATGGTAATTGACATCATGAGATAGGAAACGGATGTAATTCGAAGGTATACAATTCCTGCTTCAATGACAGCGGGATCTGAAGTATAAATGTGCATCAAAGCACCGGGTATGAACAGTGCGGAAAGTGTGAATATTAATGAAATAATAAGTGCAACATCAATTGTAAGCATAAGTATTTGTTCAATTTTTTTTGTATCACGTTTACCCCAATATTGTGCAGTAAGTACTGAGGCACCGGATGTAAGACCAAAGAAAATTAAAGTTAAAATAAATTGGATTTGTCCTGCCAGTGAAGCACCGGACAGAACCGTTTCGCTTATTTTACCAAGCATAATTGTATCTGCTGCGGTTACACCTACATTAATTAGATTTTGTAGTGCCATTGGAATCACAAGAGCAAAGACTTTTTGATAGAATGCCTTATTTTGCTCTTGTGTAAGGGTAAGTGTTTGCGTAGATTGATTTGACATGGTTACCTCCTGTTAATTTTATGTACGAACTTACAGTATAGCATAAAAGACGGAAAGTGACAAATTATTTTGTTTTTAGATAATAAACAGGACAAAATAAAAGGTAGCTAAATGAGGGACAGGTGGGATTTTATTATAATATGAAATCAGATATACTAATTGCAGTGAATGAAAGAACTGTTTATAATGGATGATAAGAGATAGAAATAGGAGCAGTAAATTTAGAAAAATAAGAAAGGATTGAAATTTATGAAAAAGTATAATCGTATCTTTACTATAGTAATTGACTCGATGGGAATCGGTGCTATGCCGGATTCTGAAAAGTTTGGGGATATTGGGGTAGATACACTAGGACATATAGCTGAAAAAATGGACAATTTTAAGATTCCAAATCTTACAAAGCTTGGTATTGCAAATTTACACCCTTTAAAAAATATCGAACCAGCGAAAGAACCAATTGGATATTATATGGAAATGAAAGAGGCTAGTAATGGTAAAGATACTATGACTGGTCACTGGGAGATGATGGGACTTAAAATTGAGACTCCTTTTCAGACATTTACGGAAACCGGGTTCCCAAAAGAGTTAATTGACGAGTTAGAAAAACGCACTGGAAAAAAAGTAATTGGTAATAAGAGTGCCAGTGGTACAGAAATTCTTGATGAATTAGCAGAAGAAGAGATTAAAACAGGTGCTATGATTGTATACACATCTGCAGACTCTGTACTTCAAATCTGTGGAAATGAAGAAACATTTGGATTAGATGAATTATATCGTTGCTGTGAAATTGCAAGAGAGATTACAATGAAAGACGAGTGGAAGGTAGGACGTGTTATAGCAAGACCTTATGTTGGTAAAAAGAAAGGTGAATTTAAACGTACTGCTAACCGCCATGATTATGCATTAAAACCTTATGGAAAGACAACATTAAATGCACTACAGGAACAAGGATATGATGTGATTTCTGTTGGTAAGATTAATGATATTTTTGTTGGCGAAGGAATTACAGATTCTCATCGTTCTAAGAGTTCTGTTCACGGAATGGAGCAGACAATTGAGATTGCGAAGGAAGACTTCAAAGGATTATGTTTTGTAAACTTAGTTGACTTTGATGCACTTTGGGGTCATAGAAGAGATCCAATCGGATATGGTAAGGAAATCGAACGCTTTGACGAAAAACTTGGTGAATTATTAGGTGAGTTAAAAGAAGATGATTTATTAATTATTACCGCTGACCATGGAAATGATCCAACTTATACAGGAACAGACCATACAAGAGAAAAGGTACCATTCCTTGCATATTCTCCATCTATGAGTGGACATGGAGAACTTCCTACAGTAGACACATTTGCTACAATTGGTGCAACAATTGCAGATAATTTTGATGTAGCTATGCCAGAGAATACAATTGGTTCCTCTATTTTGGATCAATTAAAATAATAAATAATTTTGTTACAAGCTATAAAAATGTTCCTAGGGGCAACTTTTTTTGGAAGTTGTCCCTAGGATTTTGTATTTAACGGATTCTATTTTTAAATTGTTTATTCTTCGGATGTTATTGATGTATGATTTGTTCTGTCATTTATACGCAGTACAATCTCATCGGTATCTACTTGCAATTCGATTTTATTGCTCATAAGTTCTGGAATATCCTTAACAGTCAGGACCGTACCGGTTTTCATACCATCAAGGTCTACGGTAATCGTATCAACTATATTTTCCTTTCTTTTTTCTTTCTTTCAACCTTGCTTTTGTTAGTTTTTTCCTGCCTCTCACTGCTTGGCAAAATTATTTTACCAATACTTATTTCGCT
Organism: Velocimicrobium porci; assembly: GCF_009696045.1. Classification (GTDB taxonomy): domain Bacteria; phylum Bacillota; class Clostridia; order Lachnospirales; family Lachnospiraceae; genus Velocimicrobium; species Velocimicrobium porci. The sequence goes on along the minus strand of NZ_VUMT01000002.1, from coordinate 131,408 downwards.
TATGGAAGCAGTGCAAAATAAAATGCAGAATAGTTTTTTGTAACAGATGCTATGAACCATATTTGTTACATCTTGAATTTTTACATAGTAATTCAATTGTATACCAATCTTATAAAAAAAGAAGGACTCTTCATACAACGCTGTCAAGCGTAATACCAAAAGCCCTTCTTTAAGACGGTTCTTTTATTCTGATTAAATTTTGTTAGATATAGTATAGCATAGTTTGAAAAGAAAAGCAAATATTTGGAAATGACTGTTTTGGAACTTATTATTGAAATATTTTATCAAACAATACACTTGATTATTATAAAAAATTAGTGTATTCTAATTGTAGTTAGTTGATGCTAACTAAGGAAAGGATGAAATTATGTCACAGAAAACTGATTTTGATATGCAAATTGCAAACCAATGTGCACCTGTTTTATTAGGAATTAAGATGTCTAATATATTAATAACAGATATTGAAAATGAAAAGAAACTTTATCGCTTATTTTGTTTTGGAGCAATATCCGTTAAATGTTTAAGCAGAAATGAAGATAAGATTACTTATTTAGTATATCGGAAAGAGGAATTAGAGTCTTATTTGAACCAAAAAAGGATAGCATCTTTTTTAGAGGGGCTTGGATATGAGAAAGCAGGAACGAGAGAACAATTAAACCAATTATCGTATCGTTTTCATATCAATCGTAAGAACAGGATGGAATTTCCACATGAGATAGGTGTTTTTTTAGGATATCCGTTAAGGGATGTTATAGGATTTATAGAAAATAGCGGAAAGAATTTTCTATTATGCGGGTACTGGAAGGTTTATTACAATGTGGAACAGGCAAAGCAAATTTTTTCTTATTATGATTATGCAAAACGGCATATTAAATATTTAGTTCAAAGTGGTGTAAAAATAGAGTGGATTTTATCTTTTTATTCATCCAATCGTCATGACGAAAGTGAAACAAAGCTTATTGCGAGTTAAATAAGAAGTTATCTATCAAATAAAAATAGAAAGAAAGGAAGATGGGGTAAAACAATGAGAGAAATTATGATTGTATATTGGTCAGGAACAGGTAATACGGAAGAAATGGCAAACGAAATTGCAGCGGGGATTGAAGAAAATGGGAAGAAAGCGAGATTAGTTGAATTTGCTTCCGCTTCAAAAGAAGAGATAGAAAAATCTTCTGTTTTTGCAATGGGATGTCCTGCAATGGGAGCAGAAGTGTTAGAAGAAGGAGAAGCAGAGCCATTTGTTTCTTCAATCGAGTCTATTGTTTCCGGGAAAAAAATAGGTTTATTTGGCTCCTATGGATGGGGTGATGGGCAGTGGATGAGAGATTGGGAAGAACGTATGAAAGAAGCCGGTGCAGAAATCGTAGGGGGTGAAGGTGTAATAGCAATGGAAGCTCCTGATGAAGATGCAAAGGTACAGTGCAGAATGTTAGGAAAGCAATTAGCACAGTAATATAAAAAGAAGAAAGAACTGTTACGAAATCAATGCTACATAACAGATAAGAAGGATAAAATTGATTTTGTAACAGTTCATAATAAGAGGAGGACTTGTATATGAGTATTGTAATTATCGGAGGGCATGACCGAATGGTCTGTAGATATAAAAAAATATGTAAGGAATATTCTTGTAAAGCAAAAATATTTACTCAAATGTCTGGAAACTTAAAAGAACAGCTTGGCTGTCCGGATTTATTTGTATTATTTACGAATACAGTATCTCATAAAATGGTTCGTTGTGCATTAACAGAAGCAGAACGGAATCATGTAGAAGTTGTTCGCTGTCACAGCAGTAGTGGAAGTGCATTAATTGAAATTTTGGAGGAAAAATGCAGAAAATAGTTCGTTTTTTATGTATTATAGCAGCGTTCCTTTGCGTTTTGCTGGGAGTAATAGGAATTGTTCTTCCTATTTTACCAACAACACCGTTTTTATTGTTAGCCGCTATTTTATTTGCAAGAGGTTCAGAGTATTTTCATAGGTGGTTTTTATCAACCAGATTATATAAAAAATATATTGAGAGTTTTGTTCAGACAAAGGCAATGACAAAGAAAGAAAAATGTTCTGCATTAAGTATGATTACTGTTTTGCTTGGAATAGGTTTTATTTTTTCACCAGTTTGGTATGCGAAAGCATTGATTATAGTAATCGCGGTAGCTCATTATATTTATATTTCATTCCGAATTAAGACAGTAAAGCCTTCTGAAAAAGAAATTAGCTCAATAGAAAATAAAAAGACAGAGAAGATTATGACATAGGAGTGGAGCGATAAAAAAGGAAGAGAGGAAAAATTTATGTTTCATAAGAGGCTGTTGGGCACATTAAAAGAAACCCGGGGCTATACCGCAGGAATGGTAGTCTGTCAGTGGATTAGTCTTTTGGCGAATATCGTATTTTTATATAGAACGGCAGGAATAATAGGAAGTATGTATAAAAAAACCATAACAAGTGAGGAATTATACTCGTATGTATTGCTTGTTATGGTAATTTTATGTATAAGAGGTATTTGTACTCATATCAGCGGGCAATTGTCAAATTTGTCATCGCTAATGGTAAAAGAAAAGATAAGAACGCTAATTTTTAACAAGATGATTCGAATTGGAACACGTTATAGTGAGAATAAATCTACTTCTGAAATTGTCCAGATTAGTACAGAGGGAGTGGAACAATTAGAAATTTATTTTGGAAATTATATACCACAGTTTTTTTACAGTATACTTGCACCTCTGACATTGTTTTTTGTTGTAGGAACTATGAGTATAAAAGTAGCAGGGATATTACTTCTCTGCGTGCCATTTATTCCAATTTCCATAGTTGCAGTACAAAAGTTTGCTAAAAAACTGTTAAAAAAATATTGGGGCACGTATACAGAACTTGGTGACAGCTTTTTGGAAAGTTTACAAGGATTGACGACGTTGAAAATATATAACGCAGATGAGAGATATGCAAAAAAAATGGATAAAGAAGCAGAGCGGTTCAGAAAGGTAACAATGCGTGTTTTGATTATGCAGTTAAATTCAATTAGTATCATGGATTTAATTGCATATGGAGGAAGTGCGATTGGAATTATCCTTAGTTTAAAGTTATTTCAACAAAATTTACTTTCTATCGAACATTGCTTTTTTATCATTATGGTATCAGCAGAATTTTTCCTTCCGCTCCGTTTGCTTGGTTCTTTTTTTCACATTGCGATGAATGGAAATGCTGCTGCAGATAGAATTTTTGCATTTTTAGATGAAGAGGAAGCAAAGAATGGTAGAGTGGAAGCGGATGCGTTGACCGGAAAAGATATATTGATACAAAATGTTGATTTTGCTTATCCATTTTCAAAAGAAAAAGAGGAACAAAAGAGAGAAAAAAAACAAATATTAAAAAAGGTATCTATGAAGATACCAGAAAATAATTTTATAGCAATTGTTGGTGAATCCGGATGTGGAAAAAGTACAGTTGCATCTTTATTAACAGGAGAGTATAGTGCGGACAAAGGTAAGGTTACACTGGGTGGTATTCCTATAACGGAACTTTCCATGCAGACAAAAAATAAGCTGATTACGCGGGTAAACCATATTAATTATCTCTTTCAAGGGTCGGTAAGAGAAAATCTTAAAATGGGAAATCAAGAGGCATCTGATGAACAAATGGAGGAAATATTAAAGCAGGTACAATTGTATTCTTTTATTAAGAAGCATGGTGGCTTGGATATGCTTCTTAAAGAAAATGGAGCAAATCTTTCAGGAGGACAAAGACAAAGGTTATCATTAGCAATAGCTTTGCTTCACGACAGTGATATATATATATTTGATGAGGCGACTTCTAATATTGATGTCGAAAGTGAAAATCTTATTATGGAGATTATCATCGGTTTAGCAAAGAAAAAAACAGTAATATTAATTACTCATCGTCTTTTTAACGCTAAGTCGGCAGATAAGATATATGTTATGGAAAAGGGAAAAATTGTACAAACTGGAATTGAGAATGAGTTAATAAAAGAGGAAGGGATATATAAGAAACTGTATGAACAGCAAAGCGAGCTGGAGGATTATCGTGTAATTCGTAAAAATCAAGTAATCGACCAGAATGGAGGAAGCGTTTATGAATAAAAAAAGAAATGGCTGGCAGGTAATGTATGGTCTGATTGGGTTGATTAAACCATTGCTTCTTCCGATGACAGTGGCAATTATAATGGGAACTGCCGGACATCTATGTGCAACATTTATTACAGTATTAGGTGGTTATGGAATTTTATCAGTTCTGGGATTATTCTCAGGAATGGCAATGAAATATATTACAATTGTTCTTATTAGTTTGGCAGTGTTTCGTGGAATTTTACGATATAGTGAACAGGCATGTAATCATTATATTGCATTTCGGCTTTTAGCAAGAATTCGCCATATGGTATTTCAAAAGCTGAGGATACTTGCGCCTGCAAAATTAGATGGAAGAGAAAAAGGAAATCTGATTGCGATTATAACAACAGATATCGAATTATTGGAGGTTTTCTATGCACATACGATTTCGCCAATCTGTATTGCGGTTCTTACATCTGGTTTTATGGTATGGTTTATTGGAAAAAGACACATTTTTCTTGGTCTAGTTGCCTTTTTGGGATATTTTTTGGTAGGTATATTGATACCTATGTTTAATGGAAAACTGGGAGCAAAATTAGGACAAAGATATCGGGAAAAGTTCGGTGAATTAAATTCTACTGTATTGGACAATTTGAGAGGAATCCGAGAGATTAATCAATATGCCCAGATAGAGCAAAGAAAAAATAAAATGAATCAAAAAACAGAAGATTTGAAAGCCGCTCAGTCACAATTGAAACGATTGGAGAGCTGGCAAAGAGTAATGACAGATATTTCAATTATTGGAACCGGAGTTTTTATGATTATTGTAGCTGCTATATTGGAACAGCAAGGAAAGATTGATTTTTCAGAGAGTCTTTTGACCGTTATTGCTATTATGAGTTCATTTGGTCCTGTGGCGGCATTGTCGAGTCTTTCTAATAATCTGCATCAAACATTAGCTAGTGGAAATCGTGTGTTAAATTTATTAGAGGAAGAGGCTGTAACAAAAGAAGTTGATGATGGAAATGAATTTGTGGCAGGGGATATTCAATGCAACAATCTTACATTTTATTATAACAAAGGAAAATCGACTCAGATTTTATCAGGATTAAATGTACATTTAAAACACGGAACTATAATTGGAATTCATGGAAAAAGTGGTTGTGGAAAATCTACATTTTTAAAATTATTGATGAGATTTTTTGAGACGACAGAAGGGGAAATCTGCTATAGGGATACAAACATAAACAAGATAAACACAAAATCTCTTAGAGCTCATATTGCATATGTAGAACAGGAAACTTTTTTGTTCCACGATACGATTGAAAATAATCTAAAGATTGCAAAGGAAGATGCAACTATGGAAGAAGTTATAAGTGCCGCGAAGAAAGCCTCGATTCATGATTTTATTGAAGCATTGCCTCAAGGTTATAAGACAATTGTCAGTGAGCTTGGAAGCTCGGTTTCAGGCGGGGAAAAACAGAGGATTGGAATTGCACGGGCATTCTTAAAAGATTCAGACTATATTTTCTTAGATGAGCCGACGAGTAATCTGGACAGTCTAAATGAAGCGGTGATTTTAAAAACTTTAAAGAAGGAACAGCAGTCTAAGACAATAGTATTAGTGTCACATAGACGGTCTACAATGAATATTACTGATACAACGATTCATATGGAAGAAACTGTTTAAATGATATTTGAATGAAATGGATAATAGGGTGATATGCTAAAAGTAATAAAGAAAGAGAAGGGAAGTTATATCATTCAAAAGGAAGAAAAATTAACAGGATATTCAAAGAATTTGGCGTTGGAGCAACAGATTGCATATCAGTGTGCACCGGTTTTATTGGATATTAAGCCTGCTAATCTTTTAATTATTGATAATACTGATTGGGAAGATGTGAAAAAGATATTTTGGAAGACGGATATAGAGATGGAAAAATTAGAAATGAGAAAGAAAAAAATAATGGTCTTTTTATATCGCAGAGAAGAATTGCAGGAATATCTTTTCTCTTCACAGATTCGATATTTTTTAAAACAAAATGGATATCTAAGCAAGTCATTGGAAGGAATGATTGCGTATCTCAAAAGAAAGTACATGCTGTATCAGACAAAAAATATAGAATTTCCGCATGAAGTAGGTGTTTTTTTAGGGTATCCATTGGATGATGTTAAAGGGTTTATGGAAAATAAAGGGAAAAATTATCTGCTATCTGGATACTGGAAGGTGTATAATAAGGAATTTCATCAAGATAAATTGTTTCATTACTATAATGAAGGAAGAATATTGCTTTGGAAGTTATTGAAAGATGGGATTACGTTACGCCAGATACTAGAAAACAAAAAGGAATGGAAATAAAAGACCGCTCACTCTAAAATAAAGAGTGAGCGGGTGCTTGCAAGTAGTATTTATACACAATTGGTTAAATAGTAATTAGTTTATTACATAAAAATTTTAGGCATTAAGAAGCTTTTTGTGCATCCATTCCATAATAAGAATAAGAAGCAGCAGCTTGTAATGCACCATATGTATTTAATTTAGCACCATTTGCTACTTTGCTTGCTAAAATTGGAGATTTTGTAGCACCAGATAAAATTGCCTGTTTAATCTGGGATGCACTTAAGTTACCATAGTAGGAAGATACCATAGCTGCAACACCGGTTACCATTGGAGCTGCCATGGAAGTACCTGTCATGTAGTTATATGCACCTTGGCTACTGTGACTTGGATCTACGACAGTACTGTAAATATCAGTTCCAGGAGCAGCTATGTTAACAAATGTTGAGCTGTAGCAAGAACTTTGGTCAATCTGACCGGTTGTGTTGTAGTTACCAACTGTAATCTGGTTTGGCAAATTATAGCAGGCTGGATATACGTTTAATCTTCCGATATCATAACCTCTCCAGTTTGTAGCCTTGATACCATTTCCGGCAGCACAAACAAATAACATCGAAGAATCGTGCATTGTCTGATGTAGAGCTGCATCATATTGATTCATTCCAAGACTTAAGTTACAAATAGTAGCACCATTTTGTTCGGCATAGTGAATGCCTTTAATAATAGAATCAGTAGAGCCAGAACCATTAGGACCGCCTAATACTTTTACAGGCATAATTTTAATATTGGATACGGATTTTGAGGCAACACCAGCAATTCCGCTTCCAGCATCAGAATCAGCACCTATAATACCAGCTACATGAGTTCCATGGTCGTCTTCATGACCATATTGGGTAGCTCTATATTCACATACCTGATTGTTGTTAGAATAGAAATTCCATCCATAATAATCTCCAGGATAACCATTTCCATCATTATCTTGATTGGAATAAAAATCTTCATCTGTATTTTGCCAAAGATTTTTTAATAAAGATGTATGCTGGAAGTCAATACCTGTATCTACAACCGCTACAATAGTTTCGGCTTCTGCACTCTGAGGCATGTCCCAGGCAGGAAGAATGTTAATATTATGTTCGCCATTGTATGCCCATTGTAAATAGTGGTAAGAATTATTGCCCAGTCTGTCTGTTGAATAATATGTATAATTTGGTTGTACAACTAAGACATTTGGGTCATTAGCAAGTGTATCAACTGCATCTTTTAATTCTGCTTTTGAATCTACTTCGATTAAAGAGCAATCGTCTGTTAATTTTTCTTCCGTTGCACTGTCTGGAAGATCTGATACGGTAGTGGCTTCTGTTTTGTACACAACAATCATTTCATTGTCTTCGTATTCATTGATATCTGTTACAGAATCCTGTTCAATCGCAGCAGCTTTTGCTGTTACGGCTGGGTTGAATGGAAGCTCCCCAGTTCCCATTGCAACTGTCATGCATAATAGTAAGCTGACAAATGACTTGTTTCTTTTTTGTTTCATAACTCTCATAATTGATTCTCCTTTCCCGTTGCTAGGTATACGCTTTCGGTTTTGTGTATATATACTACATAAATGATTATAACACACATGGAATTAAATGTAAATATATTGAATAAAATGGTATCCTTTGTATAATTAATTCAATTCTGCTAACCGGTATTTACAAGTGCTTAATTTGCAGTATAATAAAAAGTTAGGCTAAAAATACAATGGTTTTAGGTATAATGATTGTAGCATAAAATTTTGTCTTGCATATAATAAAATGATGTTTGTGTGGTATAAAGGAAATAAGGATGGCGAAACAGGAAAATTGTGGAGATATTTTTTATGATAATGGCTATGCAGATTATATATTGGAATATTTGGGAGGAATAGAGTCATTAGAACGTATTTATAACCCTACTTGTTTACAGCAGATAAACGAACGTTTTTTCGTGATTGCGCAGCCTATTACAGGAAATCCTATGATTACGCTGAATCAATATGGATATTCGACTGTTCCGAAATGCTTTGGATTATTAGATACGTCTAGTATGGAAGATGCCGGTATATTAAGGGTTCGCAGACAGCCATATCTTAATTTAACAGGAAGCGGAGTTTTAATTGGGTTAATTGATACAGGAATTGATTACACCAATCCTTTATTTAAAAATGCAGATAATACAAGCCGGATTATAGCAATTTGGGATCAAATGGAGCGAACAGGGGTTTCGCCGGAAGGTCTTTACTATGGTTCTGAGTATACTCAGGATATGATTAATGAGGCCTTACAATCGGAGGATCCTTATTCGATTGTTCCATCAAGAGATGAAAATGGGCATGGGACATTTTTAGCCGGATTAGCAGCCGGAAATGAGGATTTGGAAAATCAGTTTACAGGAGCTGCTCCTCAGGCACAGCTTGTTATTGTAAAACTGAAAGAAGCAAAACAGCATCTTAGGGATTTTTTTTGTATTCAGGAGGAGGCAGCTGCTTACTCAGAAATTGATATTATGTTGGGATTAAGATATATCCAAAATATTGCAATTCAAAAAAGCATGCCACTTGTTATTTACGTTGGATTAGGGACAAATGCCGGAAACCATAGCGGAACTTTACCACTATGCCGGTATCTTAACATGATTTCTCCTACTTTTGGGACTGCTTATGTTGTGGCAGCAGGAAATGAGGGAAATCAATCTCATCACTACCAAAGTGATTTGTTAAGTGCAGGGACAGAAGAAGAGGTAGAATTTCGTGTTGGAGAAAATGAAACAGGTGTGTATATGGAATTATGGACAAGTGCACCCAGTCTATTTTCTGTGGGACTTATTTCTCCGTTGGGAGAGTATACAGGAAAGATTCCAATTTGGTACAAGGACGGTAGCGCCATTACATTTCCTTTAGAAGCAAGTCAGATTTATATTCATTATACAGTTGTAGAAACCTATACAGGCGATGAAGTAGTTGTAATTCAGATTGTTACACCAACACCTGGTATTTGGAAGCTTCGGGTATTTAATGACGGGGTAGATAATGCTTTTTATAATATTTGGATGAGTATGGAGCATTTTTTGACAAAGGATACTTATTTCTTGAACCCAGAACCTTATACAACAGTATGTGAGCCGGGAAACACGACATCAATATTGACAATGACAGGATACAATCATATTACAAATAGTATTTATCCGGGTGCCAGCAGGGGTTATACGATAACAAATGATATTAAGCCTGAAATAACAGCACCGGGGGTAAATGTATATGGACCACTGTTAAATGGAAGATTTGGGACAATGAGTGGAACTTCGGTTGCAGGTGCAATTGGAGCTGGTGCTGCAGCATTAATGTTGGAGTGGGGGATTGTCAGAGGAAATAGTGGAGCAATGCAGACTACGGAAATCGAAAATTTATTTATTCGCGGTGCAAAGAGGATTAATTTAAATTATCCAAATAGGGAATGGGGGTATGGAATTTTGGATGTATATAGTACATTTGAAAGCATGAGGATTAGTTGATTTTAGAAAGAGGATTGATTGATCGATCTTAGATAGGGTATAATGTGGATATAAAAAAATTAAACTAGGTATGGGGATAGAAATGAAAATAAAATTTGGTATCAATGGAAGTACATTAAAGATAATAGCAGTCTTAACAATGTTAATTGACCATATTGGAGCAGTTATATTGAATAATCTGCTCCATTTTTCAAATGGAATACAAATTCATGATAGTATATTTTGGGGGTATCAAATTTGTAGGGCAATTGGACGGAGTGCATTTCCTATATTTTGTTTTTTGCTTGTAGAGGGTTTTTTACATACACATAATGTGAAAAAATATGCAGAAAGGCTGCTTTTATTTGCTTTTATTTCTGAAATTCCGTTTGATTTGGCAGTGAGTAGGACGATCTGTGACATGGAAAGCCAAAATGTATTTTTTACGCTTTTTATCGGTTTACTTGTTTTGATTGGCTTTCGGACGTTGGAACAAAGGGTGGCAGGAAGAATCCTTACAATGGGATATATTATAATTTTGTTATTGGGAATTGTTGTGAGTATTTTGTTATATACGGATTATTCCCTGTTTGGAATTGTTTCGATAGCAGTGTTATATTTGTACCGTAATTGTAAGCAACAACAGATTTTTATTGGGGCATGCTCTTTTTTATGGGAGCCGTTTGCATTGCTTGGTTTTATTCCGATTGCATTTTATAATCATGAAAGAGGAATAAAACTAAAATATTTCTTTTATTTTTTTTATCCGGTGCATTTACTTATACTCTATGGAATATCAATTTATATTTAAAAAAGCGCAAGAAATTAACACAAACATATGTTCCATGAAAAGGGACTTTTGTTGTATTATTAAAGCATCTATGTTAAAATAATAACATGACAGTAATGAAGGTAAACCTAGGAGGAGAAACATGATTTCTAAAAAAATGGAAGCTCTTGTAGAGAATAGTTCTGTAATTCGGGCTATGTTTGAAGAGGGGAAAAAAATGGCGGATTTATACGGGGCAGAAAATGTTTTTGATTATAGCTTAGGCAATCCAAGTATAGAACCACCAGACGAAGTAAAAAAAGCAATTATTGATATTGTGACGGAAGAAAACCCGATGGATATTCATGGGTACATGAATAATTCGGGATATGAGGAAGTTAGAAGAGAGATTGCAGTTTCTTTGAATAAGCGATTTGATACTGCATTTGGAGTGGAACATATTTTAATGACCGTTGGTGCAGCCGGCGGACTGAATGTTATTTTGAAAACCTTGTTAAATCCTGGGGATGAAGTAATTGTATTTGCACCATTTTTTGGGGAATATCGTAATTATGTAAATAATTATGACGGAAATCTGATTGTAGTTCCTCCGGATACAAAGAGTTTTTTGCCAAATCTTCGGGAATTTGCTAATAGAATTTCAGAAAGAACAAAGGCGGTTATTGTGAATACACCAAACAATCCAACTGGTGTCGTATATTCGGAAAATACAATAAAGGCACTGGCGGAGATAATGTATAAGGCGCAGGATAAATTTGGAACTTCTATTTATTTAATATCAGATGAACCATATCGGGAACTTGCATATGACGGAGTAGAGGTGCCTTTTTTGACAAAGTACTATGAAAATACAATCGTAGGTTATTCCTATAGTAAGTCTTTATCACTTCCGGGAGAGCGAATAGGTTATTTAGTAATGCCAGGTGAATTGGACGATTGGGAAGAAATTGTGCATGCAGCTAATGTGGCGAATCGAATTCTTGGCTTTGTTAACGCACCGTCTTTATTGCAAAAAGTAATTGGAAAATGCGTGGATGTGCCGATAAACATTTCTCAATATGATAGAAATCGTAAATTTCTATACGATGCATTGAGTCGGTGCGGTTATGAAATGGTAAAGCCGGAAGGTGCATTTTATTTGTTTATAAAAGCATTTGAGAAAGACGATGTGGCATTTTCTGAAAAGGCAAAAAAACATAGATTATTATTAGTACCGGGAAGTGCATTTGGTTGTCCGGGATATGTTCGCCTTGCTTATTGTGTTGATTATGATATGATAAAACGCTCTATTCCAAGCTTTCAGGCATTGGCAAAAGAGTATTATAGATAAAAATCCTATTTTATAAAATTGCTGATTTTTCAAAGCTTTTATGGAAAACAAGGGGATGAAGCAGATAAATCAGAAACAATAGGAACAGAGGAAGAAATGAAACAGTTTATTAATGTGGTTAAATTATATATGACTTCATGAAAAAAGAAGAAAGAACTTCCATTCATGGAATTTGGGGATTCGATTGACAAAAGTTGAAAAAACGATTAAAATATATTATATCGTGAGGAGTAGGAGGAGCTTTTTTGAAAATTTCTGAAAGTGAGTTTCAAAGAATTGTATATTATGTAAAATCAAAGTATGGTATTGAGTTGGGACATAAAAGGACATTAATTGAAGGAAGACTTGAGAATCACTTAGTCCGCAATGGCTATACAAGTTATAACGAATATATGGATGAAGTGGAATATCATCCGAATAGTCAGGAAGCTAAAAATATTATTAATGTGTTGACAACAAATCATACCTATTTTATGAGAGAACCAGAGCACTTTCGTTTTTTAAAAGAGAATGTCTTTCCACAGCTAAGAATAAGAGAAAGTAAAGATAAGGATATTCGTACATGGTGTGCAGCTGCTTCGACAGGTGAGGAACCTTATACGCTAGGAATGCTTTTAATGGATTATTTTAAGCTTGCAGAAGGTAATTGGGATACTACCCTGTTGGCAACAGATATATCAACGAAAGTATTGAAATTTGCGATTGAGGGAAAATATTTGGCAGAACAGATAGCTCCACTTCCAAATGTATGGAAGAAATGCTATTTTAAACGAAAAAGTGAAGAGGAGTATCAGGTTACAGATGAATTAAAAAAGCAGGTTTTATTCCGGGAATTTAATTTGATGAATCCACTTCCCTTTCGTAAAAAATTTCATATTGTATTCTTAAGAAATGTTATGATTTATTTTGATGAAGAAACAAAAATACAATTGCTTAATCGAATCTACGACCATATGGAAGCTGGCGGTTATTTATTTATTGGAACAACGGAAACGATTGATAAGTCGAGAACGAGGTTTCGGTATGTAAGACCAGCCGTTTATCAAAAAGTAATTTAATAAATAATAGGTGATAGTATGAAACAGATTAAAGTTTTGGTTGTAGAGGATTCTCTTGTGTTTCGCGAACTTTTAGTGAGAGGGATTGAAAGTGATCCTGCATTGAAAGTTGTTGCACAAGCTTCTAATCCGTATGAGGCAAGAGATGCTATTTTAAAGTATCGTCCGGATGTTATGACATTGGATGTTGTAATGCCAAGAATGGACGGGATTGAATTTTTAAGAAAACTTATACCACAGTACCCATTGCCTGCAGTTGTTGTTAGCGTAAAAAACAGAGAAAGCTTTGAAGCATTGAATGCTGGGGCCGTGGATTTTGTAAGTAAACCGAATACAAATAATCCTAAGCAGATTGAAGATTTTGTTAAAAAGGAATTGAATATAAAAATAAAAATTGCTTCGACTGCCAAAATGGGTAACTTAAAACAAAGCAGGGGAACTTCTTCTATTTTAGAGAATGTTGAAAAAAATTATGGAGAACGCATTATTGCAATTGGTGCCTCTACAGGAGGAACCGAAGCAATTGCTACAGTTATAAAAAATTTTAAGCCTGACATACCGGGAACCGTAATTGTTCAGCATATGCCTCCCGGGTTTACTACAATGTATGCAGAACGATTGAATAATCAAAGCAGTGTGTTTGTAAAAGAGGCACAGTCCGGTGATATTGTGGAACGGGGAAAGGTATTGCTTGCCCCGGGGGATTTGCAAATGCGGCTTACAAAAATAAGCGGTACATACCGGGTAGAATGTAAAGCAGGCGAAAAGGTTAGTGGTCATTGTCCATCAGTTGATGTATTATTTCATTCGGTAGCAGCTAATGCCGGTTCTCATGGGATTGGCGTATTATTGACCGGAATGGGGGCAGACGGTGCTAAGGGGTTACTGGCTATGCGTCGTGCGGGGGCAGAAACAATTGGACAGGATGAGGCAAGCTGTGTTGTATATGGAATGCCTAAAGTTGCTTATGAGATAGGAGCAGTAAAATATCAGGTTGATATAAATAATGTAGCTCCTAAGATTTATAACATTCTGAATGGAAGATAGGTGTGTAGGAATCTCTGCTTCGGATTAAAATAGAGATAAAAAAGAAAATGAAAGTGAGGATATAGGAAGAAATGAGAATATTAATAGCAGAAGATGATTTTGCAAGTAGGAAATTTATGCTCCGCTTTTTATCGAAGTATGGTGAGTGTGATGTAACAGTGGATGGAATGGAGGCAGTTGATGCATTCCTTATGGCATTAGATGCAGATGAGGGATACGATTTAGTATGTCTTGATATTATGATGCCGGCTTTAGACGGTTATCAGGCATTAAAAGCAATCCGTGATATTGAAAAGGACAGAGGGATTCCAGAGGACAAAGCGGCTAAAATTATTATGACAACTGCGTTAAATGAAGGACGTAATGTAACGAAGGCATTTGAACTTGGTTGTGTTGCTTATGCAGGTAAGCCAATAGACCAGGATAAATTTGAAAATGTTCTTAGAAAATTGGAATTAATATAATTTGTGGTGCTTAGGGATTGCCATTTTGGCAATCCTAAATTCAACCTCACAAAATAGGTATTTGTGAAAGGAGGAAGACAATGGGAGAAGAATTCATTACAGAGGGAATGTTAGATATGTTCTTATTCGAGAGCGAACAATTGCTTGAAAATATTGAAAATCTGGCATTAGAGCATAAAGATGATAATGAGTTTGATGAGAATGCGATTAATGAAATTTTTCGGGCAATGCACACAATAAAAGGTTCATCCGGAGTTATGATGTATAATAATATTACTACCGTTTCTCATACGTTAGAGGATGTATTTTATTACATTCGGGAATCACACCCAGATGATGTGCCTCATTCAGAACTGGTAAGTTACATACTAGAGGTAACGGATTTTATAAATGGTGAGTTGGAAAAAATACGAGAAGGCGGAGAACCGGATGGTGACCCGGAACAATTAATAACCGACATAAAAGTATTCTTAGACCAGATTAAGCATAATATAACTGAAAAAGGAGAAGAACTTCCTCCTGAAAAGGAATATGTACCTCCAAAGAAATTTTATATTGCACCGGTTGCATCAGCAGACAGTAAATTTTATAAAATTTTTATTACTTATAACAAAGATACACAAATGAGTAATATACGTGCTTATACAGCTGTATATTCATTAAAAGAGGTTGCAGAAGATCTTCAGTATACTCCGGAAGATATTATAACGAATGAGGCAAGTTCAGAGGAAATCCTAAAGTATGGATTTAAAATGGCTTTGCAGACAAAGGCAGATGCCAGTGAAATTATGGAATTAATTGATCATAGTTCTGGTGTGGACCATATTGAAATTACAGAATGTACTCCAGAGGAATTCTTAGCTTATTGTTCTGGAGGAGAAATATTTATTGATTTGGATGGGGAACAGGAAAAAGAAAGTTCTCCAAAACAGGGACAGGAAGAGAAAGAACAAGAAAAGAAAGAACAGGAAAAATTAATTGAGAAATTAAATAAACAAGTATCGGAGTCGAAAGAACAGGAGCAGAAGAAAAAGGAACCAAAGAAGCATCAGGAATCGAAAAAAGCAGAGGCACAGAGTTTTATCAGTGTCAATGTTAAGAAAATGGATGAATTAATGGATTTAATAGGTGAAATTGTAATTGCAGAAGCAGTTGTATTACAAAATCCGGATTTACAGGTTCCGGGATTAGATTTAACGAATTTTCAGAAAGCAGCAGCACAATTATCAAAAATAACAACCGAATTGCAGGAATCCATTATGGCAATGCGAATGATGCCATTGAAAAATACATTCCAGAAAATGAATCGAATTGTTTATGATGTTTCAAAAAAACTTGGAAAAGATATTGAACTTGAAGTAATCGGTGAAGAAACCGAGGTGGATAAAAATATTATAGAACATATTTCAGACCCATTGATGCACTTAATACGTAATGCTGTTGATCATGGCATTGAGAGCAATGAGGAAAGGAAGAATTTAGGCAAAACGGAAAAAGGAAAAGTGATTCTGGAAGCAAAGAATGAAGGCGGAAAGGTCTGGATTATAGTAAGTGATAATGGAAAGGGTTTGAGTAGGCGTGCAATATTAGAGAAAGCACGGGAAAATAATTTGTTAGGAAATAAATCGGAAAAAGATTTGAGTGATAAAGAAGTTTTTTCCTTCATAACATTGCCAGGCTTTTCTACGAAAAAAGAAGTGACAGAATACTCAGGCAGAGGTGTCGGAATGGATGTTGTTATGAAAAACATTCAGCAGATTGGCGGAAGTCTGGAGATTGACAGTAAAGAGGGAATTGGTACGACAATGACTATGAAAATTCCTCTTACTCTTGCAATTATTGATGGAATTATTTTTAGTGTTGGTAAAACAAACTTTGTAGTAGCTACAAATGCGGTAAAAGAATTCATTTGTGTTAAAAAAGAACAATTAATTGTAGAACCGGATGGAAATGAATATATTATGATTCGAGGAGAATGTTATCCTGTTATCCGCTTAAATCAATATTATCATATTAAAGATTCTGTTGATGATGTGGAGGAAGGCGTCATGATATTAATTGAACATGAAGAACATGTGATTTGTGTTTTTGCCGATCGCCTGATTGGAGAACAGGGAATTGTAGTAAAACCAATGCCAACTTATATAAGAAAAGTAAAAGGAATCTCAGGATGTACTCAGTTGGGAGATGGAAGTATTAGTTTAATTCTTGATGCTGGGGGCATTATGCAAGAGTAGAAAGGAGTTGTCATATGGCAGAAGAAGTAGATAAAATTTTAGAAAACGAAGATACTCAAAAAGGGAAATACATGACGTTTAAGTCAGGAAATGAGTATTATGGAATAGGAATTAATTATGTAAATGAAATTATAGGAATGCAATCGATAACGGAAGTGCCGGAGGTAGAAGATTACATTATAGGGTTGATTAATCTTAGAGGGAAGATTATACCGGTTATTGATGTGAGAATCCGTTTTAAAAAGGAAGCACTTCCATACAATGACAGAACTTGTATTATTGTAATTGATGTCAAGTCTACAGTTGTGGGACTTATCGTAGACACAATCGCAGAAGTTGTTACAATTGATGATGCGAATATTGTTCCACCTCCAACTGTTGTGTCGGGTTCATCACAAGCGAGTAAATATGTTTACGGCATTGGAAAAATTGGGGATGAAGTGAAGTTACTGTTGGATCCAGAAGCTTTGATAAATGATAAAGATGTCAGAGTAATGGAAGATATGGTTATTCAAAATGAATAATTGGAGGTAGGCAAATGAAAAGTTTCAAAGATCTGAAAATTAAAACAAAGCTTATTATTGGTTTTAATATTGTAATTGTTGCTATTGTTTTTTTGGCAATTTGTTCTTTAAAAATGATTTATATAACAAATACAGCAGGAGAAAAAAGATTTACTACATATGGAACAAGTTCGGGTGATGTGGCACTTGCATTTGTAAATTATCAGGAAATCAAGGTACATTTAAGAAACTTATTGTATGTAGAAAAAGATGGAAGTGCTTCAGAAGCTTCGGAAATTGAGCAAATTAATGAATGTTCAGAATATATGGGGCAATATTTGAATAAATTTTATAAAGAAGTGAAAGACGATCAGGTTCTTAGTGTTTTCAAAGAATCACAGGCGAGTCTGATTAACTTCCAGGATACAGTAGATAAAGTGATTGCACTAGTGCAAGAAAATAAGTACGATGAAGCCAGATTAACCTTGGAAGAAGAGGGAGCAGAGGTAGCAAAGACTACAGAAGGAGCAATTGACGATATTATTACAATGCTTGATAAAAGAGCAGATGAGAAAGCAAAAGAGCTACAAGGAGATGTGGGATGGTTAGTAATTCTTATGATTTTTGTAGCGTTTATTGGAATTTTAATTTCAGTCATTTTTGAAATTGTTATTGTACGTTCAATTCGAATTCCATTAAAAAAATTGAAAAAAGTATCAGAGAGTCTGGCAGTTGGTGATGTTCAGATAACCGTTCAAAAAGAGTCCGATGATGAATTCGGTGAGTTAATGGATGAATTTAAAATTATGATTGATAATATCCGTAAACAGGCAATGATTGCAGAACAGATTGCTAAGGGGGATATGTGTATAGAGGTTCAGCCAAATTCAGAAAAGGACATTTTGGGATATGCACTAAAGAAAATTGTTGATGATAATAATCGTGTATTAGGAAACATTAAAGAAGCTTCCATGCAGGTGACTTCTGGTTCCGGTCAGGTGGCTTCTGCAAGCCAGTCATTAGCACAAGGCTCTACAGAACAGGCGAGTGCAATTGAACAGGTATCTGCTTCCATTGAAGATATTGCAGAAAGGACTCGTGTAAATGCAACCGATGCAAATGAAGCAAATCGTCTTGTAAATGAAACAAAAGAAGATGCAGTAAAAGGAAACGAGCAGATGAATGAAATGATTCATGCGATGGAAGAAATTAATGAATCATCGGAAAATATTTCGAAAATTATAAAGGTGATTGATGATATTGCTTTTCAGACGAATATACTTGCATTGAATGCAGCTGTAGAAGCGGCAAGAGCAGGAACACATGGAAAAGGATTTGCTGTTGTAGCAGAAGAAGTCCGGAATTTGGCAGGAAAGAGTGCTTTAGCGGCGAGTGAAACGGCAGAGATGATAGAGGATTCGATTAAAAAAGTTGAAAATGGATCCAAACTTGCACAAGAAACAGCAGTAGCTTTGAATCATATTGTAGCGGCAGTTGATAATATTGTAGATTTAATCAATGGAATTGCCGGAGCTTCAAATGAACAGGCAACTGCAGTAGCTCAAATTGACCAGGCACTGGCACAGGTATCACAGGTTGTGCAAACAAACTCTGCAACAAGTGAACAATGTGCAGCAGCTAGTGAAGAACTATCGAATCAGGCAGTTCGGTTGCGAGAATTAATTTCAATTTTCAATTTGAAAGAATTAAATTCTAATTCTTATATGGGAAATGTGTATAACAACATGAATGGTTCAGAAGAGTGGAAAGAACCAATAATATCATTAGAAGATGATGAACTAGAACAGCAAGGCAGCAAAGAGATAACAACTTCAATTGATAATGGATTTGGAAAATATTAAGAAATAAGGGAAATAGAAGATTGTCCCTTCTTTGTGTCAAATGCAAGGAAGGGACTATTTTTTGCTTTATAGGAAACTTTGTTTCCTATAAAGCAAAAACGCACCGCGTTGGAGATGAATGATATCGCCAAAGCGACCCGCCGCAGGCGGAGAATCCTTTGGAACAGGATTTTTTCTTATAGGATTAGGAGGTATTTTGTGTTAGTACAAAAATTAATAAGAGAAGGAATGTTAAAAAAAGAGGAATATATAGAGCTTTTAGATACGTATACAGAAGATACGATAAATCAGCTAAGTGAAATTGCTGTTCAATATAGAAAACGCTACTATGGAAATAAGGTTTATACAAGAGGGTTAATTGAGTTTACAAACTATTGTAAAAATAATTGTTTCTATTGTGGAATCAGAGGAAAAAACAGAAATATTATTCGTTATAGACTTACAAAGGAAGAAATACTTGAATGTTGTAAAAGTGGGTATGAACTTGGATTTCGCACATTTGTATTGCAAGGCGGTGAGGATATTTACTTTAATGATGAGAAGCTTTGTGATATAATCAAATCGATTAAGCAAAGGTATCCGGATTGTGCGATTACTTTATCAGTCGGTGAGCGTTCCTATGAAAGCTATAAAGCACTGAAAGAGGCCGGAGCTGACAGATACCTTTTAAGACATGAAACTGCAATGGAAAGTCACTATTGCAAGCTCCATCCAAGAGAAATGTCACTTGAAAATCGAAAACATTGTCTATATCAATTGAAGGAGTTGGGATATCAGGTTGGAGCCGGATTCATGGTTGGCTCTCCACATCAGACGAATGAATGTTTAGCGGAAGACTTAATATTTTTAAAAGAACTTGAACCGGATATGGTTGGAATTGGACCATTTCTTCCCCATCATGATACACCATTTGCAAAAGAGGAAAAAGGAAGTGTGTCAAAAACATTACTTTTACTTGCAGTGGTAAGAATCATTCTTCCAAAAGTATTGCTTCCTGCAACAACTGCACTTGGAACAGCAGAAGGTGATGGAAGAGAAAAAGGGCTGGCAGTTGGGGCAAATGTTGTAATGCCTAATTTATCGCCATTATCAAAAAGAGAGCAATATGCCTTGTATGATAACAAGATACATCAAAATGCTGAAGCAGCAGAAAATATTAAAGTATTAGAAAGAAAAGTAAAAGAATTAGGCTATGGATTGGCATATGAGCGAGGAGATGCCGTTTAGGCCTCTCTCGCTAGCATAGATTTAACAGCTGGTACATGGGTAAGAACCGGCATAAGAATACAGGATACAATAATTCCAAAAAGATTTTGCAGAAGATTTCCCGGAACAGAAGATAGGGCAGCAACGCCTTCTCCAAATAAAATGCTTGCAACAATAAAGTATCCTCCGGTTACAATAATTCCTCCGCCTATTCCGGCAGCAATCAAAGGAATTAGGTGATATTTTTTGCAAAAGCTTTTGTGGACAAGCATATTATAAATGATACCACCAACAATTGCGGCAAATGCTTTGATAACTAAAGTTGGAAGTGCATAATGGGGATAGCCTAATAGTAAATCCGATAGCATCGATCCAACTCCGGCTGCCATACCGCCGTAAATAGGACCTAATAAAATTCCAGATAAAAGAACAAGACCATCCCCTAAATGAATATAACCATTCATTGGAGAGGGAATTGTTATAACCATAGTTGCAATACACGTTAAAGCTGCCATTAGAGCAGTTATTACTAATAATGATGTTTTTTTAGCCATAGAAAAGCCTCCATTTATCCTATTGATTTATTGTATGTGTTACTATACAATGAATCTGGCATGGTAAAAAGAGCCAGATTATACAAAAGGGAAGGTACCAGATTGGAGAAGCTAATATTAATTTGACATATTTTTTAATTTTTTCTTAACAGCGTAGTAGTTAGGAATATGTTATGATAAAATATCAGAGTTGAAAAAATAAAAGAGAAAGGGTAAGATGTATGAAATATTTGATAAACATTATCAAAGGCGTTTTAATCGGAATTGCGAATGCAATAC
This sequence comes from Velocimicrobium porci, assembly GCF_009696045.1. Classification (GTDB taxonomy): domain Bacteria; phylum Bacillota; class Clostridia; order Lachnospirales; family Lachnospiraceae; genus Velocimicrobium; species Velocimicrobium porci. The sequence goes on along the minus strand of NZ_VUMT01000002.1, from coordinate 110,163 downwards.
CGGGTGTGAGTGGTGGTACAATGATGGTATCAATGGGAATTTATGATGAAATTATTGGTTGTGTTACGAATTTATTTTCTCAACTGAAAAAAAGTATTATAACATTGATTCCTTATATTATTGGTATGGGTCTTGGAATTGTTGGTTTATCTTATGGGATTAAATACTTATTAGCCAATTTTCCACTACAGACCAGTATGATATTTATCGGTTTGATTTTAGGTGGTATTCCTGTATTAGCAGAACATGTAAAGGGCAAGAAAATGGGAATATCAAATGGTATTATATTTGTAATCTTTTTTGCAATGATTATAGTATTACAAATGCTTGGAGGAACCGAAGCAACTCAGACTACGATTGAACCTTCCGTTTTAGAAGGAATCAAACTATTTTTTATTGGAATAATTGCAGCGGCTACGATGGTTGTACCAGGTGTAAGCGGTTCTATGATTTTGATGCTGATGGGGTATTATTATCCTATTATCAATACAATTACAGCATTTGTTGACGGACTAAGAGCAGGTGATATACAGGTAATGTTAGCAGCCTGTGGTATTTTAATTCCATTTGGAATTGGAGTTGTTGTTGGAATATTTGTAATTGCTAAAATTATTGAACTTTTATTAGCTAATTATGAGAGTCATACGTATTGTGCTATATTAGGTTTAGTATTGGCTTCCCCATTTGCTATTTTAATCGGAAACGGAATACCTGCATTATCTCCAATTATAGTTATAAGCAGTATTATTACGTTTGCAGTTGGATTTGCGGTAGCCTTTTTCTTGGGAAGAGAGTAAATAAGTTTGAGTAGATTTTGGCAGTATTGCAAGAAGAATTGTGATGTGCTATGAATGGGGAATAAAGATGAAGAAAAGATTGATTTTACTTGGGATTATGTTTTTTGTAACAGGAATTAGTGTACTAATTACCAGACAGATGGAAGGAACATCAATGCAGAATAAAGATTCGATACAAGTTGTTACTTCATTCTATCCGATGTATATCGCAGCACTAAATCTTACGGACAATGTTGAGCAGATTGAGTTAAGTAATTTAACTGAAAATAAAGGTGGTTGCCTTCATGACTATCAATTGACAACAAAGGACATGAAAAAGTTAGAATATGCCGATGTCTTAATTTTGAATGGTGGCGGAATGGAATCTTTTATTGATTCTGTTTTGGAAGCATATCCAGATATAAAAATTATAAATGCCAGTGAAGAAGTTGATTTGCTGGAGAATGAAGAAGGTCATGAGCATGAACATGAGGAGGTTCATAGCATTGAAGAAGATATTCATAGTGAAGAGGAACATGAAGGACATAACCATGGAGCATGGAATGGGCATGTGTGGATGGATCCGGTTCGTTATGAAAAACAAATTCAGAAGATAAGTAAAGAATTACAGAAAATAGACAAAGCACATGCGAAGCAGTATGTAGAAAATGAAAAAAAATATCGAACAAAAATACAGAAGTTGGAAAAAGAGTTGACAACTTTAGAGCAGAAGAAACTAAATGAGAATATAATTATTTTCCATGACGCGTTTGCTTATTTGGCAAATCGGTTGGGAATGAATATCGTGCATCAGATTGATATGGATAACGATACTTCTTTTAGTGCTGGAGAAGTAGCAGAGATTATTGATGAAATGCGGGAAAATAAAGTATCAATTTTATTGGCGGAAAAACAATTTTCCATGGCAATTCCAGAGAGTATTGCAAAAGAAAATAAAGCTAAGGTTGTTGTAATTGATTCCCTTGTATCAGGGGCAATGGATAAAGATGCTTATATTGATGGTATGGAAGAGAATATACGCATTATGAAGCAGGAGCTGACGAAATGAATAAGTTAAGTAAAACAGTTGGGAAAAAAAATATTGTAAATGCTACAATGAAAAAAAGCAAGAATAACTGTGGTTTTCATTGTATTCGGATTAAAGATTTTGGAGTTAAAATTGGTGATACAAATATATTAGATCATATTAATGTGCATATTCATTGTGGGGAGCTGACTTCTATTATTGGTAAAAATGGTGCAGGAAAATCAACTCTTATTCGTGCAATATTAAATGAAATAAAGCATGAAGGCACGATAGAATTTAAAGATATCAAAAACAATGAATATAAGGACTTAAGAATTGGTTATGTTCCACAACATTTAAATATAGCAAAGAATACACCGACAAGTGTCTATGATTTGCTTGCAAGTTATGTAACAAGGACTCCGGTTTTCTTTAAAAAGAATAAAAAAGCATATCAGATGATTAAGAAGCAATTGGCACAATTTGAGGCAGAAGAGCTGATTGATAAAACAGTTTGTGATTTGTCCGGTGGCCAGTTACAACGAGTGCTTTTGTCACTTGCAATGATGCCCATGCCTAATTTACTAATTTTGGATGAGCCGGTATCCGGAATTGATCACAATGGAATGGAGTTGTTTTTTGAAAAGATTGACTATTTAAAGAAAAATTGTGACCTGGCTGTTATACTTGTATCTCATGATTTGGAATATGTTGCAAAGTATAGTGATCATGTTATTTTGTTAGATCATACAATTCAAAAAGAAGGCACCGCTGAGGAAGTGTTTAGCAGTACAGCATTTAAAGAAACTTTTGGCGAAAAGATAGTTAGATAGGAAGGACTTGGATATGGAATTATTTTATAAGTTATTGGAAGAACTGTTACCATTCCAATTTATTCATTATGATTTTATGAAAAATGCACTGCTTGCAATGCTGATTATTACTCCGTTATTTGGAATTTTAGGAACCATGATTGTAAACAATCGGCTGGCTTTTTTTTCCGATGCATTAGGACATTCGGCATTTACCGGAATTGCAATTGGTATCATTTTAGGATTGGCCGACACGAATATATCAATGATAGTTTTTGCAGTAGTTTTTGCTCTTTTGTTAAATTGGATAAAACGAAGAAATACAGTATCAACTGATACGATTATTTCTGTGTTTTCTTCACTTGGTACAGCCGTGGGACTTGTGATTTTGTCAAGAAATGGAAAATTTTCGGAATATTCAAGCTTGTTAGTTGGAGATATATTAAGTATTACACCAAAGGAAATTGTACTTTTGCTGATTATTTTTATTGTCACAATTTTATTTTGGGGCTTTTGCTTTAATAGGCTCCATGCACTGAGTATTAATGAAACATTAGCAAAGAGCAAGCGGATTCCTGCAACACTTATGGATAATTGCTTTGTTGTTATTACGGCATTGATTATTATGTTGTCAATTCGTTGGGTTGGTATACTGATTATTAATGCTTTGTTGATTCTTCCAGCAGCCAGTAGTAGAAATTTAGCCTCTGACATGAGAGAATATCACAGATTTGCAATTGAAATTTCTATGTTTTCAGGAATTTTAGGATTGATTGTGTCTTATTATAATAATACGGCAACGGGACCAACAATTGTAATTGTAGCTTCAATGGTATTTTTCTTGACCTTAGTGGCAAAACCTTTTGTAAAATAGATTGATAGGTCTATAATAAGAAACATAAGGCAGATGGATAATGTGAGGTGGTACAATGGGTAATTCTAGTATTTATAAGAAAATTTTAGTTGATTTTTTAATTGCAGTGATAACGGTTTTGATTTTAGTTTTTCTTGTTCCAAAAGCAATCCGGTTTTTTATGCCATTTGTAATTGGCTGGATTATAGCGATGATTGCGAATCCGCTTGTTCGTTTCTTAGAACGAAGAGTTAAAATTGTCAGAAAGCATAGTTCCGTACTTATTATCATTGCTGCACTTGGAGCAGTTGTTGCTATTCTTTACTTTGGAGGAATTTTTTTGGTTCGCCAGACGATGGGATTGATTTCTGATTTGCCATATATTGCAGATGAAATTCAAAATCAGATTATTATTGCAACAAACGACATGAAAGGCTTTTATCATATTTTGCCTGAAAATTTAAAAGAGTGGATTGACAGCATCGGTGGTAACCTTGGAAAATACATTACTACATTTGTATCTAAAATAAGTACAACTTCAATCAATGGTGCAGGTTTATTGGTAAAAAATGTTGCTGAAGGATTTCTGATGGCTATTATTACGATTCTTTCTGCATATTTCTTTATTGCAGAACGGGATATATTAGTAGCCGATATTAAAAAGAATATGCCCGAATCAATTATGGAGAAATATCGAATTATAAAGGTTAATTTTGTGCTTGCAATTGGAGGATATTTTAAAGCACAATTTAAGATTATGGGTGTTATTATTGTTATTTTATTTGTTGGATTAGAGATTATGGATGTAAATTATTCGTTTTTATTGGCCTTGCTCATTGCTTTTTTGGATTTTCTTCCGGTTTTTGGAACAGGAACGGTTATTTTCCCATGGGCATTGTTTGATGTAATCGGAGGGAAATATTTTCACGCGGTCTGTCTTATGATAATTTATATTATCTGCCAGCTTGTAAGGCAGGTGTTACAACCGAAAATGGTTGGGGACAGTATTGGATTAAGTCCACTGGCTACATTAGTCTTTATGTATGTTGGTTATAAGATAAAGGGAGTCCTTGGCATGATAATTGGAATTCCTGTTGGTATGGCAATTATTAATTTGTACAAGGCGGGAATTTTTGATCAATTAATTCGTGGTGCAAAGATTATTATTCATGATATCAATGAGTATCGGAAATATTGAGAATAAAATGTAAAAAAATGAGGCTGTTAAATAGCCTCATTTTTTATAAAAGTATATCAGCATTAATAGTTATTGAAAAAGAAGGAGTATTTATTCCGTTCATATAGAAAATCTTCTCCTGTTACATGCTGAAAAATAGCATTTAAAATCTGGTATAACAAAATTCCAATTAAAAGACCAAAGAACCGATAGAAACACGAGTCGATATTTGCAATTCCCTGTGTAACATATGGTACGCTTTCAAAAGCAACCGGAATTAAAAAAATCAAAATTCCTTTTAAAAGAAAAGAGTATTTTTTTAGGAGAAGTGCAATATAAAATCCCATTGGTATAAATAATATCAGGATATGAATGATATATCCGATTAAACTTCCGATTCCATTTCCTGTATAAATAAAGTCTTCAATATGGGTTGCCGTAGTAAGGAATGGGATAAACGAAATTCCTTTTTGATCGAATCCGTAAGGAAGACGAAGCGGTGAAATTACTGTATGGAAAACGAGATTCCAGAGATAGAAAACTCCAAATAAAATATTTGTTTTCCAAAAGTAGGAATTAAAACATACAAATCTTGGTCCGCGATCGAACAGGCAACGGAAAATGCTATATAAAAGTGGAAATAACCAGTTTGCGTAAATAATAAACTGGACATATTCCCGATAAACTATAATGTTCCCGGTTTGTCCAAAGTATACCGATGCAGTTAGTATTGAACTAAAAAGCATACTCATTAAAGAAAACAAAAAGCAGGTGTCATAAGTTAATGAACTTTCTAAAAAAATGTGGGACACGATAAGTGAACCAAGAACAGTAACCAAACCTACCGGCCAAAATTTATCAACAAAATAGTAGACACCAAATTCAGCACCTACCAAGAATAAGCTTATAAAAAATACAAAAGTCGTTATTTTAATTGAGCGACGTTCCATTACTTCACATCCTTTATAAATACATAAAAATCTAAAATAACTGTACTACAAAAAAAGTTGTTTGTACAGAAAAAAAATACATTTTGTGTTAAAATTAAAATATTCGTAAGAATTTGTAATGTCTTAGAAAAAAATAAGAGGAGAAAATGAGATGAAATGGATTCATATTGGCGATGTACATATAGGAAAATATGTACATGAGTTTTCAATGTTAAAAGACCAGGAATATATATTAAATCAAATTATAACAATTGCGGAAAAAGAGAAGGCGGATGGGATTATAATTGCAGGAGATGTTTATGACCGTTCCATACCGCCTGCAGAAGCTGTGTCTGTATTAGATTCTTTTTTAACGAAGTTAATTGAGAAACATATAAAAGTGTGTATGATTAGCGGAAATCACGATTCACCGGAACGGATTGGATTCGCTGGTGAAATATTGGATAAAAGTGGTTTGTATATTGCAAATACAGCAAAGAATGGGATAAAGAAAGTGTGTTTTGATGACGAATTTGGAGCAGTTAATATTTATTTACTTCCATTTGCAAGACCTGCAGTTATGAAATACTGGCTTGGAGAAGAAAATGGAAAAGAAATGAATTATGAGGCATGTATTAAAAAAATGATTGAGAATTGTGAGATAAATCAAAATGAGAGGAACATTTTAGTGACGCATCATTTTGTTATAAAAGGAGCAGAAATTCCACTTTGTTCGGATTCTGAGCAGTCTGTTTTTGTGGGAGGAACAGAACAGGTTGATGGCGAAATCTTTGACTGCTTTGATTATGTTGCTCTAGGACATATTCATCGTCCACAGAAGGTCGGAAGGGATACGATGAGGTATTGTGGTTCTCCGTTAAAATATTCATTTTCAGAAGCAGGTCATGAGAAGAGTGTAACTGTTGTTGAACTAAAAGAAAAAGGTGACCTTGTCATAAAAAAAGTACCATTAAAACCGCTTCATGATATGCGTATTATTAAAGGGAAACTAAAGGATTTGCTGGCGGAAGACGTTGTTGCTTTGGCAGATTGTAATGACTATATTCAGGCGGTATTAACGGATGAGGAAGTATTGTTCGAACCGATGGATAAGCTAAGGAGCGTATACCCAAATATTATGCAGATGGTAAAGGAAACGAATACTGAAAGAAAAAACTTGAGAAGTGAGTGTTTTGCCAAAGCAGAAAAAAAGTCATCAATGGAGTTATATAAAGAGTTCTATAGAATAGTGACAGAGCAGGAACTTGATGAACGAAGAGAAGCAATTCTTACTAAGATAATTCAAAATGTAGCAGAGGAGGAACTGTAGGATGAAACCAATACGGCTGACATTAAGCGCCTGGGGACCATATTCTTCGAGAGAGTGTATTGATTTTTCAAATTATATAGAGGGAGGATTATTTTTAGTAACCGGCGCAACAGGGAGTGGAAAAACAACGATTTTTGATGGGATAACATACGCAATCTATGGTAATGTGAGTGGTAAAAATCGTGAAAAAACAACACTTCGAAGTGATTTTGCAAAACCCGAAACAGATACTTATGTAGAATTTATATTTTCTCATAAAGGAAAAAATTATACAGTTAAGCGGTCACCTAAGTACAGTCGTCCGAAACGAAGAGGAACAGGAGAAACAATTAGTCCGGAAACAGCGGAGTTGTATGAAGAAGAGAAGGAGCCATGTACGTTAGTAAATGAGGTAAATAAAAGACTAGAACAGATTATGGGAATTAATTACCGTCAGTTTAAACAGATTGCTATGATTGCACAAGGTGAATTTTTAGAGCTTTTATTGGCAAATTCAAAGGACAGGGTAGAAATTCTTAGGAATATATTTCAGACAGAAGAATTTGAACAGATACAGAGAAAAATCAGTGAAGAGGCAAAACGAATTGGTGGAAAATTAAGCAGACAAAAAAGTAAAATGGAAGAAGCAGCTTCTATGATTTGCTGCCAAAATAATCAGTTGTCAGAGGCACTTAAAGAGGAATACCTTTCGTTTGATAAAGTAATAGGTTTGCTGGAGGCAGAAATAAAAGAAGAAAAAGAGGAAATCCAAACGCTTCAGGTGCAGACTGAATTATTAGAAAAACAGATAAAGGAACTAACAGGAAAAGGGGAGGTGTATTTTACTATACAAAAGAAACGAGAAGAGTTAGAAGAAAAAATAGAGAAAAATAAAATACAGCTTAAAGAAGGTGAACAAAAGGAAGAAGCGTTAAAAGAAGATTTTGAACAATGGCAGATGAAATCGGAAAAAGTAGAAAAAAATCAAAAACTAGAGCAAATGGAAATGAAGCAAAAGAAAGAACAATTAGAGCAGGAAAGTAAAGAATATCAGGAAATTGAACTGGAACTTTCAAAAGCTGTCGTTTTCATGGAACGGAAAAAAGAAGAGATTGAGTCTGTGAATACAATTAAAAAGCGGATAAAAGAAGAGGAAATGCAAGAGAAGGAACTGCAACGCTGTCAGATGGAATATGAAAAGCAAAGAGAGAAGACAAAACAAATAAAGCGTCAATATGAAGAAAAAGAAGAAATCTATAAATCTTCAACAATTGGTCTGATTGCAAAAGAATTAAGGGAGGGTGAGCCTTGTCCGGTATGTGGATCTTGTGAGCATCCCCATATTGCACCAATAGCAGGGGAAATACCAGATGAGAACATGTTAAAAAAATGGAAGTATGATTGGGAAACGCAAGAGCAGATTAAAAATGATATTTTTCAAAAGGCATCGAAAGAAAAGGGAAGGCTTGATGTTATAAGAAAGGAATTAGAGCAAGCGTTGGAAGAAAAGAAGATCGGACGGAAGGAGCTTGTAGAATATAAAAGGGCGTTGGAGGAAGAAGAAAAGGAACAAATAGAAATTATTAAGGAATTGGAACAAAAGAAAAAACGAAAAACGGAAATTGAGAAAGAATGTAGTCTGATTGATAAAAAGCAGAAACAATTAGAGCAGATACAAGGAAAAAGAAAACTGGAATATCAAGAAAAATATGAACAATATCGAAAGGCTTTGGAAAATAACAAAATAGAAATTGAATCGATAAAAGTATTAATAAAGGAGAATCAAAAGGACTGGAGAAAATTTAAAGAGGAGGAGCAGAATTGTCTTGAGCGTTTACAAAAAGAAATGAAAGGAATCGAAGTAGAAAAATTAAAAGAGGAGCTTCATTGCTTAGAATTAGAAAAGAGGCAAATTCAATTCCAAAAAGAGAAAAAGAAACAAGTGTTTGCAATGAATCAGACCGCACTTTCTTCATTAAAAGAAAAACAAAAAAATCAAGAAGGACTAGAAGATGAGTATGGAATTATAAAGGATCTGGATCAGGTAACAAGAGGAAATAATAAAGCAAGAATTGTATTTGAACACTATGTTTTATCTTCTTACTTTGAAGATATTATTGGTGCTGCTAATATTCGTTTAAATAAAATGACGGCGGGACGTTATGAGTTAACGAAGGTTGAAAAGGTAACGGATGGAAGAACAACTGATAGTTTAAGTCTGGAAGTATTTGATGCGTTTACCGGAAAGAAACGTTCTGTTAAAACTTTATCTGGCGGAGAATCTTTTAAAGCTGCATTGGCGTTAGCCCTTGGGCTATCCGATATTGTGAAACGCCATGCTGGAGGAATACAAATCGATACATTGTTTATTGATGAAGGATTTGGAAGTTTAGATGAGGAATCTTTGAACCAGGCTTTAGATACGCTTGCCCTTTTGACTGATAAAAATTGCCTGATTGGAATTATTTCTCATGTTGCAGAACTAAAAGAACGAATAGAGAATCAGATTATTGTGGAAAAGAAAAAAAATGGAAGCTCTGTAGTGGTAACCGGTTGACAGCATTTTAGGATAAATGGTATTTTAATAAAAAAAGAATGCGAACAGGATTGGAATATACATGGAAATTGAGATAAAAAAAGAAAAATTTCGAAAGAAAGTAATTTATGTTTCCTTAATTATTGTTTTTTCGGTTGTGGAAAGTTTTCTCGTACTGTCTTACCCACAATTTGGAAATAGCATTGGTGCATACGAGTTTAAATATGTACAATGGGAGCAAAGGGAACGGCAATATTGTTATGTTTATAAAGATGTAAGATATCGGAGAATACGAATCTGGAGTAACAAGAAGAAAAATTCAGATTTTTACAGAGTAATTATGCCGGATAATGAGGAAGTACTAGTTTGTCAATCGGATAGAAGACTAATAATTCCATCCAGAGGCGGGATGACGGATTTTGATCATTATAAAGCGGTATTAGAGAAAGATAATTATAATATTTTAAAGCGGGTCATTGAAAATAAATATAGTAATCCACTGCCACAAAATATTTTATTTATGATATTTATAACAATACTGAATGCAGGATTTTCTGCGCTTGTTGTATTTCCTGAACAGGTAAGAGGATATTATAAATTAATTTGCAGCAGGGAAATGAAAGGAAAAGAAAAATATATACAGACTCGATTGTATAGAATAATTGGGACTTTGTTTTTGATTATTATATTCTATGCTTGTATTCGAAAATAATTTAAAAATAAAAAAGGAATGTTTAAAACAAACATTCCTTTTTTTGATAGCGGGAGGGGGATTTGAACCCTCGACACCACGGGTATGAACCGTGTGCTCTAGCCAACTGAGCTATCCCGCCATACATACTACAATATTTATCTCGTGAAACCTTTTATATTCTAACAAAAAAATAATTGCTTGTCAATAAAAAAATTAAAAAAATAGTAGAAAATAGTAGATTAGGAAGTGATATAAAAAACTGGGTTGTCACAAAATACATTTTATTACAACTCCAGTTTTAATCATTTATTCAGGTTTTATTTTTTTTGTACCTGGAACAGTCCATGCGGTATGGTCAGTGTGAAGTAATTCATGGGCAAGATGAGAGAGCGGTTTTTCCAAGAAATCCTCATAAGTTTTTTGAATTTCCGGATTTTCATGAGAGAACCGCAAAGGAGCATTTTGATCCAGAGAATACAAATATTCTCTTCGGTCCTCTGTTTCTTCTTCATCAAGGTGAATTGGCTGACCGCCTCCACCTACACAACCACCAGGACAGGCCATGACTTCTACAAAGTCATACTGTACCTCCCCTTTTAGAAGTGCTTCAATTAATTTTCTTGCGTTTCCCAGACCATTTACAACAGCTGTTTTTATTGTTGTATTGTTAATATCAATGGAGCTTTCTCGCCATCCATCCATGCCGCGGATTTCTTTAAATGCGTCAGCATCAGCATTTTTACCTGTTACAAGGTAATAACAGGAGCGAAGGGCTGCTTCCATAACACCGCCGGTTGCACCAAAGATTACACCTGCACCTGTACCTGTACCAAGAGGTGAGTCAAATTCTTCCTCTTCAAGACTGGAAAAATCAATATTCATGGAACGGCACTGGCGGATTAGCTCCCTTGTTGTAAGAACCAGATCCACATCTTTTCCGGCACCTGAATCATTAATCGTTGGAATATCAGCCTCAGCTTTTTTTGCCATACAAGGCATAATTGATACATGATAGATGTTTTCCGGTTGGATGCCGGCAACTTTAGCAAAATAGGTCTTTATTATTGTTCCCTGCATCTGTTGTGGTGATTTTGCAGTAGAAAGACAGGTTGTAAGTTCAGGATATTGCGACTTTAGGAAGCGTACCCAGCCAGGGCAGCAGGAAGTAAATAATGGATAATCAAAGTCTTCTTTATGGGACAAACGTTCCAAAAATTCGCTTCCTTCTTCCATGATTGTTAAATCTGCTGCATAGTTTGTATCAAATACATACTGGAAGCCCATTTGGCGAAGAGCAGCAACGAGCTTTCCAGGTGTTGCTGCTTCGCGGGGAAGACCGGATTCCTCTGCCCATGCAGTACGGACTGCCGGTGCGATTGATACAACAACAACTTTATCAGGATCCGCAATTGGTGCATCATAGGCAAATAGTTGTTCTTTGTCATCTCTTGCACTTAATGCTCCTGTAGGACAGTGAGTAACACATTGACCACAGAAAGAACAAGGTGCTTCTAAGATATTACGGTTTTCAGAAACAGAAACAGTTGTACGGGATCCTGTTTTAGCAACATCCCATATATGTAAAGATTGTACTTTATCGCATATTTGTATACAACGCATACATTTTATACATTTTCCAGAATCACGAATTAGAGGAATATCTTTTGGCCAAGGGGTAGTTGTAATATCCCTTTGGTAGCCTGCCTGATGAATTCCAAGACTAAATGCAATTTTTTGCAGTTTACAATTTCCATTGCGGATACAAGTAGGACAAAAGCAGTCATGTTGGGATAAAATAAGGTCAACGTTTGTTTTTCTTGCTTCTCTTACTTTAGGAGAATTGGTAAGAATCTCCATGCCATTCCAAACAGGATTGTTACAGGCTGTAACAAGACGCTCCATACCGATAACTTCTACAACACAGACACGACAGGCACCAATTTCGTTTAAATCTTTTAAATAACAAAGACTTGGGACCGGCATATTTGCCTGCTCACAGGCTTCCATAATTGTAATTCCGTCTTCTACTTCAAATGATTTATGATTAATTGTTAATTTTACCATTCGTGTACACGCCCTCCTTTTAATACTCCATATCCGAAATGATCACAACGCAGGCAACGTCTGGATTCCTGGGCTGCTTCTTCCGAACTCATTCCGTATTCGCATAAATTAAAGTCTTTGATACGGTCTTGAGATGCACGCTCTGTCATATTTACTCTTCCGCAAGCCGGATGGTCTCCAAGACGTGCAGGTGGTATTTCAATATCACTGCTGATAATATGATGATATCCAAGATAAGTATCAATATTTGCAGCTGCAGTTTTTCCGGTTGCAATTGCCCGGATAACAGTAGACGGTCCGGTTACACAGTCACCACCGGCGAAGATACCATCGGTACCGATAACTGCACTGGATTCTTTTACTTGGAATGTATTTCTCTTAATTGGAAGCCCTGCGTGTTCAAATGGACCATATACGATATCCTGTCCGATTGCAACAATTACAATATCACAAGGAATTCTTGAAGGTGGGCAGTTTAAATCACCTGGTCGAGGTCTTCCGGCAGAATCCATTAAACCGATAATTTTAGGATCTGCGTACATAGCGGTTACTTGACCATCTGCATTTTGTTCAATTTCTTTTGGCGCATGAAGCTCTAGTATTTCCGTTCCTTCTGCAATTGCTGCTTCAATTTCATCAGGAAGGGCAGTCATATCTTTTTTACGACGGCGGTATAGAACACTTACGTTTTCTGCTCCAAGTCGAATGGCAGAGCGGGTTGCGTCCATTGCTACGTTACCACCTCCGACAACAATAACACGTTTTCCGGTGAAATCTGGAAGTTTACCATCTCCAATATCGCGTAAGAAAGAAACCGCAGAAATAACACCCTTTGCCTCCTCGCCAGGAATTCCGAGCTTTTTATCTGTATGTGCTCCGATTGAAAGATAGATAGCGTCATATTCTTTTCTCAGTTCATCAAAGGAAACCTGATTTTCCTCATCACCGACTGAAGTATTAAGGCGAACCTGAATACCGGTTGAAAGAATTGCGTTGATATCCTGGTCTAATAGATCTTTTGGAAGACGATAGTTTGGGATTCCATAATAAAGCATTCCGCCTAGTTTTTGTCTTTGCTCATATACAGTTACAGAATGTCCCATAAGCTGCAGGTAGTAGGCGGCACTTAAACCGCTCGGACCTCCACCGATAACAGCAACTTTTTTCCCAGTAGGACTAGAACATTTTGGAACAGGTACATTTCCAGCATGGTCAACTGCAAACCGTTTTAGACCTCGTATGTTAATTGGTGCATCGACCATATTACGACGGCAACGGGCTTCACAAGGATGTTCACATACATATGCACAGGCAACTGGAAACGGATTGTCTTTTCGAATTAGTGATACTGCATCCTGATAGCGTTCCTTTGAAACTAAAGCTACATATCCAGGAATATCAACACCTGCCGGACACAAAGCAACACAAGGCACAGGTTGCTCTAAGTGACATAGACATTTTCCGGTTGTTATATGTTCAATATAATCATCACGAAATCCCTCTAATCCCTTTAGAACCATGCGGGCAGCTTCAAATCCAATTGCGCAGTCGGCTGTCTCTGCGATTACTCGGGCTGTTTTTTCGATTAGAGGAATTGTATCTAAAGTGGCATCACCATTTAGTACATCTTCTAATAAATGTTCCAGCTGTGAAAGTCCAATTCTACATGGAACACATTTTCCACAGGTTTGTGCATGGCAGAGCTTTAAGAAAGAAGATGAAACATCAATTGGACATAGCCCCGGAGGACTTGCAATAATACGGCGTTCCAAATCTTTATAAAGCTCTTCTACAATTGACTGTGATTTGCTTTTGGTAATAATGCTTAGTCTGCTCATAATAACCTCCCCAAATACATTATAGTGTATAAAAAATATCAAGAAAAAAATCTTGATTATATAACTATACCACAATATAATTTTGGTGTAAAGTTTGTACAGCAAACTTAGACAAAAATAGATGATTATAGTCAAAATGCACAAAATTAATTTAAAATATCAAGCTGTAATTTTGAGTTAATAATGGTATACTATAAAAATCAAAGTAATTTATAGAAGAAAGGAAAATATGCTTAAATAAGCAGAGGTATGAAAATGAGAATTGGAATGGGATATGATGTTCATAGATTAGTTGATGACAGGGAACTTATTATTGGAGGTGTTCAAATTCCTTATAAAAAAGGGCTTCTCGGACATTCGGATGCAGATGTATTATTGCATGCAATTATGGATGCTTTATTGGGAGCAGCCGCATTGGGCGATATTGGAAAGCATTTTCCTGATACAAAGGAAGAATATAAAGGGATATCCAGTGTAGATCTATTAAAGGCTGTTTCTGCTCTTTTAGAGGACAATCTCTATATTATTGAAAATATAGATGCGACAATTATTGCACAACAACCTAAAATGCTTCCTTACATTGAAAAAATGAGGCAAACAATAGCAGAAACACTTCACATTTCAGTAGAGCAGGTTAATATAAAAGCAACAACGGAGGAGGGACTTGGATTCACTGGTTCCTCTGAGGGAATATCAGCTCATGCAGTATGTTTGTTAAATGAAGTAACAAACTATATTTATGATGACCGAATGACACAGAGAGGACAATGCTCTGGATGCAATGGATGTATGGGTTGCAGGAAGGAGAGTTAGACATAGATAAAAAAGGGCTGTCTTCAAAGTTTTAGACAGTCCTTTTTAACCCAAAAATGAAGCTTAAATCATAGAAGAAGTTTTTTTCATTAAATATTCTTTTTGAATCTGCTCAAATGGTAATGCTTGTGAAAAAGCAAACCCTTGTGCAGTATTGCATCCTAATTCGCAAAGAGTTTTAATCTGTTCTGGTTTTTCCAGGTTCTTCACATTTACTGAAATCTTAAGGGTATTTGCAAGTTCCACAATGGTTTTCGCAATTATTTGTTCCTTTGATGAATTATATTTGTTTTGGAAGAACGAAACATCTAAATTAATAGAGTCGATATCAAATTCACGAAGAATGTTAAAGGAAGAATAGTGGTTTCCAAAATTATCAATCGTGATGGAGAAACCTAACTCTTTAAGCTCTGAAATAAAGCAGAATGTCTCCGTCTGATAATGATGAAAGAAATCTTCTGAAATTTCAAATTTTAAATAAGAAAGAGGAATCTGATAGCAACGAACAATATGTAAAAGTCGTTCAATAAAGTTTGTTGTCATTAGATGAGTTATTGACAAATTGATTGATACCGGATATATTTTTTCAGAATATTTCATTGCTGTATGAAGGTCTTTGCAGATGGCTTGAATAATCTGAAAATCCAGTTCAATTGCATGGTTATTCTCTTCCATGATAGAGAGAAACTCTTTTGGGTACTTTAATTGTTGGGATTCCTGCTTCCAACGGGCAAGTGCTTCGAAACCTACCAATTTATTGTCAGTAAGAGAAAACTTTGGCTGATAGTATGGAAGAAATTGGTTCTCGTTTAATCCATCTTCTAATGACTTTTTAAATGAATAACGGATTATTTCCTGCTGCTCAAATTCAGAGTTATAAACGGCGTACTGGTTTCCGGTGTAACCTTTAAGTGATTTTCTTGCACGAATAGCTTTTTGAAATGCGTCAGTTAAATTGAGGCTTTCAGAAAGAGGGCATATACCATATATAACATCAAAACGATAATAATCCGGCATTTGTTTCGTATTGCACAGGCTATTATTGGAATATATTACGAGCCGGGAAAATAATTCTTCAATGGAATTATTATAGGTTAAGAGTAATGCAAAGTCATCGGCTGAAATACGTGTACAAAGCTCATTTTCTTTTAGAGAAAGAAGTAATTCATGAGCATACTTTTTTAATATTTTATTTCCAATTGCGATACCATAATTTTTATTGTAGCTTTTGAAATTATTAATATTGCAAGAAATAGCGGCAAATTTTATTGCAGGATTTTTAGGCACAATGGTCTCTCCGTGACGAAGAAACTCATGGAAACTTAACAGTTTTGTTAGTTTATCACGATGATAGGGTAGTGACATACAACGTTGACGCTGCAGGTTTTTTATAATATATGAGAGAAATTTTCCCATAAAATAAAACGAAGTAATTTGGCTATTTTCTGTAGCTTCTTGCTCGGAACAGAAATCAATACCTAAAAATCCGATACAATATCCATCACTATATAAAGCGTATTGCCAAAATGATGTTACACCAGCAAGTCGGTAGCTTTCAGCAATTACAGGAGAAATTTGTTCTACCTCCAACAAATCGTTGCAGAAATAACAGTTATTGGAATCGAATAGCTTAATATAATCGCCAACCAGTTCGAATGGATATTGGTAAAGAGCATTGATATCACTAAAATAATTAGGAGTGCTGTATTGGTAGGAAACAGAAAGAGTCTGTTCTACCTGATTTTTTAGCATAATATAAGCATGACTGGCATTATAATATTGGCAGACATGAAACAGGTAATGATAAAGGGCATTTTCAATATCCGTATTTTCTAAAAGTGCAAGTGTCTGTTGAAGAAAAGAAAGGTCTGCTGATGACTTTATTGTTTTTTCAAAAGGTGAAATTTTCTTCTGCACGATTTGCTGCGTTTTGGAATGACCATAAAAATCAAAAAATCCCCCGCCTTTTTTTTGAACAGTGGAAAGTGCAATTTCAGCTTTTCGATGAAACAACTCATACGTAGTTGTTCCTTTTTCTATTGCAACACCCATAGAGCATGTAATCGAAAAGGTCGAAGGATTATTATATAGCTGACTTATAGTTGATACATAATTTTCTAACTGTCCAATTAAATCTTTTTGACTTTGAACTTCGTAGTAAAATACAGCCAAAGTGGTTGGTGACAATTGTCCAAGTAGCTGCTCTGAAAAAATATTTTTTAATTCAATGACAGCTTCTGTCATAATATTTTCTAATAGTGTTTTGCCGTGAATTCTTTTTAATGAATTATAATTATCAATTTCAATAAGAATGAGAGCATGCTGAATGGAGTCATCTTTATATGATTTTAAGTATTCATTCATTTTTTTAACAAAAACAGATTTTTTAATTAAAAGTGACTGGGTATCTTCTTGTTTTTCTTGTTTTCCTATATTTTTGGTTGTTCCAAAAATTCGCACCGGAGTATTACAGTTGTCAAATAGTACAATTCCCTGAAGCTGATACCAATTATAAATTTCAAGGTTGTCTTTATAGCGAATGACAGCTGTCTTATATTGCTTGCCAGTGGATAGACTTTCGAAGAAATGCCGGAAGGATTCTTCATCATCTTTATGGATGTAATTGTTGTTTAGTATGGTTTCTACATAGTTTGGAATTACTTTGTTATTTAAATAAGTTTCGGAAAGCACTCCATACCGAAAGAGTGTTTGTGTCTGGATATCGTACTCCCAAAAGAGCGAACCGATTAATTTAGTTAGAATTGTTGTACAAAGCTGTTCAAACAGGTGTGATTCTTTATATAGATTTTGTCTTGTAACATCCTTAATTATGCACAAAAAAGTAAACGGTTGTGGGGAGTCTTCATGAGAGATAGGTTTCCCGTGAAGATGCAGTAATTTTGATTCTCCCTGTCCACTTTCCATTTTATAATAAAATGATAAGGGTGATTGATTAGAAACAGCTTCGTTTATCTGCTCTTTTAATTGTTCTGCTTTTTCAGGTACCATTTGTTCAAATAAACAGTTATGATACTTTTGGATATATTCTTCTTTTGTGATATCATTTAATTGAAAAAAAATATCATTTGCATAAATAACTTCTCCGGTCTGACCAGATAACTTGATTAAACCAGCAGAAATGATATCTTCTAAATAATGAAATTCTTTGTTTTCAATTGGTTGCATTAAGTGAATTGGTTCTTTCATGCTTAATTTCCTCCGCCAGGTAATATATTACACATTTTTATACAATTATAGCGGAACTTCAGAGATATTCCTAGTAAAAAATAATATTATTTGGTATAATTTTGAAAAAGTGTGTTAAAAGTCAATGGAATAGGAAGAAGGGTAAATTGTTAAAATGGATAAAAGAGAATCTTGTAGAAAACTATGGAAAGAATGTTTTGGTGATAGTGAATCATATATGGATTACTATTTTACTGAAAAATGGAAAAATAACATTGTTTTTACAAAAGAAGAGACAGATGAGGTAGTGAGCATGGTGCATCTGAATCCATATAGTTTATGCTACAAAGGGAAAAAAGTAGAAAGCTATTATATTGTTGGAGTAGCAACGAAAAAAGAATATCGGAAGAAAGGAAATATGCGACAGCTTTTAGAACAAAGCTTTTCTTTTATGAAAGAAAGCGGAATTAAGCTTACTTACTTAATGCCGGCCGATCGTAAGATATATGAACCATTTGGATTTCGATTCATATATGAACAGGAACGATATCGCTTGCATAAAATAAAAAGGAACTGGGATTTTACTTCTGGGGTCAAGTCAAAGACAATAGAAGAACTATCAACAGAGGAATTGGAAGAATTACTTTCTTTTTGCGAAAGAATACTTCAGAAGGAATTTGACCTTTACGTTATAAGAGGACAGGAATATTATACAAATCTTCAAAAGGAAATGAAGGCTTCTTGTGGAGCAGTAAGGGTATTTTTTAAAAAGAACCATATCATAGGAATTTTGGCTTATGGAAGGGAGAAGGGTGTTCTTGAAATCACAGAAAGTTTAATTGATTTTAATTATACAAGGGAAATTCTTATGGCTTTCTTTTCAATCGAAGATGAAACAGAAGCGTATTTTTTGGAAAGTCATTTTTTAGATAAAACTGTTTTGGAAGAATCGGCAGAATGGGTTCAAAAGGAAACGGTGCCAATTATAATGGCAAAGATGTTAGAGGATACAGAGGAAGCGGAAAGTATTTGGAGAGGACAGAGAGTTTATTTAAACGAAATTGTATAAGGGTTGACAAAAATCAGAATATTGCATAGAATAAAAGCGATTGTAAAAATGATTGGAATAGAGCAAAAAGCGTGGAACGAAAGAGTAGTTTATATGGATAATAACAGAGAAAGAATGTCGGAGGCTGGAAGCATTCTATATTAAACAATAAACGAAGTGCATTCGGGAGCTGGTTATGCGAAACAGAGTAGTATAATCCGGTTACAGCCGTTACCTGTATGTTGTTAAAGATTTATTTTAATGGCAAATGAGAGTATGTCTTTTGATATACAATAGAGTGGAACCGCGGATAACTTCGTCTCTAAGAGTAGAGATGGAGTTTTTTTATTATTGAAAAACGAAATATAATATAGAGGGAAGGGATTGTATGGGCTTTATAAAAGCTGTGAAAGAGGAAATCCGAATTATAAGAGAGCGCGATCCGGCAATTAAATCTTCGATGGAAGTTTTTTTGTATCCTAGTTTTAAAGCAATTACCAGATATCGGATTGCACATAAGTTGTATCAGAGAAAACATTATTTTTTAGCAAGATGGTATTCTCAAAGAACTGCCCGTAAGACAGGAATAGAAATTCATCCGGGAGCGGTTATTGGAAAAGGATTGTTCATTGACCATGGAAATGGTGTTATTATAGGGGAAACAACAATTATTGGTGATAATGTGACTTTGTATCAGGGAGTAACGCTTGGGGGAACAGGAAAAGAGCAGGGGAAACGACACCCAACGATAGAAGATAATGTTATGATTAGTGCGGGAGCAAAGGTTTTAGGTTCATTCCGGGTTGGAAAAAATTCAAAAATAGGAGCGGGTTCGGTTGTATTAACAGAAGTTCCGCCGAACTCTACTGTAGTGGGAGTGCCTGGAAGAGTGGTAAAAAGAGACAATGTAAGAATACCAACGGAAGAAATGGATCAAGTTCATCTTCCTGACCCTGTGCTAAATGATATATCGAACTTGAGAGAGGAAAATCAAAAGTTAAGAGAAGAATTGAAATATTTATCAAAAGAAGTTGAAAAATTAAAGAAAAATTAGTATTATCAGAAATGAAAGTATTTCGTGATAAGAAAGGAATAAGAAGATGAAAGTTTATAATACTTTAACGAGAAAAAAAGAAGAGTTTGTTCCTTTAGAAGAAGGAAAGGTAAAAATGTATGTATGTGGTCCTACGGTATATAATTATATTCATATAGGAAATGCAAGACCAATGATTATATTTGATACAGTAAGAAGATATTTTGAATACAAAGGTTATGAAGTAAATTATGTATCTAATTTTACGGATGTGGATGATAAAATTATTAAAAAAGCAAATGAAGAGGGTGTCGACCCTGCAGTTATTTCAGAGCGCTTTATTTCTGCGGTAAAAGAGGATATGGAGCATTTGAATGTAAAACCTGCTACAACGCATCCAAAAGCAACCGAAGAAATAGATGGAATGATTGATATGATTCAGACCTTGATTGATAAAAGGCATGCTTATGAGAAAAACGGAACGGTATATTTCCGTACGAGAAGTTTTAAACCATATGGAAAATTATCAAAGAAAAATATCGACGATTTGGAAGCTGGTCATCGTGATATAAAAGTTGCCGGTGAGGAAGACAAAGAAGATCCGCTGGATTTTGTATTATGGAAACCGAAAAAAGAGGGAGAACCGGCATGGCAGTCACCATGGAGTGATGGACGTCCAGGATGGCATATTGAGTGTTCGGTTATGAGTAAAAAGTATCTTGGTGACCAGATTGACATTCATGCGGGTGGAGAAGATTTGATTTTTCCTCACCATGAAAATGAAATTGCCCAAAGTGAAGCATGCAATGATAAAGAGTTTGCAAAATATTGGCTACACAATGGATTTTTAAATATTGATAATAAGAAAATGTCAAAGTCAGAGGGAAATTTCTTTACGGTTCGTGAAATTGGAGAAAAATATCCATATGAAGTACTTCGTTTCTTCATGCTCAGTGGTGCTCATTATCGTATGCCACTTAATTTCAGCAGAGAATTAATGGAGGCAGCAAAGAACGGATTAGAACGTATTCTCAATGCGGTTGATCATTTAGAAAGATTAAAAGAGCAGGCAAATGAATCAGGCATGACAGAAGAAGAAAAAGCAGTTGTAGAAAAGATGGCTAAGTTGAATGAAAAATTCGACGTTGCAATGGACGATGATTTTAATACAGCAGATGCAGTGTCTGTTATATTTGAGATGGTTAAGCTTGCAAATTCAAATCTAACACAAGAAAGCACAAGAGAAGCAGTTGAAAAGGTAGAACAATATATTGTAACGCTTTGTGATGTATTAGGAATTCAAACAAAACGGGAAACAGAATTACTGGAAGAAGAGATTGAGCAGTTGATTGAGGAAAGACAAACTGCAAGAAAAGAAAAGAATTTTTCCAGGGCAGATGAGATTCGTAATCTTTTACTGGAAAAAGGAATTGTATTAGAAGATACAAGGGAAGGCGTAAGATGGAAAAGAGCGTAAAAAGCTTATTAGATAAGATACAAGACACATTTGAGTTACAGCCGGTCATGGCAAAACAGTACTCACCGCTTACATTGGCTTATATTGGTGATGCCATCTACGATTTGATTATTCGTACCATGCTTGTTGAGCATGGTAATGCTCCTGTGAATAAGCTTCACAGAAAAGCGAGTTCTTTTGTAAAGGCAGAAGCACAAGCAAGGTTAATTCATCAAATAGAGGACGAATTGACAGAAGAAGAATTAGCAATATACAAAAGAGGAAGAAATGCCAAATCGGCTACATCAGCAAAAAATGCAAGTGTACTCGATTATCGTACTGCGACAGGCTTTGAGGCTCTGATGGGGTATTTATACCTAGATAATCAAATAGATCGGGCACTTTGGCTTGTTCAATATGGGTTGGAAAAAGAGAAGAATAGCAGAACATAAATTAAGGCAATTCGTAATGAAAATATGGTAAGGAATTGGAGAAAGAATGAGATACGAAGAATTTACAATTGAAGGAAGAAATGCTGTATTGGAAGCATTTCGCTCAGGAAAGACGATAGACCGTGTGTTTTTGCTCGATGGCTGTCAGGATGGACCAATAAAAACAATTTTAAGAGAAGCAAAAAAGAGAGATACAATTATTAATTTTGTACAAAAAGAAAGATTAGACCAGTTGTCAACAACAGGAAAACATCAAGGTGTAATTGCTTATGCAGCAGCATATGAATATGCGGATATCGAAGATATGTTTCGCCTTGCAGAAGAAAAAGGAGAACCACCATTTTTAATTTTACTAGATAACATTGAAGATCCTCATAATCTTGGCGCGATTATCCGAACTGCAAATCAGGCTGGAGCTCATGGTGTTATCATTCCAAAAAGAAGAGCAGTTGGGCTTACAGCTACGGTTGCAAAGGCTTCTGCAGGAGCAATCAACTATACACCGGTTGCTAAAGTTACAAATCTTGGAGCGACAATTGAAGAATTAAAAGAAAGAGGTCTATGGTTTGTATGTGCTGATTTAGACGGTGAAGTCATGTATAACTTGGATTTGAAAGGACCAATAGGACTCGTAATCGGAAGCGAAGGGGATGGAGTTGGTCGTCTTGTTAAAGAGAAATGTGATTTTGTTGCAAAGATTCCAATGAAAGGTGATATCGATTCGCTTAATGCTTCCGTGGCAATGGGTGTACTTGCTTATGAAATTGTAAGACAAAGAGGTGACAAACAGATAAATTAAACTTGTAAAATGTTATAAATATCTGTTGAATTTTATAACTTATCTTGATAGAATAAAGTATAAACATTATAAGGAGATTTTAATTATGAGCAAATACTATTCTATCAATGAATTTTCAAAAATTTTAGGAGTTTCAGCACAAACATTACGGAATTGGGACAATAACGGAAAACTTCATCCACATCATACTTCTAGCAATGGATATAGATATTATTCGCACGAACAATTGAATCAAGTGGTGAATATAAAACCAAATCTTGATAGAATTACCATTGGCTATTGTAGAGTTTCAAGCAAGAAACAAAAAGATGATTTGGAACGTCAAATAGAGAATATGAAATTGTACTTAACTGCACAAGGCAAGCCTTTTGAGATTATTAGTGATATTGGCTCTGGAATCAATTATAAGAAAAAAGGATTAAAAGAACTGATTAAACGAATCTCTCAGAATAAAGTCGAAAAGGTTGTAGTTTTGTATCAAGATAGATTATTACGATTTGGTTTTGAATTAGTTGAATATATTGCAAGTTTATATAATTGCGATATAGAAATAATTGATAACACTGAAAAACCAGAGCAACAAGAACTTGTTGAAGATTTAGTTCAAATAATAACTGTATTCAGTTGTAAGTTACAAGGAAAACGTGCAAATAAAGCAAGAAAACTTGTTAAAGAACTGATAGAAGAAGGTGGTGAAGACAATGATAAAAACAATTCGAGTAATGTTGATTCCAAATAATAAACAAAAAACCAAATTATTCCAATATGCTAATACGGCCAGATTTGCTTATAACTGGGCTTTGGGTAGAGAACAGGATAATTATAAAAACGGTGGTAAGTTTATATCGGATGGAGATTTACGAAAAGAATTTACACAATTAAAGAAGACAGAAGAATATGCTTGGTTAAATAAGGTTTCTAACAATGTAACCAAACAAGCAATTAAAGACGCTTGTGAAGCGTATAGAGATTTCTTTAATGGGTATACAAGGTTTCCACGATTTAAGAGTAAGAAACATTCCATGCCAAAATTCTATCAGGATAATGTAAAAATCCAATTTACAGACACTCATGTAAAAGTAGAAGGATTCGCTGCTTCGAAAAAGAAAAACAAACAGAAATTAAATTGGATCAGGCTTGCAGAACATGGTCGTATTCCTATTGCAAACGTAAAGTACATGAATCCTCGTATAAAATATGACGGATTAAATTGGTGGATTACAATTGGAATGGAATACGAAGACAGTTCTGCTTTTCCATCAAACGAAGGAATTGGAATTGATTTAGGAATAAAAGATTTAGCAATCTGTTCGAATGGGCATAAATATCAGAATATAAATAAAACTCAAAAAGTAAAGAAATTAGAGAAAAGAAAACGCAGGTTACAGCGTTCCATATCAAGAAGATATGAGAAAAATAAGAAAGGAGAAAATTACTGTAAAACAAGTAACCTTATAAAAAGTGAACAAGAACTTTTAAAGTTAAATCACAGACTAACCAATCTTCGTCAAAACTATTTACATCAGACAACCTCTGAAATCATAAAACGAGAACCAAGTTTTATATGTATGGAAGATTTGAATGTAAAAGGAATAATGAAGAATAGACATTTATCGAAGGCAGTTCAACAACAATGTTTTGGAGAATTTAGACGACAGATGGAATACAAATCTGCATGGAAGAATATTCCGATAATTCTTGCAGATAGATTCTTTCCAAGTTCTAAACTATGTAGTTGTTGCGGAAATATCAAGAAAGATTTAAAGTTATCAGACCGTATTTACAAATGTGAATGTGGAAACGTGATAGATAGAGATTACCAAGCTTCTTTGAATCTAAAAAGATATGGAAAAACGACTTTAGAACAACAATCTGTATCATAACACGTTCAAGTTAATGCAGATATGTACTGGTACGTTAGTCAGGAATTTACGCCTATGGAGTGTACAAGAACTTGTGAGTAGTATCTGGATTTATTCAGTACAAAAGCATACACATTGAAGTAGGAATGAAACATAAAGGTTTACAACTTTTTATAAGTTTTCAGTAACGGATAAAAACAGTAAAGATAAAGTTCGGCAAGAATAATGCTTGCCGGACTGTTTTCTATATTTTACGAAAATGAAATTCATGACTTGTAAATAGACTAGATGCTGATAAATTAAAAGAGGGGATTGGATGTGAAGCAATCATATAATCAACTTACAGATGAACAGATTATTGTATTGATTCGGCAGGGTGATAATGACGCTGTTGATTTTTTGATGGATAAATATAAGAACTTAGTGCGGAAACGGGCAAGAAAGTTATTTTTAATTGATGGAGATAAGGATGATCTTATTCAGGAAGGAATGATTGGTTTATATAAAGCAATAAGAGATTACGAACCAGATAAGAAAGCATCTTTTTATACATTTGCCGATTTGTGCATTGCGGGACAGATTTATTCCGCAATTAAAAATTCAAATCGTCAAAAAAATATGCCTTTAAATACTTATATCTCCTTTTATAGTCCGGCTTTTTTAGAGGAATATGAAGATATGAAGGATCCTTATATAAACTTTCTCCCTGCGGCTCATAAGTTGAATCCGGAGGAATTGGTTATTGACAAAGAGACGGTCAGTGTGATAGAATATGAACTCGGAAGACATCTTAGTTTATTGGAAAAAGAGGTTATGAATTTGTATATGGAAGGGTATCCATATACAGAGATAGCTGAGCGTTTAGAGCGTTCACCGAAATCAATTGATAACGCAATTCAACGTGTTAAGAGTAAACTAAATTATGTGTTAAAACAGATACACCATTGATATGCTGCCTTGGCTCAGTCGGTAGAGCGTCGCCTTGGTAAGGCGGAGGTCGGGGGTTCAAGTCCCCTAGGCAGCTTGGAAGGGAAGTCGTATAAATAGAGGAATACAACGCTTTTAGGAAAAATAAAAAAGTTGTGTTTCTCTATTTTTTATTTTTTGTCCACACTTATTATTATTTCTTCCCATTTTCCGTTATAAAATCTTATTAAAAGTATAAGTCCTCTAATTACTAAATCAAAAGCATAAGCATACCAAACGCCTTTAAGACCTAATCTAAAAGGAATGGCTAACAGATAACCGATACCTAATCGGATTCCCCAGATACCGATGAGCGTTGAATACATAGGGAATTTTGTATCACCTGCACCTTGAAGTGAGTTGGTCATAACTTGTACCAAAGCGGAAAATGGTTGAAAAAACGCAATTATTCGGAGTACACTTGCAACGAATAATTGCGTTTCTTTTGTAGTAGTAAATAAGGAAGCAAGTGGTTTGGCAAAGATATAAAATACAGCACCTATTATTATCATACAAATAGCAGACAATAAATAGCTGATATAAGTATATTTTTTTGCATCTTCGATTTTTTGTTCTCCCAGTGAGGTACCGACCAAAGTAGATGCAGCCAGCCCAAATCCCATAGCTGGAATATAAGAATAGCTTTCAATGGTTCCGGCGATATTATGTGCAGCATATGCAGTCACGCTAATAGAAATTATCATGTTGTTATATAAAAGCTGTCCTATTCGCATAATTAGTTTTTCTGCACCAGCAGGAATACCGATTGTAAGAATAGTTTTAATCAATTTTTTATCTGCTACAAAATCTTTTTTGCAGAACTTAATATTCGTGTCATGCCTTTGCAATTTATAAAATAGAAGTAACATACCGATGATTCGGGATAGTGTTGTCGCTAAAGCGAGTCCTAATACTCCGTATCCAAGATGGATAAATAAAGTATCCAATAGAATGTTTAATATATTTGACAGTCCGGTTATATACATAGGTGTTTTCGTATCTTTGACAGCTCTCAGACAACTGGACAATATTAACTGCAGACAAAGAAATATAGATGGAATAGCAACTACGAAATAGTAAGGCGTTGCATATTCAATAATAGTTTTAGGTGTCTTTGACACCATTAAAAATTGTTTATAAAAGATGAAGCAGATAATACCAATTGTTAATCCTAGCCAGAAACCAATGATAATTGACTGAACCATAGATTTATTTGTTTTCTCGTAGTTTTTTTTTCCATAACTTCTTGTAACAATGGCAGTTGTTCCGATACTGACAGCAGTAAAAAATGCTATAAAGATATTCATTATAATATTAGTTATATTAATACCTGCAATTGCAGTATCAGTTAATTGACCTGCAAAATAAGTATCGGTTGTTCCTAGCAATGTTTGCAATGTATTTTCAATGATAATGGGGAAAGCCAATTTTAACGTACACCAAGTGTCTTTTTTTAATCGGTTCATCTTCTATATCTCCTAATGCATTAGGGTATTTATGAAAAATTATATCCCCCTAGGGGGGATATGGTTATAATAACATAGAACTTGATAATTATCAATACGTGCCGAATATTAAAGATTTTTGCGATTCTATTAAAATTCTGACTTCCCATAGATATGGGATAAGATTATAATTTTTTTTGCCCAGTTAGAATGGGTCTTATATTCATTCATTCTAGTGTTTTCAGCACTGCCGGATACAAGCCCTTTTAAATTGGAATCCCAGTTTAAAATAGAAACAGCATCTTCGAAATCTGCTTTTGACACTTTGTAAGCTTCATTGACGAGCGGAATCTGATTAGGATGAATTACTGTTTTTCCAATAAAGCCATTTAACCTGTCTTGGTTTAATTCATTTCTAAGACCTGTATCCCATCCTTCTCCATTATAATATTCCCACACAGGACCGGATACAACATAGTCCATTCCAAATACAGTTATAATGTCAGAGAGAATATTAAAAATTGGTTTGATATCATGAATAGATTCACTACTATGCCGCCTATAACCGAATGCATGGCATAAATCGTTTCCGCCAACACGGATATTAAGAACATATTGAGAAATGGAATCCAATTTTTCTTTTAATCCATATAAAATATCATATCTTGTGTTTAGTGGTATAATAGTAGGACTTTCAAAAATAGGCATCATATATAAGGTTTGAGTTACATGCTCATTAGTTTCAAGAAGTTCTTGTATATAGCTGTCAGCATTTTCTAAAGAAAACTTAGGAATAATAAATCCTTTTACGATAGAGATAGCCTGACCTAGTTGTAGGGTTAATTTTTTTATTTGTTTGGGTTCTCTTACTCTGATGAAAATATGAGGCATAAAAAAATCTTTGATTTGTGATTCTTTGTGTAACTGTTTGAGAGAGTGGATAAGCTGTTGTTCGGCTTCTGCAACACAGCTATCACGAATCGTATCTTCTAAGCATAAGGCAAGTGAAAACAGAGTCCCAAATTTTTCGTTAATTAAATAGTGAACTATGTTTTCGTTATTAGCGGGACAATATAAGAGAGCACCAATACTATAACAAAGTATTTCGTTTTTCATGTAGTTACTCCTTTGCAAGCAATTGATATAATTATAACATTGTAGAATTGGAAATGGTAGTTATTTTTGTAAAAATATGATAAAGTATCTCTTTTATTTAGTTCTGCGTTAAATGATGCTACAATTTATTTGTGGATTTGTTTGAAAATTTAACGAAAGTTGCTAAGAATTGTAACAAAATAGACTTTCAACTTGAAAACTGTAGTTATATTTGCTATATTAATTACAGTTATATAATATGAGGTGGATTTATGACAAAAAGAAAAGTAAAAATATGGTTCACTTAATCTGTTTTTTGTTATAATTTCAACAGCACTTGTGACCGGACTTG
Organism: Velocimicrobium porci; assembly: GCF_009696045.1. Classification (GTDB taxonomy): domain Bacteria; phylum Bacillota; class Clostridia; order Lachnospirales; family Lachnospiraceae; genus Velocimicrobium; species Velocimicrobium porci. The sequence goes on along the minus strand of NZ_VUMT01000002.1, from coordinate 81,641 downwards.
TTCACTTTATTTTTTTACCTAATGTGATGTTATTAGGAGCAAGTGGTGTTGTATTTGCATTAATTTTGTTATCGCCAATTACGAGCATAAAAGAAGGAGAAGTTCCGCTAACGTTTCTACTTGTTGCTGTTATATATTTAGGAGGACAGCTTTATGAAGGGTTATTTGTACGGAATAATGTTTCTAATCTGACTCATATATTGGGTGGAATTGTTGGTGCAGGACTTGGGTTTGCGATGAACAGAAATAGAATGAATCGATATTGAGGGTGAGTTTGATAGCTTATGTTTGAACATAAAATGTTAGAAAATTTGAATCAGTATTTTAATACGTTAAGTGCCAGAAACAAAGGAGAAGTTTATTTTTATCGTATTGCCGGATATAATGAGGGCATAAAAAATTTTATAAAGAAATACTACGAGGCGGCAAGACGGTCTGGTGTTGTTATTGAAGGAAGAATATCAAATCCTAATGAAAATAATCTATCTTATTATGAAGAAATCATGGGGATGGATTTTTTGCTTGACATGGGGTTTTTAATAAGCAGTTTGCAAAAATGGTTGCCACGGATGAATGATTATCAAAGAAAAAATGTAGCAACGTCTATTTATGATACATTGGAGCAGATGAGGCAGGAAGGTAAAAACGATTCTATGCTCCGGAATGCCTATATTAAGTTTATGTGCTGGTTATATTATAAATTTGAGCGTATTGTTAATCAGCTGGGAAACGATGAGATTCCTAAAATTCTTTATGAAGGCGAGATTAGTAACTATGAGCTAAAGATGCTTACAATATTGTCTAATGCGGGATGTGATATTGTATTTCTTCAAATCCATGGAGAAGAAGCCTATAAAAAATTAGATTCCGAATCGAAGTACTCGATCTTATATGAAAAGGAAGAAATGCTTCCGTTTCCGAAAGAATTTAGTATTGCGACGATTAGAAATGAGATTGAGCAGGAGAGAAAGAACCGGCAGTTGTATGGAATTTTACCTGATGTAATGAACGCAACGAATATTTGGATTGAAGGAAATGGATTTGAAGATATTCTAAAAGAAATACAGCTAAGAGGAACAGACCCCAATTTATTTTACAATTGTTTTTATAGAATGAATGGTGTCGAAGATAAATTGACTTATTTGAATGAATTGTATCAGTTTCAACTTCAGCTTAAAACGAATGGTCGGAGAATTGTAATTGTTGAGAATTCCATCTCTTGTCCGACCATAGATGAGATTCAAAAAATTCGAAGGAATAGCTATACAAAACCGGAACAAATGATATTGGATTTATCTCATAACATTCAATACTCTGCCAATATTCAGCTGCAGAGAGTCATGATAAAGGCTTTTGTTGACCTTATATTGGAGGAAAGTAGAGATCCGGACAATAATTTAAATAAGCTTACGAATAAGGCGGTTTATTTGCTTTGCTGGTTACAGCGTTATCAGCCGGAATTGTTTTCAAATTGGAATATGCCGGACATTTCCTGTTTTATATATTTTGGCAGCTGTAAAAATGAAACAGAAGCATTATTTTTAAGATTTTTAGCAAGACTTCCAATTGATGTAGTGATATTAAATCCAAATTTAAATACAAAATGTTGTTTGACAGACAAGTTATTATTTGAAAAAAATTATGATAATTCGCTTGTAATTGAAAAATTTCCAAGTGAAAATTCAGATGTACATATGACAACGGTGGCATATCAGGCAGAACGAGAATTAGATACAATGATGTACCAGGGTTCCGGATTATATCGAAATCAGCAGTATACGAAGGCAGTTTCAGTGTCTTTACAGACTATATATGAAGAAATTAATATTTTGTGGAATCAGGAATTAAAGTATAGACCGAACTTCAGCGTAATAGATAACGTTGTTAACCTTCCGGTTATTTTTGCGAAAGTTTCAGGGGTTAAAAACGGCTCGGCAATGGAGTATTGGTCTGAGATAAAAGCATTATTTAATGAAGACACAATCGTAGTAAAGAATGTACCATTTATCAATAGCACCGATGCAAATCCAATAAAGGCACATGCAACGGAATTTTTTAAGAATGGACGCCTGAATAAAACGAAAATAAAAGAGCATCCATGTTATCAATATAGTTTTTTAAGAGATGAAATGCAAGAATACATGTTGGACAAGTTAGCGTTATTGATTGAACAAAGAACAATTAAGGGCACGTTTGAAAACGGAACGGAATATACCATTATTTCTACTGTGCTTAATCTGAAAAAAGAAATGATAAGAATGATTCAAAAATTTGATTTTACAAAAAAGAATCCAAAATTAATTTATATTAATACAACAGAGAAAATAATTTCATTAGAAGATAGTATTATGACTGCATTTTTGAATTTAATTGGATTTGATATTGTGTTTTTCGTTCCTACCGGTTACCAAAATGTAGAAAAGTATTTTAACAGAAAAGTTTTGGAAGAATATCAGATTGGAGAATATCTATATGATTTACATACACCCAATTTTGATTTGATTCCATTGCACCCACGTCGTTCATGGCGTGATAAAATATTTAAGAGAGGGTAGATGATATGGGATTAGATTTTAGCAGACCAAATATGCAGCAGACAACAACAGCTGCGTCGACACCAGAGCCTAAAAATGAATTAGAAGTGGTAGAACAATACGATATTGTTGCAGACAGACAGCAGATGAACGAAACGCTGGTAAATTCACCGGAGGTCGATGCTCTGGCAAGCCAAATCGAGGTTTATAATCTTGAAACTATTGTTTCTTTTGGTGCTCCGGTTGCCGAAGAAATATCAAAAGCATCCGATGTTGTACTAAACAGTATGAATATGTCACAGTTGGATGATTCCAGTGAGATGCTAAATGAATTGGCCAAAATAATGTCCAAGTTTGATATTGAAGAAATAAAAGAAAATTCAGGTTTGTTTGGAAAATTGTTTGGGAATCTTCGGAAGCAGCTTGATAAAATACTTGCGAAATACCATACAATGGGTGAGGAAATTGATAAAATTTACGTGCAATTGAAGCAGTATGAGTCCGAAATTAAACAGTCAAACCGTAAATTAGAAATGATGTTTGAGGCAAATGTAAATTATTATCATGAGCTTGTAAAGTATATTTTGGCAGGAGAACAAGGTTGCCGGGAATTGGAAGCTTATATCGCACAGCGAAGAAATGATATGGAAATGACAGGCGATAATTCGATTCAATTTGAAATACAGAGTTTAGAACAGGCTCTAATGATGCTAGAACAGAGAACGCAGGATCTTCGCACAGCGGAAAGTGTAGCAATACAGTCTATTCCAATGATTAAGACAATGGAATTTAGCAATATGAACCTAGTTCGTAAAATCAATTCGGCATTTATTATTACATTGCCCGTGTTTAAACAGGCACTTGCACAGGCAATCATGCTTAAACGGCAGAAAATTCAGGCAGAAGCAATGTCTGCTTTAGACGAAAGAACAAATGAGATGTTAATTAAAAATGCGAAAAATACAGTGGAACAGTCAAAAGCGACAGCAAGGTTAGCATCTGGAAGTTCAATTAAAATTGAAACGTTGGAAACAACTTGGAGAACAATTGTAAATGGTATTGATGAAACAAAACAAATTCAGGAAAATGCAAGAAAGAAAAGAATGGAAGATCAGGCCAGACTTGAAACGATTAAAACAGAGTTCGAAAAGATGTATCATGTTCCAGATAAAATTCAAAAATAAGTATTTTAAGGGAGGATATAATTATGCCAATTAATTTATCAAAAGGACAAAAAGTTGATTTAACAAAGGGGAATCCGGGATTGAAAAATATTATGGTAGGTCTTGGATGGGATGTAAACGCCTTTGATTCGGGTTCAGATTTTGACCTTGATGCAGCTGCATTTATGCTAGGGGAAAATGGAAAGTGTCCAACGGAAAAAGAATTTGTGTTTTATGGAAATCTTGCTCATCCCAGTGAGGCAGTCAAACATATGGGAGATAACTTAACCGGCGAGGGAGATGGCGATGATGAACAAATCGAAGTTGATCTAAGCAAAATTCCGGCGAATATATCTAAAATTGCATTTACGGTTACAATCTATGATGCAGAAGTCAGAAGACAAAATTTTGGTCAGGTATCAAATGCTTTTATCCGAATTGTAGATGAAGCTACGAATACAGAATTAATTCGTTATGATTTAGGAGAGGATTTTTCAATTGAAACAGCAGTCGTTGTAGGTGAATTATATAGACATAATGGTGAGTGGAAATTTAATGCAATTGGAAGTGGTTTCCAGGGAGGACTTGCCGCATTATGTGGACATTATGGAATTGAGGTAGCATAGGAGGTAGAAAAATGCCAGTAAGTTTACAAAAAGGACAAAAAGTAAGTTTAACAAAAGGAAATCCTGGATTATCAAAGGTTGTAGTAGGTCTTGGATGGGATGTAAATCAATTTGATACAGGTGGAGATTTCGATTTGGATGCAGCAGCATTTTTGTTGACTGATTCAGGAAAAATTTCAAGACAAGAAGATTTTGTGTTTTATGGAAATTTAAAACATCCTTCCGGAGGTGTAGAACATCTGGGAGATAATCTGACCGGTGTTGGTGATGGAGATGATGAGCAGATAAAAGTGGACTTGTCTATAGTTCCGGCGAATATATCTAAAATTGCATTTACGGTTACAATCTATGATGCGGAAGTCAGAAGACAAAATTTTGGACAGGTAAATAATGCGTTTATTCGAATTTATAGAGAAGATACAGGAGAAGAATTGCTTCGTTATGATTTAGGAGAAGATTTTTCAATTGAAACAGCAGCAGTATTTGGTGAATTATATAAAAATAATGGCGAATGGAAATTCAATGCGATTGGATGCGGTTACCAAGGCGGCTTAGCAGCACTTTGTGCAAACTATGGTGTTGAAGTAGAATAGGAGGAAAAAGAATGTCGGTTAGTTTACAAAAAGGACAAAAAGTTAGTTTATCAAAAGATAGAGAAGGACTTTCTAAAGTGGTTATTGGATTAGGATGGGATGAAGTAGAACGTAAAAAAGGCGGTTTCTTTGCACCAAAACCTCAGCCAATTGATTGCGATGCTTCAGCTTTGTTACTACAAAATGGCAAATTAGTGAATCAAAAGGATATTGTTTATTTTGGTAATTTAAGACATAAATCAGGTACCGTACAGCATATGGGTGACAATTTAACCGGTGCAGGGGATGGCGATGATGAACAGATTATTGTTGAGCTGGATAAAATACCAGCAGAATATGATAGAATTGTTCTTGTTGTAAATATTTATCAGGCGGTTAAAAGAAATCAGCACTTTGGAATGATTCAGAATGCGTTTATCCGTTTGGTTGATGCTAGAAATAATACGGAAATGTGTCATTATAACCTGACAGAAGATTATTCCGGAATGACAGCTATGATTTTCGGAGAAGTATATAGACACAATGGTGAATGGAAATTTAATGCAATCGGTCAGGGAACGAATGATCCGGGATTAGGAGAACTTGCGAATCGGTATATTCAATAGTTTTCAAATAATATTATAAGACACGAGGAGAATAATATGAAATTTAGTGGACTTACAGACAAAGAGGTTATAGACTCGAGGGCAAAATACGGCTCAAATGAAATTCCTGATTCCGAGCCTACTACCTTTTGGCAGGAATTTAAAGAAACATTTAGTGATCCGATGATTCGAATCTTGCTGGCAATTGCAGCATTGATGATTGTTATGTTTTTCTTTGGTTATGCTGAGATTTATGAGCCGGTAGGAACGATTGTAGCAGTATTGATCGTAGCAGTGGTATCTGCCAAAACCGGTGTTGCAAGTGATACAAAGTATCGTGAGTTAAAGGATAGCACGAAAAAAGATCAGTGTAAGGTACATCGTAATGGTGCCGTTTCTGTTATTGATATTGACGATGTTGTTGTTGGAGATAAGGTATTATTACAGTCTGGTGATAAAGTACCGGCAGATGGTGTGTTAGTATCCGGTAATTTGAGAGTTGACAATTCTGCTTTAAATGGTGAGGCAGAGGAATGTAAAAAGACAGCGGCAGACGAAGGTTTTGTTTTACCGGATGATATTACTGGAGATACATTTGTAGATAAACATTCCCTATTTCGTGGTGCCGTAGTGTTTGACGGAGAAGGAATCTTAGATGTAAGAAAAGTTGGTTTAAAGACAATGATGGGTAAAATGGCAGAGGAAATGCAGGAAGATGAGCCGGATTCCCCATTAAAGGTTAAACTGGCTAAACTTGCGAATCAGATTTCTACCTTTGGATATATCGGTGCGATTGTAATTGCAATCTTATATTTTGCTTACTTTATTATTAGTGCAGGTGGTGTATCTGCATATTTCTCAATAGGGTTTGCTGAAGTATTTAAGGATATTGTAGAGGCAGTTTCATTAGCCGTTGTAATTATTGTCTGTGCAGTTCCAGAGGGACTTCCACTTATGATTTCACTTGTATTAATGCAGAATACAAGTAAGATGTTAGACCATAATGTTCTTGTAAGAAAAGCGGAGGGAATTGAAACAGCCGGTTCTTTAAATATTTTATTTAGTGATAAAACAGGAACGATTACAAAGGGGATGCTTGAGGTTGTTGACTTCTTTACAGCGGATGGGCAATCAATTCCAATTCAGGAATTAGATTCTCATGCGAAAGTAAAAGAACATATTGACTTAGCAATTGGAAAAAATACACAGTCTATGTATGATTCAGAACATAGAGTGATTGGTGGAAATGCAACGGATCAGGCATTAATGAAATTCCTTGGTGAAACAACATTTAACCAGTTATCATCTTCCAGTGATTGTGTTGTAACAGCTTCACAGGGATTTAATTCTACTAATAAATTTAGTCAGGCAAGAATTGATAAGTATGGCAAGACTTTTTATAAAGGTGCACCAGAGCGTCTTTTGGCAGCAGCAACAAAATATATGGATGCAAATGGTGAAATTAAAAATTTGGATAAAGCTGTATTAGACAAAAAAATTGATGATTTGGCTTCTAAGGCAATGAGAGTACTGGCATTTGGGTATTCAGAAAAAGCACTTGTTGAAAATAAGATTAATGAGGATATTGTTATTATCGGCTTAGTTGGTATCCGGGATGAAGTAAGAGCAGAAGCAAGAGAAGCGATTGAAGAAGTGCAAAATGCAGGTATCCAAGTTGTCATGATTACGGGTGACCGACTTGAAACAGCAGCTGCAATCGCAAAAGATGCAGGCTTAATTAAGAAGGAATCAGATGTTGTATTGTCATCAATAGAGTTAAATCAAATGAGTGATGAGGAAGTGAAGAAAATTATTCCTAATATTAGAGTAATTGCCCGTGCACTTCCAACTGACAAATCAAGAATGGTAAGATTATGTCAGGAAATGAACCTTGTAGTTGGTATGACTGGTGATGGTGTAAATGATTCTCCTGCGTTAAAAAGAGCTGATGTTGGATTTGCAATGGGAAGCGGTACAGAAGCAGCAAAGGAAGCTGGTAAGATTGTAATTTTAGATGATAATTTTAAATCAATTAAAGATGCAATCTGGTATGGTAGAACAATTTATCATAATATATTAAAGTTCTGTAAATTCCAGCTTGTAATCAATGTTGCAGCTGTAGTTGTCAGTGCAATCGCACCGTTCTTTGGAGTGGCAGAGCCATTAAAAGTAACACATTTATTATTTGTAAATCTTGTAATGGATGGTTTAGGTGCAATTATGCTGGGCAATGAACCGGCTCTTGAAAAATACATGAAAGAAAGACCAAGAAGAAGAGATGAAAGTATTGTCAGCAGAAAAATGATGGAACAGATATTAACAATGGGAATCTGGCTTACAATTGTTAGTTTTGTATTCCTAAAGGCTCCATTTTTTGCAAGTTTCTTTGATAATCAAGAGCAATTATTAACAGGATATTTTGTTCTATTTATTGTAAGTGCATTATTTAACGGATTTAATGTAAGAGATGACGGCTTTGGAATTTTCAAGAATATAAATGCAAATCCAGGTTTCTTAAAAGTATTTTTCACGATTATTCTTGTGCAGGCAGTTATTGTAAATGCAGCGTTAGTACCATTCCCAGTCTTTAAATGGATTGGTGAAATGTTTAGCTGTGTTCCATTTGGAATAAAGGGTTGGTTATTAGTGATTGCATTGGCATTTACAATGATTCCTGTTGATTTGGTTCGAAAATATATTGTTGGCGACAGAGAAAAATAAAAAGAGAATGAAATAGGAAGATGGCATACGGTATTTTATATCGTATGCCAGTTTTTTAGGAGGATAAATATGGTTGTATTTCATTGCGATTTAGATAATACTTTAATTTATTCGTATAAACACCCAATAGAAGAAAAGAAAAAATGCGTAGAAGTTTATCAAGGTCGGGAAATTTCTTTTATGACCAAAAAATCCAATGAGTTGTTAAAACAAATTTGTAAAAGGATATTGTTTGTACCGACCACGACCCGAACAATCGAACAATATAAAAGGATTAATTTGGGAATTGACGAACCGGAATATGCTTTTGTTTGTAATGGCGGGATACTTTTGAAAAATGGAAAAAGCGACAATATATGGTATAAAGAATCATTAAATTTGATATCAGACTGTAAAATGGAGTTGAAGAATGCAGAGTCAATGCTTGAAAGGGATAAAAATCGGTGTTTTGAATTGAGAAATATTGAGGAATTATTCTTATTTACCAAAAGTAGTTTTCCATGTAAGACAGTAGAACTTTTAAAACAAAATCTAAATACAGATTTAGTAGATGTATGTAGTAATGGCACGAAAATTTATGTTATACCAAAGAAATTAACGAAAGGAAATGCGGTAAGGCGTTTTAAAGAAAAAATTAATTCTGAATTGGTAATTTCTGCTGGTGACAGTGAGTTTGATCTTTCGATGTTGGAAGAAGCAGATTTGGGAATTGCCCCACATCAATTAGGAAGGTTATCTATTTTAGACGAAAAAATTATTACACTTTCCCAATTACAAATTTTTTCAGATGAACTGCTCTCTTATATAATAGAAAGATTAGAAGTATAATAAGCTTAAAAATTTTCTTCACTATCAAAACAATGTGTGCTATACTAGTTATAAGTGAGTATGCCTATCGGTAGAAAGTGAGGTGTGACCGTGTTAAATGAAAAGAAGATTCGTATTATGAGTCGATTAGCCAGCTATGAGAAGAAAGAAAATCAAGAAAATTTTAAACGGTTTGGTTATTATAAATCGGACTATATACGATATAATTTGTTGAAAACTATAGTGAGTGTTACAATTGGGTATATACTTATTTTAGGTCTATTGGTTTTTTACAATGCAGAATTTTTGATTACAAATGCGGCAACACTGAATTATAAAGCAGTGATTGGAAAAGCACTGGCAGTCTATTTAATTTTACTTATTATATATATAATTGGAACAATTGTTATGTATTCTTTGAAATATGATAAAGCCCATAAATTTGTGAAAAAATATTTTAGAATGCTTGGTGTACTCCGTAAGTTCTACAAAGACGAGGCAGAACAAAAGTAGGAGGGCAAGACAGGATGATGAATCTATTGGTAATCAAAGAGCAGCTTCGGAAATTTTATTCCAAAGCGGATAGCTACCTTAATCCTGCGATAAAGTTTATATCGACATTATTTATATTTTATATGATAAATACCCATCTGGGGTTTAACCCAAAACTGACACAGGTTAACATAATGGTAATTGGTTCTTTTGTGTGTGCATTTTTGCCAGTTTCATTTATCAGTTTAGTGACAGGGATTGTTGCAGTGTTACAAATATTTTTTGTTTCTAAAATATTGGCAATTGTTGCTGCCGTTATATTGATTATTATGTACTGTATGTTTTTGCGGTTTACTCCTAAATATAGTTTTGCAGTACTGGCAATTCCGATTCTATTTTTACTAAAAATTCCTTACTGCATTCCTATCTTACTCGGGATGATAGGAACGCCAATTGCAGTTCTACCTGTAAGTTGTGGAGTTGTTGTGTTTTACCTGTTTTCTGCAATTAAGGAGAGTGTACTTGCGACAAATGGCAATTCAGTAGAGGATATTTTCAATGTGTATCGGATTGTAATAGATAGTCTGGTCAATAACAAGGAAATGCTTTCAGCAATACTTATTTTTTCTGTTGTTATGCTTGTGACTTATATTGTAAGGAAGCAAAGCTTTGATCATGCATTTGAAGCAGGAATTGTCGTAGGAACTTGCGTAAGCATTATTGGATTTTTAATTGGAGGATTAGGCTTCGATATATATAAAAATATTGGATCTATTGTTATAGGAAATGCAGTAAGTGGAGTATTAGTTTATATTATCTGGTTTTTTCGACTTAGTCTTGACTATACAACAGTTGAAAAATTGCAGTTTGAAGACGATGACTATTACTATTATGTAAAAGCGGTTCCGAAAATGGCAATTACAGCACCAGAAAAAAATATAAAAAGAATTAATCCACAAAAGACAAATGAAAATACAATGAATCTTCAAGATGTGATTCAAAAGGGATACAGTCAGGATGAAATATATCAAAATCGGGAGTTAGAAGATGATTTTGATGAGAATAATTTAGGAGAAAGAAAATAGAAAAGATAATTGGAGGCAGTATGGACATCATTAAAACCTTTTTTGAAAAATATCTGACGGTAGTATCACTGCCTAAGATAACAGTTATTGATGTTTTAGAAATATTAATTATTGCATTTGCACTTTACCATATTATTATCTGGGTGAAAAAAACACGAGCCTGGATGCTGGTAAAGGGTATTATTGTGCTTTGTATTTTTTGTATCATTGCAATTGTTTTGGATATGAGTGTAATTTTGTGGATATTTAAAAATACAATTGGTGTTGGAATTACTGCAATTATTATTGTATTTCAGCCAGAGCTCAGGAAGGCGCTGGAACAACTTGGAAGAAAGAATTATATATCCTCAATTATTCCATTTGATGACCAGAAGGATAAATACGAACGGTTTTCAGACCGGACAATTAGTGAGATTGTAAGGGCTACATTTGAGATGGCTAAGACAAAGACAGGGGCATTGATTGTAATTGAGAGAGATATTGATTTAAACGAATATGAGCGGACAGGGATTATATTGGACTCGGTAATTAGCAGTCAGTTGTTAATTAATATATTTGAACATAATACGCCCCTCCATGATGGTGCAATTATTATAAGAGGTAATCGAATTGTTGCGGCTACCTGTTATTTACCGTTGTCAGATAACATGGAATTGAGTAAGGATTTGGGAACCAGACATCGTGCCGGCGTCGGAATCAGCGAAGTGACAGACAGTATTACAATTATTGTTTCCGAAGAAACTGGTAAAGTGTCGATTGCTTCCGAAGGTGTATTAAAACGCTCTGTTGATGGAGAACAGTTAAAAGAATATCTTACCCGTTATCAGAAAAAGAAAAGTGCTGATAGTAAAAAAATAAAATTATGGAAGGGAAGAAAGAAGAATGAAAGAAAAGCTGATGAATAACCTAGGCATTAAACTTTTATCAATACCACTTGCCGCCATAATTTGGATTATTATTATTAATATTGATGATCCTGCGATAACAAGACCTTTTTCAAATATTCCGATTGAATTTCTTAATGAGGATGCAATTTCTTCCTTGGGTAAAGTATATGATGTAGAAGAGGGAAATACGGTAACTGTTACGGTGAGAGGTAAACGAAGTGTATTAGATAAAATTAAATATACAGATTTACAGGTTACTGCTGATTTAACACAAATGACACCATTTAATAAAATTGAATTGGTAGCGAGTTGTCCTAAATTTGATTATGCAAGTTTAGAGTTTACGGTAAAACCTAAAATGCTGACAATCAATATGGAAGATAAAGAAACAAAGCAGGTAAAAATAAATGTTGAACAGATTGGTGAAGCCGCAAGCGGGTTTTCTGTCGGAACTGTTGAGGCAAAACCAAATTTGATTGAAGTATCAGGTGCTAAATCAGTTGTGAATAAGATAGCAGAAGCAAGAGTTGTAGTAGATATTAATAATGCATCTGCAAGTTTTAAAGAAGATCAATTAATACCAAAGGTATATGATGAAGAGGGAAAGGAAATCGATTCTTCAAGACTTAAATTCAGTTCCTCTTCGATTTCGGTAAAAATAAATGTACAGCGTACAAAAACGGTTCCAATTGAGGTAAAGACAGAAGGAACAGCCGGTCAGGGATATATGGTCATGAAAACTGACTTTGAACCGGGGCAGGTTGAGATAACGGGAGAAGACCGTGTCCTTCAAACGATTTCTTCTATTCCGATTATAATAAATGTGAATAATGTGAAAAAGAATATTGAAAAAGAGATTGATTTAAAGGAATATCTTCCTGAAGGCATATCAATTGTTGGAAATATGACATCAATAGCTGTCAAGATAACCGTTGAGAAGCTTGTTACAAAAGAAATATCATTTACGGCAAGCGACATTGAAACAAAAAATGTTCCTGATGGAATGGAATTTTCTTATGGTAATTCGAATAAGATTTATAAAGTGAAGGTTATGGGGCTTGAAGATGTTGTAAGTAAGTTGACAGCTTCTAAACTGGGGGCATATATTGATTTAAATAATCTTGGAAAAGGAAAACATGTAATTGCGGTTAAATTTGAAGAAAATGAGAATTTTGAAATTGTAAGTACACCTACCGTATCAGTTATGTTATTAGCAGATGAAGATAACGGTTTTTCTTCCGATGATAAGACAGAACCTCCAGAAGAGACCGCTGAACCCGAAAATAATACAGATGAAAATGATATTGATTCGATGGATAATACAAATAATAGCAATAATCAAAATACTTCAGATGATGATAAGACAGATGTGGAGGAAAGAACAGAAGAATAGTAGCTATTATAGGAGGCGATTGTATGGTTAATCAACGTGTAACTGTAAAAAATCCAAAAGGACTTCACCTTCGAGTTGCAGAAAGATTTTGTGGATTAGCAATTGAATACCCATGTTCTATATTGATTCAATCGAAAAATGCGAAGCTTAATGGAAAGAGTATACTAGGAGTATTAGGTGCATGTGTGAAGCAGGGCGATGAGATTAATATCATCTGTGAAGGAGAGCGTGAAAAAGAAGCACTGGATGCATTAATTTCGCTTGTTAAAAGCGGATTAGGAGAAGTAATAGAAGAAACAGAATAATCTGAAAAAAGAATTGACATGGAAAAGAAATTCGATTATTATAATATCAATATTAAAATTGATAAAAGATAAAAGCGATGAGAAGGAATAGTAAGTTTTTTTGCGCATTCAGAGAGTCGTTGACCGGTGAAAAACGATTGCAGGAAAAAACTGAACTCGCCTTTTAGCAGTTTTTCTGAACCGTTAGAGAGTCAAAAGTTTTGATTTTAATAGCAGTAGGAAAAGACGGATCCTGACCGTTATCAGACAGGACAATATAAGAAGATACTTGTATTGGGTGAGGGTATACATAAAGTATAAACTAGAGTGGTACCGCGTAAGAATATAGTCTTTCGTCTCTAATAAATTGGAGACGAGGGCTTTTTTTTTGAAGAAAATAGGAGGGTTTGCGATGTTAAATTATGCGAGATACAAAAAAAATCCAGTTATAAGCTTGTCAGAACGTCAATGGCCAGATAATCAGATTGAAAAGGCACCGGTATGGTGTAGTGTTGATTTACGTGACGGAAATCAGGCATTGATTGAGCCAATGGTTGTAGAAGAAAAAATTGAATTTTTTCAAATGCTGGTAAAGCTTGGATTCAAAGAAATTGAGGTGGGATTTCCTTCAGCCTCGCAGATTGAATATGACTTTTTAAGACAGCTTGTCGAGCGGAACTTAATACCTGATGATGTCATTGTACAAGTATTGGTACAATGTAGGGAACATTTGATAGAACGAACATTTGAAGCGTTAAATGGAGTAAAAAAAGCAATCGTTCATATTTATAATTCGACCTCTGCTTTACAAAGAGATGTTGTCTTTGGAAAAAGTAAAGAAGAGATAAAAGAAATTGCAATTGAGGGAACGAAGCTGGTAAAGCAGAAAATGAAAGATTTCGAAGGAAAAATTATATTAGAATATTCACCTGAAAGCTTCACAGGAACAGAAGTGGATTATGCATTGGATGTCTGTGAAGCTGTACTGGATGAATGGGGTGCAACAAAAGAAGAACCAGTTATTATAAACCTTCCGGCTACCGTGGAAATGAATACACCAAATGTATATGCAGATCAGATTGAGTGGTTTCATCGTCATTTGAAAAACAGAGAAGCGGTAATTTTAAGTGTTCATCCTCATAATGATAGAGGTTGTGCGGTTGCGGCAGCTGAACTTTCCTTATTAGCAGGAGCAGACCGAATCGAAGGGACGTTATTTGGAAATGGAGAACGAACAGGAAATGTGGATATTTTAACAATCGCCTATAATCTGTTTTCTCAGGGAGTGAATCCAAATTTAAATTTAGAAAATATCAATGAAATTATAGAAGTTTATGAAAGATGTTGTAAAATACCGGTTCATATTCGCCATCCATATGCGGGAAAACTAGTTTTTACGGCGTTTTCAGGTTCTCATCAGGATGCAATTAATAAAGGTATTAAAGCCATGAAAGAAAGAAATCAGTCATATTGGGAAGTGCCATACTTGCCAATTGATCCAGCAGATGTAGGACGGAAGTATGAACCAATTGTGAGAATCAACAGTCAGTCTGGAAAAGGTGGTGTTGCATTCATTATGGATTCCTGTTTTGGCTTTAAGCTTCCAAAGGGGATGCAAAAAGAGTTTGCAAAAATAATACAGGAAATTTCAGAAAAGCAAGGTGAGGTAGCTCCGGAACAGATTATGGAGGAATTTAAAAAAGAATATTTAGAAGCAAAAGAGCCGTTTCATTTCTGCCAGTGCAAGATAGAAGAGAAAATGGACGAAAATAACCGGGAAAGCACACATATTACAATCTTGTATAAAGAAAATGGAATTGAAAAAACATTAGAAGGAATTGGAAATGGTCCGATTGATGCGGCACAGAAGGGAATTAGTAATATAATTAGTAGAAAATTAAAAGTATTAGATTATAATGAGCATGCCCTACAGTCAGGATCAAATGCACAGGCTGTTACTTACATCCATTTATTGGATGAAGAGAATGGAAATGCAATCTATGGTGCAGGAATAAGCTCTAATATTACAAGGTCTTCTTTGCGGGCATTATTTAGTGCAATCAATCGTTTGAATAAGTAAAAAAGAACAAAATAATTAAGATTTTATAACGTGAACTTTAGAAAAATTTATTTTTAAAGTTCACGTTTTAATGAATATTCTAATTGCCTTAATATCCAATACTTAGACTGGACATTTGTTTTGTTTTTGGCTTTTTTAGTGTATTTACTTCGTTTGACTAATATAATCAAATATGATATAATAACCCCGCCTGACGGCAAAGCTAAAGTGAAACGGGAAGAAAGATGGAGAACAGAGATGAAAAAATATCTAAATAACTTTATGAAATACCGGTTTTTACTTCAAGAATTGGTGAAAAAAGACATAAAACTGAAGTATCGACGGTCTGTACTTGGACTTGTCTGGACCTTATTAGAGCCACTTCTTAATATGTTGGTACTTTGGGTTGTATTCTCAAAATTATATGCAAAAGATGATGCCCTGTTTCCGGTTTATATTTTAACCGGACGCTTAATGACCCAATTCTTTTCAGGTGCTACAAAATCTGCGATGAAATCAATTCGGACAAACAGTGGTATGATTAAAAAAGTATATGTACCAAAGTATATTTATCCATTATCATCCGTATTATCAAACTTCGTGACATTTTTACTGTCACTTATTGTTTTAGTTGGAGTTGCGGCTGTATTACATGTAAAACCAACTATTTATGTATTTGGAGCAATTGTTCCGATTGTTTTATTGTTAATCATGAGTTTGGGTTTTGGATTAATTCTTGCTACGTTAGCGGTATTTTTCCGTGATTTGGAATATTTGTGGGGAGTATTTTTAACATTACTCTTTTATGCGTGTGCAGTATTCTATTATCCTTCCCGAGTAATCAAGAATGGATTTGAGTGGATTTTCAAAGTTAATCCATTATACTGCCTAATCCAGAACTTTAGAAATACGGTTATGTATGGACAGGGATTTGATATGTATGCTTTAGTATTTTCAGCAGTCATAAGTTTTGGAAGTTTGATTATAGGTGTTTACGTATTCTACAAGAATCAGGATAAATTTATTCTGAATATTTAGCAGGAGGCACAAAAGTGGGTAAGAAAAATGTGGCATTAAAAGTTGAAAATGTAAGTATGCGTTTTAACCTTAGTGCAGAAAAAGTAGATGATTTAAAGGATTATGTGATTAAATTTATAAAAAGAGAATTACGTTTTCAGGAATTCTGGGCATTGAGAAATGTTTCTTTTGAACTTCAGAAGGGAGAACGGCTTGGAATTTTAGGATTTAATGGGGCAGGAAAGAGTACATTATTAAAAGTAATTGCAGGTGTGTTAAAGCCAACCGAAGGCTCTGTTAAGAAGAAAGGGAAGATAGTACCTCTTTTAGAGCTTGGTGCCGGTTTTGATAAGCAATATACAGGAGCGGAAAATATATATTTATATGGAGCAGTTCTTGGATATTCCAAGGAGTTTATACGGGAAAAATATGATGAAATTGTTGAATTTTCTGAGTTGGGCGATTTTATCAATGTACCATTAAAAAACTATTCTTCCGGTATGAAAGCAAGACTTGGATTTGCAATTGCAACTGTAGTAGAACCGGATATTTTAATTTTAGATGAAGTATTATCTGTTGGTGATGCAAAATTCCGTAAAAAAAGTGAAAAGAAGATAAGAGATATGTTTGACCGAGGTGTAACTGTGTTATTTGTATCTCACTCTTTAGAACAGGTAAAACGTCTTTGTGATAAAGCAATTTTGCTTGATCATGGAAAAGTACTGGCAGAAGGGTCTGTCGAAGAGGTTAGTAAGTTGTATGAGCAGAGGATGAAATAATAAATATTTTTGTTTTTAGATATATGTATAGGATATCAGAAAGAAGGAAAAATAATTATGAAAAAAGTTATAACTTATGGAACCTATGATTTGCTACATGTCGGACATATTAATTTGCTCCGTAGGGCAAAGGAGTTGGGAGATTATTTATTGGTTGTGTTATCAACGGATGAATTTAATGCTCTAAAACATAAAACGGCCTACCATTCTTATGAAGACAGAAAAATGATATTAGAGGCGATTCGTTACGTAGATGAGGTAATACCGGAAGTTTCATGGGATCAGAAGATAAAAGATGTTGTAGATAATGATATTGATATCTTTGTTATGGGACATGACTGGGAAGGACAGTTTGATTTTCTTAAGGATTATTGTGAAGTGATTTATTTACCTCGAACCGAAAAAATATCAACAACAAAGATAAAAAATGACCTAAGACGTGGAGAGATGAATCATCATTCGAATTAAAATTAAATGGAAGAGGACAGGGGGATATTAAAATGAAGAAACAACTGAAAAAAGCAGCAAAATCTGTTATGTTATTTTGCTACCGAATCATGGCGAGTCTTCTTCCAATTGACAAGAAAGTAATTGTATTTAACAGTAGTATGGGAAGAAATTATACTGGTAACCCGAGATATATTTATGAATATATGGTTGAAAAAGGTCTTGATAAAAAATATCAGTGTATATGGTTTTTTGAATCGCTTCCAAAAGAACTACCAGGAAATTATAAAATTGTTCGTTTTAAACGGATAAAATATTTTTATTATATGGCAATAGCTAAAACATGGGTGTTTGATTGTAGACAGCCAGATTTTTTAGTTAAGAAGAAAAACGTAACTTATATTCAGACATGGCATGGAACACCACTCAAAAAGTTAGCACTTGATATGGATTCGGTGTCTATGGCAGAGGATAAGGACATTGAGAAATATAAAAATAAATTCTATCAAAATGCACAAACTTGGGATTATTTGATTGCTCAAAATGATTTTTCAGCTAAAATATTTCGGAAAGCATTTGGCTTTGAAAAAGAAATGCTTACGATTGGTTATCCGAGAAATGATATTTTAATCCGTAATAATACGAAGGAATACATTGAATCATTAAAAAAAGAATTAGAACTTCCAATGGACAAGAAAATAATATTATATGCACCAACTTGGCGTGATAATGAATTTTATGGTTCGGGACGTTATAAATTTAATCCCCATATTGATTTCGAACTGTTAAAAGAACAATTAGAGGATGAATATTGTATTATTGTTAAATATCATTATTTGGTAAAGGATTTAGTGGATTGGAGTCCATATAAAGGCTTTATTTTTGATTGCGATTTAAATTATGATATTTCTTTATTATATTTAGTATCAGATATTTTAATTACAGACTATTCTTCTGTTATGTTTGACTATAGTATTTTAAAACGTCCTATGTTATTTTATTGTTATGATTATGATAATTATAAAAATAATTTAAGAGGATTTTATTTTGATTTTGAAAAAGAAGCTCCTGGTCCTATTTCATATGAAACAAAAGAATTAATTCAGGATATACTGCATTATGATGAGGCAAAATATATAGAAAAGTATTCTGCTTTTTCTAAAAAATATAATGAAGTTGAGTCAGGAACAGCATCGGAAAAGATATGTAAATTAATTGAAGAAACAAGTAAATGAGGATAAGTAGAAACAGGATGACAAGCAAGAGGGTAAAGAAGGTAGTATAATGAATAGAAAAACAATGGAAAAAAAGAAAATACCGGCTTTAAGGATAATGCTAGTAGTTATTATGTTAATCGTAGGGAGTGCATATATGTCGATTCAAACTATGTCTGTTACTGCAAAGGCAGGCGTTAAGGATAAGAGTTACGATAGAACCACTTCTGCAAATATTAATTATATTGTAAAAAAGGCACAAGAGGGATTAGATAACAATAAAGTAACAGGGATAGGGCTCCCTGTTTTTCCTAATTATTCAAATATGATTACAATTAATGTAATGGACGATCCTTATTATGCGGATAATACCGGAAAAAAAGATGCTGCAGATGCATTGCAGTGTGCATTAAACGAAGCAAAAGTAAATGCATCAGACCAGGTTCAATATAAAATTGTAATTCCAAAAGGAACGTATGCGATTAGTAAAGCACTTCATATATATAGCAATACATGGCTTTGTATGGATGAAGATGCTTCTATTGTAAGTACGACAGGAAAAAGTTCAATGATAATGGGTGGTAATACAAAAGAGATTAATACAGAATACAACGGAGTTCATAATGTAATTTTAGAAGGCGGTACATGGGATGGCAATATGAAAAAATTTGCCGAAGACTCCAGCTATGAACATTCCTTTATCCGATTTGGTCATGCCAAAAATATTTTGATTAATCAGGTGAAAATTTTAGACAATTATAATGGTCATCATGTTGAGCTTTGTGGCGTGCAGAATGTTGCGATTACAAATTCTTATATGAGTGGCTATAAGGGAAGTAAGAACAAAGAGGCAATACAAATTGATATTACACATAGCAGTAGTGTAGCAAGCGGTTATCGTGCCTATGATGATACAACCTGTGATAATGTAGTAATTTACAATTGTGAATTTGAAAATCTTCAAAGAGCAATTGGAACACATTCAGCAGTAATTGGTGAGTACTATACGAATATCTTAATTGCCAATAATCAGTTTAAAAATGTAGCGAAACAGGCGGTTTATGGATTGAACTATAAAGACTGTATTATTGTAGACAATAAGATTACTGAGTCTGGCGAGGGAATTAATCTCAAATATTGGACAGGAACTGCCAGCTATATGATGCCGGTTGGTAATATTTTAAAACCAAAAAAAGATGCGGCTAATATTGTTATTCGTAATAATGCCATTTCAACAGTCGCCAAACCGGATATGAGTGCCGGTTACGCAATCTTTTTGTGTGGAGGTGTCAATACAGGAGGTATTTTCCCAGTTGGCGATTACTATATGGACAATATTTATGTTGACAATAATACAATTGATACTGCTTATGATGCAGGAATTTATTATAAATATGTCAGGGACAGTGAGATTACGAATAATACAGTTTCAGAAATAAGGAAGAATCATGCAATTAATGCGACAGTATCGAATGGAATTGCATTGAGAAACTGTTCCGGCTGTAAAGTAGAAAATAATGTTTTAAATGGTTCTGAGTCTAACGGAATTGCGGTATATTATTCTCAGCTTGGCAGTATGGAGGATATTGGAAATGAGATTACGAATAATGAAGTGAAGGATTATAATAATATTGGTATTGCATTAAAATATTCTTCTGCTCAGATTAGTAAGAATAAGGTAACCGGAACAGAGAAAAATAAATATGGAGTTTATTTGGATTGTTCATGGTCAAAGATTATGAATAATGCGATTCAGGATAATAAGAAAAACGGAATTTTATTACAAAATTATTCTAATGCAGAAATTACAGATAATGCATTAAAGAACCAGGGATTGGATATTAATATTCAGGTAGGATGTACTTCAAATATATCCTCGTTAGGGTTTCGTAAGATTAATACCATCTATAACAGTGATTCAAGTATTACGGGGCAGAGTGCCAGTGGTGGGAAAATAGAAGTATTCTTAAAAGATGAAGAAATTGCGTCAAACCAGACGGTTGAAAGTGACTTTTCTTTGGGAATTACACCACTTAGTTCGGGACATACATTAGATTTGACGTTGACCGATGAAGCAGGTAACAAATCTTACAGTTCAGCTAAGATAATAACCGCTTTTGAAATACCCCAGTTAAAGGAAGCAGTTGCACTTTCATATAATGAAATCCAGGTTAACTGGACTCCGGTTCCGTTTGCAGAAGGCTATTCTATTTATCGCAAGACACAGGATGGAAGATGGAGCAAAATAGCGAAAAAGCTTGGTGGAACTAGTTCAAGTTATATTGATAAGACAATTAATACAGGTGAAGTATATTATTATACAGTTAAAGCCTATGACGCTACCAATGAGAGTGAATGTGATGAGTCCGGAGTATACGCCTATAGTGAGCTGGATGAATGTCTACTAAATGATGCTTTTTCTGAAAAAGAGGGTACAGCAAAAATCACATGGGAAACGGTTCCGGGAGCCACTGGTTATCGAATCTACCAGCAGGATGAATATGGTGACTGGATTGGTATAAAAAATGTAAAAGGTCAAAATACAAAATCCGTAACGTTGAAGGGATTAGAAAGCGGAGAATATTATTCCTTTACCGTCAAGGCATATCGCAAACAGGAAGGAAGTACATGTTGGAGTTCATTTAATCAGGAAGGACAGATGGTTGAAGTAAAATAAGACTAAATGAAGAAGCAGCAGGAATAATTGACTTTTCAAATAATATTGCTTATAATGACCTAGTAATAGGAGTTAGTGAAAGGAATTTAAGGAGGACATAAATGAAACGAATCTATATAAGGGCGGGATTATCACCATTGGAAAACTTGTCGCCTTTGCAGATACTGAAGGGGAATTCGATTGGAGATAATGTTGGTAACCTTATTTATGCTTATAGTGCTTTTCGTTCCTTGATGGTTGATGAAGATACAGAAATAGTAGCAAATCATTATAAAGTAAATCCTAAAGATGCAGAAAAAATTAATGAAGAATATGATTGTTTTGTCATTCCTTTGGCAGATGCGTTTCGAAAAGATTTTATGCCGGAAATGCGAAGAACGACAGAACTAATTAAGAAGCTTACTATACCATGTGTAGTAGTCGGAGTAGGGCTTAGAGCTCCATTTGAACCTAAGTTAAACCAGTCATTTGAATTTGATGAAGATGTCAGGGAATTTGTGAAGGCAGTTTTAGACAAATCTGCGATAGTAGGAGTAAGAGGAGAAATTACATCTGATTATCTTACAAAATTAGGATTTCGTGAAGGAATTGACCATACGGTAATTGGATGCCCTTCTATGTATATGTTTGGAAAGGATTTGAAGGTTCGCGATTTAAATCTGACGACAGATTCTATTGTTAGTGTGAATAATTCAGTTATGTCACCTAACAATGTACAGAATTTTTTAGAGAGAAGCATGATGCAGTTGCCAAATCATTATTATTTGCCGCAACGTATTGATGAGCTTCGTCTGTTGTATGCTGGTACTCCATATTCCCATGTACAGAAGCGTCCAACCTATCCATGCACATTGGATGCCCGCCTTTATGCAGAAGACAGAGTTAAGTTTTTTAATAGTGCTGTTACATGGATTGATTTTTTAAGCAAAGTAGATTTAAGTTTTGGTGCAAGACTTCATGGTAATATAACAGCCATTCTTGCCGGTGCCCCTGCATTATTAATTCCTCATGATGCGAGAATGCGTGAATTGACAGAATATCACAATATTACACATGTATGGGCAAAAGATATTAAAGAGGATACCAATCTTTTTGATTTGGTTCAAAAACTTGACTTTAAACAGGTATTAAACGGACATGACAAGAGATTTGAACATTATGTTGATTTCTTGAATAAAAATGGTTTAGAACATATTTTTAAAGATGGTGTAAATCCGGATGAGGCTCCACTTGATAAAAAAATGAAAGAACTTGATTTGTATGAACCAATTAAGTCTATTCGGAATTGCAGTTTAGATGAGATGATTGAACGTTGGAACAATTATTATCCAACTTATAATCGTAATTTAGCTAAGATGAAAGAAAGAGTATTAAAAGCAGAAAAAGAGAGCGCTGATTATAAAAGAAAATTACAACAGGAAGAAAAACGTGTGAAAGAATTAGAAAGGGAATGTGAATCCTGTTCTATTAGCAAAAAAATGGCACGTTGTATTTCTTATGCAAAAAATAAGATAAAAAAATAAGCTGATAATAGAAGGTTCCTCCATTCTTACAATGTACTTTCGAGAGGGCATCATAACAAATGAATGCCTTGTAGAATGGGGGAATGTTTTTGTGGGTAAATATTTCTTAGAATTAGCACGTAAGAAGGAGAAAGACGTTGGAAAGTTATAGTTTAAAGATATTAGAGCTGTTTCGCAAAGGTAAGATGCTTAATATCAATTTGAGAGTAAACTGTCCTTATGACCCAAAGGTTAGAAATCCAAAGGTTACAGTTATTTTTAGTAATGGAGTAGAAACAAGAAGATTGCCAGTGATTGTACAGGCATATTTTCCAAATGAAGATTTGAATGAATGTACGATTTTTGCAAAGTACAATTATAATTTAGAATATTTGTTTTTTAATACACCGGTAAATAAAAAAATTGATTTTTGGTTTGAATTTACGTATGGCGATATTGTAATTGATTCTATGGAATTTCGAATCAGCCGTGATGTAAAATTAGAAGAAGAGGAAGATGATAAAGTATATAATATATATACATCTGATGATAATAAAATTTTTACATTTGAATTACTGGAAGATCAAACAGAAAAAACTACAACTGGGATTGTAAAAAGTATTCAGAACTTTGTAAAAGGACTATGGACTTGTATTTTAGTTGTATTGTCAGTACCTTTACTTCCTGTTTATTTTGTAGAAAGTGTATTGGCATTAATCGGATGTGCAAAAAAAGCTCCTAAAAATAAAAAGTGGGGACCATTAAAGATTCTTTTCCATATGCGTTGGAGAGTAAATCGTTTTACTCGCAAGAACTTTGGTATTACAGACAGTAAAATAAAAACGCTTCATACTGCTTTTAATGTGTGCAGTAAGCTTCCAATTAAGCAAAACCGAGTTGTATTTATATCAAATAGAAGAAATGATTTAACAGGTAATTTTGAATTTGTTTATAATATCTTAAAAGAAGATAAAACGTTAGATATTCGATTCCTTTTAGATGACAGTGAACCAAAACGGATGAGTTATTGGCATGTATGGCTGTATGGCTATTATTGTGCTACATCCAAGGTTATTTTAGTAGATGATTTTATTTCTCTTATTTATAAAATACCTAGAAGAGAAGGAACAACAATGATTCAGCTTTGGCATGCCTGCGGTGCATTTAAGACATTCGGATACAGCCGTTTAGGAAAGCCGGGTGGACAAAAGCAGAAGAGTCCTTCTCATAGAAATTATGATTATGCAATTGTAAGTTCAAAAGAAATTTCTAAGTTTTATGCAGAAGGTTTTGGAATCTCTTTGGAAAAAGCAGTTGCAACAGGAATACCAAGAACAGATATTTTCTTTGATGACAATTATAAGAAAAAGGTTCAGGAGCAGTTTTATTCCAATTATCCACAGCTTAAAAATAAGAAGATTTTATTATTTGCACCAACCTTCCGTGGAAAAGGTAAACTGACGGGATTTTATCCGGTCGATAAGTTTGACGTTGTTCGTTTATATGAAGAGCTGAATAAAGAGTATGCTATTATTATCAAACATCATCCATTTGTACAAGATAGAAATGAGATACCAGATGAGTATAAAGAATATATTATTGACATGTCAGATAATTCGGAGTTAAATGATTTATTGTTTGTATCTGATTTGTTGGTTACGGACTATTCATCTGTTATTTTCGAAGCTGCATTGCTAGATATTCCAATGTTGTTTTTTGCATATGATTTGCAGCGTTATATTGCTACAAGAGGTTTTTATTATGAATACGAGAAGTTTGTTCCAGGTAAAATAGTAAGAAGCTTTGGACAGGCAGTGACTGCAATAAAGCAGGAAGATTTTGAAGCCGAGAAAATTAAGGCATTTAAAACAAGATTTTTCGATGATTTAGATGGGAAATCTTCCGAACGGACTGTAAAACTTATTTATGATTCATTAAAGAAGTAAAATATAAATATGTAATTTTTATGCCGTTTATACGGCGGAATGGAGGAAATTATGATTTTTGGAGTAATTCTGGCGGGAGGAATTGGAAGTAGAATGGGAAATGTAGAAAAACCAAAACAATTCCTGACTGTGGGGGAGAAACCAATTATCATTCATACAATTGAAAAATTCTATGTGAATGACAGTTTTGAAAAGTTGATAGTATTGTGTCCAGCTCAGTGGGTTAGTCACACAAAAAATTTAGTGAAAAAATATTTAAAGGATGAAGACAGGATTGTTGTAATTGAAGGTGGCTCTACTAGAAATGAAACCATTATGAATTCAATTCGTTATATTGAAGAAAATTACACATTGGATGATGATACAATTATTGTTACCCATGATTCTGTGCGTCCATTTGTTACTTATCGTATTATTGAGGATAACATTCGTTATGCTTTAGAATATGGTGCGTGTGATACCGTTATTCCGGCTACTGATACAATTGTAGAAAGTGACGACTCTAATATAATAGCTTCAGTTCCAGACCGTTCTAAAATGTACCAGGGACAGACACCTCAATCGTTTAAGGCAAAGAAACTAAAAGATATGTATAATGCTTTGACAGAAGAGGAAAAAGAAATATTAACAGATGCGGCAAAGATTTTTGTCATAAAGGGAGAACCTGTTTATTTAGTAGAGGGAGAAGTATTTAATATTAAAATAACTTATCCATATGATTTGAGAGTGGCAGAAACACTTATAGAAGGAGATAAATAAAAATGCTTAATACAGTATATCGGTTAGTTGCACCAAGGCGTTTTGAAGTTGCATTTAGTGATATTGATTTATTTAGTGGAGAGATTGTAGTCAGACCGACACATTTATCTATCTGTCATGCTGACCAAAGATATTATCAAGGAGTCAGACCGGCTGAAATTCTTGCAAAAAAATTGCCAATGGCGTTGATTCATGAAGGAATTGGTGAAGTTGTATATGATCCAAAAGGAGAATATAAACCGGGTGAGGCAGTTGTAATGATTCCGAATACACCAACAGAAGTGGATAATGTAATTGCTGAAAATTATCTCCGTAGCAGCAAATTCCGTGCCAGTGGTTTTGATGGTTTCATGCAGGACAATGTGGCAATGGGAAGAGATCGTCTTGTTCGTCTTCCAGATGGAATTGATAAGACAGTTGCAGCATTTACAGAGTTGGTATCGGTTAGTGTTCATGCGTTGAGAAGACTCGATTCAATTGCACATCAGAGAAGAAATGCAGTCGGAATCTGGGGAGATGGAAACCTTGGTTACATTACAGCAACGTTTTTTAAAGCAATGTTTCCAGATACGAAATTATACATTTTTGGTGTAACAGAGGAAAAATTAGCTGGTTTCACATTTGCAGACGATACCTTTAATGTAAAAGATATTCCGGAAGATTTAAGAATTGATCATGCAATTGAATGTGTAGGAGGAGCAGCTTCTCAGAAAGCAATTGACCAGATTATCGATCACATTCATCCAGAAGGTACAATTTCATTATTAGGTGTTTCTGAATATCCGGTTCCTATTAACACACGTATGGTACTGGAAAAAGGATTACGTCTTTTTGGAAGCAGTCGCAGTGGTAGAGATGATTTTCAAAAAACAGTTGATATGTATGTAAGTAATCCGGAAATTCTTGGATATTTAAGCAATTTAGTAGGTGCTCAGATAGAAGTATCTTCCATTAAAGATATGACAAGGGCATTTGAAATGGATATCCAGAAAGTAATGGGAAAAACAATTATGATTTGGAATAAATAAGCTATAGATGAATAAGAGTTTGGTACAGAAGCAAAATTACTTTGTACCAAACTCTTAGTTTTTATTTTTCTCGTATTACATATTTGGTTTCTAAACGTATTGGTTTATAAGAAAGTTTGGATTTACGAAGACCCTCCTGCCCTAGGTCATCTTCACGGTTTACAAATTCAGCTTCCGGGAATTCATGAATCAGAAATTGCTGATTGATATAATTGTATAAACCTCGGAAGTTTGGATTGGCTTTTTCTATATGAATATAAGCATATTTTGTATTAGGATTATAGCTCCCGATAGAATAAGCTTCCAGCTTACCATCGATATAAATTCCGCCTAATTTACAATCCAAAAGAAAACAATTATCAAAAATCCGGTGAACGCCGTCTTCTTCACTTCGTATACTGTTAAAATGGTCTGTTAAGGTTCGTTCTTTTAACCATTCCTCGTGAAATTGTTCAATTTCATCCATATTCCGGCAGGAAAGAGTAGAATACTCAAATCGTCCGGCATATTCCTTTAAAAAAGCATTTACATGGTTTTTTTTCTTATGATAAGCCTTTCCGCTTAATGTGCGTAATTTGTCAGCAGAATAGATATAATCCGATGAATCACGGTCTTCTTCAAATGTAAATTCATCTAAAAAACGTGGAGATTGTTTCATTACAGATAAAAATGTTTCATCTGCAAGGTACATAATCATCGGAAGTTTTAATTCTTCATTAAAGTATTGCTTGATTGCCCAAAAGGTGGATTCGATATCTTCTACACGGCAGTAAGGCATCATCGTAGAACGTCGTTTGTATACATCAATTAGAAAATAAAGATAAGAATCTGTTTTAATATACTCTGTATTATAGTATTCAGACCAGATAAATTGATTTAAAAACTGCCCTTCGCTAGTATAGATAGGACGAAGAGCAGCGTATTTCCTCAATTCTGACTGGCTAAATGCGGTTATGCTATTTAAACTTACAGTCATAATTCACCTTCCTTATAAAGTGAGAGGGGTTATTTGTTGTTACTATTACGTTTTGCACGCATTCTTTGCGTTGGATCTAAAATTTTCTTACGAATACGCAGGCTCTCAGGTGTTACTTCCAAGTATTCATCAGTATCAATATATTCAAGTGCCTGCTCTAAGCTTAATACTCTAGGTGGGGTTAATTTCAAAGCATCATCAGAACCGGAAGCACGAGTATTTGTCAACTGCTTTCTTTTACATACATTTACTTCAATATCTTCAGCTTTTCCATTTTGCCCTACAATCATACCACCATATACTTTTTCACCGGGTCCTACAAATAATGTACCACGTTCTTGGGCATTAAACAAGCCATAAGTGATTGTTTCACCAGATTCAAAGGCAATAAGAGAACCTTGTTTTCTATATTGAATATCACCCTTGTATGGACCATATTCTTCAAAAACAGTATTAATAATACCATTTCCTTTTGTATCTGTCATGAATTCACCACGATAACCGATTAAACCACGGGAAGGAATTAAAAATTCGAGTCTTGTATATCCGCCATTTGCCATTGACATACCTTGTAATTCACCTTTGCGCTGGCTTAATTTTTCGATAACATTACCTGCAAATTCTTCTGGAACATCAACATAAGCACGTTCCATTGGTTCTAATTTTTTATTTCTTTCGTCATATTTATATAGGACTTCTGCCTTGCTGACAGCAAATTCATAGCCTTCACGACGCATATTTTCAATTAGTACAGACAAGTGGAGTTCTCCACGTCCTGATACTTTAAAGCAGTCTGCACTTTCTGTTTCTTCAACACGAAGACTAACATCTGTATTTAATTCACGGAATAAGCGGTCTCTTAAATGGCGAGAAGTTACAAATTTTCCCTCTTGCCCTGCAAGTGGAGAATCATTTACCAAGAAATCCATAGAAATCGTTGGTTCTGAAATTTTTTGGAATGGAATTGGTTCAGGATTATCCGGGGAACAAATTGTGTCACCAATGTGGATATCTGTGATACCGGATACGGCCACAATTGAACCAAATTTTGCTTCGGTAACTTCTACTTTTTTAAGACCATCAAATTCGTATAATTTACTAATCTTAACCTTTTGGAACTTGTCCGGATCATGTTCGTTTACAAGAACAACATCCTGGTTTACGCGAAGACTTCCATTATCAATTTTACCAACACCGATTCGACCAACGTAGTCATTGTAATCAATTGTACTGATTAACATTTGTGTATCTGCTTCCGGGTCACCTTCAGGTGCAGGTATATAATCAAGAATTGTTTCAAATAATGGCTGCATATTTTCAGGTGTTTGATTTAAATCCAGGCAAGCTACACCGGATTTTGCAGAAGCAAATACGAAAGGACAATCAAGTTGTTCTTCATTTGCATCTAAATCAATGAAAAGTTCCAGTACTTCATCAATGACCTCGTTAGGGCGAGCTTCCGGACGGTCAATTTTATTGATACATACAATAACAGGAAGCTCCAGCTCTAATGCTTTCTTTAAAACAAATTTAGTCTGAGGCATAGCTCCCTCAAAAGCATCTACTACTAGAATAACACCATTTACCATTTTTAATACACGCTCTACTTCGCCACCGAAGTCAGCATGTCCGGGTGTATCGATGATATTAATTTTAGTATCCTTATAATAAACGGCTGTATTTTTGGAAAGAATTGTAATTCCACGTTCTCTTTCAATATCGTTGGAATCCATGACTCTCTCAACAACAGCTTGATTGCTACGAAATACTCCGCTCTGTTTTAATAATTCGTCAACCAATGTAGTTTTACCATGGTCTACATGGGCAATAATAGCAATATTACGAATATCTTCTCTTTTTTGTTTCATTTTATTTCTCCTATCAATTGCTGTTGGGGGTTACCCGTTCACGTACAACTGATTAATTATATCACATCTTTGAAAATTTGCAAGTTTTAAGTTTTGTCTGTTCTTATTATTATGCACTTTGCTATTAAAAAGGGAATACGACTTATAACGAGTGCCATTCTTTGCATGAAAAAATAAATTAGAATGTAATATTATATAAAAATCATGGGAAATATTGTTAGAAATAATAATTGAAATAATAGCAGTTGTTTGATAGAATGAATCAAATGTTTTAAAATGTAGAAAAAGGGGGATGAAAATTTATTCTATTTTTATATTTTTTTACATATATATATTAATGACAAAATATAAAAATACATATTCGAAAAAAGAGAGGAGTCATACATATGACAGATAAAGTATTTGATAACAATCAGGTAAACATTTCAGGAAAGGTAGTAAGTGAATTCCGTTATAGTCATGACGTGTTTGGGGAAGGATTTTATTTACTGGATGTTGAAGTGAATCGTTTGAGTGATTCTTATGATATCATTCCACTTATGATATCGGAACGGTTAATTGATGTAAGTAAAGATTATAGAGGGGAGATTATTGAAGCAAGTGGTCAATTCCGTTCTTATAATCGTCATGAAGAATCAAAAAACAAGTTAGTATTATCCGTATTTGTAAGAGAAATTAGGGTATGTGAAGAGGGATATGAGAGTAGTAAACCTAATTTTATCTATTTAGACGGGTATATTTGCAAAACACCAGTATATAGAAAGACGCCTCTTGGAAGAGAAATTGCAGATTTATTGCTGGCGGTTAATCGTCCATATGGAAAATCAGATTATATACCTTGTATCTCATGGGGAAGAAATGCAAGATATGCAGAAAAGTTTGAAGTAGGAGGACATTTGCGTATTTGGGGAAGAATTCAAAGTAGAGAATACCAAAAGAAAATATCAGAAACTGAGGTAGAAAAGAGAGTTGCCTATGAAGTTTCTGTTAGCAAATTAGAATATTTAGAAGAATAGTAAGGAGATAATAAGAGCATATAAATGATGTCGGGGTCAAAAGATATTTTGCCCCTTGATACCTACGGATGACTATGCACTTTGTGCTCCCGTCATCCTAAAAACATTCGAAATCCGCCCTGTCCAGGCTACTTTCTCATGTTTTTGCGGGTCGCAAAGCCATGTTTTTTCATGCCAGCATGAAAAACATGACCTTTTGACCCTGGTATCATATAAATAAAAGAATAGCTTTTTCTTGGGAATGGTGCTATAATAACTTTCGTATGAGGAAATTGTTATAGCAAAACCATATTTTCTCTTTATTGATGGGAAGAGAAAAAGGAGGGAATAAAATGAGTAATACAAAGGTACGAATATACTATGGACAGGGTGAGGGAAAGACTTCTTCTGCCATTGGTCTTTGTATAAAAGAAGCCAGTCTTGGACGCTGTGTTATTATCATACAATTTCTGAAGGGGAAAGGTTTAGAAGAAGTTAAATTTTTAAACCGTTTAGAACCTGAGATTAAGCTATTCCGTTTTGAAAAAGAAGAAGAAGGTTATTGTAATCTGTCAGACGAAGAAAAAAATGAAGAAAAACGGAATATTATTAATGGATTTAATTTTGCTAAAAAGGTAATTGAGACAAGAGAGTGTGATTTGCTTGTATTAGATGAGGTTCTTGGACTATTAGATTTAGAAATTATATCAAAAGAAGAATTGATAAGCTTGATTGAGCTTAAAGAGGAAGATTTTGGTTTAATTCTTACTGGGCAAAAGCTTCCGGACGAGTTGATTTCCCATGCGGATGTTGTGACAGAATTCAGAACAGTAAAAGAGAACAACGAATGAATAATTATGAAAAGAATTTGAATTTTAAGTTGACAAACAGATTACACAATGTTAGTATATACTAAAATTGGTAGAGGTGCATTGTACAAATAGTATGTTATTGGATATGTTCAGGCATAGATGAGAATGGCAGAAAGGTGGCAATGCCGAAGGTAGATAGACCTGAATTTTATCGTTCCTGGGGGTATGGTGAAGAACCATATCACTGTCATCAATCGTTTGATGGAGTGCTACCTAAAGAGGTGTAAGTTTTCATAATAGAATGTATAATTATTAGTGTGATACGCAGTCTAATAATATACAACTGTTGAGGATTAATTAGCATGTTCTTTAGGGGTCGGCCATCGGTCGACTTTTTTGTTTGCAGTTTATTATTTTTAGGAGGAAAAGTAAATGGCTATATTTACAGGATCAGGTGTTGCATTGGTAACACCAATGAAAGAAAATGGAGCAATCAATTTTGAAAAATTAGAGGAGTTAGTTGAATACCATGTAAAGAATAGCACAGACGCTATTATTGTCTGTGGAACAACAGGAGAGGCTTCAACAATAACTGTAAAAGAACATAAAGAAACAATAAAGGCATGTATTGATTTTGCAAAGAAACGTATTCCGATTATTGCAGGTACAGGTTCAAACTGTACCCAAAGTGCAATTGATATGTCGATGGAGGCAGAAAAATATGGTGCAGACGGTTTGTTGTGTGTAACACCATATTATAACAAAGCAACACAGAATGGTTTAATTGCTCACTATACAGCAATAGCTAAATCAGTTAAGCTTCCAATCATATTATATAGTGTAGCAAGTAGAACGGGGGTAAATATTGCACCTCAGACGGTAGCGACACTATATAAAAATGTAGAAAATATTGTTGCGATTAAAGAAGCAAGTGGAAATATTTCACAAGTTGCAGAAATTATGAACTTAACAGATGGAAAAATAGATTTATATTCTGGTAATGATGACCAGATTGTACCCGTTTTATCATTAGGTGGAAAAGGTGTTATTTCTGTTTTGGCGAATGTAGTACCAAAAGAAACCCATGATATTGTTACTTATTATTTGGAAGGACGTACAAAAGAAAGCTTACAATTACAATTAAAATATTTACCATTAGTCAAAGCATTATTTAGTGAGGTAAATCCAATTCCGGTTAAGAAAGCATTGAATTTGATGGGAATGGAAGTTGGCTCCCTGCGGCTTCCACTGACAGAAATGGAAGCAACGCATGTTCCAAAGCTCGAGGAGGAATTGAAAAAAGCAGGACTGCTTAACTGATAAACAAAATAAAAACAATTCGAATCATGTTGCTACCAAACAATAAGCAAAAGACGAAATTATTCCAATATGTCAATACGGCCAGATTTGCTTATAACTGGGCTTTGAGTAGAGAGCAAGAGAATTATAAGAATGGTGGTAAGTTTATCCCGGACGGCGACTTGCGAAAATCGTTTTGCTCTTCCATCAAACGAAGGCATTGGAATTGATTTAGGAATGAAAGATTTAGCGATCTGTTCGGATGGGCATAAGTATCAGAATATAAATAAAACTCAAAAAGTAAAGAAACTAGAGAAAAGAAAATGCAGGTTACAGCGTTCCATATCAAGAAGATATGGGAAAAATAAGAAAGGAGAAAATTACTGTAAAACAAGTAACCTTATAAAAAGTGAACAAGAACCAAGCTTTATTTGTATCGAAGATTTGTACGGATACGTTAGTTCGGAATTAGTAGGAATGAAATATAAAAGGTTATAACTTTTTATAAGTTTTCAGTAACGGTACATTATGACAAGAATAATCATGCACGGTTGTAATGGTGCTATGGGGCAGACAATTACAAGAATCGTAAAGGAAGACGCGGAGGCTGAAATTGTAGCAGGAATTGATATTCATAATACAATGGAAAATGAGTATCCTGTATTTCAAAGTCTTAGCCAATGTGATATCGAAGCCGATGTAATCATTGATTTTGCTGCGGCGGTTGCCGTTGATTCGTTATTAGATAATGCAATTGTAAAAAGATTGCCTATTGTATTATGTACAACAGGTTTAACAGAGGAACAATTAAAAAAAGTAAAGCAATGCAGTAATTTAATACCTATTTTAAAGTCTGCAAATATGTCTTTGGGAATCAATATGCTTCTTAAATTAGTAAAAGAAGCAGTAAGCGTTTTAGCACCGGCTGATTTTGATGTCGAAATTGTGGAAAAGCATCATAATCAGAAAAAGGATGCTCCATCCGGAACGGCATTAGCATTAGCTGATTCTATAAATGAGGTAATGGATGGTCAATATGAATATATGTTTGACCGTTCGACTAGAAATGAAAAACGTGGTAAAAAAGAACTTGGTATTTCTGCAGTGCGAGGCGGAACAATTGTTGGTGAGCATGAAGTAATATTTGCCGGAACTGACGAAGTGATTGAATTTAAGCATACTGCATATTCGAAAGCTGTATTTGCAAAAGGTGCAGTAGCAGCCGCTAAGTTTTTAAAGGGTAGAAGACCTGGATTTTATGACATGAGCGATGTTGTGAGAATTTAATATATTAAAAAAATAGACTGAAGAGTATTAAAAATGCTGTTTATCCGAAGCAGGCTGTTTTGAACTGAATTTTAGTTAAACAGCTGTTTGGAGTTTAGGGTGTTTATAGATATTTTTTAGTCTATTTTTTTATAATAATGCTTATGATGGTAAGTGATTGCAATGTAACAGCAGAATAAAAAGTTAGCAATTTTAAATTCTTGACTTTTCTGTGGACTATGTATAAAATAAAAAAATGTAATTTTTATTTTTGTTGTAGTAAAATTGTTTTTAGTGTTCTGTTTGAATTGGGCAAAAACAAGTAATTTATGAGTGGAGGTGTATTTTATGAAAAAGAGTTATAGAATATTAGTATTTCTTATGATTACTTTTTTATTTTTTGAAATAACATTTTCTTACCTTTATATTGCTGAGAACCTGTATCATGATTGTTCTGGAGAAAATTGTCCAATTTGTATGCATATTGATGAGGCTTCGCAATTTATTTCAAGTATTAAATTAATTCCAATTCTATCGCTATTCCTAGCGATGCTTTGTGTGTTCACACTAATATACACGATTTATAATAATGAGTTCTGTGTAAAACATACCCTTATAACTTTAAAAGTAGAATTACTGGATTAAATAGCTCCATAATCAAAAAGTATGCCAACAGTAGTTGGTATTTTTCGCATACAATTTTTTAGATTATGGAGGTTTTTATGATACAAAAAAATAAAATATTGGTATTGATAGTTGCTCTGATACTTTGTATGGGGCTTGTTTCCGGATGCGGAAAAATAGATTCAAGTGCAGATAAAATGAAAGAAAAAAATAAAATAAGTATTGTTTGCACGAATTTTCCACAATATGACTGGGTTCGGGAAATCATCGGGAAGAATACGGAGCAATTTGATTTAACATTGCTTATGGATGATGGAGTTGACCTGCATAATTATCAACCGACAGCGGGGGATATTGCAAAAGTAGGAGCTTGTGATATTTTTATTTACGTCGGAGGCGAATCGGATGAATGGGTAGAAGATGCTTTGGAAAAAACAACCAATAAAGATATGCAGGTTATTAACTTATTGGAGGTTCTTGGCGCTAATGTGAAAGCGGAAGAAGTTGTAGAAGGAATGCAAAGTGGGGAAGAAGAGGACGAAAAGCAAGAAGAAAGTCTGGAATACGATGAGCATGTTTGGCTATCATTGAAAAATACTAAAATTCTCGTAGATAAAATTACAGAATCTATCGTGAAAATAAATACCAGTCATGAGAAAGAATTTGAACAGAATAGAAATCGCTATATTACTAAAATAGATGAGTTAGATAAAAACTATGAAAATACTGTAAAAGCTTCCACTAATCGGACCATATTATTTGGTGATAGATTTCCATTCCGATATTTGGCAGATGATTATAACATTAAATATTATGCTGCCTTTGCTGGATGCAGTACGGAGACAGAGGCGAGCTTTGAAACAATTACATTTTTAGCTAAAAAAGTAGATGAGTTAGAATTATCTTCTGTTTTAGTAATTGAAAATTCTAATCAAAAAA
Source organism: Velocimicrobium porci (assembly GCF_009696045.1). Lineage (GTDB taxonomy): Bacteria > Bacillota > Clostridia > Lachnospirales > Lachnospiraceae > Velocimicrobium > Velocimicrobium porci. The sequence continues at coordinate 46,265 of NZ_VUMT01000002.1, read as the reverse complement.
TTGCAGACACAATTTGTAAAAATACAAAAGAAAAAAATCAAAAAATTCTTGTTATGAACTCTTTGCAATCTGTTACAAAGGCTGAACTAGAGGGGGACTTTACCTACTTGAATGCAATGGAGGATAATCTTGAAATTTTGAAGCAGGCATTAAATTAGGAGGGGTTGCTATGGCTTATATTAGTTGTAATAATTTAATGCTCGGTTATGCTGGGAAGAAAATAGTATTCAATTTATCTTTTCAGGTGAGAAAGGGTGATTATCTCTGTATTGTAGGAGAAAATGGAATAGGGAAGAGTACTTTGGTAAAGACTCTGTTACATTTACAAGAACCATTAGGAGGAACAATTGACATAGATGATGGTTTAATGCCATATGAAATTGGGTATCTTCCCCAACAGACAATTATACAGAAAGATTTTCCTGCTTCTGCATGGGAGATTGTTTTGTCTGGAACACTCTCTAAATGTGGAAGAAAGCTTTTTTATGGAGAAAGAGAGAAAGAAATTGCCAGAAAAAATATGGAAAAAATGGATATATGGCAGGTTCGTCATAAGTGTTACCGCAATCTTTCTGGTGGACAACAGCAAAGGATATTACTTGCAAGAGCATTGTGCGCCACAAGTAAATTGCTATTATTAGATGAACCGGTTTCTGGACTGGATCCTAAAGTCACTGCTGATTTCTATAATCTAGTGAAAGAGCTGAATGAAGAAGGAATTTCTGTTATAATGGTGTCCCATGATATACAGGCAATTGATTATGCAAGTCACATACTTCACATCGAAAAGAAAAATTCTTTTTTTGGTACGAGAGAAGAATATTTGCAAAGTAACAAGTGTAAACTCTTTCAGAACGCGGAGGCAGTGAATTATGAGTGATGTTATAGAAAAAATTTTATTTTATATGGAATATCCATTTGTTCGATATGCACTTGTTGCAGGGATATTAATTGCGTTGTGTTCTTCTTTGCTAGGAGTTACATTGGTTCTTAAGCGTTTTTCATTTATTGGAGATGGACTTTCTCATGTAGCATTTGGGGCAATGGCTGTCGCAACAGTTTTCAAGCTGGCAAATGATACTTTACTTATTATGCCGATAACTGTGATAGCAGCAGTTCTTTTGCTCCGTACAGGGCAAAATACAAAATTAAAAGGAGATGCAGCCATTGCTATGCTTTCTGTTGGTGCTTTGGCAATTGGATATCTTGTACTAAATTTGTTTTCGACTTCTGCCAACATAACTGGTGATGTTTGTAGTACATTATTTGGTTCAACTTCAATTTTGACACTTACAGTCAAGGAAGTATGGTTATGTGTAATTATGTCGGTTGTGGTAATTGCTTTTTATTGTCTGTTCTATAATCGGATTTTTGCTGTTACCTTTGATGAGAATTTCACGAAGGCAATCGGAAAGAATGTAACGGTTTATAATTTAATGATTGCGATTATAACTGCTGTTATTATTGTATTGGCAATGAATCTCGTTGGTTCTCTTTTAATTTCTGCACTAATTATATTTCCTGCTTTATCAGCGATGCGAATGATTGCGAATTTTAAGGGGGTAGTGATAGCTTCTACTATTATTTCTGTTATGTGCACACTGATTGGTATGATAGTGTCCATCGTATTTTCAACCCCAGTAGGTTCTACAATTGTGGCAGCAGATATTGTGGTATTTTTTCTTTGCTGTATCATTGGAAGAATATGTGGTGGTAATACGGCATGAAAGACATAAAATTAACATATATGATTTTTATTCTTGTTTTGTGTCTTGCCAGCTGTGGTAATAAGGACAGCAGACTTGATACGAAAGGAAGGAGTATAGAATCAGGTAAAGAAGTATCTCAGGATACAGTAAATTCTAAGACAGAAATGGTTCTTTCTGAAGAGAGTAGTATATCAGATGAAAGAAAAAGTGAGCCGAAAATAGATTATGATTTAACTGTGATGGGAAGTGATATGGTATATGCTACTATCTATCAGTTTATGGTAAATCCAGATGAATATGAAGGAAAGAAAATTAGAATACAGGGAACTTATGCATCTACTTATGATAAAAACACAAAGAAATATTACCATTACTGCGTTGTACAAGATGCAGCTGCATGTTGTGTTCAAGGAATGGAATTTATATGGGATAATGGGAGCCACATTTATCCTGATGAATATCCGAATGAGAAAACGAAAATTATTGTTACTGGATTTTTTGAAACCTATCGTGAAAAAGGCGATAGTTATTTGTATTGTAGATTAAAAGATGCTATGATGGAAGTTATGAAATAGAGCTTTTGTATCTAATTGATATACATAAGCATGCTCAAAAGAGAGATATAATAGGAATCTTTCAGTTGATTTTTATTGTATCTCTTTTATTGATATTGTGAGTCGTTTAAAAACTATATTTTATAAGTTTGTTATATTACACTTTTTTTGGTTATTTTTCTAAACTTAGATGGCTGGAATAATAATATGAATTAGATTGATAAGCCACTTCTGAAATTAGAAGAAAATAACAAAAAATAATTATATTTGATTCTATTTTTATTGAATAGGAGAATGTAAAATAAAAAAAACAGCAAAAGAAAATGGAAAACTGCATAATAAAGCATTGGATATAAAAAAAAATATATTGAAATATAACAAATAAAATGGTATACTATGTATATGATACATAGACGCCTTGGAGAAGAGAGCAGGCTAATAAGTAGTATTGGGGGAATTACTGTTTATTAGTTGACTCTTTTTTTATGTGTCGAATTGAAGATTGAGGTGAAGTAATATGGCAAATCGTTTGTTAGAATCCATTGAAGAAAATCCAGTGATAGCAGCGGTAAAAGATTTTGAAGGTTTAGAGGAATGCCTGCATACAGATGTGTCAATTGTATTTGTTCTATTTGGAGACATCTGTAATATTGGAGAAATTGTAGAAAAAATTAAGGAAGCAGGTAAAATGGCTATTGTGCATGTGGATTTGATTGTTGGTCTTGGCGGAAAGGAAGTAAGCATTGATTTCATAAAAAAGACGACAAAAACGGATGGAATTATAACAACAAGACAGGCATTAATCAAGCATGCAAAAGAAGTAGGATTATTTACGATTTTACGTTTTTTTGTAATCGATTCCATTTCGCTTATGAATATCGAAAAGCAGAAAAATATGGTACAGCCGGATATTATTGAAATTTTGCCTGGAGTGATGCCAAAGATTATAAAGAAAATAAGTGAAATCAGCAGTGTTCCTGTTATTGCAGGAGGACTGGTTACAGATAAAGAGGATGTAATTGGGGCACTTTCAAATGGTGCATTTGGAATATCATCGACTCGAAAAGAAGTGTGGGGAATGTAAAAGGAGGCATTGATCGATGAAAAAATATGTAATGGCACTTGATGCCGGAACAACGAGTAATCGTTGTATTCTATTTAATGAGAAGGGGGAAATATGTAGTATTGCACAAAAGGAATTTACCCAGTATTTTCCAAAACCGGGATGGGTTGAGCATGATGCCAATGAAATCTGGTCAACCCAATTAGGCGTTGCAGTTGAGGCAATGTCAAAGATTGGGGCAACAGCGAAAGATATTGCAGCAATTGGCATTACAAATCAGAGAGAAACAACAATTGTATGGGATAAAGAAACAGGAGAACCAATTTATCATGCAATTGTATGGCAGTGCAGACGAACTTCTGGGTATTGCGACTCTTTAATTGATAAAGGTCTTACAGAAAAGTTTAGGGAAAAAACGGGATTAATTATTGATGCTTATTTTTCTGGTACAAAACTTCGATGGATTCTTGAGCATGTAGAGGGAGCCAGAGAAAAAGCAGAAGCAGGGAAATTATTATTTGGAACGGTTGAAACGTGGCTGATTTGGAAACTGACAAAAGGAAAGGTTCATGTGACAGACTATTCGAATGCTTCCCGAACGATGCTATTTAACATCAAAGAGTTAAAATGGGATAAAGAAATATTAGAAGAGCTTAATATTCCGGAATGTATGCTTCCGGAGGTAAAGCCATCAAGCTGTGTATATGGCGAGGCGAATTCCAGTTATTTTGGTGGAGCAATTCCAATTGGAGGAGCAGCAGGTGACCAGCAGTCGGCATTATTTGGTCAGACTTGTTTTACAGAAGGAGAAGCAAAAAATACTTATGGAACAGGGTGCTTTTTATTGATGAATACCGGTGAAAAACCGGTTTACTCCAGGAATGGATTAGTAACAACAATTGCATGGGGGCTAGATGGAAAAGTTAGTTACGCGTTGGAAGGTTCCATCTTTGTAGCAGGTGCCGCAATTCAGTGGTTGAGAGATGAACTTAAGTTAATTGAGTCGGCACAGGATTCGGAATATATGGCAAAAAAGGTAAAAGATACTCATGGCTGTTATGTTGTACCGGCATTTACGGGTCTTGGGGCACCACATTGGGACCAGTATGCAAGAGGTACCATTGTTGGAATTACAAGAGGAGTCAACAAGTATCATATTATCCGTGCAACACTAGAATCAATGGCTTATCAGGTTAATGATGTAATAAAAGCGATGCAGACAGACTCTGAAATTGAGCTTAAATCATTGAGAGTAGACGGCGGAGCAAGTCAAAATAACTTCCTGATGCAGTTTCAATCCGATATTATTAACACACCGGTTCATCGACCGGAATGTGTTGAAACAACAGCAAAGGGAGCAGCATATCTTGCGGGACTTGCAGTCGGTTATTGGGAAAGTAAAGAAGACGTTTTAAAAAATTGTCGTGTAAGCGAAGTTTTTGAACCGGAGATTGATGAGAGAAAACGACAGGAATTATTAAAAGGCTGGGAGAAGGCAGTCAAATATTCTTACGGATGGGCAAGAGAAGATTAAAAAAGTAAAAAAGTATTGGGAATTTGGAACGGATTGTAGTATAATATAAGAAACAGGAAAATATGGAATTGCGTGAGAAAAAGAGATGGCAATGAAACAGGTATTGAGATACCTTTCTTTGTCATCTCTTTTTGCGTGGATTTATGAAATAGAAAAAGAAAAGGAGTAACGATTATGTATGATGTTGTAATTATTGGTGCAGGTGTATCCGGCTGTGCAGTGGCAAGAGAACTGTCTAAGTTTCAGGTAAAGGCTTGCGTAGTAGAAAAAGAGGAAGATGTATGTTGTGGTACTTCAAAAGCAAATAGTGCGATTGTACATGCAGGATATGACGCACAAAATGGGAGCTTAATGGCAAGATTAAACGTTCTTGGAAATGAAATGATGGAAAATTTATCAAAAGAATTAGATTTTCCATTTAAACGGAATGGATCTATGGTAGTATGCTTTCGCCCGGAGGATGAAAAAAAATTATATGATTTAATGGAAAATGGAAAGAAAAATGGAGTAAAAGGCTTAAAAATTTTATCAAGAGAAGAAGCTCTTCAATTAGAGCCAAATCTTTCGGACGAAGTTACAAAAGTGTTGTACGCTCCAACCGGTGGAATCGTATGCCCATTTAATCTTACAATTGCGTTAGCTGAGAATGCAAATCAAAATGGAGTTGAATTTAAATTTAATACAGAAGTAATGAATATTATAAAACAAGAAACAGGATATCTCCTTAAAACAAATCAAGGAGAAATAGAATCAAAAGTAATTGTAAATGCGGCAGGAGTTTATGCAGATAAGTTCCATAATATGGTAAGCGAGAAAAAAATGCACATTATTCCTAGACGCGGAGATTATTGCCTGCTTGATAAGTCTGCCGGAACCCATGTATCGCATACTGTTTTTTCTCTACCGGAAAAGAATGGAAAGGGTGTACTTGTAACACCGACGGTTCATGGTAATCTTTTAGTAGGACCAACAGCGATTGATATTGAGGAAAAAGAAGGTACGGCAACGACAAGAGAAGGTCTGGATAAAGTAATAGAAGCCTCCGGAAGATCCGTAAAAAATATTCCAATGCGTCAGGTAATTACATCTTTTGCAGGGCTTCGTGCACATGAAGACCGTCATGAATTTTTTATCGAAGAGCTAAAAGAGGCAAAAGGTTTTGTCGATGTTGCAGGAATTGAATCTCCGGGACTTAGCAGTGCTCCGGCAATTGGCGTTATGGCAGCTGAAATTGTGAAAGATATTTTAGATTTAAAGCAAAATGAGGAATTCCAGGCAGAGAGAAAAGGAATATTAAATCCGGAAACTCTTTCGAAAGAAGAGAGGAAAGAATTAATCCGTAAGAATCCGGCATATGGAAATATTATTTGCCGTTGTGAAATGATAACAGAGGGTGAGATTATTGATTCCATTAAAAGACCGATTGGTGCGAAGTCTTTAGATGGAGTAAAAAGAAGAACCAGAGCCGGAATGGGACGATGTCAGTCGGGATTTTGTTCCCCTAGAACGATGGAAATTTTGGCTAGAGAATTAGAAATGGATATGATGGATGTTACGAAGAGTGGAGGACAATCTAAGCTAATCGTTGGACATATTAAAGAAGAAATTGAATAGAAAGAGAGGAGAGTCTACATGCTTTTGTATGATTTGGTAATCGTTGGAGGAGGTCCTGCCGGTCTTGCGGCAGCAGCTTCTGCAAGAGAAAATGGTGTGGAAAAAATTTTAATTTTAGAACGTGATAAAGAATTGGGGGGAATTTTAAATCAGTGTATTCATAATGGATTCGGACTTCATACATTTAAAGAAGAGTTGACAGGTCCGGAATATGCAGGTCGCTTTATTGAAATTGTAAAAGAATTGGATATTGAATATCGTTTGAATACAATGGTTATGGACATCAGCAAAGATAAGGTAGTAACTGCAATGAACAGAGAAGAAGGTCTGTTTGAGATTCAGGCAAAATCAATCATACTTGCAATGGGCTGCAGAGAACGTTCCAGAGGTGCATTAAATATTCCGGGATATCGTCCGGCAGGAGTTTATTCGGCAGGAACGGCACAACGCCTTGTTAATATGGAAGGCTATATGCCGGGAAAAGAGGTTGTTATTTTAGGTTCAGGCGATATTGGCTTAATTATGGCGAGAAGAATGACTTTAGAAGGTGCTAAGGTAAAAGTAGTTGCAGAATTGATGCCTTATTCCGGTGGATTAAAAAGAAATATTGTTCAGTGTCTGGATGATTTTGGTATTCCTTTGAAACTTAGCCACACAGTAGTTGATATCGATGGAAAAGAGCGTTTAAAAGGAGTTACGTTGGCAGAAGTTGACGAAAGAGGAAAACCAATACAGGGAACCGAGGAATATTATTCTTGTGATACTTTATTATTATCAGTTGGTCTGATTCCGGAGAATGAATTGTCACGTGGAATTGGAATTGAAATGGAGCCTGTGACATCTGGTCCTGTAGTAAATGAAAGTTTAGAAACGAGCATAGAAGGAATATTTGCCTGTGGCAATGTACTGCATGTTCATGATTTGGTCGATTATGTTTCAGAAGAGGCTAAGACAGCAGGAAAGAATGCTTCAAGTTATATTAAGAACCAAAGGGCGAAAGGAAACGAACATAAAATTAATTTAATAGCGACGGAAGGAGTACGGTATACTGTTCCAAAATATATTAATTTAGAGCAGATGGATGACAACTTGACAGTACGCTTTCGTGTAGGCGGTGTCTACAAAAATTCATACATTAGCGTATATTATGACGGAGAACGTATGCTGCATCGAAAAAAAGCGGTTATGGCACCGGGGGAAATGGAACAAATCAAATTAGAAAAAACAAAACTGCAACAATATAAAGACCTAAAAAATATTACCGTAAAGATTGAGGAGGAATAATAGCATGGAAACAAGAGAATTGATTTGTATTGGATGTCCTCTTGGATGTATGATTACGGTTCAGATGGAGGACGAAAACGTAGTATCGGTAGAAGGAAATACTTGTATTCGTGGTGATAAATATGCAAGAAAAGAGGTAACGAATCCAACCAGAATCGTTACTTCTACCGTTAAAGTTTTACATGGTGATAAAAATCTCGTATCAGTTAAAACAAAAGAAGATATTCCAAAAGGAAAAATAAAAGATTGTATGAGAGCATTAAAAAATATCAGTGTAGAAGCACCGGTAGCAATCGGCGATGTTATTTTAGAAAATGTGGTCGGAACAGGGGTATCGATTATAGCAACAAAAAATGTTGAAAAGCAGTAAATATACAAGAAAAAAGATTAGAAAACAGAAGTCCGAGAGAAGCTGAGAAGGAATAAAAGGATGCTGTAAATTAGTATTGATATTCGTAAATCAATCACTAATCTTACAGCATCCTTTTATCAACAATTCTATAAAGCGGAATAGCCAAATGAATTGACAAGTGCTTCCAGGCGTTCTCCTTTTTTACAGAATGGACAGTCAACATGGCTGTATGTGTTGTATTCCGGCACGTCTTTTTCCTGGAAAATGGAATCTACCTCGATGCCGTCAATATAGCTTACAGCACTGAAAATTGCAGAGATACCCTCTACTTTACCACCATAATAATCAAGACATTCAAGGCAGCGGCGAATTGTCTTACCAGTTGTTGCAGAAGCCACGAGAAGAATAATATTTTTACCGCGAACCATTGGCTGAATATTATCGCGGAAAATCATCTGACCAGTGGAATCATATTCAGGAGATATAACGTAAATTGTTTTATGCTGGTTCATGGATTGTACACCATTTCGTGTTAATTCATCGGCAAGGTATGCACCGATTACCTCACATCCATCCATGCAGACAATTGTGTCAACAACGGTAATGGCGGAATATTTATTAACAAAGCTTTTTGCAACAGCGGCAGCTTCACTTTGTCTTGTCTTTAAAGTAGTCATATCAATATAGTAATTAATATGAGAATGGTTAGTTGCAAAGTGACCTGGAATTACTTTTAAAGTAACACCTGAACTGGTTCTTGAATTAATTTTAACAATACGGCTTTCTAAGTTATTTTCCATATAGCTTTCGTCCTTTCTCATAAATAATAAATATCAGAACTATGAATATATATATAAATATAATTCATTTTTCCTTATTTTTCAAGAAAATAAATAGACAGAATAAGAAATGTTTAAACAACTTTCTGTTTGTCAGCCATTTGGTGCAAAAAGGAAAGGAAAAATTTAGTACAAAAAATTGTTAAAAAAGTAACAAGAAATTGTAACTTTTGCATAAAATACAATAGAAAAACACTTGTAACCAGTGAATGTTTGGTTTAAAATAGATTAGACGTGACGATGTCGAAAATGAGAAAAAGAAGAGAGGAGAAAGATATGAAAGCAGCAACATTTCGAGGCGGGATTCACCCATTTGAGGGAAAAGATATGTCAAAAAACCTGCCAACTAAACTTGTTCTGCCAAAAGGCGACCTGGTATATCCAATGTCTCAGCATATTGGTGCTCCATCCAAGCCAATTGTTTCTGTCGGCGAAAGAGTATTAATGGGACAAAAAATTGCAGAAGCAGGAGGGTTTATTTCGGCAGTAATTTGTAGTTCGGTTTCCGGAACGGTAAAAGCGATTGAAAAGCGTTTAACGGTATCAGGAAATTTAAGCGATGCGATTATTATTGAAAATGATAATAAATACGAGGCGATAGAAGGTTTTGGAAAAAAAAGAGATTATAAGAAAATGTCCAAGACGGAGATACGGGAATGTGTAAAAGAGGCTGGAATTGTCGGTATGGGTGGTGCAGGATTTCCTACTCATGTTAAGCTGACTCCAAAGGATGACGATGCCATTGATTATGTCATTGTAAATGGTGCAGAATGTGAACCTTATTTAACATCGGATTATCGAATGATGTTAGAAGAGCCAGAAAAAATTGTTGCCGGTCTAAACGTCATATTGCAATTGTTTGAACATGCAAAAGGATTAATTGCAATTGAAGATAATAAACTGGAAGCAATTTCTAAAATTTCTGAACTTGTAAAAGATGAAGCACGGATTGAGGTCAAGGTTTTAAAAACAAAATATCCACAGGGAGCAGAACGTCAGCTGATATACGCTTCGACCGGAAGAAAAATTAATTCTAAAATGCTTCCGGCAGATGCAGGATGTGTTGTCAATAATATTGATACGGTTATTTCAATCTATATGGCTGTCTGTGAATCTACACCGTTAATCCGGCGAATTGTCACTGTGACCGGAGATGCAATTAATACAAAGCAGAATTTCAACGTAAAAACAGGAACTATTTATAAAGAGTTAATTGAAGAAGCAGGTGGATTTAAAGAGCAGCCGGAAAAAGTAGTATCAGGTGGTCCAATGATGGGAATGGCGTTGTTTAATCTGGAAGTTCCGGTAACAAAAACATCCTCTGCATTATTATGCCTTACTCACGATGAAGTAGCAGAACAGGAGCCTACAGCGTGTATCCGCTGTGGAAGATGTGTAGAGGTATGTCCAAGCAAACTGATTCCGCAAAAAATGTTAGAATATGCAGAAAAGTTTGATGATGAGGGCTTCCAAAAATTAAATGGAATGGAATGTTATGAATGTGGATGCTGTACCTATGTCTGTCCGGCAAAACGAAGACTGACACAGGCATTTAAACAGACAAGACGTAGTATTTTAGACAGCAGAAGAAAGTAGGAGGAAAAAATAGTGAGTGATTTATTACATGTATCCGCATCTCCCCATGTAAGAAGTAAAACTTCGACCAAAACAATTATGAGAGATGTAGCGATTGCGTTATTGCCAGCAAGTGCGTTTGGTGTATATCAGTTTGGAATCAAAGCATTGCTTTTGATTCTTACCTGTGTTGCAGCAAGTGTACTGTCAGAATACATATATGAAAAAGCGATGAAAAAACCAATCACAACATATGATTACAGTGCAGTTGTAACTGGTCTTTTATTGGCACTTAATCTGCCTTCGACAGCACCAATCTGGCTGGCTGTAATCGGTAGTGTTTTTGCGATTATTGTTGTGAAACAGGTATTTGGTGGGCTGGGACAGAATTTTATGAACCCTGCACTTGGTGCCAGATGTTTTTTATTGATTTCATTTACATCAAGAATGACAGATTTTTCAATTGACGGAGTTGCGGGTGCAACACCCTTGGCAGCCGTGAAGGCAGGTGAAATAGTTCCAATTTTTGATATGTTTATAGGAAAAACAAGTGGAACAATCGGTGAAACATCCGTTATCTGTATTTTAATCGGGGCAGTTTATCTTCTGATTAAAAAGATAATTACTCCTCGAATTCCTTTTATCTATATTGGAACGTTACTTGTATTTGCCGGTATTTTTGGTGGCCATGGATTCGAACCTTCTTATCTGGCAGCACAGCTTTTTGGTGGCGGACTTATGCTAGGAGCATTTTTCATGGCAACCGATTATGTTACAAGTCCGATTACCCCAATGGGGCAGGTTATTTTTGCGGTATGTCTTGGAATTTTAACAGGAATTTTCCGTATTTTTGGAGGTTCTGCAGAGGGCGTATCTTATGCAATTATTTTCTGTAACTTGCTTGTTCCTTTGATAGAAAAAGTTACAATCCCGGTTCCTTTTGGATTTAGGAAGGAGGATTTAAAGAATGAAAAGTAATAATTTGGTCAAAGATGCAATTGCACTTTTTATGATTACGCTTATCGCAGGTCTTTTACTTGGAATGGTATATGAGGTAACAAAAAGTCCGATTGCAAAAGCAGAGTATGATGCAAAGCAAGAGGCATATAAAAAAGTTTTTCCATCAGCAGATACATTTGAAGAAGAAGATTCTTTAGATAAGCTGAGTAAAAGTAAAGAAAATTTTACAGATGATCCATCAATTACCGGTGTTTTTATTGATGAAGTCTTAATTGCGAAAGATAAAAATAAAAATCAGATTGGATATGTTATGTCAATCGGTTCAAAAGAAGGATATGGTGGCGAAATTAAGTTATCAATTGGTGTGGACAAAACAGGGACAGTGACAGGAATGGAAGTTTTGAGTATGAGTGAAACAGCAGGACTTGGAGCAAACTGTACAACAGATGAATTTAAATCGCAGTTTAAGGGAATAAAGAACTCTAAAATTGTTTACACCAAAGAAGGCAAATCGAAAGATAATGAGATTGATGCGTTAAGTGGTGCTACGATAACAACAAAAGCGGTAACAAAGGCAGTAAATAATGCACTTGCATTTGTTTATGCAAACGGAGAAATAGAACAATAGAAAGGTAGGTTACGGAAATGAATAAGTATGTAGAACGTTTATATAACGGTATCGTAAAAGAGAATCCTACTTTTGTATTAATGTTAGGAATGTGTCCAACTTTAGCGGTTACCGTGTCAGCCATAAATGGATTAGGAATGGGATTATCAACAGCAGCAGTGCTTGTAATGTCAAATGCGATGATTTCTCTTTTACGAAATATAATTCCAGATAAGGTAAGAATTCCGGCATTTATTGTAATTGTTGCTTCTTTTGTAACAATCGTGCAATTGTTAATGCAGGCATATGCAGGAAGTTTATACGATGCACTTGGAATCTATATTCCATTAATTGTAGTTAACTGTATTATTCTAGGAAGAGCGGAAGCCTATGCTTCGAAAAATGGTGTCTTACTTTCTATTTGTGATGGGCTTGGAATGGGGCTTGGCTTTACGGTAGGACTTACTTCAATCGGATTAGTTCGGGAACTGATAGGAAATGGAACGGTATTTAACCTCCATATCCTTCCAAAATCTTATGAGCCTGCAACGATTTTTGTATTAGCACCGGGGGCATTTTTTGTGCTTGCATTATTGACGGCACTTCAAAATAAATTAAAAATGCCATCAGCTACGAATACAGAAAAAGGAATTACAATTGCATGTGGCGGTAATTGTGCAGAATGTCATGGCTCTGCCTGTGAAGCAAATCATGGATTACTTGAGGCAGAACGGGTAGCAAAACAGGCAGAAAAAATTGCGAAAGCAAAAGCAAAGAAACTGGAACAGGAAAAAAGGGAGGAATGAGATAGATGAAAGAAATGCTTATAATTTTAATTAGTGCGGCATTAGTTAATAATGTTGTATTGAGTCAGTTCCTTGGAATTTGTCCATTCCTTGGCGTGTCAAAACGAGTAGAAACAGCAGCAGGTATGGGTGGAGCCGTTATTTTTGTTATTACGATTGCATCTGCAATTTCTAATATAATCTATACACAAATTTTAGTAAGATTTGACGTAACTTATCTTCAGACAATTGTATTTATTTTAGTAATTGCAGCTTTGGTTCAGTTTGTAGAAATGGTTCTAAAGAAAATGATGCCAGCTCTTTATCAGGCACTTGGAGTATTCCTTCCATTAATAACAACAAACTGTGCTGTACTTGGTGTAGCTCTTACCAATGTACAGAAAGAATATGGATTTGTTTCGAGTATTGTTAATGGTTTTGGTACTGCATTAGGATTTACAATATCGATTGTATTAATGGCAGGCATCAGAGAGAGAATTGAAGATAATGATATTCCGGAGTCATTTAAGGGTTCTCCGATTGTATTGATTACAGCTGGTTTAATGGCGATTGCATTTTGTGGATTCGCAGGATTATTATAGAAGGAGGAGTGGATAGATGAATGGAGTTGTGTTAGCTGCAATCATAATTGGGATTACCGGACTTTTAATTGGTCTGCTCCTTGGCATAGCAGGTAAAAAATTTGCAGTTGAAGTAGATGAAAGAGTGGAAAATGTCCGGGAACTATTACCAAGTAATAATTGTGGTGGCTGTGGATATGCAGGCTGCGATGCGATGGCAGAGGCTATCGTAAAAGGAGAAGCAAAGGCAAATAGCTGTCCAAGCTTATCAAAAGAAAGAATTGCGGAGATAGCATCTATTATGGGAACAGAGGCAGAAGAATCAGAAAAAAAAGTTGCATTTGTTAAATGTAAGGGTACTTGTGACAAAACGAAAATCAAATATGATTATTATGGAATCGCCGATTGTAAAAAGCTTTCATTAGTTCCGGGCGATGGAGAAAAAGTGTGTCGAGAAGGTTGTATGGGATATGGTTCTTGTGTAAAGGTCTGTGCATTTGATGCAATACATATTATAAATGGAATTGCAGCCGTGGACAGAGAAAAATGTGTTGCCTGTGGAAAATGCGTTGCAGAATGTCCAAAACATTTAATTGAGCTAGTACCTTACAGTGCAAAGCATATTGTACAGTGTAGTTCCCATGAAAAAGGAAAAAATGTCAAATTAGCCTGTGAGGTAGGTTGTATTGGCTGTGGACTTTGTGTAAGACAGTGTGAGGCCGGGGCAATCGTATTAAATGATAATTTAGCATATATTGATCAGGAAAAGTGTATAAAATGTGGAAAATGTGCAGAAAAATGTCCATCTAAAATTATTATTTAACGTTCTTATTTTAAATATAGTGGACTGTGTTATAAAAGGGATGTTGTAAAGTAGTTTTTACTATTTTGCAATGTCCTTTTTGTCATGTAAATAAAGCTTGTTACTGCAAGAATATGTTTTTGAAGTAAAAGATATAAGAAAAACAAAAAAAGAGATATAAAACTAATGAAAAAGATGTTTGCAAAAAAGCTATGCCTTTATATGGCTGTTGCCATGGTTGTAACTGTGTTTGCAATTTTTAATTATCAGACACTAGTAAACAACATGGACAATACGGAAAGTAGTAATGAAAAGTTAGATTCTGTAGAAGAAAAGCTAAAAAGTAATGAGGAAGAGATTGAGAAGCTGACAACTAGCTTAGGAGAGAATAACCTGGCGAAGACAAAGGCATTTGCTCATATTATTGATATAGATCCTTCTATTATAGATGACAGAGATAAGTTAAAAGCCGTTTGTGATGAATTGATGGTAAACGAATTACATGTAATTGATGAAAAAGGAATTATTACCCATAGTACAATTCCAAGTTATGTCGGGTTTGATATGAGTAGTGGTGAACAGTCAGAAGAATTTTTAGAAATTTTAAAAGACAGTTCTAAAGAGATTGTCCAGGAGCCACAGGTAAATGTTGCAGAAGGTGTTGTAATTCAATATACCGGAGTTGCAAGGCGGGATGCGAAAGGATTCGTGCAGGCAGGAGTAAAACCGGAAGTTTTAGAAGAAATGTTAGAAGGTACTTCGCTTGATGTTGTATTAAAAGATTTTAATTTTGGAACAAATGGTTATGTTTTTGCAATTGATAAAGAAACGAATCAGATTTTAGCACATAAAAATGATTCTTTGATTGGTAAAACCGCAAAAGAAGTAGGATTTCCTGAAAAAATCAGCGAAGGAAAAGGTAAGGCAACGATTGATGGAGAAAAAGGTTACTATGTAACAAGAGAATATGAGGATATGATAATCGGAACGATGACACCTGCCAAAGAGTATTATCAAGTGCGATTAAATCAGACGATAGTTGTATCATTTAGCATGTTTATTATCTTTTTGATTCTGCTTTTTATGATTAACCGATTGGTAGACAGAAAAATAGTTCAGGGTATTCACCATATTATAGAAAGACTTCAGAGTATTACAGAGGGAAATCTTGATACAATTGTAGATGAAAAAGGGAATAAGGAGTTTGAACTATTAAGTAATAGCATTAATAAAATGGTAGATAGTATTAAAGAAAATCTAAAAGAAAATGAAACGTTATTAGATAGACAAAAAGAGGATATGGAAAAGAATCTACAGCTTATTGAAAGAATCAAAGATGTCTGTGTTAATATTGACAAGGTATCTCAGGAAACACTGCTTAATTCTCAGGAAATACATGCAGGAACGGGGGAACAGGAACAGGCAGTAGAAGAATTGAAACAGACAATGAACGAACTTTCTTCCAAAATGGGAGAAAGTGCAGATGCTTCTACAAATATAGCTGATATGACGGAAGAGGCTGTAAACAAATTACTGCAGACGAAAGAGAAAATGGAGTTTTTAGAAACTTCAATAGACGAAATTAGTAATACTTCAATCGAAATTGAAAAGATTATTGGTGAAATCAATTCAATTGCAGAACAGACGAATTTGCTGTCTTTAAATGCTTCTATTGAAGCAGCCAGAGCAGGAGAAATGGGAAAAGGATTTGCAGTTGTTGCTTTCCAGGTTGGTGAATTGGCATCAAGAAGTGCTCAGGCGGCAAAAGAAACAGGTGATTTGATTATGAATTCTATTCATGCCGTTGATAATGGAAAAGAGATTACGCATAAGGCGGTGGAAGAATTTTTAGGGGTAGTTGAAGAAATACAGCATGCCAGTGAAGGTGTAGGTCAAATAACAGGTATGGTAAGAGAACATGTCCAGATTGTAACAGAAGCGGTTGAAGGATTTGATAAAA
Organism: Velocimicrobium porci; assembly: GCF_009696045.1. Lineage (GTDB taxonomy): Bacteria > Bacillota > Clostridia > Lachnospirales > Lachnospiraceae > Velocimicrobium > Velocimicrobium porci. Next base: position 30,046 of record NZ_VUMT01000002.1, on the reverse strand, counting down.
TATCCGAGGTTGTTGAACGAAATGTAGAAATTTCTCAAAAAAGTGAAGAAGCTTCAGAAAATATGGCACATGAAGCCAATATATTACAAGAGATGGTAAACTAAAAAAGATATTTGTCAGGGTATTGCAAAAGAGGATTGCAATACCCTATTTTCACTTTATAGGAAACTTCGTCTCCTATAAAGCAAAAACGCTCCACGAGGATGTGCACAGATGCGAAAGGAGTATTGTTGCAAAAAGCATGCAACACGCATCTGGCACGCAAAGTGGAGCAAGTCCCTCATGAGTGAGGGATACAGGGAGTTGAGGTGGACTTGTCCACTTTGTTGTAAAAAAATAAAAATTACTTGACCTGTCGTAGTAATTCTGATAAAGTTATATTATAAATTACTACGACAGACGTAATGTAAGGAGGGATGTATTTGATAAGTAGCGATGTTATTAGGGGATATAATGATACAATCATTTTATATTTATTATTAGATGGACCGTCTTATGGATATGAAATTTCGAAAAAAATTAAAGAGCGTTCCCATGAAAAGTATATTATAAAAGAAACTACGTTGTATTCTGCTTTTACAAGATTAGAAAAAAATGGATATCTTGAATCTTCATATGGAACAGAAACGAATGGAAAAAGGAGAACGTATTATACAATAACGAAAGCCGGGCTGGAATATTATAAGGAAAAATGTGAGGAATGGGATTTAACAAAGAATGTTGTAGAGCAGTTTATAAAAAAGATTTAAAGGAGAGTAGATGTTATGGAAACGATAAAAAATTATCTGGAAACAATGTTTTCTAATCTTCCACTGTCAGAAGAAGTAAGACGGGCAAAAGAAGAGCTGCTAACTATGATGGAAGATAAATATTATGAGTTAAAAAAAGAAGGAAAGACGGAAAATGAAGCAATTGGAACCGTTATTCGAGAATTTGGAAATTTAGATGAATTGAAAGAAATCTTAGGAATTACAAACGAATTTGAAGAGAAAGAAAATACAAGATTCGTATCGATTGAAACAGTGGAAGAATATATTCAAGTGGCAATAAAAATGTCTAAAAGAATTGCACTTGGCGTATTTTTATGTATTTGTTCTCCTGTATTGCTGATTGTATTAGGCGGGCTTGCTGAGTATGGTTTTGGTGATGAAAATAGTATGGCGCTGGGAGGTCTGATTGTACTTTTGGTTTTTGTCGCTGTTGCAGTTGTACTGTTTATTTTCTCAGGCATGAAACTAGAAAAATATAATTATTTGAAAAATGAGAGATTCCAAATTGATTTTTCCACAAAACAATATGTTTTAAAAGAAAAAGAGGCTTATCGCAGTACGCAGACGTTGTTTGTAGCGATTGGTGTTGCGTTGTGTATTCTGAGTGTTATTCCAATTTTAGTTACCGGTGTGTTGTTTGAGGAAATAGAATTTTTGACAGTGATAGGTGTTGGTGTATTTTTAATATTAGTAGCAACCGGGGTCACACTTTTTATTATATCGGGCAGTCGCATGGAAAGCTATAAGGTGATTTTGCAAGAGGAGGAATTTACGCAGGAAAAGAAAGAAATGAAAGAAAATAAATTAGTGCAGACTGTGGCAGGAATTTATTGGCCAGTTATCGTATGTATCTATCTTGGCTGGAGTTTTTTGACTTTTGATTGGCATATAACATGGATTATTTGGCCACTTGCCGGAATTTTATTTGGTGCAATTACAGTAATTTGTAATATTGTAGATGAAAAACATAAAATAAAGGGATAAATTCGATAAGATTCAACGAGCTTTCCAATAGGAAATAGAGAAAATGTGAAAATTTTGTGAATTATTCTATGAATTCACAAAATTTTCTTATTTTAAGCGTAGTCTATAAAGAGCTTTAAAAAAGTAGAAGGAGGGTCTATTGTGATTGAAGTAGATAACTTAGTGAAAAAATATGGCAGTCATGTTGCTGTAGATCATTTAAGTTTCACTGTAGAAAAGGGAGAAGTGATTGGATTTCTTGGTCCAAATGGTGCCGGAAAATCTACAACAATGAATATTATTACCGGATATATACCGGCTACGGAAGGTAGTGTAAAGGTAAATGGACATGATATCAATGAGAATCCAAAAAAAGTGAAGCGCTCGATAGGATATCTTCCCGAGATTCCGCCATTATATCCTGATATGAAAGTAAAAGAATATTTAAAATTCGTCGCAGATATAAAGAAAGTTGAAAAAGCAAAGCAGGCCAAAATGATGGAAGATATTATGAGCCTGACAGGAATAAAGGATATGGAACAGCGGCTGATAAAAAACTTATCAAAAGGTTATAAGCAAAGAGTTGGTCTGGCAGGGGCAATAATGGGATATCCGGAAGTTATTATATTAGATGAACCAACCGTTGGGTTAGACCCAGTGCAGATTATTGAAATAAGGGATTTAATCAAAGATTTAGCAAAGACACATACTGTAATTTTAAGTTCCCATATTTTATCGGAGGTTAGTGCAGTATGTGATAAAGTAATGATTATTAATAAGGGTAAGCTTATTGTAAGTGATACACCGGATAACCTGGTAGAGCGTATGCAGAACCAAAGAGGAATTCATCTCACAATAAAAGGTGAAAGAGAGGTTGTCGAAAAGGCATTTAGTGAAATAGAGGGCATCAAGGATATTAAGTGGGAAGAAGAACCAGAAGAGAGCGAAATGCATTCACTTACAATTTATACGAAAGAAACGGAAGATTTAAGAGAAAACATATTTTATAAGCTGGCCAAGTACCAGTGCCCGATTATGGAGCTGTCTATGATGACAATGTCCTTAGAGGATATTTTCTTGGAGGTTACGAAGGAAAAGATAGAATTAACTCCAGAAGAATGTAGTTTAGAAAAGGAGGAAGAATAGATGTCAGCCATATATAAAAAAGAACTAAAGTCTTATTTCACAAACATGATTGGCTTTGTGTTTATTGCTTTCTTTCTGGCAATCATAGGAATTTATACTGTTGTATATAATTTTTTAAATGGATACAGCAATTTTGAATATGTTCTAAACAGTATTTCATTTTTATTTGTTATTTTAGTTCCAATCATAACAATGAGGGTCATGGCAGAAGAAAAGAAGCAAAAAACAGACCAGCTTCTATTTACATCTCCGGTTTCTATTGAAAAAATTGTAATTGGAAAGTATCTTGCAGTATTGACACTGTTCCTAATTACAATGGGAATCACATTAACATACCCTCTTATTTTAAGGCAGTTTGGTACCGTCAATATGGCACTTGCCTATGGTGGAATTTTAGGCTTTACTTTATTGGGCGCAGCTTATATTGCAGTAGGAGTATTTATCTCATCGTTGACAGAGAGTCAGGTAATTGCAGCGGTAATCTCGTTTTTGACGATGCTGTTAATGAATTTGATGGCGGGAATCGGCAGTCTGCTTCCAACGAGCGGAATCAGCAACTTTTTAATTATTTCTATACTGGTATTGGTTGTGGTATTAATTAGTTACTTTACACTTCACAGTGTAATTATACCTATTGTGGCAGCAGTAATTGGAGAGGGGATTTTAACAGGAATTTATTTTTGGAAATCAGATTTATTTGAGGGTCTGGCAGCTAATATATTAAATTGGTTTTCGGTTACAGAACGGTATAATAATTTTGCACTTGGAATCTTAGATGGATCTGCTCTGTTTTATTATCTTAGTGTAATAGGAATTTTCTTGTTTTTAACAATTCAGCTGACAAAGAACTCTTTTACGACAAAAAAATTAAAAAATGGGGCTTATCGGACTGCGGTTATAGTAGTCAGTGTTGTTATTGTATTGTTTACTAATTTAATTGTCGGTGAATTGGATATCACAAAAGATTTAAGTACAAATGGAATGTTTACATTAACCGATGAAACAAAAAAGCTGGCGGGAAAATTAGAGGATGATATATCAATTTATTATATTGTTTCGAAAGGAAATGAAGTTTCTAATATAGAAAAAATATTAGATAAATATAATCAAATATCGGATCATGTTAAAGTAATAAAAAAAGACCCTGTAAAGTATCCAACATTTACAAGCAAATATACAGATGAAGAGGTAGTTGAAAATAGTGTCATTGTTGTAAATAATAAAACAAATTCATCGAAATATATACCTTATTCTGATTTGTTGGAAACACAGATTGACTATACTACTTATCAATCACAGGTAACCGGGCTTGATGTAGAAGGACAGGTAACATCTGCACTTTCTTATGTGACAGAAAAAAACTTTCCAAAGATGTATATAGTAACCGGTCACGGGGAAGCAGAGCTTGGCGAAAAAATAAAAGCTTCGATAAAGAAGCTTAATGTAGAAACAGAAGAATTTCAAACACTTTCCAGCCAGAGTATACCCGATGACTGTGAGATATTATTTGTAAATGCACCGACAAGCGATTTTACAAAAGATGAAGTTAAAATGATGAAAGCGTATTTAAAAGCCGGTGGAAAGGCAATTTTAAACTTCGGATATACAGAAGATGCAATGACAAATTATCGTGACTTGTTAGAAGAATATGGAGTTCGTCCGGTAAGTGGCCTGGTTCTTGAGCAGAATGGAAATTATGTTGGTAATTATCCAACAGATTTAATACCAACAATAGAAGAAGATGATATAACATCAGGAATTGACAAATATATTGTATCCCAATTGTCAAAAGGATTAAAATTTGACGAAAATTTAAAATCAGTTACAATCAAACCATTACTTGCTACATCGGAAGGTGCTTATTCAAAAACAGACTTGGATTCCGAAGAACTTGGAAAAGAAGATGGAGATATTGATGGTCCATTTTATCTTGGTGCAGCAATTACGAAAAAAGAAAGTGATAAGACAGAATCTAAGGTTGCAGTGTATTCATCTTCGCATCTTTTGGATGAAGAGGTTTTATCAATAGGACAGTTTGGAAATGACAAATTATTTTTGAACACAATTAGCTGGCTGGCAGATATCGAACATGGCTTGTCGATTCCAGTAAGAAGTATCGCACAGAATTATCTGACGTTAACAGGCGGGCAGATTGGTTTTTATTCGGTCGTAATTGTAATAGGAATTCCTCTTGCGTTAATTATAACAGGACTTGTCATTTGGCTTAGAAGGAGGAAGGGTTAATGACAAAAAAGAAAAAGCAGACAGTTGTTTTGGGAATTTTAATTTTTCTAATGATTCTTTTGGGAGTCGGTTATGGTGCGATAAAAAAAATCAATGCAGTGAAAGAAGCAGAAAAGGAACAGTCGATAGAGTTGTACCATTTGGACACAGAGAAGGCGAAAAAGATTATTATAACAAATGAAAACGGAACAATTGAATTAACTAAAAAAGCTTCTAATTGGATATTCGCAGGAGATTCTTCACTACCAATTGATGCTGATAAGGTAGATAACATTCTAAGTTTGGTAAAGGTAATAAATGCAAACTCAGAGGTAACAGATGGGACAGAGGAGCTTTCCCAGTATGGATTAGAAAAGCCGGAGCAAAGTATTTATATTGAACTTACGAATGGAGTAAAAGCAAAGGTTTCATTTGGAACCGAGGTGCCAATACTAGGCGGTTATTATTGTCTTGTAGATGATGGAACAAAAGTATATACAATGGGAGAAGAATTATATCAGGCAATTTTACGAAATAAGATGGATTTTGTGAAAATGGAAAAAATTCCGTCAATTGAGTCAAAGAATGTGAAAAAATTAGAGCTTACAAATCGCAAAGGAAAGGCAGTTACCATTCAAAAAATATCAGATGGCTCTTTTGTTATAAAAGGTGCTTATGATAAAACAGTGACCGGTAATAGCGAGGCAATTTTAGGCTTATTTGAAAATTATGGGGAACTTGCATTTGATAACTGTGTAGAATATTCCTGTAAAGATTTTTCACAATATGGTTTAGAGAATCCGGAACAAAGTCTAAAAATAACTTATACTGTTAAGAAGGATAAGAAAAACGTAAAAGAACAATATATTCTTTACGTCGGTAATAAGAGTGAAGACGGAAGCTATTATGTGACACCAGAGGGTTCTGCTTATGTTTATCAGATGGAAGAAGATATACTAGATGAGCTTTTGAATGTAAAAATATTTGATTATATTGATAAAACAGTATTTGCGTTTTCGACCGATAGCTTGAAAGCTATTACTGTAGAAGATAAAAAGGGAAATAAAAAGAACTTGACAGTTAAGAAAGATTTGGATACATTAACAGCACTTCAGGCACTTACTTTTTCAGGAGAGATAGAAGAGAAGGTATCAGAAAACGAACCGATTTATACCTGTATTGTTCAAAATAATGGAGAAAAATCAATCGTTTCATTTTTGCCTTATGATGGGAAAAAATATTATCGTGTAGATAAAGATGGAGAACAATTATTTTTGGTTGATAAAAAGGCAGTAGATAAATTGCTAAAATAGAGTGGGATTTTAATAAAACTTTTTGCACTTTTTCGAACAAACATTTTGGAATAGGAGAGAGGTTTTATAGCATTAAAAAACGCTCCATTAAGGAGCGTTTTTGAGGTTAAGAAAGAGTTTCTTTGCAATAAAGATAAATTAACTGATAAAAATATACTTAAGAACAAAGACGATCGCTAAAATATACATTAATGTACTAATCTTTTTCTCTTTCGCTTTTCCTGTAAGAAGATTGATTACTACATAAGAAATTACACCAAAGAAAATTCCTTCCGATATACTGTAGGCAAAAGGCATAGAAAAGATAGTAATAAATGCAGGAATCGCTTCTGTCATATCATCAAAATTAATATTTAAGACGGAGCCCATCATATAAAAACCAACAATAATAAGTGCCGGTGCAGTGGCAAAAGAAGGAATTGCTAAAAAGATTGGAGATAAGAAAATCGAAAGTCCAAATAAAATAGCAGTTGTGAAAGATGTTAGACCTGTTCTTCCACCTTCTGATACACCGGTTGCACTTTCTACATAAGTTGTAGTAGTAGAAGTACCGAGAAATGCTCCGATTAAGGTTGCAACAGCATCAGAAAGAAGAGCACCACGGATACGAGGAAGCTTGCCGTCTTTATCTAACATATTTGCCTTAGAAGCTACACCGATTAATGTTCCCAATGTATCAAACATATCGACAAATAAGAAAGAAAATACAACGACAACAAAATCAAGAGAAAAACAATTGGAAAAATCAACCTTGAAAGCAACGTCTTTGATGGAACCAATTTGTAATCCCTGAGAAAAATCAGGTAATAAACTAAATGCACCTAAATCAGGATTAATCTGATAGATTCCTGTAAGCTGGCATATAATACCTAATATCCATGTTCCAAGGATACCCAATAAGATGCCGCCTTTTACATTGTAAATCAATAAAATTGCAGTAATAAAAACACCGATAATTGCAAGAATTGCTCCAATTCCTGTAGAGTGGAAAGTTTCTTGTGTAAAAGAATGGAATTGTACGAGAGTGTTATCATTATTTTCAATTAGTTTTGCATTTTGTAAGCCAATGAATGTGATAAAAAGTCCAATACCACAACTTACTGCATATTTTAGTGTTTGAGGAATTGCGTTAAAAATTGCTTCACGGACATTGGTTAAAGATAACAGAATAAAAATAATACCCTCTACAGCGACTGCTGCCAAAGCAACCTGCCAGGTATATCCCATACCAACAACTACGGTATAACAGAAATAGGCATTTAAGCCCATACCGGGAGCTAATGCAAATGGATAGTTTGCTAATAAAGCCATTAGCAGGGAACCGATAAAGCCAGCTAATGCAGTTGCAATAAAAACTCCGCTTGGATTCATCTGCTCCCCATCAGATAATCCTAAAATACTGTTAAATGCAGTTAGTGTATTTGGGTTGACTGCTAAAATATAAGCCATTGTCATAAAGGTTGTGATACCGGCTAATATTTCGGTACGAACGGTTGTATTGTTTTCTTTGAGTTTAAAAAGTTTTTCAAGCATAATAAACTGCCCTCCTCTGATTGAATAAAAAACTAAAATTCTACCATAAAAGTTTAGCAAATGAAAGGACATGTGTCAACTTTTAGTATCGGGTTTTTGAAAAAATTATATAATATCTATGCGGTAATAATTTCCTGATTTGTAAAAGATCATACAAGATGTGGTATAAAAATACAGAAAAGAAAATGGAATTGTTGGACATAAAAAAAGAAATGTTTGGACAAAATCTTCAATCGTGATGAAACATTTCTTTTTTTGGTGAAGCTAAAAATTAAGTTTGTACTTGGCTATGATGTACCGGAGGGTGTCTTCCGGATCCATCGTTTCCCCGTCAATTTCCTCTTTTTGTACCTCATTTAAGCGGGTACTGTTGTCATTGGTGTACAGGTGTCTGTCAAGTGTTTCTTTGAACATTAAGTCCATACTTACTCCTCCATACAAAACATCAACATACTTGGTTAAAAAAATGGTACTTTTTCAATATAGCACAACTACATAACAAATTTCAACAGAATTATTTTACAATTTGTATTTTAATAAATAAAAAATGTATAGTTTTAAAGGATTTTCAATAAAAAATAAATATAAAAATAGTCTATTTGTCCTAAAAGTTCTTGAAATTGGATTTACTTGACATAAGTTGCTTTGATATGGAATAATGTAGAAATAGGACAAAATAGGAGACGAGGATATGAAAAAAAAGATTTCTCTTATCATACTTGGACTTGTGATTATAGCAGGGATTATAATATGGGATATTTGGCAGGAATCAGATACTGCTCCTTCCGGAATGGAAGAATATGTGACAGGAATTAATGGAAATGTTACAAGAGCAGAAGCAGCAAAGATGATTAGCCTATTGAATTATACAAAGGAAGAATTACAAGAATTAGAGCGTGTTATTGTATATACAGACACGACAAAGAAAAAGTGGTATGATACGTATATCAATGGATTTTATACAATGGGGTTAGTATCTGAAACGGAGCAGAAAGAGAATACAGAATTTCGTCCAATGGGGTATTTAACTTATAAAGAGCTGGCTGATATTATGAAACGGCTGGCAATTCAAAGTGAGCTGGATGAAGACGAAAGAAACTCTTATGCCGAGAAACTGTTAAAGAAAGTAGCTTCCATTCAAGATTCAAAAAAACCGGAAGAGTTCGTAACTCATCAAGATTGGTTTGAATTATATCGTTTTCTTTATAAAAAAGTATTTACAAAAAGTAATGTATCAGAGCGGGAATTGTATATCATTGAGTCATGGGAAAATGAGAGTGAGTTTGAAAAATGGAAAACGATAACCAATCGTGGTGTATTTTATGGAGATGGACTTAACTTTCTCCCTTTTGTAGATTCTAAGTTAAAAGTAATCTGTAAAGAGGATGAAATTCTTGGTATTGAGGAAACAATAGAAGAAGAAGCAAAAATATCAAATGTTTGGATAATGGAACAGAAAGAAAATTCATTGACTGTATTTGTAAATGGATATAAAAAGAAGTTTCAGACCGGAAATCAGATTAAAAAGAATATAGAAAAACAAGTTGGCGATTTGACTGTCCAAAAAGGAAATCTGTTGAAAGTAAGTATTAAGCCGGATAAAATAAAAGGACGTGTTTTAAAGACCGGAAAAGATTTTATAGAAATTGAAGGTTATGGAAAGAAGAAATTAAGCGAAGATTTTTGTATTTATAAAATATATAATGGGGTTGAAATGGAACCTGCTAATTCTATTTTAGTTGGATATGAAAATTCAGAGTTTGTTGTAGTGAAAAATGAGATATGTGCTGCTATAATGAAAGAGAAAGTAGAGGCGAAAACAATTCGTGTTTTGCTGAAAACAAATGGGTTTAAAGATGTAATTCATGCGAGTGCAGTTGTTACTTCTACAAGCGATTTTACATTAACTTATGGAAAAAAACAAAAAACATATAAAGCAGGGGAAAAGGTAACAATAAAACCAAATTCTAGGTTTTTAAAGAAAGGAAGAATCAAATTTAAATCAAATGATTCTGATGGAAAAATTAAGATTTTTTCAATGAAACGAAATGAAGAGATACCTGCATATCGTGGAAATTTAGAGATTGATAAAGAAAATGGCGGGCTTTTACTTATTAATGAATTACCGATTGAAGAATATCTTTATGCAGTAATTCCTAGTGAGATGCCGACTTCTTATGGTGTGGAAGCACAAAAAGTACAGGCAATCTGTGCAAGAAGTTATGCTTATAAACAATTATTTTCAAACGGTTGCAGAGAGTATGGTGCACATGTCGATGATAGTCCATCTTACCAGGTGTATAACAATGTACCAGAGAATAAGGTTTCAATTGAAGCTGTGAAAGAAACGTATGGTCAGATATTAAAATATCACGGAACAATTATAACAGCATATTATTTTTCTACTTCCTGTGGTCATACTGCAAATGCCAATGAAGTATGGAACAGCGCGACAGAGGTTCCTTATCTGATGGGAAGCTTTCAGGGTGAAAAACAGGATAAAGATTTGGATTTATCAAAAGAAGATGATTTTAAAACATTTATAAAGAAAAAGGTATATGAAGCGTATGAGGAAGATAACCCATGGTATCGCTGGAAGGTTACGTTATCAAAGAAAGAAATTAAGAAAGTGATTGACACAACACTTAGCAAACGTTATGAGGCAAATCCAGATTTGATTCAGACTCTTCAGGAGGATGGAACTTATAAAAGCGTTCCAATCGGTACAGTTGGAACAGTAAAAGATATTAAAATTACAAAGCGGCAGACAGGGGGAATTATAACAGAGATTATTATTACGGGAAGTAAAAATACGATAAAGGTTATGACAGAATATAATGTAAGAACTATACTTGCACCACTATTTAGTAAAGTGATAAGACAAGATGACAGTAAGGTAGAACATCTGTCTATGCTGCCAAGTGCCTTTTTCTGTATTGAAGAGAAGAAAAAAGGTGATAAGGTCGTTGGATATCGGTTGTCTGGAGGCGGATATGGACACGGCGTTGGAATGAGTCAAAATGGAGCTAAAGCGATGATTGATTTGGGAAAGAGCTACGAGGAAGTACTGAAGCACTTTTATAAAGGTGCAGAGATTGGAGTTATTTACTAATAAATAGGGCGAAAATAGATAAAAAAACAGGCAGGAGGAAGTAATTGAATGATAAGAACAATTGTCAATTATATTCGTTATTTTTTGAGTAAAATGAATGAGGATGCAGTATCTGCATATGCTGCTCAGGCTGCCTTTTTTGTTGTTTTATCATTTTTTCCATTTGCCATGTTGCTAATGACATTAATTCAATATCTTCCGGTAACAGAAGAAATGTTGGTTTCCATGGCACAGGATGGAATTCCCGGTGCAATTAATGTTTATATTGTTTCTCTGATTCATGAAATTTATCGACAGCCAACAGCAGCAATTATTTCGGTTACAGTAATTGCAGCAATTTGGTCAGCTTCAAAAGGATTTTTAGCGATTATTCGTGGATTCAATTCGGTATATGGAATTCATGAAAGCAGAAATTATTTTATGATTCGTCTGATTGCCAGTGGGTATACAGCAGTGTTTGCAGTTGTGTTAGTTATCACCCTTTGTGTTCTGGTATTCGGTAATAAAATATTTATAGCAATTAGCGAACGATTACCGGTATTATTAGATTTAGCATTTTTAGTTATCAGCCTTAGAACTGCAGTTGGGTTTTTAATTATGTTTCTATTTTTCTGGATGCTTTACATCTGGATTCCAAATCGCAAGGTGCGACGTATATGGGCAGAAGTTCCTGGAGCATTACTTACCTCAATTGGATGGCTGGGTTTTTCTTATCTCTATTCATTTTATATTGATAACTTTGCGAATTTTAATACTTACGGAGGGCTGACCGCAATTGTTCTTTTGATGTTATGGCTATATGCCTGCATGTATATCATGTTTATTGGTGGAGAAATTAATGTTGTATTTCAAAATGGCGATATTTATCATTTGATTGAAGAAATAAAGAAGACTTAAAATAAATCTTGACAGAATAAAAATTTATGCTAGAATCCTGACTTTTGCAGATAAAACAGATTAAAAATGGTCGCAAGCCTGGTGTTTATACTGGCTTGCGACCTTGTTATTTTGTTATACTCGTTTTGTGAAATGAACAATAGGGTCATCGTACTGCTTTTCCAGTTTATCAAGCTATCTGAGTGATTCTATCGTTTTCTGACGAGAGCATTTTTTTACTTTATCATAATAAGTGTCAACGATAGAAAGTAGGATGCGACTGTGAGGGGTTGGTGTTTTTTTTAGATATATAACTATTACTCCAATTAATATAATATTTACATATCATAAAATGCTAGTAAAATATGCCTAAATTTTAAAATAAAAAATGCTTGAAATCCACAAAACAAAAGGAGTTCAAGATATAATCAAACATATGTTTTCTTAAAACGTGGAAAAATTTGGATGACAAAGTTGTAAATATATGGTATAGTAAATATGCCAAGCTAGATGTGCAAAATAAAACTGAAAAGGAGATGTTGCCATTGGGAAATGATATTATGTGTTTTATATTCAAGAGTAACCCATAATTAAATCAAGGTCAATGAGTTATTTTCGATTTGAAAGTTGCAGATAGTTTGCTTGCTGGCGGTATTGTTAATTATAGCTTTTTGGAAAAAGGAGAGATAATTTCATGGTTTAAGATATGAACAGAATTTGAGGGATTATCTTTTGAATTGGGTGAAACAAATTGGAACTATTACAAATTTTGCTTTTTATCAAACTGTAAGGAGGATGTATTTATGTTGAAAAGAAGAAAGAAATCAGTGGCTTTAGTAGCTGCGATGGCAATGACATTATCGGTTGGTTCTACGGTTTTTGCTAGTCCATTAATTTATGATTCAGAAGAAGGAATTGGTATAGAAGTGGAAAGACCAACAGGAGTAAAAACACGATCTTCAATAATTCAAGGTGATAAAGTTTCTGTGTCAGGTGGAACACTTTGGACTACATGGAAAGACGGTGTGGTATTTAGAGCTAATTATGATCATAGCAGTAAAACACACAGATGTTCAGTTTCGAATGATCATGGAACAGTAAAAAGGAGCAGATGGGAATCTAAAGGTACAACAGCTAAATCTCCTTGGTTAGACCAAACTTTTAGCAATAATAAAGCATATGCAGCAACTAAATAAAGATTGAGAAATATTAAAATTTAATTCTTATGTTATTTAGAATTAAATTTATTGAGCATCAAAATGAAGGTTTGCACGTTTAATGTAATTTAATATAACAGCTTAAAAATAGCCAGAGATTTTGTTTCGCTTAATAAAAGTACTTTATAATTGGAGGGATTAAAGAAAATCTCTGGCTATTTTAATTATATTGTAAAGGGAGGTATGGGAGTGCAAAAAAAATTAGTTATAATAGTTGTTATTTTGACTATGTTATTTAATGTGTTTTTTTTCTTACATATTAGTAACAGTACAATAGACAATTTCTTATTGGATAAAACTACCGTATCTTTTTACTTTTCTACTAGTAAATATGTTGCATCAAAATCTGAATTTTTAAATAAAATTGAAGATTTTTCTAAAGAAAATAATGTTGAAATAGCACAATATAGTTTTTTGAGTGCAGATAAAATAGACATATATTCTACAATGAAAGAGAAGTATAAAGAAATATTATTTGTACCAAACATTATCTTTAATAGAGATATAAAAGTGAACAATTTTGATGAGATTTTAGAAGTCGGATTTAAAAATTTATTATATATTGATACAAATGATAAGGATATAATTGAAAGGCTTTCTGAAACATTTAAAAATGATTGTGATATTTATTATTTGGAAACAACATTTGACAATAATAATTTTTCATTTAATCGTTTTTTTAAGGATATTGGGAATAATTCTCTTCCTATATTTTCTTTTTTTGTTTTTGTATTTATAATAGTTATATATTTTTATTATTCGGTTAGTAAAAAGCGATATTTCATTTATACATTGTGGGGCTATACGGATTCTAGAATATATTATATATTAAATAAACCTTTGTATATATCATTACTTTTAACAACGGTTCTGAGTAATTTGCTTATGGCTGGGGGAATATATAAAAATATTTTTTCTCGTTTATCACTTGAAGTTTTTTTTACAATGTTAAAATTGAATCTAGTTACTATTTTATTCATATTCATATTATCAATTCCGTTATTCTGGTTGTTTTGCTCTATTACAAATAATAAGAGAACAAAAGGCTTGAAAAAAATGATGATGATATCTTATTTTGCGAGAATTTTGTTACTCTTGTTAATTGTTTTTTTGTCTGAGCAGTTTTTTCTCCAGAAGGAAGAATTGAAAGAAAAGTCAGATAGTTTAACAGTATGGGAAGATACCCAAAATCTCTATAATTTATATGAATCCTATTCACCATATTATTTAGATAATTTAGCAAGAGAAGATATACTGAATGATAAGATGTTCAAAATATATAAAGAATTAAGTGAATTAGATAAATCGTTTATAATTGAAACAATTAATTTTGAACGCCCCAAAATAGAAAATTTAAACACAAAAAACCAAGAAGATATCAATTATAATTATAAAATAGGTGCAAAAACAGAAGAAGATTTGTATTCTCCTCATGGGAAAAATATAGTGGTGGATAAAAATTATTTGAAAAGGCATACAATCAAATCTTTAGATGGGGAAAATGCTATTGATAAGATAGATAATAATGATAATGTTTTGAATATATTAGTACCGAAAAAGTTTAAATATTATGAAAATGCTATACAAAATTCATTTAAAGAGTGGTTTTATTTTCAAAAAGTTGAAGTTACTAATATGTATAAAGAGGCCAGAGGACAAAATAAAGTTGAAAAAAGTATAAGTGATTTAAAAATTAATATAATCTATATAGATAATAATCAGAATCTTTTTACGTATAATCCCAATGCGGGGGATGGTTTTAATATCATAAAAGACTCAATCATTACGGTATATACAGGCAATGTAGATAATTCCTTTTTGGCTGCATGTTTTGGAGATTATATCTTCATAGAATCTGCTGATGAATATAGTGCGTTGAAAGAAATTAGTGCTATAACTCAAAAATATAATGTTATTGAATTAAATTCAATAGCCTCTGTATATGATAAAAAAGGAAGAGAAATTAGACTTGTAGAGGAGAGCATAAACAATCTAATATTAAATACTATAATTATGTCTTTGTTTTTAGTGATGTTTATGATTATAATAGTATATACTTATTACAAAACCTTCTTTTCGACGATTATTATAAAGTCTTTGCATGGATATAGTTTTTGTCAGATTTATAAATATTTAATTTTAGGAAATTTATTTATAAACATATTTGTGCTATTTCTTCTTGGTATTATATATAAAAAAATATCATTATATATGGTTGTAATTATTGTTCTGATGTCGATTATAGATTATTTTATTTCTAAAATTGTAAATGGATGTTTGATTATAAAAGGTGAAATTCAATTTATTAAAGGCGAACAATAAAGTTATTAAAAATGTAGAAAAGATTTTGTAATTATTGTCCCACGTATTGATACTAGATTTTTTGAAAAGAAAAATCATAAAGATGTAACTTTATGAGAAATTTTATATTGGTATGTATTTGAACAGATTGAAAGGCGTGAAAATAGAAATGATACAATTATCAAATATTAATAAACAGTTTGACAAAAAAATAGTTCTGTCAAATATATCTTTGTCTATAAATAGAAATGAATTTGTGTGTATCACAGGAGAAAGTGGTGTCGGAAAAACAACCTTATTAAATATCATAGGTTTACTTGAAAAACCAGATAGTGGAGAAGTGATTTTAGATGGTAAAAAGCATTTTGATAAAAAAGATATATTAAGACTTAGAAGAGAGTTTTTTGGATATATATTCCAAGATTATTTATTGCTTCCTGATAAAACTGTTGAAGAAAATATCTGTATATCTAAATATAAAAGCAAAGAAATGGATAAAAAAAATGTTGATGAACTTATGAAAAAAGTAGGGCTGGATAGTAACTATTTACAAAAAAAAGTGTACTATTTAAGTGGAGGAGAAAAACAAAAAGTGGCAATTGCAAGAATGATGTTGAAACAATATGAATTGGTATTAGCTGATGAACCAACTGGTAATTTGGATTACAAAAATAAAATGGATGTTATAAAGATTTTTAAAGATATAAAGAAAGAGGGAAAAACAATAATTTGTGTCACTCATGATAAAGAAGTTGCAGATTCAGCAGATAGAACTATAAATTTAGTTAAATAATGAATAAGTTAAAAAATAAATTAATATAAGGAGTGAAAATTATATGAAAAAGAAAAAAATAATAATTATAATATTATTGTTAATTTTTATACTATTTGTATTCTTATTAAAAACATATGGTATAGAACATTTGATAATTATAATAAAAAGAATACTACATATTTAATATATGTAGAGAATGAATTTTTTCATAATATCTTTTCTTAATTAATATAATTAAAAAAAGCGGACATAAACTATCAATGTCATTTTATAGTGGTTTAGTTGGGAAGACATCTGACGGGCACCCCATGCTGGATTGTCCGTGTGTAAACGGTCTATAATTACCTTACAGCCCAGTTCCTCCTGAGAAACAGGAGTTCCATTATAATATATGCCGGTGTGATTAATATCAAGCAATTTGGCACTTGTTTTGACCGAGAGTTCTTTAGTCTTCAAAGGGTTTCGGACTAAATTTACTCTCGTAGTCAGGTCAAAGTATTTCTTCAGATTTTTTTTCAACCAATTCACCTGCATGGTGAGTTAACCAACTTTTTTTGTGTATTCAGCTTTTTACCTGCGTTCTGAATCCAGCTTCTCTTTTAGGTTTTCTTCTCGTGTATCGTCAAAGACAACGGAAGCTTTATCAGGGAATTTCTTCTTGTTCATGATATAATAATAATTTTTCTTTCTGTGTTGATTACAGTATATCAGATTCACTAAAAAATGTCTCGGAAAGTGTCTTAAATTACGATACCATTATAGGGATGAAAATAAAGCTTGACAGAATAAAAATTTATGCTAGAATTAAAAACAGATTTATATCAGACAATTAAAGATGAAAGAGCAATGAAGGTGCAAGAAACTATAATTTTCTTTCAGAGAAAAGAAGTCATCGGCTGGAAGCTTCTTTAAGTTCAGATTATAGTTAGAATTTCACACCCAAGCTTTGGAATTGAAGTGAGTTTTAGGCAAAGCTGTTTTGAAAGCGTATTGCTTACAGACGAATGGTAGGTTCTGACGGAATCATAGCCGTTATCTATGAAAAAGTGCTTATTTTATAAAATGTAAAATAAGAAACTGGGTGGTACCACGGATCATTGATATGTTCGTCCCTTGTAAGAATTACAAGGGGCGTTTTTTGATTTATAGGAAATTACATCCTATAAATCAAAAACGCTCCGCGAGGATGTGCACAGATGCGAAAGGAGTGTTGTTGCAAAAAGCATGCAACACGCATCTGGCACGCAAAGTAGAGCAAGTCCCTCATGAGTGAGGGATACAGGGAGTTGAGGTGGACTTGTCCGCTTTGCTCTTGTTGTAAGAAAGGAGAAAATAAGATGCAGGAAAAATTAAAAGCTATTTTAGACCAGGCTGTTGCACAGATTAACGAATCACAGGAAATCGAACGTCTAAATGAGATTCGTGTATCAGTTTTAGGGAAAAAAGGAGAACTGACTTCAGTTTTAAAATCAATGAAGGAGGTTGCTCCGGAAGACCGTCCAAAGGTTGGTCAGATGGTGAACGAAGCAAGAACTCAGTTAGAAGAATTATTAGAAGAAAAAAGAGTTGCATTTGCAAAAAAATTAAGAGAAGAACAGATTAAAAAAGAAACGATTGATGTTACACTTCCAGCGAAGAAGCCTGCAATGGGACATCGTCATCCAAATACAATTGCATTAGAAGAGATTGAAACTATTTTCACAGGAATGGGTTACGAAGTTGTTGAGGGACCAGAAGTAGAATACGACTATTATAATTTTGAGGCATTAAATATTCCTGCGAACCATCCTGCAAAGGATGAACAGGATACATTTTATATTAACAGCAATATTGTATTGCGTACACAGACATCTTCTGTACAAGTACATGAGATGGAAAAGGGTAAACTTCCAATTCGTATGATTGCTCCCGGAAGAGTATTTCGTTCGGATGAGGTGGATGCAACCCATTCACCATCATTCCATCAGGTTGAAGGACTAGTAATTGATAAAAATATTACATTTGCAGATTTAAAAGGAACATTAGCAGAATTTGCGAAACAGCTTTTTGGAGAGGATACAAAGGTAAAATTCCGTCCTCATCATTTTCCATTTACAGAGCCTAGTGCTGAGATGGATGTTTCCTGTTTTAAATGTGGTGGAAAAGGCTGCCGTTTCTGTAAAGGTTCCGGTTGGATAGAAATTCTTGGATGTGGTATGGTTCATCCACATGTATTAGAAATGAGCGGAATTGATCCAAATGAATATGTTGGATTTGCATTTGGTGTAGGTTTAGAGCGTGTCGCCTTATTAAAATATGAAATTGATGATATGCGTCTTTTATACGAGAATGATGAAAGATTTTTACGTCAATTTTAAAAATCTGTAATTTTATTAGAATTTGATTATTGTAATCGGTAAAAAGGAAAGGAATGAAAACGATGAATACACCATTGTCATGGATTAAGGCTTATGTACCGGAACTAGATTGTACTGCACAGGAATATACAGATGCAATGACATTATCAGGTACTAAGGTAGAAGGCTTTGAATGTTTAGATAAAAATTTAGAAAAGATTGTTGTTGGAAAGATTTTAAAGATTGAAAAACACCCAGATGCAGACAAATTAATTATTTGTCAGGTTCAGATTTCGGAAGATGGAGAACAGGTTCAGATTGTAACAGGTGCTCCAAATGTAAAAGAAGGGGATAAAGTTCCTGTTGTATTAGATGGTGGTCGTGTGGCTGCGAGTGCTCATGGAGGAGAACCACATCCTGATGGTATTAAAATAAAAAAAGGAAAACTTCGTGGAGTGGAATCTTTTGGTATGATGTGTTCCATAGATGAATTAGGAGCAAGCCGTGAGATGTATCCAGATGCTGCGGAAGATGGAATTTATATTCTAAGTGATAATGAAGCATATAAAGATGCCAAAATCGGAAGTTCGGTACCAGAGTTATTAGGTTTACATGATGTTGTATTTGAATATGAAATTACTTCAAACCGTGTGGATTGTTTTTCGGTTCTTGGTATTGCAAGAGAGGCAGCAGCTACATTCCGTAAGCCTTTTGTGCCTCCAGTTGTAACAGTTACAGAAAACGATGAAAAAGCATCGGATTATATTTCGGTAGAAGTAAAAGATCAGGAACTTTGCCCTCGTTATGTTGGAAGAATTGTAAAAAATATTAAAATTGCACCATCACCAGAGTGGATGCAGCGTCGTCTTGCAGCAGCTGGAATTCGTCCAATCAATAATATTGTTGATATTACGAATTATGTAATGGAAGAGTATGGTCAGCCAATGCATGCTTATGATTTAGATACAATCAAGGGAAATAAAATCGTTGTCCGTCGTGCAAAAGATGGAGAAAAATTTGAAACTTTAGATGGACAGGTAAGAGAATTGGATTCTTCTATGCTTATGATCTGCGACGATGAAAAACCAATTGGAATCGCGGGAATTATGGGCGGTGAAAATTCCAAGATTACAGATAATGTATCAACGATGTTATTTGAGGCTGCGTGCTTTGATGGAACGAATATTCGTCTTTCTGGCAAAAAATTAGGAATGCGAACAGATGCTCAGGCAAAATTTGAGAAAGGTCTTGATCCAAACAATGCGATGGAAGCTATGAATCGTGCCTGCCAGCTTATTGTAGAATTAGGAGCCGGAGAGGTAGTAGGCGGATCTGTTGATGTATATCCGGAAAAGAGAATGCCAAAAGTAGTAGGCTATGATGTTGACCGCATCAACCGTCTTCTTGGAACAGATATTGATGAAGCTACGATGGTTTCTTATTTTAGAATGATTGATTTAGAAGTAAACGAAGAAAAGAAAGAGATTATTGTACCAACATGGCGGCAGGATATAGGTTGTCTTGCTGATGTCGCAGAAGAAGTAGCCAGATTCTATGGATATGATAATATTCCTATGACACTTCCGAAAGGCGAGGCTACGATGGGTAAGCTTTCTGATAAATTAATAATTGAAGGTCTGGCAAGAAATATTGCAGAGCGTTGCGGTTTTTCAGAAGGAATGACTTATTCGTTTGAAAGTCCAAAAGTATTTGACAAATTATTATTGCAAAAAGATGATAAAGCGAGAGAAGCAATTGTAATTTCCAATCCTCTTGGTGAAGATTACAGTATTATGCGTACATTGCCTTTGAATGGAATGTTGACTTCATTAGCAACAAATTATAATAGAAGAAATAAAGATGTTCGCTTGTATGAAATCGGAAATGTTTATATTCCAAAGGAATTGCCATTAAAAGAATTACCAGACGAGAGAACACAGCTTACATTGGGAATGTATGGAGCAGGAGATTTCTTTGACATGAAAGGCGTTGTGGAGATGTTCTTAGATAAATGTGGACTGACAGATGTGAAAGAATACAACCCAAATGCTTTAAAATCTTATCTGCATCCGGGACGTCAGGCTGATATTATTTATGATAATGTTGTAATTGGATATTTAGGCGAAGTTCATCCGGATGTATGTGATAACTACGATATAGGAACAAAGGCGTATGTGGCAGTCATTGATTTGCCAAAAGTAATAGAAAAATCTACTTTTGCAAAGAAATTCCACCCAATCGCTAAATTCCCTGCAGTTACAAGAGATATTTCTATGCTAGTAAAGAAAGATATTTTAGTAGGTCAGATTGAAGAAGTAATTCGAAAACGTGGCGGTAAATTATTAGAAAGTTATCATCTGTTTGATGTTTATGAAGGAGAACAGATAGAGGCTGGATATAAATCAGTAGCATATTCTATCAGTTTCCGTTCAGAGGAAAAAACATTAGAGGATAAAGATGTCAATGCGGTTATGAAGAAGATACTGAATGGATTGTCTGATTTGGGCATTGAACTAAGACAATAATTAGATAGGATAATATATCATATCTGTTTTAAGACGTGGCTGTCGCACTAAGATTTATTCTTAGTCGGTGGCTTCTTCTTTATTTTACTATTTTTGCTTGTTGTTCTTTCAATAAAAAATGCTATAATGAAGATAAGAGGATATTCCAGTGTGAGAAGAAACTGGAGGACAAATGAAACAGATTAATTGGGAGAAAATTAGTATATCAAATGATTTTTTGTTTGGAAGAGTTATGAGAAATGCAGAGATTTGTAAAGAACTTATTGAAACAATTTTGGGTGTCAATATTGATTCAATACAATATTTGGAAGAACAGAAAGCGATTGATATTTCGAAAGACTCTAAAAGCGTGAGATTAGATGTTTACGTTAGTGATAGGAGAGAAACCGTATTTAATGTTGAAATGCAGACTGTAAATACAGGAGAATTGCCGAAAAGAAGTCGATATTATCAGGGAATGATTGATTTAAATTTAATTGATAAAGGGGAAAACTATAAAAAGCTAAATCGGAGCTATGTTATATTTATTTGTACTTTTGATGCTTTTGGGAAGGGGAGACATATATATACTTTTGAAAACAGATGTAAGGAAGAAAATATTGCCTTAAACGATGGCACAACGAAAATATTTTTAAATGCAATGGGAACAGTTGATGATGTAAATGAAACTCTAAGAGCATTTTTGGATTATGTGGCAGGTAAGAAAACAGAAAATAGGTTTGTGAAAAAACTGGATAAAGAAGTAGAATGGGTAAAAGAAAATAAAGAATGGAGGCGCGAGTTTATGACGTTATTTATGAGAGATCAGGAAAAAATGGAAGAAGGTAGAAAAGAAGGAAAAATTGAAGTAACTTGTGCAATGTTAAAAGAAAACATCCCCTTAGAAATGATTTCTAAAATGACCGGATTTTCTATTGAAGAAATTAGTGAATTAAAAGATAATAATAAGCTTTAAAATGAAAAAAATGCTTTACACAATTTGACATCTCGTATATAATCAAAAGAGTTGAATAAAAAGTAGGAGTGAATCAATTGACGTTTACAAGAAAGCAAAAAAAGTATATTCGTAAGGTCACTTGGGTTCTCTTTATTATATACATGATGATTATGGCATACTTTCTGTTTTTTAGTGAAGGACTTAACCGGTCTGATGTAGGAAGCGTGTATCGGTATAATCTGACTTTATTTCAAGAAATCAAGCGAGGTTTTTGGTGTCTTCGACATGGCAGTTTTCAATACTTTTTCTTAAATGTAGTATTAAATGTAGCTGCATTTGCTCCGTTTGGTTTTATACTTCCCATTATTAGCCCGAAAAATCGCAAGTTTATTCATATATTTTTGTTGAGTTTAGAGCTGACTTTGACAATCGAAATACTTCAGCTTGTTTTTAAAGTGGGAATTTTTGATGTAGATGATATTTTTCTGAATACGGTCGGAGGGACGTTAGGATATATTGCGTTCTCTATTTGCGGACTATTTATCAAGCCATCAAAAAAAGAGAGATAAGAGGATTATAATTATGATTAAGAATAAGAGAAGACAAGATAAGATACCAAGAAAAGTAAAGAAAGCCCGTAGTGGAAAATATAAATTTTCTGTCCGTACACATCCAATACAGGGGATAATTTCATTTGGTTTTGGAATTGTTTCATTATTTGCATTTATAATTCTTTGTGTATTATCTGGAAACGCAAAAGGGACAAGTGGTTTGATGGCAGGTGTAGTTGGAGTACTTTCAATGCTAATAAGTATTGTAGGATTTGTACTTGCTATGATTGCACTGAGAAAAAGAGATATTCATTATCGTTTTCCGGTTATAGGAGGAATTTTAAATGGCATATTAATGATTGTATATTTGACATTATATGTTTCTGGAATTTTATAAATAGTTATATGCAGTGTGTTTAGGCTGTTGCAAAATAGATTGAAGTCTGTATTTTGCAACAGCCAAATTTTTTTAAAATAAAGAATAACGTAAGTTTTTTTTAAGGAAATACGATAGTACATATGGTATAGTAAAATTAGCTTTTAAATTTTATATATAACGAGAAGTAAAGAAATGGGAAAAATAGAAAGAAGGAAAGAGATGGAACAAATTAGTATTTTAGTTGTAGATGATGATAAAGAAATTGCAGACTTAGTAGAAATTCATTTAGTTGGGGATGGTTATAGCGTATTCAAAGCATATAACGCAAAAGAGGGATTAGAACTGTTGAAACAAAATGATATAAAATTGGCAATATTAGATATTATGATGCCGGGGATTGATGGGATTGAGATGTGTAAGATGATTCGCGAAACAAGTACAATCCCTATTATTATGCTAAGTGCCAAATCAACGGATTTGGATAAAATCGTAGGTTTGGGAAGTGGAGCCGATGATTATGTGATTAAACCATTTAATCCATTAGAATTGACAGCCAGGGTAAAATCCCAGCTTCGCAGATATACAACATTTAATCCTAATTCTCAAGGAAAAGAGCCTTTGAAAGAAATCTATTTGGAGCATCTTGCAATTAATAAAGAAACGCATAAGGTCATTGCATATGACAGGGATGTAAAATTAACACCAATTGAATTTGATATTTTATATCTTCTTGCAAGTAATCCGGGTAAGGTATTTAGTACAGAAGAAATTTTTGAAACAGTATGGAATGAAAAAATGTACGAGGCGAATAATACAGTCATGGTACATATTAGAAGACTAAGAGAAAAAATAGAATTAGATTCTAGAAATGCACAAATTATTAAAACAGTCTGGGGAGTTGGATACAAAATTGAAAAATAATGAGATAAGTTTTGTAAAAAGTTTTCGTTTTAAAATCGTTTTATATAGTCTGCTCAGTTTGCTCTATACAATCTTATCAGAAGCCGCAATTATAATATTAGCGAGAATGGTCTGTTATTTTATCCGTGATATACAAGGAAAACCAATCGGATTAACCAGAGCAGAGGAGATGAAGCAGCAATTGAATGGTGCTGTTGTAAACGGTTCCGTCAATTATTTAAATAAAATCGACCCTCAAATGGGAAAACCGATGATTGGGTTGTTTGTATTCTTTGTAACTTTAATTGGAATTGCATTATTTATATTTTATTTTTTACTTTTAACAAAGAAATTTTCTATTTATTTAAAGCGGATTGTAAATGGAATCAATCAGATTGCGACTGGCGACTTATCTACAAGAATTATAATAGACGATAAAGATGAATTTGCGTTTATTGCAGACTGTTTAAATAAGATGGCTGATGATATCAATATTCTGATTGAGAGTGAACGAAAAAATGAAAAAGCAAAAAATGATTTAATAACTAATGTAGCTCATGATCTTCGGACTCCCTTGACATCCATTATTGGTTACTTAAATCTGACAATAAAAAGTGAAAATTTAGATGAAGAAACAAGGAAAAAATATATTTCCGTTGCTTATGAGAAATCACTTCGATTGGAAAAACTAATTGGCGACTTATTTAGCTATACAAAGTATAGTTCAGAAGAGGTTGTGGCTAAGTCCATGCCGATTGATATGGTAAAATTTATGGAACAGATGGTGGAAGAATTTTATCCTGCATTGGAGGATGCAAAACTAGAATATGAATTTTCTCATAACTGTGAAAATGCGGTTGTAATTGGAGATGGCGATTTGTTAGCCAGGGCGTTTTCGAATTTGATTGGTAATGCGATAAAATATGGAAGGGACGGAAAAAATCTGCGGATTTTTGTGAATAAAAATTATTCTTATGTATCAGTATCAATTGTAAATTATGGAGAAGTAATTCCAGAAGCTGATTTAGACTATATTTTTGACCGATTTTATCGCGTTGAGAATTCTCGTTCTACTGAAACAGGAGGAACAGGTCTTGGATTAGCAATTGCAAAAAAAATTATAATGATGCATGATGGAACGATTAAGGCATCAAGTTCGTTAGAAGGTACTACATTTGAAGTGATTTTAAAACTTGCAGATGAACAATAAGAAATATCTTTTGACCCCAATATCATATTATGAAAGGAAGGGAAAATATCGCAGATTTATTGTGATAATAAAATATGATTATGTTAAAAAAACAGAAATTATGGAAAATATTACTTGGAATAAGTTGTGTATTTTTTCTGTTGACAGGTTTTGTAGAATATAAAACAGCAGTAGCGGCTAATATTCAAACAAGCAAAGAAGAAACAGTAGAATCAGATCAGCTGGTAATGAAAATTACGTATGGTTATGGAAAACGTGTAAAATATGGAAGAAATATGGGAGTATGGACTCAGATAACAAATAATGGAGATGACTTTGAAGGTAAGCTTTGTGTATTGATTCCGAATAATGAGAATAAAAGTATACGCTATAGTAAAGATATTGCAATTGCTAAAGGAGAAACAAAAAAGATTGAATTTGCAATTCCTGTCACATTTGCTAACGAAAAAATAAAATTTTCCATTGTAAATGAAAAGAAAGCTACAGTTTTAAGGAAGGCAGTAAGGATTACAATAGAAAGTAACCAGGAAACTTTGTATGCAGGAATTCTTTCAGATGATTCTTTGGCATTGAGTTACCTGGCAGATGAAAAATTGAAACCTGTTTTGTTAAGCGTAGATTCTTTTCCGGAAGATGAAAAATTGCTTGATATGCTAGATATTATTGTAATTAATAATTTTAATACAAAACAGTTTAATGAAGACCAGTATTCCGCTTTAAAGGAATTTGTTCAAAGTGGTGGAACTTTAGTGCTGGGAACTGGAAGTACCGGTAATAAAACAATGCAATTATTTAAAGATGAATTTCTTACGGGTACAATGAAAACAGTTGAAAAAAAGCAGATTTCTATTGGAAATGAAAAGAAAATTACGAAAGACATAAGTGACATTATTCTGGATGACGCTAAAACGGTAATAAAGCAAGACAAACATGATTTGATGCAGAAAAAGAGTATTGGACTTGGAAATGTATGTATATTCCAGTTTGATCTTGGACTTGAGGATAAATTTTTTAGTACTGTAGGGGGTGAGGTTACATCACTAATTAAAGATAACATTAGTGAAAATAAGAAGAAACAAATCAATATGGAATATAATGGAAATAATCAGGATGGGTTTTATAATTTAAGTAATAGTCTGAATGTTGTCAATAGTGATGAAATTCCAAAAGTAGGGAAGTATGCGGTTATATTGGTTGTTTATTTGTTATTTGTTGGACCACCTCTTTACTTTGTTTTAAAAAAAGCAGATAAAAGAAATTATATGTGGGTATGTATTCCTGGAGTTGCGGTAATTTTTTCTTTCCTGATTTTTGTATTGGGAGGAAGTACAAGATTAAAAGAACCAATGTTAAATTATTTGACGGTATCCAATATTTCTTCCGGTTCTGCCAGAGAAGAAGTATATTTCCGGCTTATGGCTCCGTTTAACAGAGAGTACGGTGTTGATATTCCAAAAAAGTACTCTATTATATCAAATACTTTAGAAACATGGTATGACCCGGAATATAATTTGAAAGAAGAATATAATATTGACATTAATTATGGAGCAAAATCCAATCGCATTGTAATGAAAAATTGTGCTTCCTTTGAAAGTGCAGATTTTAAAATGTCCGGGATAAAAAAAGAAAAAGGTGAGTTAACTTCTAACTTAGCATTTAAGAATTTTAAATATGAAGGAACAATAACAAACAATAGTAATTATAATATAAAAAATGCGGTTGCTTTATTAGGACATAAGATATATCAGATTGGTGACTTAAATAAAGGTGCAACAGTTAGTCTAAAGAATTGTAAAGAGTATAGCTTAAATGCGGAAACAATATATGATGATTCGATAATTAGCAAATTGGCAGGAGGAGAGCCTTATAACAATCCGGATGAATCAGTAAAACGTATGTTTTATTCCATGCAATACTATTTATTACAACATTCCATGGAAAATAACAGTCAGATTTTTGGTTTTACAGAACAATCTAAAAACTCTATTGTAAATGATTTGAAAATAAAAAAAGAAGGAATTCATATTATAATCTTTCCTATAGAAATAAATTATCAAAATAATAAAACAATAACCATTCCTGATATTAGCTCTTATTATGAAGTATTAGAAGGCTCTTATGGTTTTGCAAATTCACTTTCAGAACCAGTGATGCTTAGGGTACAGTTTGATTCCGATGATAAAATCAAAGAACTCCATTATAATAAAGAATTGAATCCGGAGATTAATAAACATGCTCAACAATATCAGGCATTTTACGGAGAGGTTTTATTGTTTAATTTTGATAAGAAGAAATATGAAAAAGTATTTATAGGTGGTAAAGAGGGAAGTTTAAAGAATATATCTTCCTATATTGATAAAGACAATGTGATGAAAATGCAGTTCGTGCCTGATTTGAAAAATCATCAGGATATAAATATAATAATGCCGGTATTATCTGCAATAAAGGAGGCCAACTAATGTTAGAAATTCATAATTTGTATAAGCGCTATGGGAAATTTAAGGCCTTAGATGGATTAAATCTGGAAATTTCAAAAGGAGAGTTATTTGGATTTGTTGGACCAAATGGTGCAGGGAAGACAACAACAATGAAAATTGTATCAGGGCTGTTAAGTGCAGATTCCGGCGAAGTATTTGTAGATGATATTGATGCAATTCGTGACCGTCAGGCTTTAAAAAAGAAGATTGGCTATATGCCGGATTTCTTTGGTGTATATGACAACTTAAAGGTAATTGAGTATATGGAATTTTATGCTTCAATTTATGGAATCGAAGGGAAAGAAGCAAAAAAATTATGTTATGATTTAATGGAATTAGTTAATTTATCGGATAAAGCAGAAAACTATGTGGATGGATTGTCGCGTGGAATGAAACAGCGTTTGTGCCTTGCAAGAAGTCTTGTTCATAATCCGGAGCTGCTTATTTTAGATGAGCCTGCATCGGGTTTAGACCCTAGGGCAAGAGTGGAAATGAAGGAAATATTAAAAAATTTAAGCAGCATGGGAAAGACAATTTTGATTAGTTCTCATATTTTGCCGGAACTTGCGGAAATGTGTTCCTCCATTGGAATTATTGAACATGGAAAAATGGTTGTAAAAGGAACTGTGCAGGAGATAATGAATACGATGAATTCATCGAATCCATTAGTAATAAAAGTGTTAGATGAACAGGACTTAGTAATTCGGCTTTTGAAAGAAAAT
This sequence comes from Velocimicrobium porci, assembly GCF_009696045.1. GTDB lineage: Bacteria > Bacillota > Clostridia > Lachnospirales > Lachnospiraceae > Velocimicrobium > Velocimicrobium porci. The sequence goes on along the minus strand of NZ_VUMT01000002.1, from coordinate 1,780 downwards.
CCGTTGGTTGAAAATATTTCAATAAAAGAAGGAAGCATATCCATTGGCTTTCGTGGTGGACAGAGAGAAGAAGCAATGCTGTTACAGTCTTTAATAGCTTCCAAAGTGAGTATTCATTCGTTTTCAAGAGAAGAAGGAAATTTAGAATCTCTGTTTATGCAGATTACAGAGAGAGAAGACATGTCTGGAGGTGCAGAGAATGAGAATTAATCCGGTATATAAAAAGGAGTTGAAAATAAGTGTCCGAACCATTCGAATGTCACTGATTATTTTTGCTTATAATGCAGTTTTAGCATTAATCAGTTTGTTAGCATTTCACTTTACATTTTTAGGTGATTATAGTGGTGTAATTCAATATTCAAATGTGTTATCAATCTATTTGTTGATTGCTTGTGTCCAATTTGGCCTGGTCTTGTTTGTTATTCCTGCATTTACTTCCAGTGCAATATCTGGAGAAAGAGAACGGCAGACGTTAGAAATCTTGTTGACAACAACAATGAAACCTTATCAGATTATAGTTGGTAAACTAGCCTCTTCGATTAGTGAAACGTTACTTTTAGTAATTTCAAGTATTCCTGTACTTTCAATTATTTTTACGGTTGGAGGAGTTGAAATTAAGGATATACTTGTGCTTTTCTTTGTAACTGGTATTACGGCAATATTTATAGGGAGCATCGGAATCTTTTTTTCTACTGTTTTTAAGAAAACAGTTCCGGCTACCATATTTACTTACAGTACATTAATTATCCTGCTATTTGGAACAATTATAATTGCTTATGTGATTCGGATGGTTTCAGTCAGCGCATATGATACACAGTATTATGCTTCTGGTGCAACGGGTGATTATATGCCACCTACATTAACAGGTCTTCCCTATATCTTTTTAGTCAATCCGGCAGTTACGATGGTATCGTTAGTATCGGGACAATTTGGAGATGCTACTTATCTGGAACGATTTTTAGCCGTGTTTGGTGATGTGGAGAAGCATGTTTTAAATCATTGGTTTGGTATCAGTATTATGATTCAGTTGATTTTAGCTGTTTTTTTGTTGTGGATAGCAGCAAAACGATTGAATCCAATCCGAAAACCAAGGAGAAAATAAGGAGCGTTGGCGATGGAAAAAGAAATTGTAACATTTATAAAGAAAACAAGACGAAGATATATTGTTTTGGGCTTCTTAAAAATGGTATAACCATTGGATGTATAGGTATTGGAATTGGTGCGGCAATTAATCTTATGTCTTGTATTTTCCCGATTTATAAAGCAGTTTTTATTTCTATTATAATAGCGATTTTAACGACAATGATTGGAATACTCTTATTTGGAGTATTCCATTTTCCTAAGTGCGCCTTGCGGCGCACGTTTCTAATGGGTGAAAGTCCCTAATCCGCCCTAGTAGTGGGAAGGATACAGCCAAGACCAAGGGTGTCCTATTCATAGCAACGACTATGATTAACGCGAGGGGAATCTGAAGGAAGGTGGCGGCGAATCTCTGGTCTGACGAACAGAAATCACATCAGGCTATAGTTAAGGATAAGGTTGCTTAACAAACCAAAGTCCAATAACTACTCGGAATTAACTATGGTAAATGTGGCAGATATGTGGAGAGAAAGAAACGTGTGGTACCAAGGGAGGTCTTGTCAGCAAGTGGAAACAGAGTATGAAACTTGTAGTAACAACGAATGGCAAGAAGTCAGCAGAGGTCATAGTACCATTGTGGTTGCAAACATAGTGGGAAGGACTGAACTTTAGGAGATGTGAGTAAATGAAAGTAACCAAA
>NZ_VUMT01000019.1 GCF_009696045.1 Velocimicrobium porci | reverse complement strand
GCATTCTTCTTAAATTCTTCTGTGTACTGTGTAGCCATGTCTTACTCCTCCAATCTTTAGCTTTAATAATAAATCTATATTAAGGATTATTCCATATCTAACTTGTACTATTTACATTCTAACACCAAGTAGCGATTGATGATGAAGCGAACGAACTTCAAAATGGTTCTGAAAAATTAAATGAATTCTCAGACCAAATTGAGGAGGTTGTAGAAGATGCAAAGAAAATCAGCGAAGTATCGCAAAATGCAGTTCGTCAAAGCATGGATGGAATTAGTAAAGTAGATACGCTTTCCAAAAAGATTTCAGAAACAGAAGAATTACAGATTAAAACAACAGAAAATGTAGAAGCATTGGCAGATAAATCAAAATCCATTGATGGAATTACAAAGATTATCAATGATATTGCAGAGCAGACGAACCTGCTTGCATTGAATGCTTCAATTGAAGCTGCAAGAGCTGGTGAGGCAGGCAGAGGATTTTCTGTAGTTGCAGATGAAATCCGTGCTTTAGCAGAGCAGACCGCCAATGCAACGAGCGATATTGTACAGATTATTTCTGAAATTCAAAATGAAATCCGTACAACAAAAACAAATATGGAATTTATCCGAACTTCAACAAAAGAGTGTGTTGATTCGATGGATGAAACGAAGCTTGCGTTTGTCAGCATTAATGATGAAATTAATGAGGTTGGCGGACGAATCGAAAATTTAGATAATACATTAGCTGAATTAAATGAAAATAAGAATGTAATTGTATCGAATTTCTCTGGTATTTCTGCTGCAACAGAAGAGATTTCTGCTTCTACGACAGAAATCAGTAATCGTGCAGAAGAACAGAGCAAAGGTATGACACGAATTGCTGATTCAATGGAAGAATTGCTTCAGATAATTATTAAATTAGAAAATATTGTATCACAATTTAAGATTTAATAAGATTAAATAAAATAAAAAGAGCCGTTGTATAAAAAATTAGCGTTCATTTATACAACGGCTCTTTTCTAAAAAGGGGAGGATAAGTATTTTAATTTTGTCATTGGTATTGCTTATTAAATTGGAGGGGGATCCAACTAATAAAGAGCATACGCGTTAGCCTATTGATTAGGCTAATTATAGTATTAACCGGTTGAAAAATTTTATACATAAATAAAAAAGAAAATTATAATATTATTGAAATTACCTCGAATACTGTGATATACTGTCAAGTAGACAGATTTTTATGAGGAGGATAGCTACAATGAGCTTATTAAGTGATTGGAGAGAAAGTGCCTATACAATAGACATGAATAGTAAAGAAGGTAAAAAGTTTTGGGCAAACTACTTTGAAATCGAAAAAGGAATTTATGAAAAACTTTTAAAAGACATAGACCATGTAGAATCTGGAACAGTGGAAGCACTTGCAGGTAAATTTGGTACAACCCTTAATATTATGGTCGGCTTTTTAGATGGAATTAATGACAGCCTAAAAACTCCTAATCCAATTGAAGAAATGGATAAGGATACAGTAGTTTCTTTAGATATTGATAAAGAAAAATTATATTACAACATGGTAGAGGCAAAAGCAGACTGGCTTTATGAGCTAGAAGCATGGGATAATTTATTAACTCCAGAACGCAGAAAAGAACTTTATAAAGAACAAAAGAAATCAGGTACGATTGTAAAAGAGAAGAAAGTTGGAAGAAATGATCCATGTCCATGTGGAAGTGGGAAAAAATATAAATTCTGTTGTGGTAAATAATAAAAAAAGTCTGTTGCATCTAATGTGCAACAGACTTTTATCTATTTATATCATGTTATTCTTCATGATGTGTCTGACGGTATAATAAATAATTGATATATTGACGGATTTCTTTTGTACTTTCTTCATCGAGTTGTTGATATAGATTGAAAAATTCAACAATATCTTTGTCTAATACTTCCCCTCCAATTGGAAGATATGCATCAGAAATACCAAGCAAATAATCACATGAAACATCAAAGTATTTAGAAAGAGCAATTAGTTTTTCAAAAGAAGGCTCATTTCTTTTGGACTCATAATTTGATATAGCAGTTGGTTTGAGTCCTAGAATATCTGCCAATTCACTTTGAGTGAGTTTGTGCTTTTGTCTGAGTTGTTTTAAGCGAATATTAAATGTCATCTGTATTCATCTCCTTTTAAGATATTTGTAAAATAGAATCGTACTTTACATTATGTTAAGTATTATATACCAAATTTTCACATTCTGTCAATGGAATAAGTAACAATAACATATTTTCTGAAAAAAGCATTGACAAACCACAAATTGTGAAATAGTATAAAGATAGATTATATAATAGATAGAAATGGCGAGGGAATTAGATAGATGAACGATATTCTTCAAGAAAAAAAGCATCAATTATTATTTGAGCATACATTAGAAGTAATATTATTTTTTGATGAAAAAGGAATAATTTGCGATTGTAATCAAGCGGCATATAAAGAGTTAGGATATGATACAATTATTGGCCAGGTTTCAATTATGGATATTTTTAGAAGGGTATTTCAAAAATCGAGAGATGGATTTCGTTTCTTATTAAAAGAGGAAATGAATGAAGTGATTGAAACGGTGGCATATCGAAAGAATCTCACTTGTTATCCGGTGGACTTAAAAATATCAATTCAAAAGGATGAAAATTTTTATTTAGGTTTTTGTTCTGCAGTTAGCATTGCTTCAAAGCGGGCTGCAATGAAAGACGCAAAAAAAGCAAAAGTAGTAGTAGAAAAAGTAAATCAGGTTCAAAATGAATTTGTCGCTAATGTGACCCATGAGCTTCGCACACCGGTAAATGGGATTATGGGACTTACGAATAATTTGCTTGAAACGTCTATGGAGCCAAGTCAGATGGAGTCGCTTCGTATAATTGACCGATGCTGCCAGAATATGATTAAAATTATAAATAATTTACTTGATTTTTCGAAGTTAGAAGCCGGAAAGTTTACAATTGAAGAAAAAGAATTTTCTTTTCGAAAATTTATGGATAAGGCAGTGGAGGCGAATCTGCCGGCGATTAACGAGAAAGGCTTGAAGCTTATAGTAAGTGTATCTCCGGATATACCAGATAATCTGATTGGTGATGAATTAAGACTTACACAGATATTAAATAATCTGCTTTCTAATGCAGTTAAATTTACGAATGCAGGAAACATTGTAATTGATGTTATAAAAACATATCAGGAAAATGAGGATATAGAGCTATTTTTTGTAATTATAGACACTGGAATTGGTATCTCAGAGGAAGAAAAAGACAAGTTATTTAAAAGTTTTTCTCAGGTCGATGCTTCTATTACGAGAAGATTTGGTGGAACAGGGCTGGGCTTAAGTATTGTAAAAGAACTTGTTGAGTTAATGAATGGGAGTGTAAATGTTGAGAGTGAAAAAGGAAAAGGAAGTACTTTTTCTTTTACTGTGCGTTTGAAGTTAAAAAAAGAACAGCAAAACCAAAATATGCAATCAGGCAGTTTTGTGTATAAGGGGTTGGAAAAAATGTCAGTTGACAGCAGCAAATATTTATTTCCTATAGATAGTTATCACGAAACGGATAAAATTCATCAATTTGGAACAGAGGAAAATAAGGAAGTAATTCAAGGTGCGATGGAAAAATTAATCATTTGTATTGAAATGGATAACTGGGAGAAAGCAGAGCATTTTGCAGGTGTTGTAAAGTCAATGATTTCAGAAGAACAAAAAGAGCTTAGAAGAAGTGCATTTCGATTGGAACTAACAGTCCGTAAAGAACAGCATGAGAAAGCATTGGAACAATATAATGCTTTAAAGGAAGTACTAGAGCCTTACTTAAAAAATAAAGAATAATGGGAGGTAAAAATGGACTATCAAGTAGGAGCAGGGGAAGCGGCCAACGTGCTTATAGTGGATGATATAACGTCAAATTTGATTATTTTAACTGAAATGATAAAAAGTGCGGGATATATAGCAAGACCTGTGACAAGCGCAAAACAGGCAATGGCAGCAATAAAAATAAATATGCCACAGCTTATTTTATTAGATATCTCAATGCCCGATATGGACGGATATGAATTTTGTGAGTTATTAAAAAAAGATGTCCGAACAAGAGATATTCCTATTATATTTATTTCAGCAATGAATTCTGTAGAAGATAAAATAAAAGGATTTAAATTAGGAGCGGTAGACTTTATAGCAAAACCATTTGAATTAGAAGAAGTAACACTTCGAATCAATACGCACCTAAAAATTTATAAAATGCAGCAAGAATTAGAGATATATAATAAAAGGCTTCATAAGATGGTAAATGACCAAATAAAAAAAATTACAGAAGAGGAGAAAAATTTTATTTATGCGTTAGCCAGATTATCAGAAATGAAGGAGGATGTGAAAGGAGTTCATTTGCGAAATGTGGGAAGAAATTGCAAGCTCTTGGCAATGAGTCTTCAATTTAGTCCAAAATTCGAAAAGGAAATCAGTAATTCATTTGTAGATACAATAGAAATTGCAGCACCGCTTCATGATATTGGGAAAATAGCAATTAGTGATACAATATTATTAAAAAAAGGACCATTGACGGATGAGGAGATGAATATCGTAAAAACCCATGCCAAAAAAGGTGCTGATACATTAAAAGAAATCTATGAAATGAATGAGCATAATGATTTTTTAGAAATGGCGATTGATATTGCACATTATCATCATGAGAAATGGAATGGCAAAGGATATCCGGAAGGGTTAAAAGGAAAAGAAATACCCCTTTCAGCTCGTATTATGTCAGTGATTGATGTATATGATGCTTTAACAAGTGAACGTTGTTATAAGAGTGCATATAGTCATGAAAAAAGTATGGAAATCATAAATGAAGAAGCAGGAAAAAGTTTTGATGCAGATATAATCGAAGTTTTTAATAAAATTCAAAATCAGCTAAAAAGAGGGTGAAAAAATGAGAACTTCAGAATATGATTCGATGTTAGAAATATTTTTCAATGAATCTTATGAATTATTAGAAGAGTTAGAAATCATATTGATAAAAGGAAAAGGAATGAATCAATATTCCAAAGAAGACGTGCAAGAAATATTTCGCCTATTTCATACAATAAAAGCAGATGCAACAATGATGCTACTTGAAGATCTTGCAGAAGTGGCAAGAGCATTTGAAAAGGTGCTGTATTATTACAGGGAAAAAGAAGAAGGAATAGCGGAAGCTGTTACTTTTAATTATTATATGGAGCGAGTTTTTCTCTATTTTACAAACGAGTTAAGTAAAATAGAAAAAAGTGGTGATATAAGCGGTACAAGTAAAGAGCTGATAAATGAGCTTTTAGAGTATAAAAATACCCTGACTAAAACAGAAGTAGAAATAAGTGAAAAAGAAAAACAAGTATATTACATTGCTGGAAAAGAAGAGGAAACACAGACATGTTACAAAAAGCCGATATCTAATAATTACATAAACCAAAGTCAAGAAAGGAAAACAATATCTTTGCAAAAAGAAGCACTAGAATATCGATTAAAAATACCAGAAAAATATGACAAGAAAAAACACAATATAATTACAAGTGAAGAAATGCAAAAAATAATCAATATTCAAAAGAGATTTGAAAAAATACTAAAAAACTATGAGCGAAGACTTGAAACAAATAGTTTAATCGCATTTGAAAAAGACGATTTGTACCAATTATCAGAGATAGAAGATCAACTCAGCCAATGGATACGCTACATTCATGTCGACGATTTTACCGACATAGCAGCGAAAATGACACAGATAACGAAAGAAATGACAGATTCATTAAAGAAAGACATAGAGCTAATTATAACAGGGACAGAAACAGTAGTTGAAAAAAACAAAATCGGAAAATTATCCAATGCGATGCTACATCTTTTAAGAAATGCAATTGATCATGGAATAGAAACAAAAGAAGAAAGAATAGCAAAAGGAAAACCACAACGGGGACGTATTCAAATAGCAATAAAACGAAAAGAAAAAGAATTATCTATAAAGATAAAGGATGATGGAAGAGGAATTGACATAAAAAAAATCATAGAAAAAGCAAAAGAGCAACATATTTTGACAAAGCCGGAATCAAACTATACGGAAGAAGAAATATATAAAATAATGCTACAACATGGATTTTCTACAAAAGAAACGATAACCAACTATTCTGGTCTTGGAGTAGGGATGGATGTGGTAGAGCATAACATAGCCGAATTAAACGGAAATATCAAAATTAAAAGCAAAGAAGGAAAAGGAACGGAAATTATACTATTATTTTCAGATTAAATTAAAAAAATTTGGGATGGAAAAGCTTAGTAAAATTGCTTTCGCAACTTGGCTTTGCCACCCCAAGAAAAAAATACACTTTCAATATTATTCTACAGTTACCGATTTTGCCAAGTTTCGGGGCTGGTCAACATCCAGACCGCGAAGAGAGGCTGTAAAATAAGCAAGATATTGCAAAATCACTGCTGCACAAAATGGTGCAAAATCGTCTTCAATTTGTGGGAGTGCAATGTGATAATCACAAATTGAGGAATCAAGGTGAGGCATTTGACTTGTAATTAAAACAACTTTTCCGCCTCGGGAACGAACTTCCTGTACATTCGAAATCATTTTTGCATAAACATCTTTTTGCGTAGCAAGAGCAATAACAGGAACACCATCTGTAATCAGAGAAATCGTTCCATGCTTTAGTTCGCCTGCGGCATAAGCTTCTGAGTGAATATAGCTGATTTCCTTTAACTTAATGGATCCTTCTTGAGAGAGTGCATAATCAAGCCCTCTTCCAATATAAAATAAACTAGAAGCGTCTTTAATTTCTTTCGCAATTTGTTCCACTTGCTCAGCATAATCAAGCATAGATTCAATTGAATCAGAAATCTTTTCTAAATTTTGAATTTCATTTCTTATAAAACAATCGGTTTGAGTTTTCTTAACACAGCAAAGCTTTAGAGCAATTAAATACATTGCAGCAAGCTGTACCATATAAGCTTTTGTACTTGCAACAGCGATTTCCGGACCGGCATGAGTGTAAAATACATAATCACTTTCTCTTGCAATCGAAGAACCTTTTATGTTAACAACAGATAAGGTTTTTGCACCTTTTTCTTTTGCAAGACGAAGGGCGGCAAGTGTGTCAGCTGTTTCTCCTGATTGAGAAATTGTAATAACTAGAGTATTTTTATCCAGTATCGGATTACTATAGCGGAATTCAGAAGCAATTTCTACGCTTACAGGGATTCCTGCAAGACGCTCCATTCGATTTTTTCCAACTAAACCTGCGTGCATTGCAGTTCCACAAGCTGTAATAATAATGCGGTTTACCTGTTCAAATAAGGAATCCGGAATACCGTCTGTTTCAAAGTCCGGAAGAGAATTCTTTACACGTGGCATAATTGTATTGAGAAGAGCCTCCGGCTGATCATGAATTTCTTTTAGCATAAAAGTGTCATAACCATTTTTTCTGGCAGCACTCACATCCCAGTCCACATGAAGCATTTTCTTTTCTACTGTTTTATTATTAAGGTCTGTTAATGTGATACAATCTTTCTTTAAACATGCAATACAATCTTCCGGCAATACAAAATAATCTTTTGAGTAATCCAATAAAGCAACTAAATCAGAAGCAATAACAGAGCCCTGACCAGAAGAAGCTGCAACAAGTGGACTTCCCTTTCGAATTGCGTAAATTGTGTCTGGAATATCTTCAAACAAAATACAAAATGCGTATGCTCCATGCAGTCGTTTTACAGCACTTTTTATTGCCTCAATCGGATTCCCATGATAGCAGTCGTTGATTACCATTGCTGCTATTTCAGAATCTGTTTCAGAAACAGGAAGAATTTCGTTTTTCTCAAATTCTTTTTGAAGTTCTTTATAGTTTTCAATAATTCCATTGTGAATCAGGGTAACTTTTCCACTTGTATGTGGATGAGAATTGATATCAGAAACACCACCATGGGTTGCCCATCTTGTATGACCAATTCCACATGATGTGGTATAATTACGTTCGTTCTCGATTTTTTCCGAAAGATTAGAAACCTTTCCTTCTGTTTTTACTGTATGAATACAGTTTTCTTCAAAAAAAGCAATCCCTGCACTGTCATAGCCACGATATTCCAATTCGTGCAATCCTTTTGTTAATACAGAAACTGCGTCTAATTCGCCAGTAAATCCAATAATTCCACACATAATAAATCTCTCTCCTTTTTAAAAATGGGTATCGTTAATAAAAGTCTTACAAAAATAAGACAATAAGGTCTGACTTTGATTGTACAGCCTTTGTGCTGCAGTTACCTGCCATTTTTAGCTGTACATAACACGTTCAAAGAAACGCGAGAGAGCATCCGCCGAATTTTCGATCACTCTCTACCTCGTCAACCTTTTAACTGCCCCAAAAAGGTACTGGCGCTAATTTTATCACTCATGCAGAAGTGCAGATGAAGACATTTCTGTCAAAAAAGGCCTGGGGTTAGCCATGGCTTAGATACTATCAATGTATGTAGTATTATAGAAATATGCCACGAAAATAGTATCATTAAAAAGAAAAGATGTCAAGAAAAGAACGGGAATAAAATAGTGGGATGTACTAAAAAAAGGAAAGCGACAGAAAATGAGGGATCTGCCGCTTTTGGAATGAGCATTATATTTGTTGTCCGCATAGAGCTTCTTCTTTTGAAGCTTCCATTAATTTCATAGCTCTGACTTTTGTGGAAAGTCCGAATAGAGTAATGAATCCGTCTGCATCGTGATGGTCGAACAAATCACCAGTTGTAAAGCTTGCTAAAGATTCATTATAAAGGGAATAAGGAGAAGAAGTTCCGGCTTTTATAATACTTCCTTTGTAAAGCTTAAATTTTACTTCTCCGGTTACATATTCTTGTGTTGATTCAATAAATGCCTGAATTGCTTCACGTAAAGGAGAAAACCATTTGCCTTCATAAACCAATTCGGCAAATTTATCAGCCATTTCTTTTTTTGCATGATAAGTTTCTCTGTCTAAAATTAATTCTTCTAATTGCTGATGTGCTTCCATTAAAATAGTGCCACCGGGAGTTTCATAGACACCACGGGACTTCATACCGACGACACGGTTTTCTACAATATCAATTATACCGATTCCATGTTTGCCACCCAGTTCATTTAATTTTTCAATAATTTTTGATATTTTCATTTCCTTTCCGTTAATAGAAATAGGAATTCCTTTTTCAAATGTCATTGTGACATATTCCGGTGTGTCCGGTGCTTTTGTTGGTGGCGTTGTAAGAACTAATAATTTATCATAATTTGGTTCATTTTCAGGACATTCCAAATCAAGACCTTCATGGCTGATGTGCCATAAGTTCCGATCACGGCTATAGCTTTCTGCTACTTCAAATGGAAGAAATACGTTGTGTTGTTTACAATATTCAATTTCTGCTTCTCTGGAATCCATATTCCATTTTTTATCTCTCCATGCGGCAATAATTTTTAAATCAGGAGCGAGTGCCTTGATTCCTAATTCAAAACGAATTTGGTCATTTCCTTTTCCAGTAGCACCATGGCAGATTGCGCTTGCATGTTCTTTTCGAGCAATTTCTACTAATTTTTTTGCGATTACCGGTCTTGCCATTGAAGTGCCAAGTAAATATTTGTTTTCATAAATTGCATTCGCCTGTACGCAAGGTACAATATAGTCTTCACAAAATTCATCAATTACATTTTCTATGTAAACTTTAGAGGCACCAGAAAGCCTTGCACGTTCTCGTAATCCCTCAAGCTCTTCTTTCTGCCCACAATCAATGCAGCAACAGATTACATCATAGTTGTAGTTTTCTTTTAACCACGGAATAATTACTGTGGTATCTAGTCCGCCGGAATAAGCAAGAACCACTTTTTCTTTCATAGTATTTACCTCCTTATTATATTTTTTACAGATAACAAATCATTAAGTTTAAAAAGTCATTTAATAAATATACATGAAAAGTGAATAATATGCAATAGCACTTGTAACTAATTTTATAAAAAATTCAGGGGTTAAATTGGTAAAAGTAACTATAATTTAAATAAATACAATAAAAAGTCATAAAATTATTTAAAAAGGCATTGAACTATTAGTAAAACAAATGTATAATTATGAACTAATTTAGATTGGCGGTTTTAAAATATTTGAAAAGAAAGGGAGCACAAGTACAAACATGATAAAAGTAGGAATTATCGGTTCAACGGGTTATGCGGGACAAGAATTAGTCCGATTGCTTCTTTCTCATAAGGAAGCAGAGATTGTTTGGTATGGTTCGCAAAGTTATATAGGTAAAAGATATTATGAAGTTTTTGGAAATATGTTTGAAATTGTAACAGATTTTTGTAAAGGTGAAAAAATAGAAGAATTGACAGAAAAAGCAGAGGTTATTTTTACAGCAACGCCTCAGGGATTTTGTTCTTCTGTTTTATCCGAGAAAATATTATCAAGGACAAAGGTAATCGATTTAAGTGCAGATTTCAGAATCAAAGACGCAAAGGTTTATGAAAGCTGGTATCATTTGGAGCATAAAAGTAAAGAGCTCATCAAAGAAGCGGTATATGGTTTATGTGAGGTGAATCGAAATCAGATAAAAAATGCAAGACTGGTTGCGAATCCGGGTTGTTACCCTACCTGTAGTTTTTTAACGATTTATCCACTTGCAAAAGAAGGTCTGATTGATATGAATTCGATTATTATTGATGCAAAATCTGGTGCGTCTGGTGCAGGAAGAGGTGCTAAGGTCGCAAATTTATATTGTGAAGTAAATGAAAATATAAAAGCGTATGGAGTAACAACCCATCGGCATACACCAGAGATTGAAGAACAGCTTACAATTGCTTCAGGAGTGACAACAAAAATTAATTTTACACCGCATTTAGTTCCTATGAACCGAGGAATTTTAATCACTGCCTATGCGAATTTGAAGCAAACTGGGATAACAGAAGACAAGATAAGGAAAATGTACAAAGACTATTATGAAAAAGAACCATTTATAAGAGTGCTGGATGCAAGTAAAACACCGGAAACACGATGGGTAGAAGGCAGCAATATGGTTGACATTAATATAGCAGTAGATGAAAGGACAAATCGGGTTGTGATGATGGGGGCAATGGACAATTTAGTAAAAGGGGCAGCAGGTCAGGCTGTACAAAATATGAATTTAATGTTTGGAATAAAAGAGACAGAAGGACTTCTTATGGCTCCTCTATTTCCATAGATACAGGACAAAAAGGAGAGTTGATAGTAATGAAACAAATTGACGGAGGTGTCACAGCTGCAAGTGGCTTTTTGGCAGCAGGTGCAGCGGCAGGGATTAAATATCATGATAAAACAAGAAAGGATATGGCACTTGTATATAGTAAGGTTCCGGCAAAAGTAGCGGGGACATTTACTACAAATGTTGTGAAAGCGGCACCGGTAAAACGGGATATACATATTATAAAAACAGAAGAAACAATTCAGGCAGTTGTAATTAATAGTGGAATTGCCAATACCTGTACAAGTAAAGAGGGAGAATTGTTAAATGAAGAGATGGCAGGATATACAGCAAAACAACTAAATCTTCCAATCGAAAAGGTTTTGACAGCGTCAACGGGAGTCATAGGCTGTCAGCTTCCAATCGACCGGGTAAAACTAGGAATTGAAAAGCTCGTACCATTATTAGAAGATACAAAAGAAGCAGGCAAAATGGCTGCAGAATCTATTATTACTACAGATACTTATAAAAAAGAGTGTGCAGTTGAACTAGAGATTGAAGGGAAAAGAGTAGTAATCGGTGGAATGGCGAAAGGCTCTGGAATGATTCACCCGAACATGGCAACAATGATTAGCATAGTTACAACGGATTGTAATATTTCAAAAGAAATGCTTCAGAAGGCAGCAAGTGCGGATATTGAAGATTCTTTCCATATGATATCTGTAGACAGAGATACTTCTACAAATGATACCTTTCTTTTACTTGCCAATGGGATGGCAGAAAATTCGTATATTGATGAGGAAGGTACGGCATTTAAAGCATTTTGTGAGGGACTAAGGCTGGTTACGAAGACGCTTGCAAAATTAATGGCACAAGATGGAGAAGGAGCAACAAAGCTGTTAGAAGTGGAGGTTGTTCATGCAGGGACGAAAGAGGAAGCAAAAGTGTTGGCAAAATCAGTTATTACTTCAAATCTTGTAAAAACTGCTGTATTTGGAAGCGATGCAAACTGGGGACGAATCTTATGTGCACTTGGATATGCAGGAATTGAGTTTAATCCAGAAACAATAGAACTATATATACAAGGAGATGGGAAAAGTTTAAAGTTATATGAAAATGGAATGGCGACAGGTTACAGTGAAAAAGAAGCAACTGAGATTTTATCTGCAAACAAGGTTCATGTTATGGCAGATATGAAAATGGGAAAAGAAAAGGCAACGGCATGGGGCTGTGACTTGTCATATGATTATGTAAAGATTAATGGAGATTATCGTTCGTGATTGGAAAGAGGAGGAGTCAGAATGAGTGATGAAATGAATCAAATATTAATAAAAGCACAGACACTGATTGAGGCATTGCCATATATAAGAGAATTTTATGGTAAAACAATTGTTGTAAAATATGGCGGAAGTGCAATGCTTGATGAAAGACTGGAGGAAAGCGTGATTAAGGATGTTGCGTTGCTAAAACTGGTAGGTATGAAGCCGATTATTGTTCATGGCGGTGGAAAAGAAATTAGCAGCTGGCTGGGAAAATTGGGGAAAGAGCCTAAATTTTGTGAAGGTCTCCGTGTAACGGATGGTGAAACAATTGAAATTGCAGAAATGGTGTTAAATCTCGTTAATAAGAAGCTGGTTCGTTTGTTAGAAAAGGTAGGGGTAAAAGCAGTTGGAATTAGCGGAAAAGATGGAAGTATGATAAAGGTAGATAAAAAGTATGTGAATGGAAAAGATATAGGATATGTAGGAGAGATTAAGAAGGTAGACTCTACTGTAATTCAAACGCTGTTAGAGAGTGATTTCATTCCTGTTATAGCACCGTTGGGAATGGATGATACATATAAAACCTATAATATTAATGCGGACGAGGCCGCAAGTGCAATTGCTGAAAAGATGAGAGCCGAAAAGCTGGTCTTTTTAACAGATACAGATGGGGTATATGAGGACAGAAGTGACAAGTCATCCGTTATTCCTATGCTTTCGATAAAAGAGGCAAAAGATTTAATTGAAATTGGTCAGATTAATGGTGGAATGATTCCGAAGATTGAAAATTGTATCACTGCGATTCAACAGGGGGTGAATCGGGTGCATATTTTGGATGGAAGATTAAAAAATAGCCTGTTGCTGGAAATATTCACAAAAAAAGGGATTGGAACTGTTATTTATGATGAGGCTGAGCAGGATTATTTTGAACAACTGGTGTCATAGTATGGCATGTTAAAAAGAAAGGCGAGGAACGAATGAAAGATGACAGGAATATTGCGGAAAACTATTTAATACATACGTATAATCGGTATCCAATTGTATTTGATTATGGAAAAGGTGTCTATTTATATGACGATACAGGAAAAAGGTATCTTGACTTTGCATCTGGAATTGGAGTATTTGCTCTAGGATATGGTCAGCAGGAATATAATCAGGCGTTGAAAGCACAAATTGATAAAATTATACATACTTCGAATTATTTTTATTCTGCACCTTTAGCAAATGCAGCAAAAAAGCTGGTAAAAATCTCAAATATGAAAAGAGTCTTTTTTTGCAACAGTGGGGCAGAAGCAATTGAAGGAGCTATTAAAATAGCAAGAAAATATGGACATGTGAAAAAGCAATTAAAAGAAAGTGAAATAATTTCACTGGAACATTCGTTTCATGGAAGAAGCACGGGAGCATTGGCATTAACAGGAAATATAACTTATCAAGAGGATTTTTTCCCTTTGATGCAGGGGGTAAAATTTGCAAAATTAAATGATATAGGCAGTGTAAAGGAGAAAATTACAGATAAAACCTGTGCAATTATATTAGAACCAATTCAAGGAGAAGGGGGGATTTATCCAGCGAAAAGGGAATTTCTTGTTGAACTTAGAAAATTATGCGATGAGCGTGATATTTTACTTATATTTGATGAAATTCAATGTGGAATGGGGCGTTCGGGTTCGATGTATGTTTTTCAGGAATATGGAATATTGCCAGATGTTTTAACAACTGCGAAAGCACTTGGCTGTGGAATACCGGTAGGGGCGTTTCTCGTCAATGAAAGAGCGGAAGACATACTAGAAGCAGGTGATCATGGGACGACATATGGGGGAAATCCTTTAGCCTGTGTAGCGGTCGATAAAGTGCTTGATTTATTTGAAAAATTGCAAATTACAGAACATGTAAAAAAATTGACACCATACTTGGAATCACGGCTTAATGAGCTGGTGCAGAACAAAGAAACGGTAATAGAACGTCGTGGTAAAGGGTTTATGCAGGGATTAGAATTGCAAATTCCTGCAAAAGGTGTGATTAATAAGGCAATTGAAAATGGGCTAATCGTTCTTTTAGCAGGAACGAATGTGATTCGGTTTTTGCCTCCGCTTATTATTGAAAAGCATCATATTGATGAAATGTTTGAAATTTTATTTGAAATATTAGAGTAGTAGGGATTGGTTGTATGAATTAGATAATTCCTGCACATACTATAGAAAAAAAGGAGTTTGACGGTATGTGGGGAATTATCATTGCATTAATTTCAGGAGCATTAATGAGTATTCAGGGGGTATTTAATACCGGAGTTACAAAGGAAACCAGTATTTGGATGGCAGCAGGATTTGTGCAATTTAGCGCTTTGCTTGTCTGCATTCTGGCCTGGTTTTTTTGCGGTAAAGAAAGTTCGATTTCTGCACTTTGGCAAGTTGACCATAAGTATATGTTACTTGGAGGAGTAATTGGAGCATTTATAACATTTACTGTAATTGAAAGTATGAATCGGTTGGGACCGGCACGATCCGTCATGCTGATTGTTATATCACAACTTTTAGTTGCTTATATCATTGAGCTTATGGGACTTTTTGGAGTAGATAAGGTGGAATTTCAATGGAGAAAATTAGTCGGAATGGTAATTGCAATTATCGGGGTTATTATATTTAAATGGGAATAACGTGAAAAAATAAAAATGCCTATTGTCTTTGTGAATTGAATTGTGTAGAATATAGCTAGAATCTTAATTTAAATGCAATTATATCTTTTAAGGTCCTATTTAGGAGAGATATGAAACAGAAAAGAATTTTTATTGCTGTTACTGTATTGCTTATTTTAATTGCAGGTCTATATTATAGTATAGGTTATCGGGCAGAGGGAGAAGAAGAACTTTTTTCTGCTGAAGACTTATCTTTGGAGAATCCCGGTGAATTAGACAATAAACAAGATAATAAGACAGAAGAAATTTGTATTTATATATGTGGACAGGTGAAGAAAGCCGGAGTATACTATTTACAAGAGAACTGTCGTGTGGCTGATGTGATTGAAGCGGCAGGTGGATTTAAAAAAGGTGCGGCAAAAGAACAGGTGAATTTGGCAAAAAAATTGTCAGATGGTGAGAAAGTTTATATTCCATCCAAAAAAGAAACCGATTCTGCAGAAGAGACAGAAAATGATAGACAAGACAGAGAACATACATCGGTGGAAGAGGTACAGAAGATGAAGATAAATTTAAATGAAGCTTCAGAATCAGCACTAATGACATTGCCGGGAATAGGAAAGTCGAAAGCAGCAGCGATTATTCGTTATAGAACGGAATATGGATTTTTTAAAGAAATTGAAGAGATAAAAAAGATTGAAGGCATTAAAGATGGAGTATTTCAAAAAATAAAAGATTATATTACAATATAAATAATTTTAAGAAGCAAAGAAGAAAGGCAGGAAAAGCAAGTGGGGAAAAAGGTGCTTGTAGTTGATGATGAGAAGTTAATTGTAAAAGGAATTCGTTTTAGCCTTGAACAGGATGGAATGGAAGTGGACTGTGCTTATGACGGAGAAGAAGCGTTGGAGGCAGCAAAGAAAAAAACATATGATGTTGTTCTTTTAGATGTCATGCTTCCAAAACTTACAGGATTTGAGGTGTGCCAGCAGATTAGGGAATTTTCCGATATGCCAATTATCATGCTGACAGCAAAGGGCGATGATATGGACAAGATTCTGGGATTAGAATATGGAGCAGACGATTATATTACAAAACCGTTTAATATTTTGGAAGTAAAAGCCAGAATTAAAGCAATTATGAGAAGAAGCGGAAGTAAACAATCAAAAGAGGACCCGGTTAAGGTGATTACAGTCGGTGATTTAAAGGTAGATTGTGAAAGCCGTCGTGTTTATATTAAAGAAAAGGAAGTAAATCTTACGGCAAAAGAGTTTGATTTACTGGAACTGCTTATGAATAATCCAAATAAGGTATACAGTAGAGAAAATTTATTAAACCTTGTATGGGGATATGACTATCCAGGTGATGTAAGAACAGTAGATGTGCATATTAGACGTCTTCGTGAAAAGATTGAAAGTAATCCAAGTGAGCCAACGTTTATTCACACAAAATGGGGCGTTGGATATTATTTTCAAAATTAGAAGCGGAGGTGTTTCCCATTTTTCAGTTAGTAAAGAACAGGCTTCATTCTTTTAAGAGTATGCGTATACAAGCGGGAATTGTGCTGGTTTTAGTTGGAATTATTCCACTTATCATATTTTCGCAGGTAATCCTTACTACATATCAAAATGAGGCTATAGAGGTTCGGATAGGAGAATTAAAGGAAAAGGGGAGTATGATTTCTAATCTGTTAATTAGTTCGAATTATTTTGCAAATAGAGAGGATAGTGACTTTTCGGAAGCAAATAAGGAAATCGCCCAGGTAGCAGATGCTTATCGTGGAAGAATTGTAATTGTAGACAGAAATTTGCAGATTTTAAAAGATACGTATGGATTAGAAGAGGGAAAAACGATTATATCAGAGCAGGTAATTAATTGTTATAACGGTAGCAGCAGTCAGTATATTGACCATGAAAATGAATATGTAGAACTTGTAATGCCAATTATTAATGCAACAACAAAAGAAAATTCAGGAATCATGATAATGAGCTTTTCAACGAAAGGTATTTATCAGGTATATGATTCTATGCAGCATAAGACATTAATTTTGATTATTGTTATAAGTATTCTGGTTGTACTGGCGTCTATTGTATACGCCAATATTTTGACAAAACCATTTTCCAGAGTATCGAGTATTATTGACCATGCAACGGAAGGATATTTAGATGAAAAAGTATCCATAAAAGGATATACAGAAGTAGAGAAAATATCGGATTCGTTTAATCATTTGCTAACAAGATTACAGACGTTAGAAAATTCCAGACAGGAGTTTGTGTCTAACGTGTCCCATGAATTAAAAACACCGATTACTTCTATTAAAGTGTTGGCAGAATCCCTTCTTGCACAAGAGGATGCACCGGCAGAACTATATCGTGAATTTATGGAAGATATTACAGAGGAAATTGAGCGGGAAAATAAAATTATCAATGATTTATTATCGCTTGTAAAACTGGATAAAAAATCCGGAGAGTTAAATATATCGTCTGTGAATATCAATGAATTATTGGAACAGATTCTAAAAAGACTCAGACCAATTGCTGCAAAACGTAATATTGAGCTTGTTTTTGAGAGCTTTCGTCCGGTAGAGGCAGAGGTTGACGAAGTAAAACTTTCTCTGGCTATCAATAACTTAATTGAAAATGCAATTAAGTATAATTATGATGACGGCTGGGTTCGGGTTTCTTTAAATGCTGACCATAAGTTTTTCTATGTGAAAGTTGCGGACTCAGGTGTCGGTATTCCGGAAGAATTACAGGAAAGTATTTTTGAGCGGTTTTATCGTGTTGATAAGGCTCGTTCCAGAGAAACAGGAGGAACCGGTTTAGGACTTTCTATTACAAGAAGTGCGGTTCTTATGCATCGTGGTGCGATTAAAGTATATAGTAAAGAAAAAGAAGGAGCTACTTTTACAATTCGTATTCCTTTAAATTATATTGCTTAGCCTGTATTCCGGCTATCGTAAATGGCAGAATAAAATGGAGGAAAGAATGAAAAAAATATTGATAATATCAGGAATGTTGATAGTGCTTTTTTCTTTGTCTGCTTGCAATAAAGTGGGTATGACCGAAGAAAATAAGGAATCTGACTATAAAATATATTATCTGGACAATAGCGAAACGAAGCTTGTTAGTGAACCATATGAACTGAAAGAAAAGGATGAAAAAAAACAAATCAATGAATATGTAAAAGCATTGACAAGTTTAACGCCGATGAATATAGCTTATAAAAAGGCACTTCCGGATAATGTAAGCCTTTATGTAAAGCCGAATCTGGATAAGCGACAGCTAACGGTAGAATTAGATTCCAATTATTTAAAGTTGAAAGGTACTTCAGAGATTCTTTGCCGGGCGGCAATTGTTAAGACTCTTTGCCAAGTTGAAAAAGTCAATTATGTCGAATTTGTTGTAGACGGACAGCCGTTAAAAAATAATAATGATAAACCGGTCGGATTTATGACGGAAGAAGATTTTATTGACAACACAGGCGGAGAAACGAATTACGAGCAAAATGCGTTAGTAACTTTGTTTTTTGCTGATATGGATGGGAAAAAATTAAAGGAAACAAGAGTTAAGATAAAATACGATGGAACGATTCCTGTCGAACAATTAGTAATTGAACAGCTTATTAAAGGACCGGAAAGTATTAAAGATGTCCAGACCGGACAGCTTTTTGCAACAATACCCCAGGGAACAAAATTAATAAAAGCTTCAACGAAAGATGGAATCTGTTATGTTGATTTTAATGATACATTTCTAAAGAAAAGAAAGGGACTTACAGATGAAACTGTAATTTATTCGATTGTAAATTCATTGGTAGAATTACCGGCAATTAACAAGGTACAGTTTACAATTGATGGACAAACAATTGCAAGTTACGGAGAAGGGTTACCATTTGATGCTGCTTTTGAGCGGAATCTGGATATTGTAGATAGTGAAGAAGGTGAATAATGAGGAAAAGACCATTGCTAGTCTTGTTTTTCATTCTTTTCACGCTCAGCTGTTTGATAAAACCGAAAAAATCTCCAATTGAGCAGTATATCGAACAGTCGGGTAGGAACGAAAATTGTGGAGTTGTACAGGGAGTTCTCTCTTCCATTACTGAGAAGGAAAACTCTCTGGAGCTTTCCATAAAACAAGCAAGTTTTTGGAAAAGCAAATCAAAAAAATATTTTATTAAAAAAATTCTGGTTTATCTAAAAAAAGAATCCATACAAGAAGAGCTACACCTTGGAAATCAGGTGCAGGTGGTTGGCTCGATTGAATCATTTCAAAAGCCTACAAATCTTGGGCAATTCAATGAGTATGACTATTATAAAGGAAAAAAATATGACTGCAAAATGTTTGCTGATCGTATTGTAATAAAAGTTCATAGAAAATCAAAATTAGAAGAAGAAATTCGAAAATGTAAGCTTCAATGGCAGAACATATGTGAAAAGCAGCTTCCTAAATCCCAAGCAGGTGTGATTGAAGCAATGGTGCTTGGAGAAAAATCTAATTTAGACTGTGGGATAAAAAGGTTATATCAGACCAATGGAATTGGTCATATTATGGCAATATCAGGACTTCATATTTCCTTTTTGGGAATGGGGATTTACAAATTATTAAAGCGTTTGGGAATGAATGAAACGGGAGCGGTGATTCTTTCTGTTCTTACAATTTTTCTTTACGGAATGATGACAGGGTTTAGTGTGTCTGCAGTAAGGGCAATTATAATGCTGGCAACTGCTTTATTTGCACGCCTTATCGGAAGAACTTATGATATGCTTTCTGCAATGGCACTGAGTGGAATGATTACGGTAATGTATAGTCCTTTACAGGCAAGAAACAGTGGATTTTTACTCTCCTATGGCGCAATTATCGGAATAGGGTGCTGTTATCCAATCTTAAAAAAAACATTTCAATCGAAATCAAAGCTTATTGATAGTATTCTTGTTACATTTTCCGTTCAAATTGTTATTATTCCAATTGTAGCATGGTTTTATTATGAAATTCCGTTGTATGGGTTCTTTTTAAATCTGCTTGTACTTCCTGTTATGAGTTTGTTATTGGCAAGTTCCATTTTAGGTATCTTTTCTACCTATATTCATCCGGCAATTGGCAGGTTTTTGTTTGGAACAGTCCATATTATTTTACGGTATTATGAAATTTTATGTAAGACGGTAATAAAATTACCATTTAGTAATCTGGTAATCGGAAAACCAAGAAAGATTCAGCTTGCTCTATATTGCATTTTTATAGTTAGTATCCTGCTCTTTTTGGCAAAGAAAAAGAAGAGAGGTTTGTTCTTTTTATTACCAATCTGTTTTTTGATTCTTTCTCCAATTCCAAGTCATCAGCTTGAAGTTACATTTTTAGATGTTGGGCAGGGAGATTCCATTTTTTTTAAGTCAGGAAAGACGTCATATTTAATGGATGGAGGAAGCAGTGATGTAAAACAAGTTGGAACTTATCGAATTCTTCCTTTTTTAAAAGCGAAGGGAATACGAAAATTAGATTATATGATTGTATCTCACACCGACCGGGACCATATTAATGGCTTAATTGAAATTTTAGAGCGAGTGGAGAAAAAAGAGTTCCGGGTTGGGTATTTGATGCTTCCGAAAATTTTAAATTTCGACCATTCCTATAAAAAGTTAGAAAAATTAGCTGAGAAAGCAAATGTAAAAGTCTACTACATAGAAAAAGGAATGAAATGGGAAAAAGAAAAACTCAAGGTATTATGTCTTCATCCCAATAAAAACTTTTTGGTTTCGGATAAAAATGAATGTTCTATGATTCTTTCCTTGCAATATGGATTTTTTCGCATGTTACTTACCGGGGACGTGGAACAGGAAGGAGAAAAAGAGATTTTATCCCATTTGAAAACGCATGATGTATTAAAAATTGCTCATCATGGCTCTAAAAGTTCAAGTACAGAAAAATTTTTGGAAAAAGTAAATCCTAAAATCGGGGTTATTTCTTGCGGTTTCAATAATGCGTATGGGCATCCGCATAAAGAAGTGATTGAACGAATGAAAAAAAGAAAAATAAAATTATATAATACGAGCTTAAATGGCGCAATTGACATAATAAGTGATGGGAAAAAAATTAAGATTCTTATGAATAGAAAGAAAAAATAAATTTGTGATAAATAAAAAACTTGATTCTTCTTGCAACATTTGGTACAATAATAAATGGTTTTATTATAAATGAGGTATTTTATGAAAACAATAAAAGAGCATATTAAGCGAAATCAGTATAAACCAGTCTATTTGCTTTATGGGACAGAAGATTATCTTAAAAAATTATATCAAAAAAAGCTGAAGGATGGAATTTTAGCTGGAAGTGATGACATGAATTACTCTTATTTTGAAGGAAAAGGAATTGATGTCAATGTAATTAAGGAAATCGGGGATACTCTTCCGTTTTTTAATGACAGAAGGCTGATTATGTTAAAAGATAGTGGCTTTTTTAAAACGCAAAATGATTTAGCTGATTATGTCAGACAAATTCCAGAAACTACGATTCTGGTTTTTATTGAAAAAGAAGTTGATAAAAGAAATCGTTTGTATAAAGCTGTGAAAGAAATTGGTGTTATTTCAGAAATGAATGGCATGGATGAAAGAAATCTCAAGTTATGGGTCGCATCAATGCTTCAAAAAGAGCAAAAGAAGATGACGGAGAATACAATTTTATATCTGCTTAATAAGACGGGAACGGATATGGAGTTGTTGGCAAATGAAATAGAAAAATTAGTTTGTTATGCAATGAACCAAGAAGTAATTACAGTGCAGGATATTGATGCAATTTGTACGACGCAGGTGACAGGAAAGATTTTTCAGATGATTGATGCAATCGGACTTGGAAAACAAAAAGAGGCATTAAAATTGTATTATGACTTGTTAACTTTGAGAGAAAAGCCAATGTCAATCTTGTATTTGATTACAAGACATTTTAATATTTTGCTCCAGATAAAAGAATTATCAAAGCAGGGATATACGAATTCAATTATTAGTCAGAAAGTAGGAGTTCCACCATTTGCCGTGAATAAATATATTACACAGAGTAAAAATTTTAGGCGAAAACAATTAATTGATGGAATTCAAAGCTGTGCTGATATAGAAGAACAAGTTAAGACAGGAAGACTTGTTGATACGATGGGAATTGAATTATTGATTGTTCAGTATGGTTCTGTTGCAAAATAGAATTATAATTATATTTGTATAACAAGTTTGGAGAGTTGTCCGAGTGGCTTAAGGAGTCGGTCTCGAAAACCGGTGAACAGCAATGTTCCGTGGGTTCGAATCCCATGCTCTCCGTTTGAGAAAAAGACGATTTGAATAGAAGGTTCAAATCGTCTTTTTGTCTTGTTATAAGTCTAGTTTTCCCTGTTCTGTATCATTATATTCGTTACCGGCAAATTGAAGAAAGACTTCTGGTTTTAAAATTGATTTTTTTGCTGCTTTTTTTGCACTGCGTTTTGACTTTGCCATGAAAGACCCTCCTTTTATTTTTATTATAAAAGTAACTTTGCAAATTTTTGATTTTGTGATATTTTAGCACAAAACGGAAGAGATTGCTACTAGAAATAGTAACGAAATCTCTTTTCTATTGATTTTAAGTATATTATAATGAAAGTTAAGTGTGCGGAACAATGAGGAATAAAAGAAATAAATAGGATAATAAAAAGGAGAAATGTTTAGTATGAAATCAATTGTTATAGCTGAAAAACCTTCGGTAGGAAGAGATATAGCAAGAGTTCTTCAGTGTAAGAAAAAAGAAAATGGATATATGGAGGGAAGCCAATATGTTGTGACATGGGCGATGGGACATCTTGTATCATTGGCGGATCCGGAAAGTTATGGAAAAGAATATAGGGAGTGGAAACTAGAAACCCTTCCGATGATGCCAAAACCATGGAAATTGGAGGTGCTAAAACAGACAGGAAAACAATTTCAAACTGTGAAAAAGCTTCTTTTACGAAAAGATGTAAAGGATATAATTATTGCAACAGATGCAGGGAGAGAAGGTGAATTGGTTGCCCGCCTTATTTTAACTAAAATTGGGAATAAGAAACCGATAAAGCGTTTGTGGATTTCTTCGGTTACCGATAAAGCAATAAGGGAAGGGTTTAAAAATTTAAAAGACGGACACGAATATGATAATTTATATTATGCTGCAATGAGTCGTGCAAAGGCTGACTGGCTTGTTGGAATTAATGCGACTAGAGCGTTAACTTGCAAATATAATGCATCATTATCCTGTGGAAGAGTTCAGACACCTACACTTTCAATCATTGCAAAACGGGAAGAAGAGATAAAAAATTTTGTTCCAAAAGATTATTACGGGCTTTCTATGCGGGTAAATGGAATGACGTTTACATGGAGAAGCCGGAACAATAAGTCTTCAAGATCGTTTCATAAAGAAAAAATAGAAGAGCTTCAAAAAAAATTAGATGGAAAGGAAGGAATTGTTACCAGTCTGGAAAAGAAAAGTAAAAAGACAGAACCACCGCTTTTATATGATTTAACCGAGCTACAAAGAGACGCAAATCGTAAATATAATTTTTCTGCAAAGGAAACCTTAAATATTATGCAGAGATTATATGAGAATTATAAAGTATTGACTTATCCGAGAACAGATTCACGTTATTTAACAAAAGATGTAGAAGACACGTTGAAAGAAAGGCTTCGGGCAATTAATATAGGACCTTATAAAAAAATTGCAGCAAGACTATTAAAACAGCCGGTATTGGGAAATAAAAATTTTATTAATGATGCAAAAGTATCGGATCATCATGCAATTATTCCAACAGAAGAATTTGTACGTTTAGAAGATATGACATTAGAAGAGAGAAAAATTTATGATTTAGTAGTGAAGCGATTTTTAGCTGTTATGTGCCCTGCGTATGAGTATGAGGAACAAAAAGCAGTTGTTACAATTGAGGGAGAAGAGTTTTTTGAGAGCAAAAACAGAGTGCTAAAACAGGGATGGAAAGAAGTATACGAGGGTGAAACGGAGGAAACGATAAAAGAGGAAGGAATAAGAAAAGGAGAGCAATTTTTGGCTTGCAATATCACAATGACAAAAGGAAAGACAGAGCCGCCACAGTATTTTAACGAGGCAACGCTTTTGTCTGCGATGGAGAATCCAGTTCATTATATGGAAACAAATAATCAGCAAGCGAAAAAAACATTAGATGAAACTGGTGGATTAGGAACTGTAGCAACTAGAGCGGATATTATTGAAAAATTATTTTATAATGGGTTATTAGAAAAAAAAGGAAAAGATATTCACATTACTTCGAAAGGAAAACAATTATTAACATTTGTTCCGCAAGAATTAAAACAGCCGGAGCTTACTGCAGACTGGGAAATGAAATTGGCAAAGATTTCAAAAGGAAAAATGAAACAGGAACAATTTATGAATGAAATAAAACAGTATACGATTTCGATTTTAGAAGAAATAAAGAATAGTGAAGGAACATTCCGTTATGACAATTTGACAAATAAAAAATGTCCAAATTGTGGAAAACGTATGCTGTTAGTGAATGGGAAAAACAGTAAAAAACTAGTGTGTCAGGATAGAGGGTGTGGTTATCGTGAAACAATTTCACGCTTGACGAATGCGAGGTGTCCGGTATGTCATAAAAAAATGGAATTGGTTGGACAGGGAGAAAAGCAGACTTTTGTATGTGAATGTGGACATAAGGAGCGGAAAAAAGCGTTTGAAGAACGTCGCAAAAACGAAGGTGGAGGAGTTTCCAAAAAGGATATAAGAAATTATATGGAAAAACAGAAAAAAGAAGCAAAAGAGCCAATTAATGATGGTTTTATGAAAGCATTGGCAAATATTAAATTGGACTGATTGAATGTATCAATTTTATTTTGCAGTATATGTATAGAGGTGTACAAAAAATTCATACTTATTTTACAAAATTATTACATTTATTTTGTTGACAACAAAAATGGAAACGGGTATGATGGAAACAAAAAAAGGAGTTTTTGTTTCCACTATGAAAGACGAAATAATCCTTGCCTCCATTGAAAGCTTACGGCAAGAAGGATTGAAATTTTCGATAGACACATTAGCCAACAAACTGAAAATTTCAAAGAAAACGGTCTATAAATTTTTCCCGGACAAAGAGGCACTTGCGTTGGCCTTATATGAAAAGTATTATACCGAAGCAAAGATGAAAGCAGAAATGTTGATAAATAGTAATGTTCCATCCGTTTATTTGGATTTGCTTCATCTCTATTTTGATTCAAAGACAATGATACGAAGAGACATTTTTAATAAGTATAAGTTGAATGAGGCAATATATTCTTATACGACAGAACAAAATGACATTCTTTGGGAAATAATTTCAACATCTTTTGGCGATGGAACTTCGGAACAAAAGATGGAAACGCTTCGAATTATCGTTGATGGTTCATTTGAAAAGCTTTGTAATGAACGGTTCAATCCCGATGCAGTAATAGAGAGGTTGGTGCAATTAATATGATTATAGGGTCGCTTCGCATTTTTGCAATAATTTGTGTTGCTTTTGTTTGTGGTAAATTAATTTCAAAATTAAAGTTGCCTGCCATTCTTGGTTGGTTAATAGAAGGTATTGTTTTCGGACCATATCTGGCCAAAGTTGTAACTTTGGATATTACAAACACATTGCAGTATAAGATTTTTATAAAAATTTTTGAATGTTTTGCAGGCGTAATGATTGGTCGCGAAATCATTTTCAAAAAGATTGCAAATTCAGGCAAGCAAATTATTGGTATTACTTTTGTTCAGTCGATAGGAACATTTTTATTTGTAACTGCCGCTTTTTTTGTTGTGTTTCTAGTAATTGATATTCCGGTTTATTTAGCGTTTGTTTTTGGAGGTATCGCATTAGCAACCGCTCCTGCACCGGCTTTATCTATTGTTAATGAATATCACACAAATGGTCCTGTTACGAAAACATTGCTTCCACTTGCTGCAATTGATGATATTATTGGTGTTATTGTTTTCTTTACAGTCATTTCTATTGTAAGTGGAATAAATGGAAGTACCTCTGTTTCTCCTTTTGCTATTGCAGGTATTGTTTTTCTACCGTTTGTCATTGGAATTTTGACAGGATTTTGTGCTTCTTTTTTGATGAAAAGGTCAAACAACAACTATCTCCGATTGGTATTACTGTTGGTTTTCCTCTGTATATCAACACTTTGTGGTTTGTTGATTGATTATTATGTTTTTCATTCATTTAGCTTGAATTATTTATTGATTGGCATGGCATTTAGTGCTACAGTTGCAAATGTCCTGCCTGAAAAAGAACTCAAAGATACTTTAAAGCTATATAACCCGTTGCTGAATCTGTCGCTCATTATTGTTATTGTGAATCTAGGTATGCCTCTTGATTACCGATTGATAGCCGGTGCAGGACTTTTCACGGTCATTTATATTCTTTCAAGAGCTGTCGGAAAAATCGGTGGTGCATACTTGGGCGGTAAATTGACAAAAGCTGAGCCTACAGTTACAAAATATCTCGGATTTACGTTGTTGCCTCACTCGGGTGTGTCTTTGGTGTTTACGGGAATAGCTGTAACATCTTTAACTGCGATTGATGCTTTTCTTGCGTCTATTGTATCAGGAACAATCGTTGCGGCAGCGATTATTAATGAAGTTATTGCAGTTATCGTAGCAAAATTCGCGTTCAAATGGGCAGGAGAAATCAAAGAGTAGCATTATGATTAGTGGGAAAACAGCAGCTGCGTATAGTATATTTATTTCGCGGTATTGTTATGATTGCTATTTTCAATAAAGGTCAGTTTACGAGCATGAAGGCGGTTATAAACATATTCACGAAATAGATTATATAAAACAGAAGTCAAAGGAATAAATACCAGCATGCCAACAATACCAAATGTACTTCCACCAATCGTAACGGCTGCCAGAACCCAGATGGAAGGAAGACCAACCGACCCCCCGACAACATGAGGATAAATAAGGTTACCCTCAATTTGCTGTAATATAAAGAACAAAATTAGGAACCAAAGTGCCTTGATTGGACTTACCATAAAGATTAGGAAAACTCCAACTGTACAGCCAATAAAAGCTCCAAAAATCGGGATTAATGCTGTAAATGCAATAAGAACTCCAACCAATAGAGCGTATGGAAAACGTAATATTGTCATGCTGACAAAAAACATAAATCCTAATATAACAGCTTCAATACATTGTCCTGACAGAAAATTAGAAAATGTAGTGTAGGTGAGATGACATATTTTATTGATTTGTTTTACAACTTTTTCAGAGAAGAAAGCAGAAAGCACCATAGAAAATTGGCGTCCCAACTGTTCTTTTTGAAGCAAAATATAAAGAGAAAATACAAATCCGATAAAAAATGTCGTTAAACCGCTTACAATACTTGAAGCAACATTAAAGGTAGAATTTAAAACATTGCCGGCTCCGGTTTGGAGAAAACTAAATGTTGTTTTAACAATATTTTCCCAATCGAAATGGATGGATGTTAACTGTTTTGAAATCTGTGGGTATTGTTTAAAAATGTCTTCCAGCCAAACCACGGATTGTTCCCAAAATGTAGGGATACTGTAACTTAATGATAAAAAAGTCTGTCCAAGTTCCGGCAAAACGATAAAGAGCACAATAAAAACAATTCCAATCACAAGCAGAATGGAAAGAACAAGGCTGATTGGCCGTTTAAATTTATAAACTAGTTTGCCTGAATCATTTTTTCGAAATAATGTTGTTTCAATTGCTTTCATTGGAACATTTAAAATGAAAGCAATACATGCACCAAGAATAAAAGGGAAAATAAGCCCGATAATTGTCATGACAAAATCAAAAATAGAAGTAATGTTTTGTGCCATTACAAATAATAAAATGGCAAACAGAATTAAACCACGGATTTTATTAACATTTTTTTTGTTTAGATTCATAATAAACCTCACTTTTCAAATATTATCACTAGAATAACATGTTTTCAGAAAAAAAGAAATGTTATTTTGTAAGAATAATATTGTTTTTTTTTGTAAATACTTGTTCAAAATAACGAAATTGGTAGACAATAAAAAAAAGAAATAGTAGTATAAGATTACAAAAATGGGTAAAGTGGAAGTAATAATATTAGTATAAAGGAGTATAGCTTATGAGTGCAAATGAGGAGAAAAAAACCAAAGTTGTATGGGAGATTAGTGGAATTCGATTAAAATTAATTGGTGCAGTAATGATACCGGTAATATTTATTTTAGTTTTGGGATGGTTTTCTTACAAGAGGGCGGCAGAAAACAATACGGCACATTATGAAGAATCGACATTGAATAGTATTAATACTGTAAACGGCTATTTTGAGATGGGATTTCAGATGATTTCATCGCAAGCTTCCATGTTACTGGCAGACAAACAGATCCAAAATTATTTTTCAGGAGCTTATATAGGAAAAGAAGCGGAAGAACAGAAGGCGTATAACGATTGTTACAATCGTCTGTATGCTTCTGTCGTTTCCAGTAATCTTTTAAGTTCCGGTCATTTAATAGGAACAAAAGATGTAAAAAGTATTTCTTCTACATCAAAAGCGGATATATTTGGAGCGGGAAAAAATGAGTTTATAAATTCGGCAGAATGTGAAGCATTTAAAAATTCAGGAGGATTAGAATATTGGGTTGGTAATCATAGCTCTATTGATGGAAAGATAGATACGAACCGTTATAATTATTCGATTTCGTTAATAAAAGACATATTAAGTGCAACAAATCAGAAATGTGGATATTTGATATTTGATGTTAATTTAGAGACGGTACAAAATATTTTAGGTGAAACAAATCTGGGAAAGCAAAGTGTGATAGGCTTTATTACAAAGGATGGAAAAGAAATTTTTCCTAAAGAAATGAAAACAAAATTTTCATTTTCTGAAAGTGAATTTGTAAAAAGTGCATGGGATTCTGAAAAAGAAAAAGATGTAAAATATGTTACGGTAAATAACAAAAAATATTTATTTACATATGTAAAAACAGAAGGCTATAATGCGATGGTATGCTCATTGATACCAAAAGAAGTTATACTAAAAGAAAGTAATGAAGTAAAGGTAATTACAATCATATTAGTATTAATTGCAAGCTTTATAGCAATATTTGTTGGAACAATTATAGCAAGAGGAATGGCAAAAACAATCCGAAGAGTAAATAAAGGATTAAAAATAGCGTCAAAGGGAGATTTAACAGTTGAATTAAAAACAAAACGACACGATGAATTCCGTCAATTGATGGCAGGAATTATGAATATGTTAAGCAGTATGTGTGATTTGATTTATAAGGTAACAGGAGTTGGACGGCAGGTAACCAATGCGGCACAGGATGTAACAGAAAATTCAGAGATTGTGTTAACTTCGACAAAAGAAATCAAACAGGCGATTGGGGATATTGAAGAATCTGTTATCGTTCAGGCAAAAGATTCCGAGCATTGCTTAGATAAAATGAATGAATTATCAAATCAGATTGGAATTGTATCGGAAAGCGCAAATGAAATTGCAGATATAGCAGATCAGACAAAAGAAATTACAGTAAACGGACGAGATATGATGACAATATTGGAAACAAAAGTAAAAGATACTACGGAAGTTACACAAGGAATCGTAAAAGATATTGAAAATCTCGTAAATGAAACAAAAACAATTGAAGGAATTGTAGCAAGCATAAATGATATAGCAGACCAGACAAATCTGTTATCATTAAATGCGTCTATTGAAGCTGCAAGAGCCGGAGAGGCAGGAAAAGGTTTTGCCGTTGTAGCGGATGAGATTCGAAAATTGGCAGCTGGTTCTGCTACGGCAGCTTCTGAGATTGTAAAAATACTTGTGAGAATACAATTGCAATCGGAAAAAACAGTAAAGACCGCAAAATCTGCCAATGAGATTGTTGCAACACAAGAAGAGGCATTGGGAAGTACAAAATCTGTATTTGAAAATATTGATCAATATGTCGGAAAATTGACAAGCAACTTATCATGTATTGCAGATAATATTAATGGAATGCAGGAAAATAAAAATGAAACGCTTCAGAACATTGAACATATATCCGGTTCAGCACAGCAGATAGCGGCTACGATGGAAGAACTTAATGCTACAAGTGGCAGTCAATTAGGAGCAGTGGAAGCTCTTAATCGAACTGCTATGGTGTTAGGCGATGAGGCAGAGCGATTGGAGAGAACAATTCGAATATTTAAGATAGAGGAGGAGCAATAAGTTTTTTAACACCGTCTTAAAAATCAGATTTAAAATAAAAAAATTTTACCAAAAAATAATAATATGTATTGACAGATAGAAATGAATACGCTAAAATACAGTAGTATGTTTGCATTAGAACGTTCCGTGTCTCCGGGTCTTATGCAACAGTTACAATATTAAAAAACATATTTATACAGTTGGAGGTGTACACAATGGCAAACATTAAATCTGCAAAAAAGAGAATTTTAGTAAATCGTACAAGAGCTGAAAGAAACAAAGCAATCAAATCTAAAGTAAAGACTGCAATTAAGAAAGTGGATTCTGCTGTTGCTGCTAACGATAAAGCTGCTGCTGAAACAGCTTTACACGATGCAATCGTTGAAATCAGCAAAGCAACAAGCAAAGGTGTATTCCACAAAAATACAGCTTCCAGAAAAATTTCACGTTTATCTGTTGCTGTAAACAAAATTGCTTAATAATAGACAGAATTAAATATAGGTTCTAAAAACGATATTGCTGCTATCGGATTTAGAATGTGAGAAAAAACCAGCTGGGTGTGAGCTGGTTTTTTTCTTTTTAGAGAGTAAAAACTTCCATTTCTGATTGTCATCTAAATTTTTCAAAATCTTGTTGGTATATTGTTTTTGATAAATGCAAGGCTTATGTACATATTCTTATTTTTTTTGGAAATTATAATAAAAAACGAGAGGAGTCTTTTTTATGAAACGTACGGACCTTGCTTTAGAGGTGAGAGAGAGTATACCAGAGGATAATAAGGAGATTCAGGGAGTTGTTTTAGAGAAGAATACAGATGAGGAAAAACAGATGGAAATTACGAAGGTTTTAATTAAAGATGCGCAAGGTGCCAAAGTGATGGGAAAACCAATTGGAACCTATATTACAATTGAGGCATGGGCTTTGGAAAAAAAGCTGGAAAGTTATTATGACGAGCTGGTAAAAACTATTAAAGATTATGTGGAGGAGCTGGCTGGTGGTATTATGGACAAATCCGTGTTAATTGTGGGGCTTGGTAATCGGGAAGTGACTCCGGACGCTTTGGGACCCAAGGTGATTGATGAGTTGTATACTACTAGACATCTGATTAAGGAATTTGGGCAGGAGTTTAAGGAAAAGCACGGTTTGAAAACAATGAGTGCTTTAGCCCCCGGGGTCATGGCTCAGACGGGTATGGAATCCAGAGAAATTATTAAGGGAATTGTGGAGGAAACCAGACCAGATTTGATTATCGTGCTTGATGCACTTGCAGCTAGAAGTGTAAATCGTCTGAATTGCACAATTCAGCTTACGGATACAGGAATTAGTCCGGGATCTGGTGTTGGGAATAATCGAAAGGCTTTGAATAAAGACAGTCTTGGGATTCCTGTTATTGCAATTGGTGTTCCTACAGTTGTCGATGCGGATACGATTGTTGAGGATAGAATGGAAAGTATGTTAGAAGGACAGGGTTTTTCAGAACAGGAAATTCAGTCATTTCTTGATGAGCTGAATGCACATGCGATGAAAAATATGTTTGTAACTCCAAAAAATGTGGATGAGGCTGTCAGTCAGATTAGTTCGATTTTGGCAGAGGCGTTAAATGATTGTTTTGTTCCAAAAGCAGTTTAAAGGAAAGAATAATTTTAGGTGTTAAAGAATATAATGTTAGGAGATACATGGAGAAAAAATAGTAAAAGATAAAAGGAGAGTGTTATAATGCCAAAATCATTTATGAAAGTTTTATACAGTGTAATTTGGACAGGTATTTTTCTTTTATCTTCGATTGTTATTGTAAAAGGCAGTACGTTGATGGGCAAGAATATAGAAGAAAAGGTGAACCAGTGTGTGAATCATTTAGGAAAAAATATTAGTATTCATATGCTAGATAGAAGTTCACCTTTTTTTGCTTACAGCAGAACTGAAATAAATGAACCAAGAAAATCAGTAGCGGAATGTCTTATGAATAACTGGAATTTATTTTCTTATTTAAATACAGGAATGGTTCCCGATACTATTTTAGAATATGATAATGATGCACTGGATATTAGCACTATGATTAGTGAGATAGATCATGAAGAAAAAACAAATGAAATTCCAATTATTGTCGGGGAGGAATATCATGAACAGGTTCATAAAACAAATTTTGAAAAAGAAAGATTTTCGGATCGAAATGTTCAGGAGAAACTTGATAAGATTAAAAAGGAAAAGGATTCCTCTTTACTATTAAAATATTTATATGTTGTCGATTCTACAACTTCGATTGACAAAGACTTGTTCCAGGTTGATAAGATGTTGAATCGAGATTTTTCAATTCAGAAGTCGAAAAAGCCTCAAATTCTTATTTTTCATACGCATGGTGCTTCGGAAAATTTTTCGGATAGTAAAGATGGAAAAATAGAAGATTCGATTATCGGTGTTGGAGCCAGATTGAAAAAAATCCTAGAGGAAAAATATGGTTATGTAGTTATTCATGATAAAACCCCATATGATAAAATTTCTGGAAGGATTGATCGAAATAAGGCTTACAATAAATCTCTGGAAGGAGTATCTAAAATCTTGAAGGAAAATCCAAGTATTGAGGTCGTTATTGACTTACATAGAGATGGAGTTGGTAATAGTAAAAAGAAATTAACAACCATCAATGGAAAACCAACTGCTCAGTTTATGCTGTTTAATGGATTGAGCCGTAATCGTTCGGGACCAATTGCTTATTTGAAAAATCCGAATTTGGAGGGAAATCTTGCATTTGGGCTACAGGTAAAATGGAAGGCTATGGAGCTTTATCCAGACTTGACCGTTTCAAACTATTTGAAAGGATATCGCTATAATATGCACTTGAAGGAACGATATCTGTTAATCGAACTGGGAAATCAAAATAATACGGTAGAGGAAGCGAAAAATGCGATGGAGCCTTTGGCAGAAGTGTTAGCAGAAGTGTTAAAAGGGCAATGAGTTTTAGTATTAATTAAGACGTTGCACCAAAGGAGCAACGTCTTAGTAGGATTGCACTGTTATTTCTCGGTGCAAAATTCGACTTTTTTACCTTCCAAAATTAAATTTGTAGTTCTGACTGCACACATTTTACCACACATTGAGCATGTATGACGGTCTTTTGGTGGGGTGCTTTCATAATAATTTTGGGCTTTTTCTGGGTCGATTGCAAGGGAAAACATTTTATCCCAATCAACGTTGTGTCGTGCTTTTGCCATTTCGTTATCAATTTTTCTGGCATCAGGGATATTTTTTGCAATGTCGGCTGCATGTGCAGCAATTTTTGTTGCAATAATTCCTTCTTTTACATCTGCTAAGTCGGGAAGACGAAGATGTTCAGCCGGTGTAACATAACATAGAAAATCGGCTCCACTTGCTGCTGCGATGGAACCACCGATAGCAGAAGTGATATGGTCATAGCCCGGAGCAATATCTGTTACGAGCGGTCCTAAAACATAAAATGGGGCATTATGACAAATTCTCTTTTCCATTAGAACGTTTGCTTTAATTTCATTAAGTGCCATATGACCGGGACCCTCTACAATTACTTGGACATCTTTTTCCCATGCACGTTCAGTAAGATATCCGATTTCAATTAATTCGCTGATTTGACCGGCATCACTGCTATCAGCAAGACAACCTGGCCTAAGAGCATCGCCAAGACTTATTGTAACATCATAAGTTCTTAAAATTTCAAGGACATCATCATAATATTCGAAGAATGGATTTTCATTTCCTGTCATTTCCATCCATGCAAATAAAAGAGAACCTCCACGGGAAACAATATTGGTGATACGCTTACTTTGTTTAAAGCTTTCAATTACGCGTTTATTGATTCCGGCATGAATCGTTACAAAATCAACGCCTTCTTTTGCATGAGCCTCGACAACTTTTAGAAAGTCAGAAGCTGTAATTTCTAATAAATCTTTTTCTAAGTAGCCGATGGCATCGTACATTGGTACTGTTCCAATCATAGCAGAAGATTTTTTTATAAGTTCTTTTCGAAAATGGTTTGTTTTTCCGTAATTACTTAAATCCATTATGGCTTCAGCACCGTATTGGAGTGCGAGATTTACCTTAGACATCTCCATATCATAGTCTTTCAAATCGCCGGAGATTCCTAAATTTACATTGATTTTTGTTTTTAATCCCTGTCCAATCCCCTCTGCAGAAAGAGAAGTATGGTTTACATTAGCCGGAATAACAATTTCGCCAATTGCAACCTTTTCTCTCAGGTAATCGGGGGTAATCTGTTCCTTCGAACAGACAAGCTCCATCTCCGGTGTTATAATTCCTTTTTTAGCGGCTTCCATTTGTGTTTTGTAATTTTTCATTTTAGTTTCCTTTCCTAATACAAATTAGGAGGCACGATTTATAATGTATGCCATTTATTACAATAAAAAATGCCCGTACCATAATCAATGGCACAGGCAAACATTGTAATTTTATGCAATAAATCGTCTGCTCCCTACCATGGTATTAACCAACAGGTTCAAAGGGTCAGGTTTTAACCTTCTCAACTGCGAACAGTCCCCCTGCTAACAAAAATCATTATATTCCATTTAATGGAAAGAGTCAAGACTTAAAATGCTTGTCTTACTTGAATTCCTGTGATATAATCCCATTTAGAGTGACTGTTTGAAGATAACAGTCTATTTTAATTCATAGGAAATTACGTCCTATGAATTAAAAAGCCCTTCGGGCGGGAACGCACTGCGTCGGAGATGAATGATATCGCTAAAGCGACCCGCCGCAGGCGGAGAATCCTATGGAACAGGATTCTTTCTTACTTTATAGGAAAGTTCGTCTCCTATAAAGCAAAAACGCTCCGCGAGGATGTGCACAGATGCGAAAGGAGTATTGTTGCAAAAAGCATGCAACACGCATAGGGCATGTAAAGTGGAGCAAGTCCCTCACTCATGAGGGATAGAGGGAGTTGAGGTGGACTTGTCCACTTTGTTCTTTTTTTTTCGCGATGATAATATGCTGAAGAATATTGGGATTTGTTTGGCAGGAATACGCGGTATTTTATTGGAGGAAAGAAAATGGCAGGAATTGACCAAAATAAAATTAGAAATTTTTGTATTATTGCCCATATTGACCACGGAAAATCAACATTGGCAGACCGTATTATTGAAAAAACAGGATTATTGACAAGCAGGGAGATGCAGGCACAGGTGCTTGATAATATGGACTTAGAGAGGGAAAGAGGAATTACAATTAAGGCTCAGACGGTTCGTATTGTATATAAAGCAAAAGACGGAGAAGAATATATTTTCAATTTGATTGACACACCGGGACATGTGGATTTTAACTATGAAGTATCAAGGAGTCTTGCAGCATGTGAAGGTGCAATTTTAGTTGTTGATGCAGCCCAGGGAATTGAGGCTCAGACGTTGGCAAATTGCTATTTGGCACTTGACCATGACCTGGAAATTATGCCGGTTATTAATAAAATTGATTTACCAAGTGCAGAGCCGGAGAGAGTAAAAGAAGAAATAGAAGATGTCATTGGTTTAGATGCCTCAGATGCTCCTTTGATTTCTGCAAAAAATGGAATTAATATTGAGGAAGTATTAGAACAGATTATTACAAAAATTCCCGCACCATCAGGAGATGAGAAAGAACCTTTGAAAGCTTTGATATTTGACTCTATTTATGATGCTTATAAGGGTGTTATTGTATTTTGCCGTGTGTTTGATGGTTCAGTGAAAAAAGGTACAATGATGAGAATGATAGCAACCGGAGCAGAAGCGGAGGTCGTTGAGGTTGGTACATTTGGAGCAGGGCAGTTTATTCCATGTGATGAATTAGCTGCCGGTATGGTAGGATATATAACAGCCAGCTTGAAAAATGTAAAGGATACCCGTGTTGGTGATACAATTACAGATGCAAAGAGTCCATGTAAAGAGGCATTACCAGGCTACAAAAAAGTAAATCCGATGGTCTTTTGTGGGCTTTATCCGGCGGACGGAGCAAAATATGGAGATTTGCGTGATGCCTTAGAAAAATTACAGCTAAATGATGCTTCCTTGCAATTTGAGGCAGAAACTTCGATTGCGTTAGGTTTTGGATTCCGCTGTGGTTTTTTAGGACTGTTACATTTGGAAATTATACAGGAGCGTTTGGAAAGGGAATATAACCTTGATTTGGTTACGACAGCACCAGGCGTTGTTTATAAAGTCTATAAGACCGATGGAGAAGTAATGGATATTACGAATCCAAGTAATCTGCCGGATCCGTCTGAGATTGAGCATATGGAAGAGCCGGTTGTGTCAGCTGAGATTATGGTTACGACAGAGTTTGTAGGTGCAATTATGAATCTTTGTCAAGAGCGGAGAGGTGTTTATCTTGGTATGGAATATATGGAACAGACAAGAGCACTACTTCGCTATGAATTACCTTTGAATGAGATTATCTATGACTTCTTTGATGCGTTGAAATCCCGTTCCAGAGGTTATGCGTCGTTTGATTATGAATTGAAAGGCTATGTACCTTCCGAACTGGTAAAATTAGATATTTTAATTAACAAAGAAGAAGTAGATGCCCTTTCCTTTATTGTTCATGCGGATACTGCTTATGAACGTGGAAGAAAAATGTGTGAAAAATTAAAAGAAGAGATACCACGTCATTTATTTGAGATACCAATTCAGGCTGCAGTGGGAAGTAAAATCATTGCCCGTGAAACAGTAAAAGCAATGCGCAAGGACGTTTTAGCAAAATGCTATGGTGGAGATATTTCACGAAAGAGAAAGCTGCTTGAAAAGCAAAAAGAAGGTAAGAAGCGTATGCGTCAGGTTGGTAATGTTGAGATACCGCAAAAAGCATTTATGAGTGTGTTAAAGTTGGATGAGGAATAATGAGTAAGAAAAGGGAACTAGGAATATATGTGCATATTCCATTTTGTATAAAAAAATGTAATTATTGTGATTTTCTTTCTGCACCTGCGACAAAGCAGGTGCAGAAATATTATGTGGATGGATTAACAGAGCAGATAAAACAGTATAAAAATCTGATAAGAGAGTATGAAGTAAGAACAATTTTCTTTGGTGGAGGTACACCCTCTGTTTTAGAAATAAAAGAATTAGAAAGAATTATAGAACAGCTTGAAGAATTTATAAACGATGAACAGGAGATAACAATTGAGGCAAATCCTGGAACACTTACAAAAGAAAAGCTTATGTTTTATAAAAAAAGTGGATTCAATCGTTTAAGTATTGGACTTCAATCTGCCAATGAGAAGGAATTGAAACTGCTTGGAAGGATTCATACTTATGAAGATTTTTTGCAAAATTATATAGATGCAAGAGAAAGTGGTTTTGAAAATATTAACATTGATTTGATGTCTGCCTTGCCCGGTCAGACAAAAGATACTTATGAAGAATCATTAAAAAAGGTTCTTATGCTGGATCCAGAGCATATATCGGCATATAGTCTGATAATTGAAGAAGGAACGAAGTTTTATGATTGGTATTATGGAAGGGAAGATTTGTTGCCTGATGAAGATACAGAACGGGAGATGTACTATTTTACGAAGAAATATCTGAAAGAAAAAGGATATCAAAGATACGAAATTTCCAACTATGCAAAGCAAGGCTTTGAAAGCCGTCATAATCTTTCTTATTGGAGCGGAACGGATTACCTGGGACTTGGACTCGGTGCTTCTTCTTTGATAAAAGGAACACGTTTTCAGATGGAATCGGATTTGGAAACATTTTGTCAGGGAGCGTTACAAGGAAAAAATTTGGAACGGGATAAGATAGAATTAACAAAACGTGAGCAAATGGAAGAATTTATGTTTTTAGGGCTTCGTAAGATGGAAGGAATTGAAGAACGGGAATTTTCTTCCCAATTTCAAGTAGAACTGGAAGAAATCTATGGTGCTGTATTGGAAAAGTTAATCGATGAAGGATTAATCAAGAAAAGACAAAATAGGGTTTTATTGACGGAATATGGGATTGACGTGAGTAATGTAGTTCTTTCAGAATTTTTGTTGAGTGAATGAATGAAAGGGATGGTGAAGAATGAACAAAAAAATCGTATTTTTCGATATTGACGGAACATTATTGAGTGAAACAACTCATAAAATTCCAGAAAGTGCAATTTCTGCAATTCATGAAATGCAGAAAAAAGGTCATCTTGCCTTTATTAATACAGGAAGAACATTTGCATTTTTAGATGATGCTATCATGGAAATTGGTTTCGATGGTTTTTTATGTGGTTGTGGAACTTATATTCAATATCAGAATCGGTCATTAAGTCATCATAAATTACCGGATGATTTATGTAAAAAAATTGTTTTACTTCTTAGGGAATGTGAGTTGGATGCGATTTTGGAGGGAAAAGAAAAGAGCTATGGAGAGATTTATGAGAGAGTTCATAGCCAGATTTTTCGAGATTTT
Source organism: Velocimicrobium porci (assembly GCF_009696045.1). Classification (GTDB taxonomy): domain Bacteria; phylum Bacillota; class Clostridia; order Lachnospirales; family Lachnospiraceae; genus Velocimicrobium; species Velocimicrobium porci. Next base: position 10,219 of record NZ_VUMT01000019.1, on the reverse strand, counting down.
ATTGACCAGTACCAATATCCATATGATACATGGGATGCAAAAGATTTATCATTTGATAAATTCTTTATGTATGCAGGAGCAAATGAGAAATTTCAACGCTTTAAAAGGGAATTACAGGACATGTTTGAATTTATTGATCGAGAGCATGGATTTTATGAGGTAGTGCCAAAAGGATATTCAAAAGCAAGTGCTATGAAAGAAATTGCAGAACTTTTGCAGATTGAATTGGAGGATACAATTGCAATTGGAGATAGCAATAATGATTTGGCAATGCTTGCAATGGCGGGCACCAGCATTGCAATGGGGAATTCCAGCAAAAATTTATTGGATAAAGTTGATTATGTGACAGCTGATGTTGATGATGATGGAATATATAAAGCACTAGCCCACTATAAACTAATCTGATGAAATGGTTCCAATTCTGAATTTTTGCATATATTATAATGAGTTATTGCATATAGAGGCAGTTATGAGAAAAAATTGGATTATTTACCCAACGCAGGTGGGAACACAGGCATTTGGAAAAGTTATGGTAAATGTAACATCAATTCTTGGTTCCAGACCTATTGTAGGAGCAAAAGTGCAGATAGGATTTACAGCAGAGCCGGGCAAATGGATTGAAGAACTTACGACAGATCGGAATGGACATACAGAAGAGGTAGAACTTTCGGCACCGTCAATTGAGTATAGTATGGAACCGTCGGTAACCCAGCCTTATTCAGAATATACAATTCTTACGACGGCACCGGGTTATGAACCGGTTGAAGTAAGTGGTGTGCAGGTACTTCCTGATGTCACAGCGGTTCAAAATATAACTATGATGCCGACAAAGGATTCTTTAGGAAATGGAACAACAGCGGAATTATTTGTTGTACCGGCCAATACACTTTATGGTGATTTTCCGCCTAAGATTGCAGAAAATGAAGTAAAAACAGTGGAAGAAACTGGGGAAATTGTATTGAGCAGGGTTGTGGTACCGGAATATGTTGTTGTGCATGATGGACCTCCGCGAGATTCTTCCGCAAAAGATTATTATGTTAAATATAAAGACTATATTAAAAATGTTGCTTCGAGTGAAATTTATGCTACATGGCCGGAGGCAACCATTTATGCCAATGTGTTGGCAATTCAGTCTTTTACTTTAAATCGTGTTTATACAGAGTGGTATAGAAGCAAAGGATATAATTTCACAATTACCAGTTCAACTGCATACGATCACAAATGGGTCCCTGGAAGAAATATTTTTGAAAATATTTCAAGAATAGTGGATACCATATTTGCTAATTATTTATCCAGACCGGGTGTCATTCAACCGATTTTGACACAGTATTGTGACGGACAAAGGGTTCAGTGTCCAAACTGGATGACGCAATGGGGGTCAAAGTATTTGGGAGATCAGGGATACACAGCAAGTGAGATTATACGATATTTTTATGGTGATGACATGTATATTAATCAGGCGGAAGAAATATCCGGTGTTCCTGCTTCATGGCCAGGGCAAGACCTCACAGTTGGCATGTCAAGTGATAAAATTCGGCAGATGCAGGATCAGTTGAATGTAATATCAAGAGGCTATCCGCTGATTCCTAAAGTTACAGTAGATGGAATATTTGGAGAGCAGACAAGAGAAGCAGTAGAAACATTTCAACGGATTTTTGGACTGCCACCAACCGGAATTGTAGATTTTCCAACATGGTATAAAATATCTGAAATTTTTGTCGGGGTAAGCCGGATTGCAGAATTAAATTAGAGCATGTAATAGGCAAAAAAAGAACTCTTAGTCATGAAATCGTCTATGTATGGTTCATGACTAAGAGTTCGAAATAAAATATAAATTGCTATATTTTTCTTCCCAGTTGCATAAAATATAATACAAGTAGTTTTAGGATTCAGTAACGCTTAATTTTCTGACATAAGCTAATCCATTTTTTACAGGTGCTACCTTTGCCAGTAATAACAAAGTAATTAAGCCTTCTGTAAAGATATAACATCCATTATAAACGAGAGAGTAAGGTAATGGAGCCCAGCCATTCCAAGCATATTCACCGAAAAATAACCAGCCAGACAACACGGCAAAGAAGTAGCGGCCTAAGATTCCGGCAATGTATCCTTTTATTAGTCCATTTTTAGATTTCCAGAAGAAACCGGATAAGCCCAATGCACCGAAGGCAAGAACATAATCAACAACAACTTGCATTGGGAATAATATATAAGGGTTAATAATTAATTGCAGGATACCATAAGAAATTCCCGTCATTAGACCTGCCTTTGGTCCATAAAGATATCCGATAAAACAGATAAAAAACATACTGAAAAGGGTAACAGATCCGCCAAATGGGAAGGAATAAAGCTTAATCATGGAAGTTACCATTGCAAGAGCCATAGATACTGCACAAAATATCATTTGCTTTGTGTCAAATCGTTTTTTCTTCGTGTCATGATGGATTATAGTTGCTGCAATAATAAGCGATAGAATCATAAGAATGATAAGTGCAGCATATCCGGCTGTTGTAAGTTGATACGAGTCTTCTACATAAGTTACAAATAATTGTTTCATAAAAAAAACCTCCTAGAGTCTATTGCCAAATAAATGGCATGCTAAGGAGGGCACACATATGCTTCCTTCCGCCAGTACTATCTGGTTCAAGTAATAAGGGTCGATACAAAAGTATCTCTCAGCCATGGCGCCCCTAGCTCATTACACTATATCAATCATCACAATAATTGTCAACAAACGACAAAACAAGAATAGGAAAAATAGGAAAAAAGTCTTATTTTTGTTCATAAAAAGTGAATATGGACTAAGATAGAATTGAAAAAATTGCGATTTTATGGTAAAATTTATAAGCTTAGTAGATATATAAAATATTACAAAAATGTAAATAAAAGGAAAAGAATGAGGAGTAATGTAATATGGAAGAAACCAATAGATGGTGCTTCTTTGAATATGATATAGAGAGGGATATTATCATATTTTCAGAAAATGAGTTTTTAGGCGGACTTAGTGGGTTAGTAATTACTGACTGTAAAGAAAGATTGGCAGAACAAATAGGAATGGATAAACGAGAATTCCATAAGTTGTACCGATTTTTAAGATCACAGCAGGAAATTTATGAATTTTCTCTAAAAGAAAAAGAAACATGGTACCGGGCGAAAGCTTCTGTTGTTGGTGAACGACAAGGGGATTACAAAAAAATTGGCTGCATTACCAATATTACAAAAGAAAAAGAGGAAAAAGAAATTCTTCGGAAAAAAGAAAAATTAGATACATTAACTGGTTTTTATAATAGTAGGAATGCATGGCGAAAGATTAACCATTATCTTGAGCATGAGGGAAAAGAAAAACAGCATGTTATGTTTCTGATTGATATTGATAAAATGAAAAAGATTAACGAAGAACTGGGATATTTATTTGGAGATACGATTTTAGTAAATATTGCAGAATCAATTCGTAAAATTATGCAGCCGGGCGATATTGCAGGGCGTGTTGGTGGAGATGATTTTGTTTTACTTTTAACCAATGTAGACAAAAAAGAAGCGGAATTTAGAATCGAAAAATTGAAGGATTCTCTTCGCCAGATTTATACAGGTGAGAAAATAGAATATGCGATTTCCTGTAGTATTGGCGGAGCAATCTATCCTGAACATGGAGAAAATTATAAAGAGTTATTCCATTGTGCAGATATTGCTCTGTTTTGTGCTAAGAAAAAGGGAATTGATCTTTTAGAATGGTATCAAAACAGTTTAAGGGACCAATTGCCAGATAAACACAGGAAGTCATATAATTTTTTTAGTACGAAAGTGGATACAGACAGGGAACGTTATGTTGCAAGCCAGGAGATTACCAATTTCGCATTTGATATAATGTCAACAACAAAAGATGTTTATAGTGCAATTCATCTTTTACTTGAAAAAATAGGAAAAGAATATGGCGCACAGTGCGTTGGTATTTATGAAAAATCACGCGGGGAAACAAGCTTAAAACTAACTTATGCATGGAAAGAAAAGAAAGAATATGAGCAGGATATTGCATGTAAAATTCCATATAAAGATTTAGATGAAATAAGCTTATGCTATGATGAAAACGGAATTTATATCGCTACGGATGTAACAAAGATTGAAAATGGACTCAGAGTGTTTGTTACTTCAGACAAGATTACTTCAATGTTGCAATGTGCTTTTTTAGAAGAGGGAGAATTTCGAGGTTGCGTTTCCCTTGTGTATTTTAACGAAAAGCATACATGGAATTGTGATGAAAAAGATTCTTTTATCAAGGTAACAAAAATAATTGCATTTTATTTGCTGAAATTAAGAGTATCTGAGCGTATTCAGGAACGCTTAGAACATATGAAAAATTATGATCCTTTGACAGGAATTTCTACACTTTATAAGTTTAAAAAAGATGCAAAGAGGCTGCTCCATTATAATCAAAAAAAATATGCACTTATTTATGCAGATATAACAAATTTTAAATACGTAAATGATACATATGGCTATCGTATTGGTGATCGGATTTTATATGATTTGGCTTTAATGGCGAACAGGGAACTTACACCTGAATCATTATTAGCCAGGGTATCGGCTGACAATTTTGTATGCCTGGTACCATTTAATGATGAAAGAAAATTGACTGATAGAGTGAAGGAATTCAGTCATCGATTTAGCCAGATGCAAAAAAAGAAAAATATTATTTTTAATTTGGTATTAATATCAGGAATCTGCGTGTTGGAAACAGGCTATGAGGATATCAGTACAGCAATTGATAATGCTAATATTGCACGAAAATATATTAAAGAAAGCTCGAACACAGCGTGTCAGTTTTACAATGAATCCATGACACAAAAAATAAGAAAAGAAGTTGAAATTACAAACTGTATGGAAGAGGCTTTACAAAATGGAGAATTTGTTGTGTATCTGCAGCCTAAAATAGGTTTGAAAAATGATTCACTTGCAGGTGCAGAGGCACTGATTCGTTGGAAACGAGGGGAAGACAAACTTATTCCACCAAACGAATTTATTCCGTTATTTGAAAAAAATGGATTTATTTTACAATTGGATTTTTATGTATACGAAGAGATTTGCAAAAAATTAAGGTTTTGGATTGACCATGGGATTGAGGTTGTTCCAATTTCAGTTAATGTGTCGCGAGTTCATTTAAATGATGAAGCATTTGTAGAAAAATTATTGAACCTTGTTAATAAATATCATATTTCTCCGGGATTAATTGAATTGGAGCTGACCGAGAGTATTTTCTTAGATAATACAGAGGTTGCACTATCAATTATGAGTGATTTAAAAGGACATGGTTTTAGTGTGTCAATTGATGATTTTGGGGCAGGATATTCCTCTTTGAATCTATTAAAAGACATGTCTAGTGATGTAATTAAATTAGATAAAGAGTTTTTTAGCCATGGTGAGATGCAGAAAGAAGAACAGATTATTGTATCAAACATTATTCATATGGCAAAACAACTCAATATGAAAGTATTGTCAGAGGGAATTGAAACGAAAATGCAATGTGAATTTTTAAAAAAGATTTCCTGTGATATGGTGCAAGGATATTTTTATGCCAAACCAATGCCAATTCCAGAATTTGAAAAATGTCTTATGTTAAGTCAATAAAAACATGGGAAAAATCGTAGTGTGTTAATTAGAAGTGGAGGAAAAATATGCTTCAAAAAAAAGATATCGCTTCTATACCGTATTTAAAAAAAATGGCTTTTAAGGGAAGCTACAGAGGAATGCGTTTTTGGATTCGAAAAAAAGAAGATGATGAAAAACTTTTGCTCGAAGTAATTACGTGGAAAGAACCATTTTGTTATGAAAAAACACCGGATTCGGAAAAAGAATATGCAGTTTTTGAGTTTAAAGAAGAGGAACTTGATAATATCGTAAAATGGTTGAATGAGCAGTATAAAAAAATAAAATCTTAATCAACCTATTGCTTTTGTAGGATGAATCTGCTATAATAAAAATTGCTTGTTTACAACTCATGCAGTTGTGGCGGAATTGGCATACGCGCATGATTCAGGTTCATGTCCGCATACGCGGGTGTGGGTTCAAGTCCCATCAACTGCATAGCAAAAAAGGCTTTCATACTACTGATCCAGTGAAAGCCTTTTTTGTTTTTTACTTTATAGGAAACTTCGTCCCCTATAAAGCAAAAACGCTCCACTTTGTTCTTTTATTCTGTTAATAACAAAGAATTTAAGAACTTTTCAGCAGCGTCTGACAGTGGAAACTGGTCGCTGTATGCTGCAATAAGTTCACGTTTTGGAAGTTCTTTTTCTAAATGGATAATGAACAAGTCACTGTCTTCTTCCTGAATACAATAATTTGGAACAAATGCGATTCCAAGACCTATTTTTGCCAAGTCAATAAGCAAGTCGTTACTGCTTAATTCTACTGCAGGTACGAGGTCAATTTGGTTTTGTTGAAATAGTTGATGGAGAAATTCGCTTGTAGTTGCATGTTGTTCAAGCATTAAGATTGGATAGCCGGCAAGCTGTGCAAACGAAATTTCTTGTTCCATTAAATCAGAAAATGCAGAGGGACTGGCAACAAACACATCGGAAAAAGAACAAATATGTTTCACATTGCGAATATTATTGAGTTTTGGATTGGGTGAATTGGTTACAATCAAATCAACTTGATTATGCTCCAGTAAATCCACACACTGCATTGAGGTACCATTCGTTACTTTTATATGCACATTTGGATAGCTTTGATGAAAGGCGTTGAGAAAAGGAACAAGAAAATATCGGCATATTGTGTCGCTGGCTCCAATACGAAGTTGTCCGCCTTTTAAAGTATGTGCCTCTAAAATCTGATTTTCTCCTTTCGCAATAAGGTTGACAGCTGGTTCAATATGTTTAAAAAGCAAAAGTCCTTCTTTTGTCAGTTGTACTTTTTTGGTACTCCGAATGAAGAGAGGCTGGTTCAATCGTTTTTCTAAAGTTTTAATTGATTGGCTTACTGCGGATTGGGAGATAAATAGTTCTTTCGAAGCTTCTGAGAAACTTAGTGTTTTTGCTACATAATAAAATACTTTATATAATTCAAAATTAATATCCATAGATAATAAACTCCTCAAATTTTTTATTTATAAGCTCTTCTTATTAAATTTATCACACTACTCTATAATTTACAACTGTAAGATTTGGAAAATAGTTTCAATTAAGTCTATGAAAATACTGTGAATTTTTGGCATAATACCTTGACTTCTATTGAATTTTAGTTACAATATAACAAGAATGTATCATTTTGTGTTATATTATATCGTTTGAAGGGAGGAAGACAGTGATAAAGAGAAGAAAACTGGGAGTATTTGCATTGACAATTGCCTTAATTGGTTCTGTTACATTTATGACTGGATGTGATCATAATGGGAAGCAAGAAGATTCAAAAAAGAAGATAGAGAGTTCGGAAGAACCAGACAAAAAAGAAGATACAAAGTATGATTTGAAAGAAACAGTAGTAACGATTGATGGAAAAGCAATTTTGATGAAAGAAATGATGTATTATATTTATCAGTCGGAGCAACAGGGTAATTACTACGACTCTTTATTTGCATCTTTTGAAGATGCAAATGAAAGCTTTTGGGATACAGAATTTGAAGAAGGAAAGAGTAACCGAGAAGCGTTAAAAGAGGAAACAATGAGTGGATGTATCCTATATGAAATTTTCCAAAACAAGGCAAAAGCAGAAGGGTATGTGTTGACGGAAGATGAGAAGGAAAGTGCAGTTTCCGATGCGAAGGAGTTGTATGCTTCTTTAACAGAAAAGCAGAAAAGCATTATGGGTTTATCTGTTAAAGACATCACAAAGATTCAAAAAAAGGTTCTTCTTGGTAATAAATATTATGAGAAGATTATGAAAGGTATCAAAATTGATGAAGATGCCGTAAGGAAGACAGTTGATAAAGAAGCATATCGGCAATATGATGTGGATTATATTTATATTCCAACAGTAAACTATGATGAGGAATATAATCCGGTTTCGATGTCGAAAAAAGAAAAGCAGGAAGCATATGATAAGATAAAAGCACTTTTGCCAAAAGCAATAAAAGGAAGAGAATTTGATGACTTGATTGGTGATGACGAAGAGCAGTTAGAGTCAGGAAGTATAAGTTTTATTAAAGACGACAATATTTATGGTGAGGCATTTGAGGAGGCTGCATTAGAATTAAAAAAAGGAGAAGTTGCTGATAAGGTTATCGAAGGCGATGACGGATACTATATTATAAAGATGGTAAATGACAACTCAGCAGAAAGCTATGAGAGTGAAGTTGAGAATGCAATTAATAATGCAAAAAATGAGGCATTTGAGAAACAGTTTGAAAAAATAAAAAAAGACCATGAAATAGAAATTAATTCTTCTGTATGGGATAATCTTACCTTGGGAAAAATTACCTATGATGAAGAAGCACAGCAAAATTTACAAAATTAAAAGAAAAGGTGGAGAAAAAGGTGAATCAGTCAAAGCAAGTTAAAAAAAGTTCTACTAAAAGCCAAAGTAGAAAAACGGGGAATCATGGACTTAGCGGGAAAGAAAAAATTTTAATTGGGATTGTAGCGGCAATTGTTGTCTTAATTTCGGCAGTTGTAATATGGGACAATCATCATCCAAAATTGATTTTAAAAGTAGATGATGAAAAGCTTTACTTAGAAGACATGATGTATGATATCTATAATACAGAGTTAAGTTACAATTATATGGCACAGTTATATCAACAAATGGGTTCTACTGAGGATTATTGGAATATGCAGCAGCAAAATGGTCAGACAACAAAAGAGATGGCAAGAAATGATTGCCTTGAGTCTGCAAAAAAGCAGGTAGTACTATATAAAGAAGCAGTTGCCAATGGTTATAAAGTAACGAAAGAGGATACAAAGGGAGCAAAGAAAGATGCAAAAGAAGTAATGAAGAATCTTTCTGATGAAGCAAAGAAAGTTACTGGTTTTACCGAAGAGAAGTTGATTAAAATAATTGAAAAACGAAAAGTTGTAACTCGCTATAAAGAGGACAAAATCGAAAGCTACAAGATTACTGAGGATTCGGTCGCTTCTACAATCGATAAGGATAAGTTTAGACAATACTCATTAGATACATTCTTCGTATCTACAAAGACAACAGATTCGGATGGAAATCAAAAGAGTATTTCTTCGGCAGAAAAGAAAAAAGCATATGAAGAGATAGAGGCAGTTTTAAAGAAAGCCGAAAATACAAAAGACTGGAGTAAGGTGATTGAAAGCAAAGATTCTGATAAGGATAAAGAATCAAAAAGTAGTGAACCTTCTGTAACTTATAGTGCATACGATTTTATCGAAAGTGAAAGTAAGTTTGACGAGGATACTACAAAGAAAATTATGTCGATGAAGAAGAATGAGATAAGCAAAATCTTAGAAACAGAAGATGGGTATTATGTTGTTAAGATGAAAGATAATAACTCTATGAAGCGTTACGAAACGGAATTAGAGAATGCAGTACAGTCGGCACAGAATTCTAAATTTGAAGAAGAATATAATAAAATGTTAGAAAAACATACGATTAAAGTAAATGAAAATGAATGGAAGAAAGTAGAGCTTGGAACAATTACACTTTCTTAGTTAAAGCTAAGAGATCCTGCATAAGTTTATTATGCGGGATTTTTTAGCTTTTTCCTTACTTTATAGGAAAGTTCGACTTTCGTTAAACGCTTGGATGAAAATAGCCCGCACAAAGGCGGGCATGGGAAATAGACGACACTGTTTAGAAGATATAAAAACCTTCTACACCAGCCTCATCGGCGAATAAGTCATCTTCATTCAAGAAGTAATCCATATCCAGAAGTTCTTCCTCGCTCATACGGCGAATGTCCTTGGAAGTCATACCTTCTGGGGGATTATCCATATATTTTTTGCGTAATTCCTCGATGTTTGGTTTCATAGTAGTTTATCCTCCTTCCAGAGGATTATATCATAAAATCAGAGGAATTTATGCAGAAGAACGCTTTCCACGAGATTTGGACATTGCTTTCTCGTAAAGTTCTTCGAGAGATACGCGTTTGTGATTGTAATAAAGTTCAAGAAAGACCATCTTGTGCTTACAGTCAGGACATTCCAGAGGGTCATAACCGAAAGAGGATAGAATAGCAGTTCTCCATTGATTGAAGCTGCGGTAAATATGATGTTTGCTTTTTGAAATGGCACGATGGAGATTTGAATCAATCTTACGGTGG
>NZ_VUMT01000018.1 GCF_009696045.1 Velocimicrobium porci | reverse complement strand
CCTTTCTTGGATAGTGGATTTTAGTTTTTTGTCAACTCTATTATACCATATCCGGTGAGGAGTTATTTGTTTTTAGATAACAAAAAATGCCGTATTTATGCGGCTTGTGGCGTTTCACAAACGCCTACCTATTATACGAAAAATGAGAGGAGAATATTATGCCATTTATTAATTCAAAAATTAGTGTGAAATTAACAGAGGAACAGGAGAAGAAGATTAAAAATCGACTGGGAAAGGCCATCGCATTAATTCCAGGGAAAACAGAAAGCTGGCTTATGGTTGGATTTGAAGATGATTATAAACTGTACTTTAAAGGAGAAGCCTGTGAAAAAATTGTTTTTGTAGAAGTGAGCATTTTTGGAAGTGCAAGTAAAACGGCATTAAATAGTCTGACAGTAGAGATTTGTGATATTTATAACGAAGAATTGGGCGTGCCAAAAGACAAGATTTATGTGAAATATTCAGAAACCCCGAACTGGGGATGGAATGGAAGCAATTTCTAGGGACTAACGGGAGAGAACTTTTTCGTAAAAAAGACCGACCGCAAACCACAAAGGTGCATAGTCAAAACGGATTAGTCCTTGGTAATTGAATCTTGCTTTGCTGTAATCCCATGGACAGGCGTTATATTTTTTTAGAGCTTTACCAGTAAAAAATTCAGCAAAGAAAATGCAAATAGTATAGATTGTGCCACGAAAGAATAAGTTAAATGATTTTATTCTTTTACTGATTGGCAGAAGAAAAGCTCCCATTCCATAGATTGGAAACATCCAAACGGATGTTTTGCAATGTAATTGACGGTCTTTATGTTCTTTGATGGCTGAAAGACCTGTCCAGAAACATTCCATGCACCATCCACATAGACCACAAAGAATAAAATTAGTTGTAATTGAATTTTTCATAAAAATAGTTTCTCCTAATTTAGGAGAAACTATTCTGCTTTTCTGGATAAAATTTATTATACGTTATGGAATCCTTTTCCGATGATTTCACTTGTATTGGTTATTAGAATAAAGGCAGTTGGGTCGGTTGACTTTATAAACATTCTTAATTTGATTGCCTCTTGTCTGTTAAGTACAGTAAATACAATATATTTGTGACCATGGCTAAAAGCTCCTTCAGCTTCACAAATAGTTGCACTTCGGTTTAATTCATTTACAATAAAATCACAAATGGGTTCAGGTTCTTTACATACAACATTAAAATATTTGCAAAGATTAATACTTTCAATTACACTGTCAACTAAAAGGGATTTAATTGTAAGTCCAAGTACGGAAAATAACCCTGTTTTAACGTCGAAGATGAAGAAAGAGCATAGCGTTATTAAAATATCAGTTACTAATAAAGCATTACCAATATTGATGCTGGTGTATTTTTTTAGTAACATTGCAATAACATCAGTTCCACCGCTAGAGGCACCGATATTAAACAAAATAGCAGAACCAAAAGCAGGCAGGGCAATTGCAAATACCAGTTCAAGAAGGGGTTCATCTGTTAAAGGCTGTTTTAAAGGTACAAGACGTTCAAATCCGGATATTGTTACGGAGAGCAGAATACTTGTATAGGCAGTTTTCGCGGCAAACCCCTTTCCCAAAAAGATTAGGCCGATGATTAATAGTGCCATATTTATAATAAAGGTATAATCTCCGGCACTTAGTGAAAACACATTACCAATTAAGACTGCAAGTCCGGTAACACCACCAAATGTAAAGTTGTTAGGAAATTTGAAAAAATAAATTCCAACAGCCATAATGAGTGTACTAAAGGTCATTAACCAGAATTCTTTTAGACTATTTTTTGTAATCATGATTGTTTAATTACCTGTCTTTCGTGTTTTTTTACAGTTTATATTGTACCACGTTTTTTTTTGATGTCTAGGTTTTTTTTCAACATTATGATATACTGTAACAGACTTAAGTAATTTGTCAAAAAACATGTTATTTTTACAGATTGGATATAATTTAGCAGATATAGGTTTAAATTATAGCAATAAAAAAATCAGATAGGAGTTAATATGGAACGAGCAGTTGTTACAATAAAAAAGGGTCAGGGAAGAATGTTAAAAGCAGGTGGAATGTGGCTTTTTGACAATGAAATAGATAAAATAGAAGGCGAATTTCAAAATGGTGATTTAGTAACTGTGGAAGACTTTGACGGATACGGAATGGGAACCGGATTTATTAATACGAATTCTAAAATTGTAATTCGTATGTTGTCTAGAAAAAAAGAACAGATAGTAGATTCTGAATTTATTCAGATGAGAGTTAAAAATGCTTGGGAATATCGAAAAAAGACGGTAGATACAAGTAGTTGCAGAGTTATTTTTGGTGAGGCAGATTTTTTGCCGGGCATAGTGATTGATAAGTTCGCTGATGTACTTGTTGTGCAGTCGCTTGCACTGGGAATTGATCGCTGGAAAATGGTGATTGTAAATTACTTAATTGAACTTTTAAGTAGGGATGGAATTCAAATTCGTGGTGTTTACGAAAGAAGTGATGCAAAGGTAAGGCAAAATGAAGGGATGGAACGCAAAAAAGGATTTTTAAGTGAACCATTTGATACGAAAGTTCCAATTGAAGAAAATGGAGTAAAATATTATGTTGATGTTGCAGAAGGACAAAAAACCGGCTTTTTCCTAGATCAAAAATATAATCGGCTTGCCATTCAAAGACTATGTAAAGGTGCAGAAATTTTAGATTGCTTTACTCATACTGGTTCTTTTGCATTGAATGCAGGAATTGCAGGTGCTGCTAGTGTTTTGGGAGTGGATGCTTCTAATTTAGCAGTAGAACAGGCTACAGAAAATGCCAGATTAAATGGGCTAGAGGAACGGGTAAAATTTCAATGTGAAGATGTTTTTGATTTCCTTCCACAGTTAGAAGCAGAAGATAAAAAGTTTGACGTTGTTATTTTAGATCCACCGGCATTTACGAAATCCCGAAATTCTGTTAAGAATGCAGTTAAAGGATATCGTGAGATTAATATGCGCGGATTAAAATTGGTAAAAAATGGAGGTTTTCTTGCGACTTGCTCGTGCTCTCATTTTATGACACCAGAGTTATTTACAGAAACAATTGCACAGGCCGCAAGAAGTGCACATAAACGGTTAAGACAGGTTGAATATCGTACACAGGCGCCAGATCATCCAATATTGTGGGCAGCAGATGAATCTTATTATTTGAAATTTTATATTTTCCAAGTTTGTGAAGAGGCGTAAAATGAAGATTGAAAAAGTAAAATCGAAATACCAGGATGGTGAATATGAAAATATTATGTCCTATGAACAGGCGATGGCTTATATGGATAAAGCAGGTCAGTATGGAAGCGTGCTAGGATTAGAAAATATAACAGAACTAATGAGAAGATTAGGAAATCCGGAAGAGCGGCTAAAGTTTGTGCATATTGCAGGAACCAATGGAAAAGGTTCGGTTGGAGCATATATTACAGCGATTTTAGCTAAAGCAGGGTATTTAGTCGGAAGATATGTATCTCCTGTTCTGTTTGAATACAGGGAACGAATTCAGTTTATGGGGATAGACGGGAACGTTTTTTATATTAGTGAAGAAAAGGTGGCAGAACATCTTTCGAAAATTAAAAATGTCATTGAACAGATGGTAAAGGAAGGAAAACCACATCCAACACCGTTTGAGATAGAAACAGCAATGGCATTTTTAGAGTTTGCAGATCAAAAATGTGATATTGTTGTATTAGAAGTTGGTATGGGTGGACGATTAGATTCTACGAATGTAGTGAAAAAAGTTGAGTGTGCAGTTTTAACTTCAATTAGTATGGATCATATGAAATTTTTGGGTAGTACTTTAGGTGAAATTGCATTTGAAAAAGCGGGAATTATTAAGAAAAATAGTTTAGTTGTATCTTCTTCCCAGAAAGAAGAAGTAAAAAAAGCAATTGAGAAAAAAGTGAGAGAAGAAAATGCCAGAGTTGTTTTTGCAAGTTATGATGATATAAAAGAAATGGAATATTCTTTGAATGGAACAACATTTGTTTATAAAAGTCCCCGAATGGAAAAGGAAGAGAGAATAACGACCTCTTTGCTTGGAGAATATCAGCCATTTAATGCAGTAACTGCGATTGAAACAATTTTGTCGTTAAAAGAAATCGGATATCAGATTGAATGGAGGCATATTGTTTCAGGTATTGAAAGTGCTGTGTGGCGAGGCCGGTTTGAAATAATTCATAAAAATCCGATTGTTATCATAGATGGAGCCCATAACGAAGGTGCGTCTTTATCTTTAAGAAAATCGATGGAGTTTTATTTTAAAGGTAAAAAAGTTTATGCAGTGGTTGGTATTTTTGCAGATAAAGACTATTCGACGATTTTGAAAAATACATTAGGTTGTGTTGATAAAGTTTATGCGATACAGCCCAATAATGTAAGAGCACTTGTGTCTTCTGAACTGGCAGAGGAAGCAAGAAATTACTGTTCTTCTGTTGTTGATGCCAAAACCGCAAAACAAGCGATGAATCTGGCATTAAAAGAGGCAGGAAAAGATGATATTATAATTGTCTACGGTTCTTTGTCATACCTTTATGAAGTAGTGGAGTACTTTCAAACGAGAGAAAAGGAGAATGAAAGATGATAGATGAAACGAAAATTCAGGAAGCGGTCAAATTATTTCTTGAGGGAATTGGAGAAGATGTTAATAGAGAAGGATTAGTTGAAACTCCAAAAAGAATCAGCTCAATGTGCAAAGAATTATTTTCTGGAATAGACAAGGATGCAAAGGAACATCTTTCAAAAGTATTTACTGCAGCTCACAATGAACTTGTGCTTGAAAAAGATATTACCTTTTATTCTGTATGTGAGCATCATTTTCTACCTTTTTATGGTAAAGTTCATATTGCATATATACCGGACGGAAAAGTCGTTGGTTTGAGCAAATTGGCCAGAACAGTCGAAGTATATGCAAGAAGAGCTCAGATACAGGAGCAGATGACAACACAGATTGCAGATGACATTATGGAGTATTTAAACCCTTTGGGAGTTATGGTAGTCATAGAGGCTGAGCATATGTGTATGACAATGCGGGGAATTAAAAAGCCTGGATCTAAGACAATCAGTTTTGTAACAAAAGGTGTTTTTGCAACAGATGAAGTGAAGCAAAAACTTGTTTTTCAGCTAATTAAGGAGTAGTAAAATGGTAAAAATGATGAGGATTGGAAATCGAGATTTTGCAATTGGTAAGCATACGTATGTAATGGGAATTTTAAATGTTACACCGGATTCTTTTTCGGACGGAGGCAGTTTTAATTCTCTGGAACGTGCAATGAGTCATGTAAAAGAGATGATAGAAGAAGGCGCCGATATTATTGATGTTGGTGGAGAGTCAACAAGACCAAACCATGTTCAGATAACAGAGCAAGAGGAAATTGAACGAGTTGTTCCAATTATTCGTGAAATAAAAAAACAATATGATATTCCGGTATCAATTGATACTTACAAAGCAAATGTTGCAAGAGAGGCTTTAAAAGCAGGGGCAGATTTCGTGAATGATATCTGGGGCTTAAAATATGACGTAAATATGGCTTCAGTAGTAAAGGAATACGATGTACCTGTTTGTATTATGCATAACAGGGATAATACAGAGTATGGTGATTTTTTAAATGATGTAATGGAAGATTTAAAAGAATCTTTAGAAATTGCAAAAAAAGCAGGAATTAGAGAGGAACAGATTGTGCTTGATCCCGGTGTCGGCTTTGGTAAAACGTTAGAAATGAATCTGGAATGTGTGAATCGTCTGGAAGAATTTAATCGTTTTGGTCTTCCAGTTCTTCTTGGCACTTCAAGAAAATCAATGATTGGGCTGACCTTAGACTTACCGGTAACAGAGCGGGAAGAGGGAACTATGGTAACTACTGTTATGGGAGTGATGAAAGGATGTGGTTTTGTACGGGTACACAATGTAAAAGCAAATGTCAGAGCAATTAAAATGACGGAAGCCATTTTGAAGGCAAACGGAAATAAAAAGAAGTAAAAGGATTGAAGCTATGGATAAGATAACAATAAAAGATTTAGAAGTATTTTGTCATCATGGAGTATTTCCGGAGGAAACGGTACTGGGACAAAAGTTTATGGTGACTGCGGAGTTTTTTTTCGATATAAGAAAAGCAGGGAAAACAGATGATTTAAACGGTTCCCTTAATTATGCAGAGGCGGCTCAATATATAAAGAAATTTATGGAACAAAATACCTATCAATTATTAGAAGCTGTTGTAGAACATTTGGCAAAGGCACTTTTACTTCGTTATCCATTTGTTGAAAAGGTACTGCTTGAATTGAAAAAGCCCTGGGCGCCTATTTTACTTCCTTTAGATACGGTTTCGGTTACAGTGGAACGAAGGTGGCATACCTGCTATCTGGCAATTGGAGCTAACCTTGGAGATAAAGAGGCAAACTTTAAACGTGCAATTCAATTACTTGATGAAGATGAATTGACAAGAGTTACAAGGGTATCTGACTTTATTATAACAGAGCCTTATGGCGGTGTTCCTCAGGATGATTTTTTAAACGGCGCATTGGAAATAAAAACACTTCGGACACCAGAGGAAGTACTTGAACTGATTGGAAGTATTGAACAGGATTTAAAAAGGGTTCGGGAAATTCATTGGGGACCAAGAACAATAGACTTAGACATTATATTTTATGATGATATTGTAATGCAGGAAGAAACATTAACGATTCCGCATAAAGAAATGGCAAAAAGAGACTTTGTACTAAAGCCTCTTAGCCAAATTGCACCGGCAAAAATCCATCCATTGCTTGGAGTGACTGTAACAAAACTTTATCAAGAATTGCTTAATTCTCTAGTACCGGAGGATTAAAAGTAGAAATCGAATCGTTGTTAACGGATAAACGATATATTTTTTTTGAATCAAACTCTTGGAAGAAGACATAATTGCTTGTTACGTGAATGTTGTTATAGTCTCCTTCTAAGAGTGTTTTACTTTTTAAAGTTTCAAGATTAAGTTTACAAAGCCGATTGTTATTACCGCCATCTACCTGATAGTAAAGGTATTTTCCACTATTACTGATATTGAAGAAAGAAACCCGCTCTTTTCCCAAAATTTTCAGATTGCTTCCATCTTTATTAATTCTTGCAAGTGCGTAGTTATTGCTTAAAGAAAGAAAATAGATGTATTTGTCAGTAGCAATCGGAGTATAACAGTTTCCTTCGTAAAGTAAATTACTGGAAGTACTGTTGGTGTCCATAGTATAAATATTATGGTTATTTTTTTGACCATTATAATAAAGAAAGTTGCCAGAAAAAGAAGCAGGAATAATTGCTTCATCACTTAGTTTTTTTTCTTCTTTTCCATCAATTCGAACACGATAAAATTTTAGTCCGTCATCTGCGTTATAATGTTGGTAATAAATATAATTTCCTTTTAAGGATGTGAGCTTTGCAGGATTATTATAAAGCATTTTTATATGTTTTCCTTTTTTATCAATACGATAAATCCCGACGCTATTAAAATTAAAAAAATCACCAGTTGCTTTGTTTCGATTATGATTATCGCGGACATAAACAATATATTTTCCGGCAGCGTTGATATAAGAGGCATTGTCTGAATGAAGCTTTTTAAAATTTTTGCAGTTTAAATCCATTGAATAAAGTGCACCATCATCATTTGGGTTACTAAAATAAATTAGATTGCTATCCTCACAAAAGATTCCCCCATTTAGTAAGTTCCCGGCAGTATTTCCAATCGCAGTTTCATCGTTAAAATATGTTTTTTGCGAAAAATGTGAAATAACACCGATACTGCCAATGATAAGAATAAGAATTATAATTGTAATTGCACGTTTCATCAAAAACCCCCTCTTTCAGTTAAATTGTTTGAAAGTTTCCTAAAATTTTCAAGCTGACTGCCTCTTCTTTTATACCATAAATAGCATTTTTTACACCCGGATTAGTTAAATTTCCTTCAAAATCGACAAAAAAGCGATATTCCCAAGGCTTTCCCTGAATTGGTCTTGACTCAATTTTGGTCATGTTTAAGTCATTATATATAAAATGGGAAAGTATGTTATAAAGGCTTCCGCTTTTATGGGGTAATTCAAAACAGATACTGACTTTATTGGCATTGGTGAGAAATATTTTTTCCTTGGCAATTACAATAAAGCGGGTGGAATTGGTATATTCCGAATTTAAATGGGTTTGTAAAATGGAAAGGTTGTAATATTTGGCAGCATAAGGACTTATGATTGCTCCGTTTGAGCAGTCGTGTTCCATAGCAATTCGTTTTGCACTGGCAGAAGTGCTATTATAAGGAACTGCTTTAATTTCCGGATGAGAATCAAAAAAATTTTTACACTGTAAAATTCCTTGTGGATGCGAATAAACTTTTTTTAGGTCTGAAATTGAAGAACCCGGAAGACCGGCTAATACATGGTCTACTTTTAGTACGTGTTCTCCTATAATATTATTGTCATAATGTACGAGTAAGTCGTAAATATCGTCAATACCTCCGGTTGAAGAATTTTCGATTGGCAATACCCCATAATCTGCTTTTTGGTTATGTACCGCCTCCATGACACTTTGGAAAGTTGAGGCAGAAAAGCTTTTGACAGAAGGACCAAAATAGTCATTCATTGCCTGCTGGGTGTAAGAGCCAGGCTCACCAAAGTATACTGCAGTAGAAGTATCTTTAGAAGGAAGAGAATCTAATTTATGATAAGGCAATTCTTCCTTTGTAGGAGAGATTAGACTATATTGATATTTTCGGCTAATTGACATGATTTGGGTAAATAATTCTTCTACGGGATAGACATTGTATTCGTTTTGAACCAGCCCTTTTAATGACTGTATTTTTTGCTGTTCGCGGTTTTTGTCAAGAACTGGTTTTCCCGTTTGAATTTTATATTCGGCAACTTCTTTGGCAAGTGCCATACGTTCTTCAAAAAGAGCTACAATTTGCCTGTCAACAGAATCAATTTTTTCCCTTGTTTTAGATAAATCTGGCATTTTTTTCTCCCCTTTCTTATTTCTATTATTATATAATACGTTAAAGTTATGTTCAAGAATTTTTACGGATTGCATTTTATAAGTTGTTATGCTAGAATTTAATCCAGACAGAGAATCGAATAACAAACAAGGGGAGCTTGTAGTGGCAGGCTGAGAGGAAGTAATTAACTTCGACCCATATAACCTGATTTGGGTAATGCCAACGTAGGAATTCATATAAGGACATTTTTAGGGAAGCACTTACCATGCTTTCCTTTTTTGTTATAAGGAAGTTTGTCTGTGATTTTTGTTTGGAAAGGGGAGATGCAAGTAAATGCAAGTGGATAAAAAAAGAATGACATTGTATGCAGTGACTGATCGAAAATGGACAACAGAGCATACTTTAGCAGAGCAGGTAGAACAAGCATTACAAGGAGGAGCTACTTTAATTCAGTTAAGAGAAAAAAAGCTTTCATTTAATGAATTTTTGGAGGAGGCAAGAGTGATAAAAAATCTTTGTGCCAGGTACCAGGTTCCACTCATTATCAATGATAATGTAGACATCGCAATGACTGTAAATGCCGATGGGGTACATTTGGGGCAAAACGATTTGAGTATAAAAGAGGCGAGAAAACGCGTTGGAGAGGGTAAGATAATTGGTGCAACGGCAAGAACAAAAGAACAGGCAATCAGAGCAGAGAGGGAGGGAGCGGATTATATCGGCTCTGGTGCTGTGTTTGGAACTTCGACAAAGCAAGACGCAAAAACAATGTCGATTGAAACCTTGAAGGAGATATGTGAGGCAGTTTCAATTCCGGTTGTTGCAATTGGAGGGATTGACCGATCAAATATTCGAAACTTAAAGGGAAGTAAAATTGCAGGAACTGCGATTGTGTCCGGTATTTTTTCGAAGAAAGATGTGAAAACAGAAGTAAAGCTGCTTCGGGAAGAGTTGGAAGCGATTCTTTGATTGCTTTCGACGGTTAAACCAAATTTTATATAACATATGGAAAGAGGGAAGGAAAATGTTAAAGGTCTTAACAATTGCCGGTTCTGACTGTAGTGGGGGAGCGGGAATTCAAGCAGATATTAAAACAATTACGGTTCATAAGCAGTATGCAATGAGTGTTATTACTGCAGTAACTGCTCAAAATACGACAGGTGTGTATGGAATTATGGATGTAGAACCGGAATTTGTGGCAAAACAGATTGACTGTGTATTTTGTGATATAAAGCCCGATGCAGTTAAAATAGGAATGGTATCGAATAAGGACATTATTGAAGTAATTGCTGATAAATTAGAATACTACAAAGCAAAACATATCGTTGTTGACCCAGTTATGGTATCAACAAGTGGAAATAGGCTTCTGTGCAAAGAGGCAGAAGAAACGTTAAAGACTCGTTTACTTCCGATTGCGGAGCTTATTACCCCTAATATTCCGGAAGCGTCCGTTTTATCTGAGATAGAGATTAGTAAAAGAGAAGAAATGGAAGAGGCAGGATCTCGTTTGAAAAAATGGGTAACAGGCAGTGTCTTAATAAAAGGCGGGCATAGCAAAGAACAGGCAGATGATTTATTGTGTTGGAATAATAATATAAATTGGATTTGCGGTGAACGGGTGGCAAATCCGAATACACATGGAACCGGTTGTACGCTTTCTTCTGCGATTGCCTGTAATTTAGCGGAAGGCAATAATATATATGAAAGTGTTAAAAAGGCAAAAGAGTATGTAACGGGAGCGTTAAATGCCAAATTAAAGTTAGGCGTGGGAAGCGGTCCGTTAAATCATAGTTATTTGATTTAAAAAGCTTGAAAGAAAGGAATTGATTTTATTTTATGGTAAAAGTAAACGGCATTTCAATGGAACAAATCGCAAATCTGACAGTTACAGAGTTTTTACAAAAAAACGGATACCAAAAAGAATATGTTGCAGTTGAACGAAATGGGAAGATTGTTCCTAAAAAAGAATATGATAAGGTGATACTAAAAGACGAGGATGTTTTGGAAGTTGTCAGTTTTGTTGGAGGGGGATGAAGATGGTTGTATTTGTAAATGGTGAGAGAACAGCCACAAATAAAACGACATTAAAAGAACTTCAAATTTCGCTGTTTGCGTCAGAAGAAGTTGTGACAATATTAGATGGATATCAGACGGATGAGGATTGCAGATTAAAAGAAAATATGGAGATTATTTTCATGAAAAAAGGAGTATTTCCATCAAAAAAAGAGTGGGAACATATGCTTTATGCAAGAAATTCGAAAGATGTTCAAAAAAAAATCAGTAAGGCAAGAGTTGCTATTATAGGACTTGGAGGACTTGGTTCCCATATTGCGATAGAGCTTGCGAGATGTGGAATCGGAGAATTGCATATTGTTGACTATGATGTTGTGGAACCAAGTAATTTAAATCGTCAGGCATACCGGATGAGTCATCTTGGGATACCAAAGGTAGAAGCGTTAGAACAGGAAATAAAGCAAGTCAATCCATTTGTAAAAGTAACTGCAGAACGAAAAAAAATAGATGAAACAAATATAGAACAGGTTTTGCAACGGGATATGATTATTTGTGAAGCGGTTGACAATCCTAAGACAAAGGCGATGATAGTCAATGAGGTTCTTACAATTTATCCAGAAAAATGGCTGGTAGCAGCTTCGGGCATGGCAGGGTATGGAAAGAGCAATGAAATTAAAACAAAACAAATTACAGGACACTTTTACTTATGTGGTGATGGAATCAGTGATGCGGGAGCAGGAAATAGTTTGATGGCACCTCGGGTTGGAATTTGTGCGGGTCATCAGGCGAATAAAATACTAGAGATTATTATAGAACAATAAAACAGAATAGAAAGGAAAATAGGAATGGGGACAAATAGAAAAGAAAAAAACGATACATGGAGTGTAGGAGGACATGAGTTTCATTCCCGGTTTATTTTAGGCTCAGGAAAGTATTCTTTAGAACTGATTGAGGCTGCAATAAAACAGGCAGATGCACAAATTATTACTTTGGCACTTCGAAGGGCAAATATAGGAGGAACAGAAAATATTTTAGATTATATTCCAAAGGAAGCTACTTTGCTTCCAAATACATCTGGTGCCAGAAATGCAGAGGAGGCAGTACGAATTGCAAGATTGGCAAGAGAAATCGGTTGTGGAGATTTTATTAAAATAGAAATTATTAATGATTCGAAGTATCTGTTACCGGATAATTATGAAACGGTAAAAGCGACAGAAATTTTGTCAAAAGAAGGGTTTATCGTAATGCCGTATATGTATCCGGACTTAAATGTTGCGAG
The DNA here is from genome assembly GCF_009696045.1 of Velocimicrobium porci. Lineage (GTDB taxonomy): Bacteria > Bacillota > Clostridia > Lachnospirales > Lachnospiraceae > Velocimicrobium > Velocimicrobium porci. The sequence continues at coordinate 36,755 of NZ_VUMT01000018.1, read as the reverse complement.
GGCATTAAGGGATGCAGGAGCTGCTTCTATTATGCCGCTTGGTGCACCGATTGGTTCGAATAAGGGAATCTGTACAAAGGAATTTATTCAAATATTAATTGATGAGATGGAATTGCCAATTATTGTCGATGCCGGTATTGGAAAACCATCTCAGGCATGTGAAGCGATGGAAATGGGAGCGACAGCAATTATGGCAAATACAGCGATTGCAACGGCAGGAGATATCCCACAGATGGCAGAAGCATTTAAAAAAGCAATTGAAGCGGGAAGGCAGGCGTATTTGGCCGGTCTTGGAAGAGTGCTTAAAAAAGGTGCTTCTGCTTCTTCTCCATTGACAGGATTTTTAGAAGAAGAGTAGGAGGAGCGCATGGAACAAAAACAAGATCATATGACTTATAAAGAAGGGATGGAACAGATTGATTCTGAAATTCTTTCCCAGGTTATAGAACGGACAAAAAATTATCAATATGAGACTTATAAAGAATCCGATGTCATTCGTGCATTGGAGCATGAAACTTGCACAGTAGATGATTTTGGTGCTTATTTGTCACCTGCTGCATTGCCGTTTTTAGAACCGATGGCAAGAAAAGCACAGATGGAAACAAGAAAACATTTTGGTAATTCAATTTATTTATTCACTCCATTGTACATAGCAAACTATTGTGAAAATTATTGTATCTATTGTGGTTTTAATTGCCATAATCCAATTAAACGGGCAAAACTTAATATAGAAGAAATAGAAAACGAAATGAAGACAATCGCGGATACCGGATTAAAGGAAATTCTTTTATTGACTGGGGAGAGTCGGACACAGTCTGATGTCACCTATATTGGAGAAGCGTGTAAAATAGCACGAAAGTATTTTAGTGTTATTGGGCTGGAAGTATATCCAATGAATATAAGAGAATATCAGTATCTTCATGAATGTGGAGCAGATTTCGTTACTGTTTTTCAGGAAACTTATAATCCGGATAAATATGCAACACTTCATTTAGAAGGGAATAAACGAGTTTTTCCATACCGTTTTGATACACAGGAGCGGGCGATAAGGGGAGGAATTCGCGGCGTTGGTTTTGGAGCGTTACTGGGACTGGATGACTTTCGAAAAGATGCCTTTGCTACGGGGTTACATGGATATTTATTACAAAAAAAATATCCCCATGCAGAAGTTTCATTTTCCTGTCCAAGACTTCGACCAATCATTAATCATGAAGCAATGAATCCAAAGGATGTCCATGAAACTCAGTTATTGCAAGTTATTATGGCATATCGTTTGTTTATGCCATTTGCAGGAATTACGATATCCAGCCGAGAGGGAAAACGGTTTCGAGATCATGTTATTTCGATTGCGGCAACGAAAATATCAGCGGGAGTTGACGTCGGAATTGGAGGACATATGGGTGAAGCAAAAGGGGATGAACAGTTTGAAATTTCAGATGATCGTTCGGTTGAAGATATTTATCAGGCAATTAAAAATCAGGGACTTCAGCCTGTGATGAGTGATTATATATATGTTTAAATTAATAGCGGTGACAAACAGGAACTTATGTAGGGATAATTTTTTAGAAAGAATAGAAGCAATTGTACAGACAGATGTATCTGCTTTAATTTTAAGAGAAAAAGAGTTAAGGCAAGAAGAATATGAATTGCTGGCAAGGGAAGTTCTTTCTATATGTGAACAATATAATACGGAGTGTATGTTTCATTTTTTTGCAGATTCATTGTTTATAAAAAATCACGGCTGTATCCATATTCCACTTTGGATTTTAAAAGAGAACAAAGATATTAGACGAAACTATTCAAAAATTGGCGTGTCGATTCATTCTTTAAAAGAAGCTACAGAAGCGCTTGCACTTGGTGCGGATTATTTAGTAGCCGGGCATATTTTTGAAACGAATTGTAAAAAGGGATTGAAACCAAGAGGAATTGACTTTTTGCGGGAGGTTTGTGAAAATGTAGATATTCCTGTTTATGCAATTGGAGGAATAACAGAAAAAAATATTAGACAAATAAAGGATGCGGGGGCTTCTGGAGGATGCATTATGTCTGAATTTATGAAACGAAATGATTTGAATGATTTTGGAAAGAAAATCAGAAACGAACTGAATTTATCAGAAAAGTAAGTAAAAAATTGGATAATATGTGATGAAAAGATGAATTAACAGAAAATTCTTTCTGTAAAAGAAAATCTGTGGTATACTGTATATAGGAGAAGTATACATATACGAATCCGAAGGAATATCGTAGAAAGGAGGAAGAGTTATGGCAATTTCAACATTAAATAATTCAATCAATCGTTCTTATGAACAGCTTTCTACAATGAAGAAAATTAATTCGGCAGCAGATAATGCAGCTGGTCTGACAATTGTAGAAGGGATGAAAAGTCAGACAAATGGATATGATGTATCCGCTAATAACGCAAAAGATGCACAGGGACTTTTAAATGTCGCAGAAGGTGGACTATCTTCGATTACGGATAGCCTTCAGAGAATCCGTGAATTAAGTGTACAGGCTTCAAATTTTATTTATACGGATTCAGACAAGCAGGCGATGCAAGAAGAGATTAATGGATTGAAACAGACAATTCAGGATGCTGCAAGAGGAACTGAATTTAATACAATGAAGTTATTAGATGGAAGTATGGCAGATATCAATCTCGCAACGAATCCGGATGGTACAGGAATGAAAATTCAACTTGAAAATTCTACATTGGAAAGCCTTGGAATTGCAGATTTTGATGTCACCAAAGATTTTAACATATCGGACATCGATAAGGCGCTAGAAAAAGTTACATCGGCGAGAGCTAATATTGGTGCGACAAGCAATGCTCTTGATAGTTCAATTCGTTATTCAAATCTTGCAAGTGAAAATCTTACGAAAGCATCAAGCAATATTGAAGATTTAGATGTGGAAGAAGCAATATCTGACATGAATAAGAAAAAACTTCTAAATGAATATCAGATGTTTGCCAAAAAAGCGTTACTTCAGCAACAGGCAAATGTAAGTAATCTTTTAAAGAGTTAAAAAAAAGAAGCTGTTGTAAAAATGCAACAGCTTCTCTTTTGGACAAAACGATTTATTAAGTTCTTTTTATAAATTCAAAATGACATTTTGGGCAGGTGATGCAGATTTTCCCTTTTCCCTTTGGTACTCGGATAGTCTGACCACAATGTTTACAAGTGTAATACCGGTAAACAGCACGGTCGTCCCATTGACGTTTCAGATTATTTTGCTTTTTCTTGAATCTGTTTACAAAAGAAAAATATTTTTGGTTTTCTTCAACCCGCTTATTGATCTTTTTGGAAAAACAGCGGTAAAAAAATAGAAATAATAGTGCATATGCCAAAACAACTAAAATGGGAGAGTGAAAGAAAAGAGAAAGAACTGAAATTATGATATAAGCAATTGCAGTTGCCTTTCCCAGATTGTCAACACCGTATCTTCCAATCATAAACTGGCGTAGTTTGTTCATCATATAACATCCATCCTTTATTTGGTTATTTGTCTTTTGGTTTACTATAGGTGAAACAAAATAATACGTCAATAGGTTTTATAGATTATTTAGAAATATTTATAGTTGGATTATGATTTTGAAAAACAAAATGGCGATATGACAAACGTCATATTAGTTTGTTACAGTTAGTACTGATAATTTATTATTTAATCAATGTCTTATTGTGCAAAGCAGACCATAAACATTAAAAAGGTATGGTCTGCTTTTGTATTTTTCATAAAAATAAAAAAAAATCAAAAATATTCTTGACAAAGGTTTTGTAAGGTGGTATTTTATGTTTAAAGATATTAGCACTCTACTTTAGCGAGTGCTAACAAATAAAAAGACAGTAGTAAGGAAGTGAGTGCGTGGAGTTAGATGAGAGAAAGCTGAAGATATTACAGGCAATTATTCAGAATTATTTAGAAACAGGAGAGCCGGTTGGTTCCAGGACAATTTCCAAATATACAGATTTGAATTTAAGCTCTGCCACCATTCGGAATGAAATGTCTGATTTAGAAGATATGGGGTATATTCTCCAGCCGCATACTTCAGCAGGTAGAATACCATCGGATAAAGGATATCGATTATATGTTGATACGATGATGGAAGATAAGGTGCAAGAGATTGCAGATATGAAACAAGAATTGGAGATTAAGGCAGACAAGATTGATACGCTGCTACAGAATGTTGCAAAGCTTTTAGCAGTTAATACAAATTATGCAACGATGGTAACGAAACCTCTTTACAAACAGAAAAAAGTAAAGTTTGTACAGATTTCAGAGGTAGATGAAAATCAGCTTTTAACGGTTGTTGTAATTGAAGGAAATATCATAAAGAACAAAATTATAGATATGGAAAGTTCTTTAAATAAAGATATTGTTTTAAAGTTAAATATTGTCCTTAATACATTTTTGCAAGGTCTTGATTTGACTGAGATTAATATGAAAATGATTCAGGAGATGAAAGAGCAGGCAGGTGAATATGGAGGCATCTTAGGAAAGATTTTAGATGTAATTGCAGAAGCAATTTCGGAAGAGGACAATATGGAGATATATACAAGTGGTGCAACTAATATTCTAAAGTATCCAGAGCTAAGTGATACAGAGAAAGCAAGCAAGCTTTTATACACGTTTGAAGAAAAAAAGCAATTGACACAGCTAATTACTGATAAAGAAGCAGAAGAAAACAACCATGGAATTCAAGTATATATCGGTGAAGAAACTCCGGTTCAGGCAATGAAAGATTGTTCTGTTGTCACTGCAACCTATGAGATAGAGGAAGGTGTATATGGAAAGATTGGAATTGTCGGACCAAAGCGAATGGATTATGAAAAGGTAGTTAGTACATTACAAACATTGATGGTTCAGTTAGATGAAATATTCAAAAAGAAAACGTAGGAAGGTGGTTTAAAAAGTGGACGAAAAAGAAACAATGAAAAATGAAGAAAATATTACTTCTGAAACAGAAGAAGTTGATACAGAGTCTACAAAGGAAGTGACGGAAGATACAACCGAAGAAGTAAAGGATAAAAAAGAAAAAAAATTCTCTAAGAAAAAAGAAAAAAAAGAGGATAAAAAAGATGAAAAAATAGCAGAACTAAATGACAGACTAATGCGTACTATGGCAGAGTTTGATAACTTCCGTAAGCGTTCAGAAAAAGAAAAAGCACAGATGTTTGAAATTGGAGCGAAGGATATTGTAGAAAAAATACTTCCTGTATTAGATAATTTTGAGCGTGGTCTTGGTTCTGTTCCGGAAGAAGATAAAGATTCTGCATTTGTTCAGGGAATTGAACAGATTTATAAACAGTTTGTTACTGCATTAGAGGAGGCCGGTGTAAAGGCAATCGATGCAGTAGGAAAGGAATTTGATCCGAATTTTCATAATGCAGTAATGCATGATGAAGATGAAAGTTTAGGAGAAAATATTGTATCCGAAGAATTACAAAAAGGTTACATGTATCGTGACACTGTTGTAAGACATAGTATGGTAAAAGTAGTAAACTAACAATTATTTGATTTATTTCGAAACGTAATAGACGAAGATTAATTGAAATTTAGGAGGAATTTATAATGGGTAAAATTATAGGAATTGACTTAGGAACAACAAATTCATGTGTTGCTGTTATGGAAGGTGGACAGCCGGTTGTTATCGCAAATACAGAAGGAGCTAGAACAACACCATCTGTAGTAGCATTTACAAAAACAGGTGAGAGATTAGTTGGTGAACCTGCAAAACGTCAGGCAGTAACAAATGCAGATAAAACAATCGCATCCATTAAAAGACATATGGGAACAGATTATAAAGTAACAATTGATGATAAAAAATATACTCCACAGGAAATTTCTGCAATGACACTTCAGAAATTAAAAGCAGATGCAGAAAGCTATTTAGGAGAAAAAGTATCAGAAGCAGTTATTACAGTACCAGCTTATTTCAACGATGCACAACGTCAGGCAACAAAAGATGCCGGTAAAATTGCCGGTCTTGAAGTTAAGAGAATTATCAACGAGCCAACAGCAGCTGCATTAGCTTATGGTCTTGATAATGAAAAAGAACAAAAAATCATGGTATATGACCTTGGTGGTGGTACTTTTGATGTATCAATCATTGAAATTGGTGATGGTGTAATTGAAGTATTAGCTACATCTGGTGATAATAAACTTGGTGGTGATGACTTTGATGAGAAAATCACACAATATATGATTGAAGAATTTAAGAAAGCAGAAGGTGTTGATTTATCTACAGATAAAATGGCACTTCAGAGATTAAAAGAAGCAGCAGAAAAAGCAAAGAAAGAGTTATCTTCTGCTACAACAACAAATATCAACTTACCATTTATTACAGCAACTCAAGAAGGTCCAAAACACTTTGATATGAACCTTACAAGAGCAAAATTTGATGAATTAACACATGATTTAGTAGAAAGAACAACAATTCCGGTTCAGAATGCTTTAAGAGATGCTGGAATTACAGCTTCTGATTTAGGTCAGGTATTATTAGTTGGTGGTTCTACAAGAATCCCAGCCGTACAGGATAAAGTAAAACAGTTAACAGGCAAAGAGCCTTCTAAAAACTTAAATCCAGATGAATGTGTTGCATTAGGCGCATCAATTCAAGGTGGTAAATTAGCTGGTGATGCCGGTGCAGGTGATATTCTTTTACTTGATGTAACTCCACTTTCCTTATCAATTGAAACAATGGGTGGTGTAGCTACAAGATTAATTGAGAGAAATACTACAATTCCTACAAAGAAGAGCCAGATTTTCTCTACAGCAGCAGACAATCAGACAGCTGTTGATATCAATGTCGTTCAGGGTGAAAGACAGTTTGCCAGAGATAACAAATCTCTTGGACAATTTCGTTTAGATGGAATTCCTCCAGCAAGAAGGGGTGTACCTCAAATTGAAGTTACATTTGATATTGATGCAAATGGTATCGTTAATGTATCTGCAAAAGATTTAGGAACAGGTAAAGAACAGCATATTACAATTACAGCCGGTTCTAATATGTCTGATTCTGATATTGAAAAGGCAGTAAAAGAAGCTGCAGAGTTCGAAGCACAGGATAAGAAGAGAAAAGAAGCAATTGATGCCCGTAATGATGCCGATGCAATGGTATTCCAGACAGAAAAAGCATTACAGGAAGTTGGCGATAAAATTGATGCCAATGAAAAAGCTGGTGTAGAAGCAGAACTTAACCACTTAAAAGAGTTAATTGAAAAGACAAATCCAGAATCTATGTCTGACAGTGAAGTAGAAGAAATTAAAGCTGCAAAAGAAAAATTAATGACGAGTGCCCAGGCATTATTCCAAAAAGTATACGAGCAGGCACAAGGTGCTGCAGGACAAGGAGCAGGTCCTGATATGAGCAACATGGGTGGTCAGGGAACTTCAAATGACACTTATGATGGAGATGTAGTTGACGGCGACTACCGTGAAGTGTAAAATAGAGATTAAGACTTTAGATTCCCCCGCCATCGAAGGCGGGGGTAATTGTAATTAATATGGATGGAAGTCAGTTGTAAACGGTAAATAGAAAGAGGATAATTATGGCAGAGAGTAAAAGAGATTATTATGAGGTCCTTGGTGTATCCAGAGGGGCGTCTGATGATGAATTAAAGAAAGCATATCGAGCTTTAGCAAAGAAATACCACCCAGATATGAATCCAGGTGATAAAGAAGCTGAGAAAAAATTCAAAGAAGCATCAGAAGCATATGCGGTATTAAGTGATCCTGACAAACGCAGACAGTACGACCAATTTGGTCATTCTGCATTTGACGGTGGAGCCGGCGGCGCCGGTGGTTTTGATTTCTCAGGTATGGATATGGGAGATATCTTCGGCGATTTGTTTGGCGATTTATTTGGTGGTGGAAGAAGCCGCAGAGCCAATAATGGTCCAATGAAAGGTGCCAATATTAGAACTTCTGTAAGAATTACCTTTGAGGAAGCATGTTTTGGAACAGAAAAAGAGCTTGATCTTAATTTGAAAGATGAATGTAATACTTGTCATGGTACCGGTGCAAAGCCTGGTACATCGCCTGAAACCTGTTCAAAATGTGGCGGTAAAGGTCAGGTTGTATATACCCAGCAATCCCTGTTTGGAATGGTTCGTAATGTTCAGACTTGTCCGGATTGTCAGGGAACAGGTAAGATAATCAAAGATAAATGTTCGGATTGTCGTGGAACCGGTTATATCAATAGCAGAAAGAAGATTAAAGTAGCAATTCCTGCCGGTATTGACAATGGACAAAGTGTACGAATTCGTGACAAAGGTGAGCCGGGAATCAATGGCGGTCCACGTGGTGATTTGTTAGTAGAAGTTGTTGTAAGCAGACATCCGATTTTCCAGCGTTCGGATATGGATATTTATTCTACGGCACCAATCTCATTTGCCCAGGCTGCACTTGGCGGGGAAGTGAGAATTAGTACAGTCGACGGAGATGTTATGTATACGGTAAAGCCTGGAACACAGACAGATACAAGAGTAAGACTTCGTGGAAAAGGGGTGCCATCATTACGAAACAAATCTGTTCGTGGTGACCATTATGTAACATTAGTTGTTCAAGTACCGACAAAATTAAATAGTGAGCAGAAAGAATTGTTGGAAGCGTTTGACCGTTCTATGCGTGGTGAAAAAGAAAAAAGTCCGAGTGGAACAGAAGAAGGAACTGGAACGACACATAAGAAAAAAGGTTTAAAAGAAAAAATAAATGACCTTTTTGAATAAAGGAAAGTAAATAAAATACTCTTTTTACAGTAGCTTGCTGAGCAAGAAATGACTACTATAAAAAGAGTATTTTTATATTAATCCATTTTAGAATGTAAAATAGGATTCCTTAAAAGGAAAATGCAAGCAATGAAAAGTGTCACCAATTCAGAACAAGGGTAGGCAAGCCACACACCTGTCATTCCAAAACAATGTGCTAACAGAAGGACAATTGGAATGATGGCGGCAAATCCTCTTAGACTAGAGATAATAAAAGAAGGAGCAGGAAGTTCCACCGAGCTTAAAAATGAAGTTGTGACAACATTAATTCCAATAAAGAAAAAGGCGATAAAATATAAGTGAATTCCATTAGCAGCCAATGAAGCAAGAAGCTTATTTTGTCCGCTGTTAAAAATAGCAATTAGCGGAGTCGTTCCGATATAGGTAAGCAGATAAATAAGCATGGAAAAAGAAACAGAAAGTAAGATAGAATAGCGGAAAAATTTCTTTACATTTGCATAATTTTTCTGCCCGTAATTTGTACTAATCAGAGGTTGTGTACCTTGTGAAATTCCATTGAATACTGCAAGGACAACAAGCGCTAAGTTTGTAATTATACCAAAAGCGGCAACGCCAACATTTCCTTCCAAAGAAAGAATGACCATATTAAAAACTATAATTACAATACCGGATGAGATTTCGGTAACAAACGATGAAATTCCAAGTGCACAGATATTTATAATATAGGATGGGTGAATTTGACATCGAATGAGATGAAATTGGTTTTTCTTCTTAATAAAATGGATTGAAATAGTTAGAATACTAATGATAGGAGAAAAACCAGTCGCCAATGCAGCTCCAAACATACCTAAATGACAAGGAAAAATAAAAAGGTAATCCAGAATGATATTGGCTAAATTCCCTAAAATTATTCCAGTCATTGCTAACTTTGGTCCATTATCATTTCGAACAAATGCTAATAAAATATTGTTGATAATATAAAAAGGTGCAAAGCTAAATAATGTTCGTAAATAAGAGGTTGTCATTGAATGAGTTACTTTGTCAGCACCCATAAGATGGCTGACCGAAGAAGCATTGGTTGTACCAATAAAGAATAAAAGACCGCCTAAGACAAGTCCAAATAAGATGGCATGGGTAAAAACAGCATTTGCTTCTTGATGTGAATTTTGTGCTTTTAGAATCGAATATTTTGTTGCTGCACCAATGCCAATCATAAAAGCAGTGGCGGTGATAAGGCTGTAAATTGGAAGTGCCAGATTTAGAGAAGTCAGCCCGTTTGCACCAACACCTTTTGAAATGAAAAAGGTGTCGGTTAAGATACAACAAGATAGACCAATCATACCAAGAATATTTAAGCTTACATATTTAAAAAAAGTTTTTAAAATAGTGGATTGTTTCATCGTATACTCCTTTGTTGAATTATAAATAAAGCATAATAGTTCTGAGAAATAAAAGGCGTCCGGTAGTTCATACCTTCTAAGGCCTGCTGGTATGAAAACGAACGCTCTTTTTATCTCTACCCGGCGGCAGAGATATGTCGTATGGATTTAATTAGTTCTATTCTATCTAAAACAATAAAAAAATTCAATTCTTTTTATGAAATTTTTGAATGATTGATTAAATATTGCCGATTTTATTAAAATGTGCTATAATTTTTTTATATATCTATCGAAAAGTAAATGGGTGTTGCAAGTGCGGCACCCGATATTTATGTTAATAGAAAAGGGGAAGCCAGATATGAAATGGATGAAAGTTGCGATTGAAACAACAACCGAAGCAGTTGATTTTATTAGCAATTTGTTTGATGAGTTAGGGTTAGAAGGAATTCAGATTGAAGATAATGTTCCAATTAGCGAGGAAGACAAAAAAGCAATGTTTTTGGACGAAACAGAGGAGACAGAGATTGTCCTTGGAGAAGATGACGGAACTGCAGTTGTAAGTTCATATGTAGACCCGAAAACGGACATGGATAAACTTGTTTTGTCCATAAAAGAAGGATTAGAAGAAATAGGGTTATTTGTTAATATTGGAAAAGGAACAATATCGGTAGAAGAAACGGACGACAAAGACTGGATTGATAACTGGAAAGAATATTTTAAACCATTTCGGGTGGCAGATGATATTGTAATTAAACCGACATGGGAACAATTAGAAGAAAAAAAAGAGGATGATATTGTAATTGAGATTGACCCCGGAACTGCTTTTGGAACAGGTGCTCATGAAACGACAAGACTTTGTATCGATGGTTTAAGAGAGTATCTGACCGATCAGACAAGATTATTGGATATTGGATGTGGAAGTGGAATTCTTTCTATTATTGGATTAAAACTTGGTGCTTCCTATGCAGTGGGGACAGATATTGACCCTGCGGCAATTAAAGCAGTATATGAAAATATGAAAGTAAATGGAATTAAAGAGGATTCTTTTAAGATTTATTCTGGAAATATTATTGAAGAGAAAGAGCTTCAGGAATCAGTTGGTATCAATCAATATGATATTGTTGTGGCAAATATCTTAGCAGATGTTATTATTCCACTTTCAGGAGAGATTGGTCAGCATATTAAACCAGGAGGTTTGTTTATTACATCAGGTATTATTAATACGAAGAAGGAAGAAGTAGAACAGGCGTTGATTCAGAATGGTTTTGAGATTTTAAAAATAAATGAGATGAAAGATTGGGTATCTTTTATTACAAAAGTAAAGTGCTAATTGACATTTATTCATATTAATGATAAGATGACAATTGCTTTGTATAGAACGTGAGGAAATAATATGCATTGTTTTTATGTAGATAAGTCGCAGATTGTAAAAAATGAGATTCGGATAACAGGAACGGACGTGAATCATATAAAAAATGTTCTTCGGATGAACTGTGGGGAACATTTAGTAATCTGTGACGGAGCAGGCAGTTTTTATGAATGTATTTTAGAGGAATTAAAAAAGGATGAAATTCTTGTTTCAATTGAGGAAGAATTGTTAGAAACAACTGAGTTGCCCGGTAAGCTATACTTGTTTCAGGGACTTCCCAAAAAAGACAAGATGGAGTTGATTATACAGAAATCAGTTGAGCTTGGAGTATATGAAATTATTCCGGTTGCAACAAAATTCTGTGTTGTTAAAATAGAAGATAAGAAGAAAGAAAAGAAAAAACTTGAGCGATGGAATGAAATTGCTAAGGCAGCTGCAAAACAGTCCGGGCGTGGAATTATACCGGAAGTAAAACCGGTTATGAGCTTGAAAGAGGCAATTGCTTATGCAAAAACACTTTCTTTTAATGTAATACCATATGAGCGGGCAGAAGGGATGAAAAAAGCAAAAGAGGCGGTAGAACGAGCTGCTTCCCTTTCCTCTACTGGAATTTTTATAGGTCCGGAAGGTGGTTTTGCAGAGGAAGAGATTGAAATGGCAAGAGCGGCTGGTGTAGAACCGATTAGTCTTGGAAAAAGAATTCTTCGAACAGAGACGGCCGGGATTACAATTCTTTCTTTATTTATGTTTGAAATGGAAAGTAAGGAGTAAAAAAATGATAGCATATTTAGATAATGCAGCTACAACAAGACCATTTGATTCCGTAAAGGAAATTATGATGAAAACATTAGAGGAAGATTATGGAAATCCATCTTCGCTTCATACAAAAGGTGTTGTGGCCGAGCAATATGTAAAAGAGGCCAAAAATATAATTGCTTCGAATCTAAAAGTTGACGCAAAAGAAATTGTTCTGACTTCCGGGGGGACTGAGTCAAATAATATGGCATTAATAGGCGGTGCTTTGGCAAATAAGCGTGCAGGTAATCACATTATTACTACAAAGATGGAACACGCATCTGTGCATAATCCAATTATATACTTAGAAAATAATGGATTCCGTGTAACTTATCTGAATGTCGATCACAATGGTCATGTCAAACTGGATGAATTGTTAGAGGCAATTGATGATGATACGATACTTGTATCAATTATGTATGTAAATAATGAAATTGGAGCAGTGCAGGATATTGCAGAAATTTCTAAAAAAATAAAAGAGAAAAAGAAAGATATTATATTCCATGTTGATGCAATTCAAGCCTATGGAAAGTATCGGATTTATCCAAAGAAAATGGGAATTGATATGCTTTCGGTCAGCGGTCATAAAATTCATGGACCAAAGGGAATAGGATTCCTTTATATAAAAGATAAGATAAAAGTAAAGCCAATTATTTATGGTGGAGAACAGCAAAAAGGCATGCGTTCCGGCACAGAGAATGTACCCGGGATTGCCGGTCTTGGACAAGCGGTAAAAGAAATTTATACTGATCATGAGGAAAAAATAGAGAAGTTATACGAATTAAAGACTTACTTTATTAATGAGGTAAATAAAATAGAGGAAGTAAAAGTAAATGGTGTAGATGGAATTTCAGTAAAAGATACAGCCTGCCATGTTGTAAGTGTCAGCTTTGGAGGTATCCGGAGTGAAGTTCTTTTGCATGCACTTGCAGAAAAAGGTGTTTATGTATCAGCCGGTTCTGCATGTTCTTCGAATCATCCACAGTTAAGTGGAACATTGCAGGCAATCGGTGTGGCAAAAGATTTGTTAGACAGTACATTGCGGTTTAGTTTTTCTGTATTTACTACAAGAGAAGAGTTAGATTATGCCTTGGAATGTTTAAACGAGATTTTACCAAAACTTAGAAAATATAGAAGACATTAAATAAAAATATAAAAATGAATTAGGAAAAATCATAGAAAGGAACGAGGAAATGTTCAAAGCATTTTTAATAAAATATGCAGAGATTGGAATAAAAGGGAAAAACAGATATCTTTTTGAGAATGCGTTAAGAGATCAGATTAAATTCGCATTAAAAGATGTAGAAGGCGAATTCGATGTTGTAAAAGAGCAGGGAAGAATTTATGTGGAGGCACTTAGCGAGTTTGATTTTGATGAAACGGTAGATGCACTAAAGCGAGTATTTGGTATTGCTTCTATCTGTCCGACAATGATTGTAGACAGTAATGAATGGGATGTGATTACAAAATCAGCGGGCGAATTTGTAAAAAATGTATACGGAGATCAATCACTTACATTTAAAGTAAAGGCAAAGAGAGCCGACAAACACTATGAGAGAACTTCTCCAGAAATTTGTGTGGATATGGGTGCTCATTTAGTGGATCAGTTTCCTAATCTGACAGTTAATGTTCACGACCCGGATATTTATATCTACGTTGAAGTACGGACAAGAACTTATATTTATTCGCATATTATACCGGGACCTGGTGGTATGCCGGTTGGAACAAATGGAAAAGCCATGCTTTTACTCTCAGGAGGAATTGATAGTCCGGTTGCCGGATATATGATTTCAAAACGAGGTGTTCGATTAGAGGCTACTTATTTCCATGCACCTCCTTATACAAGTGAACGTGCAAAACAAAAAGTAGTAGATTTGGCAAAATTAGTTGCAAGATATGCAGGACCTATGAAATTGCATGTCGTTAATTTTACGGATATTCAATTATATATTTATGACCAGTGTCCACATGATGAATTGACAATCATTATGCGTCGCTATATGATGAAAATTGCAGAAAAACTGGCAGAAGAAAACAATTGCCTTGGTTTGATTACCGGAGAGAGTATTGGACAAGTGGCAAGCCAGACAATGCAAAGCCTTGCAGCAACAAATGATGTATGTACAATGCCGGTATATCGCCCTGTTATTGGATTCGATAAGCAGGATATTGTTGATATTGCTGAAAAAATTAATACGTATGAAACTTCAATTCAGCCTTATGAAGACTGCTGTACGATTTTTGTTGCAAAACATCCGGTTACAAAACCAAGTTTAAAGGTAATTCGTAAATCGGAGCTTAATTTAGAAGAAAAAATAGATTCTTTACTTGAAGAGGCTTTAAATACAGTGGAAACAATTTTGATTGATTAATTTTTTAGTGTTTCGGATAAAATAAAAGGACAGAGGTTTTATTCTCTGTCCTGATTTCTTCGATTAAGTAGGAATCTGATTATTCAACAATGTAAGGTGCTAACACAGAAAGAATTTGATCTGTATTATCGGAATCGTGAATATTTAAGTCGATTGGTTTTGATAAGTCTAAGCTGAAGATTCCCATAATGGATTTTGCATCAATTACATATCTGCCGGAAACTAAATCAAATTCTGTTTCAAATTTTGTTACGTCACTTACAAAAGATTTTACTTTGTCGATTGAATTTAAACAAATTTTAACTGTTTTCATATTTATATATCCTCCTTAGATTCGAGATAGAATGAATGTGTTTGTATAGTTTTTATGCATGTAACCTATTACATGTATATACTACAGTTTCAACATTTAAAAGTCAATATACAAAGTAGATAAAAAAAGCAGGAAGAATACAGAAGAAACGTAGAAATGGAATATAGGACTGAAATGGAGAAAACTATGGAGAATTTTTATCAAAAGAATGAACAGGCGGGTTCTGTTGCATTTCTGACATTAGGATGTAAAGTAAATTCTTATGAAACAAATGCAATGGAGAAGCTGTTTATTGAAGCCGGATATGAAATTAAAGAGTTTGATGATACGGCAGATGTATATGTAATTAATACTTGTACGGTAACGAATATGGCAGACCGCAAATCAAGACAGATGCTTCATAAAGCGAAGAAAAAAAATAAGGATGCGGTAATTGTGGCAGTTGGATGCTATGTTCAGGCTGCTCAGGAGGAGTTAAAGGAAGACAGTGCGATTGATCTTATTGTAGGGAATAATCAAAAAAAAGATATTGTAGCATTAGTTGAAGCATATCGCCAGGGAACAACATTAGAAGAAATGAAGCTTCCTGATATGAAACAAGAACAGAGCTATGAGGAACTTCAGATTGAAGATGCAGGGGAGAAGACAAGAGCGTATATTAAAATTCAGGATGGCTGCAATCAGTTTTGCTCCTACTGTATTATTCCGTATGTTCGGGGAAGAATACGTAGTAGAAATGAAGAAGATATCATACAAGAGGTAAAACGTGTGGTATCGCATGGATATAAAGAGGTTGTATTAACCGGAATTCACCTTTCTTCTTATGGAGTTGATTTGCAGGGTGAGAAAAACTTTGTAGCATTAGAGGGAAAGCCACTGCTTTCGATTATTGAAAAAGTGAGTGAAGTGAAAGGGCTGGAGCGAATACGATTAGGGTCTTTAGAGCCAAGAATTATTACGGAGTCGTTTGTAAAGGAACTATCAGCAATTAAAAAAGTATGTCCACATTTTCATCTTTCTTTGCAAAGTGGATGTGATGCCACTTTAAAACGAATGAATCGAAAGTATACATCAAAAGATTATGAAGATGGCTGTCAGATTCTAAGAAAATATTATGACAGACCTGCAATTACAACTGATATTATTGTAGGATTTCCAGAAGAGTCAGAGGAAGAGTTCCTTATAACAAAAAACTTTGCGAAAAAAATACAGTTTTCCGATGTGCATATTTTTAAATATTCTATGAGAAAAGGAACAGTGGCAGCTAGAATAAAGAATCAGATTCCAGAGCAGGTAAAGCATCAGAGAAGTATGGAATTGATTGCACTTGGAAGGGAAATGACTCGTAATTATGAATCTTCCTTTTTTAAAGAACCACAAAACATATTAGTAGAAGAAACAATTGAAATAGATGGAACTTTTTACGAAACGGGACATAATGAGCGATATATGAAACTTTATGTAAAAAAAGGCGAATCAGAGAACCATGGCTTAATTCGTATGGTTGAAATTTTAGAAATTTTAGAAGATGGAAAGATCATTTGCAGATATATTTAAGGGGATTTGGACTTGCTATTTTAGATTATTTATATTAAGATAGGAATAGCATATATGTTTCGTAAAAATAACTAAAGGGAAGTGAATTTATGCAGGAGATTAATAATACACAATACTTTCAAGTGCAAAAAGAGCCGGAGATGGCAGTAAAGGATATCATTGCTAAAGTATATGAGGCACTTACTGAGAAAGGCTACAATCCGGTTAACCAGATTGTTGGTTATGTAATGTCTGGTGATCCAACTTATATCACAAGTCACAATGGGGCAAGAAGTCTTATTATGAAGGCAGAGCGTGATGAGATTATTGAGGAACTTTTAGAAGATTATATTAATCGGAATTTACGATAAACAATTGCGATTGAAATTATCTTATATTGATAAAAGGTTAAGATGGGAAATAAGAAGAGAATGACGGAGGAATAGACATTGAGAATTATGGGTTTGGATTATGGTCAGGTGACCGTTGGAGTTGCAATTAGTGATGAACTGTTATTGACGGCACAGGGAATTGAAGTAATCCGACGAAAAGATGAAAATAAGCTCCGTCATACACTTCAAAGGATAGAGGCGCTAATTGATGAATATGGCGTTGAATTGATTGTATTAGGATATCCTAAAAATATGAATAATACAATTGGAGAGCGTGCGGAAAAATCAGAGCAGTTTGCAGACATGCTGAGAAGGAGAACAGGACTTGAAGTTGTTTTATGGGATGAGCGTTTAACAACCGTTGCAGCCCACAATGCAATGATTGAGGGAAATGTAAGAAGAGAAAAGCGTGCCAAAGTTGTTGATAAAGTTGCCGCTGTATTTATATTACAGGGGTATCTTGATAATAAGAATCAGAAGTAGTAGTAGGAGGAAGTAATGCAAGAAGCACAGGATAAGATTGTATTTACAACAGAAGACGGAGAACAGATTGAATTTTTTGTGTTAGAACAGACAAAGTTAGCGGGAGAAACTTATTTATTAGTTGCAGATTCGGACGAAGAAGAGGCAAACGCATTAATTTTGAAAGAAATACAGGGTGAAAATAAGGAAACAGTTATTTACGATACTGTAGAAGATGAACAGGAATTAGAAGCTTTATCAAAAGTATTTGAAGAATTATTAGATGATATAGATATTGAGATGGAATAGTAGTCGTGTGCGATGTGCTATGAATTTTAGAATATATTTTGCTAGAGGATGAGGATATGCCTAATAGTCAAGAGGATTTTAAATTATTACTAAAACAGAATGGTTTGAAAGTAACTACGCAGAGAGTTGCTATTTTGGAGGCACTTAAAAAACGCCCGGGATGTCATCTGACAGCAGAAGAAATTTATGATTGTGTAAAAGAAGAATATCCAGAGATTGGACTGGCAACCGTATATAGAACAGTACAGCTGTTATCCGACTTAAATGTAATTGACAAATTAAGTCTGGACGACGGCTATATCAGATATGAAATCGGAAAGATGGAGCAGGCGAACAGTCACCACCATCATCATTTGATATGCTTAAATTGTGGAAAAGTATTTGCTTTTGAAGATGATTTATTAGAAGCGTTAGAAGAACGTATTAGAAAAACATTGAATTTTCAAGTAGTGGACCACGAGGTTAAGCTTTTTGGGTATTGCAAAGATTGCAATGAACAATCCGATAATAGCAGAACGGATTCTAAGATTTAGGCTTTTTCGTGCACTGATTTACGTAAAATTATGGAGGTGCATTTAATTTGAAAAAAGCGAAAGATGTAACAAATGCAAAAGTGAAAATAATACCGCTAGGCGGTTTAGAACAAATTGGAATGAATATTACAGCGTTTGAGTATGGCGACAGTATTGTTGTAGTCGACTGTGGATTATCATTTCCGGAAGATGAGATGTTAGGAATTGATTTAGTTATTCCTGATGTAACTTATTTAAAAGATAATATTGATAAGGTAAAAGGTTTTGTCATTACCCATGGACATGAAGACCATATAGGAGGACTTCCTTATGTATTAAAAGAAGTTAGTGCTCCAATTTATGCTACAAAGCTGACTATGGGAATTATTGAAAATAAATTTAAAGAACATAACCTTTTGAAAACAACAAAACGAAAAGTAATTAAGTATGGACAATCAATTAATCTTGGTGACTTTCGAATTGAATTTATCCGTACAAATCATAGTATTGCTGATGCAGCGGCATTGGCGATTTATTCACCTGCGGGAATTATTGTTCATACCGGTGACTTTAAAGTTGACTATACGCCGGTATTTGGTGATACAATTGATTTACAGCGTTTTGGTGAATTGGGTAAAAAAGGTGTATTAGCTTTGTTATGTGACAGTACAAATGTTATGAAACCAGGATTTACGATGTCAGAGCGTACAGTTGGTAAAACATTTGATAATATTTTTGCTGAGAATACAAAAAACCGTATTATTGTAGCTACATTTGCTTCTAATGTAGACCGTGTGCAACAAATTATTAACTCTGCACATAAATATGGAAGAAAAGTTGTAATTGAAGGTCGAAGTATGGTAAATATTATTTCGACTGCGAACGAACTGGGATATTTAAATGTTCCGGATAATATATTAATTGATATTGAACAGATGCGAAATTATAAAGATGAACAGCTGGTTGTAATTACAACAGGCAGTCAGGGAGAAGCAATGGCTGCACTTTCAAGAATTGCGGCGTCAATTCATCGCAAG
This sequence comes from Velocimicrobium porci, assembly GCF_009696045.1. Classification (GTDB taxonomy): domain Bacteria; phylum Bacillota; class Clostridia; order Lachnospirales; family Lachnospiraceae; genus Velocimicrobium; species Velocimicrobium porci. The sequence goes on along the minus strand of NZ_VUMT01000018.1, from coordinate 17,553 downwards.
ATTTCAATTAAGCCGGGAGATACTGTTATTTTTAGTTCTACACCAATTCCAGGTAATGAAAAATCGGTATCAAAGGTGATTAATGAATTATCGATGAAAGGTGCAAAAGTAATTTTCCAGGATACTCATGTTTCAGGACATGCGTGCCAGGAAGAAATTAAATTGATTTATGCGTTGACGAAGCCAAAATATGCTGTTCCGGTTCATGGAGAATACCGACATCTTATTACACATGCTGAATTAGCAGAAGGTATGGGAGTTGACGAAAATAACATTTTCATTTTATCTTCTGGGGATGTACTGGAATTAGGACAGGAAAAGGGTGAAGTAATTGGAAAGGTGCCGGCACATGGCATTTTAGTAGATGGTTTAGGTGTCGGAGATGTCGGAAATATTGTTCTTCGTGACAGACAGCACCTGTCAGAAAATGGATTGATTATTATTGTTATTACGTTGGAAAAATACAGTAATCAGGTTTTAGCTGGTCCGGACATTGTATCCAGAGGATTTGTTTATGTAAGAGAATCAGAAAATCTGATGGATGAAGCACGGGAAGTTGTCAATATGTCATTGGATAAATGTTTCCATAACAATGTGACAGACTGGGGAAAAATTAAAACAGAAATTAAAGATTCATTGAGTGACTATTTGTGGAAGAAAACAAAGAGAAATCCTATGATACTTCCAATTATTATGGAAGTTTAGATAATTGAAAAAAGTGCAGTAGGAGGGGGTTATATGTATAATATTGATGACCATTTAGGTTTCCTTTTGGCAGCACTGAAAGAAAGTGTTGAGTATAAGCGATATAAAGAAACATTAGAAGAAGTAAAAAAGGATCCAGAATTGTTAAATCGGATGCATGAATATCAAAGAAGTCGTTTTCAGATTCATGTAGAGCCAGATGATCGCATTGCCGAAGAGGACAGGACGCTTCGGTTAAAATACAGTGAGCTTTTGGCGAACCCTCTTGTCGATGCGCATTTAAAGGCAGAGAAAAAATATTGTAAACTAGTTCGCCGGATTGAAGACAGCTTTTCAGAAGGTGCCGGAATCGATGTAAGTTTTTTGGAGGAATAAATATGGCAGCCATATCCAAATCTACAAAATCTGCATTGCGGATTGTACAAATAGTATTACAGGTTACATTTAATATTTTATTTTATATGGTCGTTTTTTTGCTTGTTATCCGTTTGAGTGGGGCAGTATATGATTTTTCTTATCAAATTTTTGGAGATGTAACAGTAGAAGAGGTTCCGGGACATAAAGTTACATTTGAAGTTGAAAAAGGAGAATCGGTTCTTTCTTTGGGCAGGCGGTTAGGGGAAGAACGGTTAGTTGTTAATCCCTACTCGTTTGCGGTAAGAGCAAAGCTTACAGTAGGAAAACGACATCCGATTCTTCCGGGGACTTACAAGTTAAATACATCTATGACATACGATGAAATTTTAGCGGTTTTGACAAATACAGAATTAACAACAGACGATGAATAAAAGAGGGAAAGTAATGATAACAAATGAACGGATTGCAGCTTATATAGAATCATTAGAAATGGAATTGTCGGATTATTTAAGAGAAATAGAATCGAAGGCTTTGGCAGAATATGTACCAATTATAAAAAAACCGACTCGTTCGCTGCTTCGCTTCTTACTTCGTCTGCATCAGCCCAAAGAAATATTAGAGGTTGGTACGGCTGTGGCATTTTCTGCATTGCTGATGAGCGAGTATATGCCGGCGACAAGTCATATTACAACAATTGAAAAAGTTCCAAAGCGAATTGCTGAGGCAAAAGAAAATATAAAAGAACAGGGCAAGGAACAAAAAATTACTTTACTAGAGGGAGATGCAGCTGATATTCTAGCCTCTCTTGCAAAGGAAGGAAAATCATATGATATGATATTTATGGATGCTGCTAAGGGGCAGTATCCTCATTTTTTGCCAGACATTTTAGCGATGCTTCCAAAAGGAGGATTGCTTGTATCAGATAATGTCCTTCAGGATGGTGATATTGTAGAGTCCAGATATGCTGTGACAAGAAGAAATAGGACAATTCATTTTCGTATGAGGGAATATCTTTACACATTGACTCACACAGAGGGACTGGATACAATTGTACTTCCAATTGGTGACGGTGTGACACTCAGTACAAAATTATAGTCCTTAAAAGGAATAAATCAGAAGCGGAACGTTTAAGAAAGAAAGGAAATATACATGGATACAAAGTTGAGAAAGAAACCGGAATTATTAATACCATCTAGCAGTCTTGAGGTATTAAAGGTTGCAATTACTTATGGTGCAGATGCTGTATATATTGGTGGTGATATGTACGGACTTCGTGCAAAAGCTAAAAATTTTTCGATGGAGGATATGAAACAGGGAATTTCATTTGCTCATGAACATGGAAAAAAAGTTTATGTTACAGCAAATATTACTGCCCATAATCGTGATTTAGAAGGAATTCGTGAATACTTTAAAGAATTAAAAGAGATAAAACCGGATGCGTTAATTATTTCCGATCCTGGGGTATTTGACATAGCAAAAGAAGTTTGCCCTGAAATTGATGTTCATATCAGTACACAGGCAAATAATGTAAATTACGGAACTTATAAATTTTGGCATCGGATGGGTGCGACAAGAGTTGTGTCCGCACGAGAACTGTCAATTGAAGAGATTGGAGAGATTCGAAAGAATATCCCAGATGATTTAGAAATTGAAACATTTATTCATGGAGCAATGTGTATTTCCTATTCCGGACGTTGTCTTCTTAGTAATTATTTTACCGGAAGAGATGCAAATCTTGGAGCCTGCACACATCCATGTCGTTGGAAATATTATATTACAGAAGAAAATCGCCCTGGCGAATACCTTCCAATTGAAGAAAATGAAAGAGGAACTTATATTTTTAACTCAAAAGATTTGTGCATGATTGAGCATATTCCCGATATTATCCATGCAGGAATTGACAGTTTAAAGATTGAAGGAAGAATGAAAACAGCTTTATATGTAGCAGCTGTTACGAGAACATATCGTCAGGCAATTGATGATTACTATACTGATCCTGCATTATATGAAAGAAATATACCACATTATATGGAAGAAATATCCAAATGCACATATCGTCAATTTACAACAGGCTTTTTTTATGGTCCGACAACACACGATACACAGATTTATGATAACAATACTTATGTGAAAGAATATACGTATTTAGGCATTATTCGTGGAAGAAATGAAGCGGGCTTATACGAAATTGAGCAACGTAACAAGTTTTCGGTTGGAGAGCAGATAGAAGTGATGAAGCCTTCTGGAGAAAATATTTTGGTAAATGTAAATCGTATTGTAGATGAAGAAGGCAATGAGATGGAAAGTTGTCCACATCCAAAACAGAAAATATTTTTGGACTTGGGCATTGAATTGAGTCAGTTTGATTTGTTAAGAAGAAAAGAAGCAGAAAAGTAAATAGTAATTTGTATTATAAAAAAGCTATTGTAGTGAAGAAGTTAGAGATTCATTACAATAGTTTTTTTGTGTATTTTAATAATAAATTTGCATAAATATGCACAATAAAGTATAATCTGATTCATAAATATTTGCTTAATCAAATTGAAAAAACTGGAGTATAAAATTATTAAAAGCATAGAAGGGAGAGAATTAGTTGTCAAAAATATATATTAATAATATGTCATTTACCTACAAAACATTTTTTAATCCTATTTTTATGAATGTTACGTTAGCATTAGATACAGAATGGAAATTGGGAGTTATTGGAAGAAATGGAAGGGGAAAAACTACTTTATTAAAATTAATAGAAGGACAATTAGCTCCAGATTCTGGAGAAATAAGTAAAACTGTTAATACAGAATATTTCCCATATATTTATACCGGAAAATATACAAATACAATAGATGTAATAAAGGAATGTATTGGAAAGTTGCGTACATTGGAAGATGCATTAGATGATCCGGATGTTTTGGAACAATATATGGAGTTAGATGGTTTTGCTATGGAGGGAAAGATTAAACGAGAACTTAAAAGAATAGGATTAAAAGAAAATGTTCTACAGAGAAATTTTTACACATTATCGGGAGGAGAGCAGACAAAAGCACTTCTTATTGCACTTTTTTTAAAGAGGAATACTTTTGTATTGTTAGATGAACCGACAAACCATTTAGATTTAAAGGGAAGAGAAGAAATTGCCAGCTATTTGAATAAAAAAAAGGGATTTATTATTGTGTCTCATGATCAGGAATTTCTTGATCAAACGATTAATCATGTTCTTGCAATTAATAAAAATGATATTACTATTGAAAAGGGAAATTACTCAACATGGAAAAGAAACTTTGATTTAAAAGAAGAATTTGAGTTGAGGACAAAAATGAATTTGACCAAAGAAATTAAAAAATTAGAAGGGCATGCAGAAAAAAAACGGGAATGGGCAGATGTGTCTAACACTCAAAAGTATCATTTTGTATCTAACAGTAGAACAAATGGAACACAATCCTACATGAAGCAAGCAAAAAGAGCAGAAGAAAAAATTAAGCAAGATATTAAAAATAAGCAAAAATTACTATTGAATTTTGAAGACAAAAAAACTCTTGATTTTTTTCAAGAAGATGTGAATGATGATTGTTTGATTAAAGTAAAGAATCTAAGTTTTTCTTATGATGAGACAACCCTTTTGAAAAATGTTTCTTTTACATTAAGAAAACACGATATTTTATGGGTTCAAGGTGAAAATGGATGTGGAAAAACAACATTATTAAATCTATTAGTAAATAAAACAGAATTGCCAGGTATTTGGTATAATAAAATAATAACTTTTTCAATGTTAATGCAAGAACCTGTATTTGCAAAAAAAATAACAGGGATAGATTTTTTGCAAAACAATCGAACATATGCTGCATATGAGGAAAGTGTTCGTTTATGTCAAATTTTTGATATATCAAATGAATTATTAAGTAAACCTTGCGACACATATAGTAATGGCGAAAAAAAGAAACTATTTTTAGCTAAAATTTTAAGTGAGAGCAATAATATAATTATATTGGATGAACCATTGAATTATATGGATATAATGTTTCGGGAACAATTAGAAAAAGCAATTAAACAAATTCATCCTACTTTGATTTTTGTAGAACACGATAAAAAATTTGGTATGGCAATAGCAACATCATTTTTGGAGTTGTGTATGCAATGAATAAATATACAAAAAGACGAAGAAACAGGATTTATGTCCTGGTATATTTTGTAAAGAATTAATGAAAAATTACAAAACAGGGAAAATGTAGTGACAAACGGAAAAATTTGGTGTAACATTGAATGGGAAAAGAAGAAACTGTACAGATATTCATTCTTTAAAAATAAGAGATACGGAGAGAGATAGGGTATGGATATAATTGAACAAACAAATCGGACAATTCTATTTGATGTTGTAAATCCAGAAGTTTATAATATGTTCAACATTATGTCGGATGTAGATGAAAATTCTAAAAGTTTATCAGATGAAAAAGTGGCAGAGATTAATGATGTTTTATTAGTAAAAAGTTTTGATGAATTTTTAGTAAAATTCAAACCAACAATTTACAGTTATTTCGACCAAGAACGTGGAATGGTTTATGAACTTACAAAACCGGAAGGTATTCCAGATTCCTTAGTAAAAAAAATAGTAATTGACAGAAATAACACGTTTCTAAAAATGTTTGTATCTATTATGGATACAAAGAAAGCTTCTGGAGCTACGAATGCATCTTTTAATTATGAGCGTATAACAGAAATGCTTGCTCCGCATAAAACATTAAAAGAGATTAAAAAGTTAAAGAAAGATATTTCTTATCTGGAAAGTAAAAATGCAGAATTTGAAAGTGATTCACCGGCAAAACAGGATGCTGTTTTAAAACTGACTGCAAAATTGGATAAAACAAAAAAATATTACAATGAAACTTCTTCCCAGCTGACTTTGATGTTGGGAATGATAAAAGAGAATTTAGATACAACAGAGAAAGCATCGAAAAAAGGGATAACAGATATGAAACCGGCTTTGCCGGTATTTGATCAAAAGGCAGAAATTGTTGCATTGGAATCAGTAGGAAATTCGGCAAAATTATTAACGGATCAAGGCGATTCAAGGGAATCGGGCTCAACAGAGTTGGCAAAACAATCCAATTCAGAATTAGCAGAGATAAAACAGGATTCTGCTAAAAAGAATAGAATCAGTTATAAAGATTTGACCGTTTCTGTGATTGAAGAACAATATTATGAAAGCATGGAAAGCCTTTATGCTTCAGTTGGACAAACATATGATAGAAATTCACAAGGGGCATCCTTATCAAAAGAGTTAATTGTGGCAGCGTTTACCGATAATGTACCGGATACGTTAATGGAAATGAGCCTGGATGATAAAGTAGAGCTGTATAATAAATATTCTGCAATGAACGCTGCATGGCAAAAGGCATTTATCCGTACAGCAAAATTATTGATTGAAAAAATTTTAAGCGTAAAAGCATTTTTTGATCAATATCAGCCTAAAAGCCCAATGATGCGTCCATCGCTTCTTATCGTAAATGCACATATGAGTGAAATTCTGGAAGAAAAAAATTTGGAAAATCTAAAGAAGTATTTGGAAACAGTAAATAATAAATCGGACTTTAGTAATACAATTTGGTTTGGGATTGTACCAAATGTGGAATATTCAGATGATTACGATTTCGAGCTTGATGAAGAAACAATGAGAGAATTTGGTTATACGGGAGATATTGATGCAGGAATTACTGTAGCTCCGACAGAAATCTCAGATTTGCAATTGTTATTGGAATCAATAAAAGAATATCGGATTCAAGTTTTCTTTTCTTTCGAAACAGGGGAAGACACTACATTTTTAAAACTATCTACATATGGAATGGATCAGTACATAGAGCAGACAAGAGATTTGGAAAATACAGATTACAGCAGATATGCAATTCCATGTCTGCCTAATTTTACGGTAATTCCAAGTAATAAATCTCGAGTTGTCCTAGGGTCAAAGGCACTAAAAAGAGAGGATGGCAGTCTGGAATTTTCAAAAGACAGGGATGATTTTATGAAATTCTGGATTTATGGTGTATATATCAGTGCAGCATTTGTTGCTGCCGGGATTGTGGCAGCGTACCAGTGTCCAAACTTTTTAGCAACAAAATTAGGTGGTCGTGTAAAAAAAGAATATCCTGGTGTTCGATTTGATTTAGAAGCAGGGGACAATGCATTTTATGTTACTACAACAATGCCAAAAGAAATTGCAGGTTATACGACAGAAACGAAAAATATGATTAACGAACATAAGTATGGATTTGTTTTTTCTTCTGATAAAAATCAGTTAAATGGAGCAGCGGTAAATGCAATCACGGTATACAAGTCCAGATGTATGAATGAGAGTAAAAATGGTGGTTTTGAAAGTATATTTAGAGAAACAACGCGAACTTATTTATATCGTATGATAGGTGCAATCACAAATGATTATAAGAAAGACAGGATTGATAAAATCTTTGATTCTGGTGGGCAAGTGAAAGAGTGGCAGTTATCACCTAATTATGGGAATTCTATTTTACGTGAGGGAGATGGAATTGAAAAAGGTGATTGTGATGGAACAACTTATAATATTGAAATTGCATTTGCAGGAGTTTCAGAAAATATGGAACTGCTTATTAATACTGATTAAATTAAGAATAAAATGAATAGATAATTGCTATGGTGGAAGGGCTCTTATTTTTATAGTTTGTTCTAATTTAATAAATAAACATAAAACAATTTTTTATTAGGAGGTACATTAAAATGGCGTATAAGATTGTGATTGCAGATGTAACAGAATTAAGTGAGGAGATCATTGATGTTTCATTTGATGCTTCAATCCCAAAAGATTCATTTGCAAGATCTTCCGATATTGAAGCAACGTTGACAATTAAAGGAAAAGTATCATTTGATGCTGATAAGCTATTTATGCGTGATGCAGCTAAGAGTATGGCAACTTGGGCACTTGTTAAACCGGAAAGTGCTGATGCTTATAAGAAAGTAACAGTAGAATATCAGCATGCAACCGCTCCTAGAAAATACGAATTTTCCCATGCTTTTGTAGTTTCTTATGAAGAAACATTCACAAAAACAGATGGTGAATTTACGTTAGTATTGAAACAGAAAAAAGATAGGATTGATGGGGTTGTAATTGAATAAATCCAGATAGCAGTTTTATTGTTGATATGTTTATATATGGATAGGGAATACCACCATTTCCCTATTCAAATAAAAAGAAAAATTTTTAATATGCAGGGGAGAAGAACTATATGAAAGCTTATTTCCCTATACTGAAATATTTTATAATAGGTGTAGAGTTAATTTTTGTTGGAAACATTACATATTTACATTATGTAAGACATAGTTTAGCAACAGAAAAAACATTGTATCAGATAATATTGTTTTTAATGATTCAAAACGGATTATTATCTCTTTCGACTGGGATAATTTGTTTTTGTATCTGGAAAAAAAAACAAAGAGATAGTAAAGACTTCCCCATTTTGTTCTTTTGTTATTGTAAACAAGAGTGGAAAAAAGATTCGGGAAGTTTTTTTAGAGGATAAAAAATCGTTTTTTCTTGTAAAAAAGAACGGAAAAGAACTTATTTGCATAGAAACAGGTCAGACCGATTTCAGAGAGCCAATTTATGCAGTGTTTAATCTATTCGAAGGAAATTGGTATATAGAAAATGTATCGGAACAGTATCCAATTGGTATTCGCAGAGGTGAAGAAGCGGTAATTTACCGTTTAAAAAATAATATGCCATATCGATTGTGTCCTTCGGATATAATTTACATGGACTCAACTAAAATATTGATAAAAGAAAGAAATTGTCTGGAGGGATAAAAGATGGGGCTTGTCCGCTGTCAGAATGGACATTTATTTAGCGAAAAAAAATATGGAAATATATGTCCTTATTGTAATGTTGTGATAAATAAGAATATGAATATGGAGGAAGATCCACAAGGAAAATTTAAAGATACCATCTATCTTGGAGATTTAGAAGTGCTAAAACCGGTTACAGGCTGGCTTGTTTGTTTAGAAGGTCCTTCGAAAGGAAAAGATTATCGTATTATTGCAGAAAAAAACTTTCTTGGCAGATCCGGTGAAATGGATATTCGTGTGCCGGGGGATGATGCGATTGCAGAGAAAAATCATGCAATTCTTGTATATGATCCCGAAAAGAATAAAACATTGATACTTCCGGGAGATTCTCAAGGGCTGGCATATATTTTGGACGAGGAAGACAGATGGGATGCCATTTATAATCCCAGAGAATTGGAAGCAGGCGACCGGATTAAGATAGGAAAGAGTGTTTTTATATTTGTTCCATTGTGTGGTGAAAATGACGGCTTTGTTTTTAATTGGAAAGAAGAGAAGAACGAATTGGGATAACGATTGGTTAGTAGGAAATTCACAGACAATAGGAGACTGTAAGATACAGAATAATTATTTTGCAACCGTTTTAGGAAACGATTTTTTTGCGGTACTTGTTGATGGAACGATTGATCATATAAATGGAAGGCAGGCGGCTATTCTTGCAGTCGAAATTTGTGTATCGGAATTTAAAAAATGTAAAAAATTCATAAAGCTGGAAGACTTTTCAGAGGTTTTTGTTTTTTTTGAAAAACTTGAGAAAAAAATAATTTGTGAAGTAAAACAGTATATCTATTTAAGCAGAACTCCTTATTTGTCTGTGAGTATGGTGTATGGAAAAGACGACCAAATGTTTTATTATACCGTAGGGGCAAACCGGCTTTTTGTAATAAACAATCAAGATTGTATCCTTTTAGAAGAAAAAATGGGTTTTTATAAGATACGGTGCGGTGATGTTATTGGTCTTATTTCAAATGGTGTCTATGAAACGTTGAATGAAATAGAGTTGATACAGACGATAAATCGGAACGAAAGTCTGTATGAAAAGGCACAAAAAATTAGCACAAAAATTTTAGATAAGAAAAAAAGAAAACAAAAAAATGCAACAGTAATACTGGTTGAGGGTAGAGTATGAGAAAATTAAACAGCAAAATAATAACAGATTTTATATCGGAAAAAGGAAATGATACCATACATAAAACTTATGTGGCGTATACACCTTTAGATGAATATATATGCTTTGCTGTGGCGGAAAGCTATGACAATGATACAGAAACTAATAGTGCGAAAATAGCCGTTGAAACGGTATTGTCAGAATTTGAGAAAAAACCTTCGCTTAAACGGTTAAGAAATTATCTTGCCTGCGCTAATGAGCAGATTTTATTACATAGCGTTAAATGTAAACGAAAAGTCAGTATCGCGATTATTCTATCTGACTACACAAGAATGCGCTATGCAGTATGTGGCAATACGAAAATTCATGTACATTATGGAACTGTGTTTTCCCATATCAGTAAAACTCAGACAAAACATCAGGAATTGGAAGAAGAACAGAAGATTATTTATGCTGATCCGGCAGAAACCCATAACCTGATTGAATATTTGGGAAAGGGAAAACATATACGTCCATATATATCCAGAAAAATTGCGTTACAGGATGGTTCTACGATTTTAGTGTCAACCAGTAATGTGACAACGAGCATATCAGATATTGAATTGCTGGATGCATTGGAACATGCAAATAAGAATCAGGAATTATTATGTAATATTGAAGAGATGCTATTGAGTAAAAAAGGAGAAAAAGCAGTTGGAAGTTATAGCATCGTTTCCATTGCAGTTGAAAAAGCATTTCAGGAAGATAATACAAAGAGAAAAAAAAGAAAGAGGATTTGTTGGACCGTTGGGATTGCAATGGTATTGTGTCTGCTTCTTGGAGCAATCATACTTTATGCGATTCGTTCCAAAGACCGAAAAAAAATGGAAGAGATTCAGGAATTAACTGGAAAAGGAACCAATTATATTGAATATGGAAATTATGCGAAAGCATTTGATACATATGAAACCGCATCGGAAAAAACAGATCAGTTGAGTTTAACGAATTGGCAGTTTATAAAAGAAAAAACAGAATTAAAGAATAAAGTCAGCAAAAAGAAAGCTGTTTTAGCCACGATAGAGGATGCGGATATAGCAATCAAAGAAAATGATTATAACACGGCAAAGAGACTTTATCTGCAAGTGAGAGAACAGGCAAAGTATGAGGGAGAAGAAAAAATTTATGAGCATGCTTGCAGCAGGCTGGAATATATTAATCAGATGTTGGAGACAAAACAGTTAAGTGCAATCGGGGATATGTATCTTTCAACGGAAGATTATAAGCAGGCAATTGAATCCTATAAAGAGGCGATTGAACTATTAAAGCAGACCGATGAAGTCGAATTGCGTGGTGAAATACAGACAAAAATTTATGATGCAGTACAAAAGCAAAAGGAAATAAAAAAGAAGGAACAGACAAAGCAAAAAAAGAAGAAAAAAGCGAAGTTAGATAAACAATTAATTCAGATTAAAGCATATTTGACAACAGCAAATAAATTGTTAAGTCAGGAAAATACAGATGGTGCGAATGAGCTGTACCAAAAAGCAGTTAGTGTTTATGAGAACCTGAGCAGTTCGGATAAAGATACGGATAAAGTTTATGAGCAAATTGTTGCTTTAGAGCAGTCAATTACAGAAGTGAAAGAAATGAAAAAAGAAGCAGAAGAAAAACAGGAGCAGAAAGAACAAGAAGAACAAGAGCAAAAGCAGAAACAGGAAATAGAAAAAAAACAGAAAAAAGCACAAAGTTATATGTTAAAAGCGGCTGAATTGGCAAGAAAAAACAAGAAAAAGAAAGCGATTACTTATTATGAGAAAGCGTTGGGAATTTATGAAAATTTAAATATTTGGGATGACCAGGTGGATAAGATTTATGATGCCATAGAGGAGTTAGAAGGCAAATAAATTAGTTTAAAGTGCTGATGAAAATTTGATAAGAGCAACTGAAACGAATAAAAGGTGAAGAGATGGAACTTAATAAAAAATGGATTGAATCAAGAGTAAACAGAGTAAAGGATCCGGTACAAAAAGTAATGTTAAGGGAAATATTATCCGAACTTTTTGTAGAATTATACGAATATAATAATGCCTGTTACCACTCACTGGAAGAAAAGATTAAAAAAGAGAAAAATGATTTTTTTCATTTTTATGATGTGTATACGGCGGTTTGTAGAATAGAAGACTTTGACCCGACTAATCCTTATTGGTTTGCAGTGGCAGAAAATGAGGTAAAGCGGGAAGAACACCATTTAGAAAGAATTTTTCTGGAGTGTGACTTTGATTGTATTTTAGAATTTATGAATCAAACATATACAGCAAAGGTTGTGATGGAGAAGGAAACAAAAACAATCAGAATAGGATTTTCTTATGTGAAGGAGTACATGGATAAGATTCAGTGGTTGTATGACCAGTTTGAGAAGAATAAAGTAAAATGGCATACAATAAATGGAGCATTTCTATATAAATTTTTAGAAATTGTTGATCTCGATGGTGTGATTCCCGTAGCAACACCAATAAAAAAAATAGAGGTAAATTTTGGAAAATTGGGAAAATATGTACATACAGACAGGATGCTCGTCTGGAACCTGGAAGAGGATTTGTTTCAAACGGAAGGAATTAAAGTAGCAGGGGAAATGGTAATTCAATATGAGCATTTTATTCCATTTACAGAGCAGGAAGATGGTTATCTTTTTGTTTTGGAGGAGGATTCATTTTTTCTGATTCGAGAAGAGCAGGGAATTATAGTTAAAACAGAGCAAAAAGCATATGAAGAAATAAAAGGATTACATTTTGTGCAATACGATAGTCGCAAAGACGGATTACGCTTATGTTATCCACCGCAGACAAATGGGAAAGACAAAATGCTTTTTAATCCGTTTCAAAATACTATCGAAGCTAAAATTATGACATTAGGGGAAATCAGAAGAGTATTGGGGCAATATCAGGCGTTTACTGAACAGGAGTTGAGATTAGAAAAAATAGATGTAAAACAATTAAAAGAGATAAAAGAATGGAAAGCCATAAATTTTGAAAAAACAGATGCATTTGATAAAAAAGAAATCATAGATCTGGATTGTAATCCATTTATACAAATGCATCAGTTATGGAATAGAGAAAAAGTGTTTCTCTTTCATTTTACTCAAAATGGAGAAAACAAAACATTTATTACAAAAGATATTATAGCATTTTTGATTTCAGAAATTCAGCTTGATTTATTAGGATATCAGTGTGTTGGAGTATTAGAGTAGAAAAAATATGACGTAAGGAAGAGAAAGGTAAGTGTTTCATGGAGTACATATGGGAACCGGTAATAGAGTGCCGAAAACAAGAAAAAGATGAAAAGAATTTGCATTTTTGTGTGCAGAATAACAGAGTTTCTCCGTATATGGAATTGCAGACAGACAGCATTTATGAAAAATTAAATGAAAAAAGGATGGATACTTATCTTGATGTAAATCCTTATATACGTTTTGGCAAATTTTTTGATTTTATTACATCAGATGATTTAGGGTATAACGAACTTAATCGGGAATTGGCAGACACTACACTACACTTTTTGGCAGATTTAGATATAAAATCGGGATTATGTAAGAGGGAGCTTTATATTAAATTTTTGCTGAAAGCGTTGGAAGATGAGGTGTTTGGTTCTTATCCTATTTTAAATCAGTTTCGAAGGATGAAAAAAAGAAATCTGGCTGAGGAAATGTTAACGCTATATGAAACGGGGGATTACTTTACTTGTTTTATTCGGCTTATTAAAAAGTGGTATCCTTTTTGTGAATTATATATCAGGGCAGGAGAAGAAATTGTTTTTTATATGAGAGAACCAAACAATCAAATTCAGAAAGAGAAAATTGATTTAATCTGTGATTTGTTTCTTCCACTACCTTTTTCCTACGTTATTCATTGGGAAAAAACATATGGTGTAATCGGTCATGAGGATACGATGCGGTTAGAAGAATTTATATTATAACAATATGGTAAGAATCAATCAGTATAAAAAGAAAGGATTCTGTTATGTTATATGAAACATATAAGTTGGGAAAAAATAGGTCAGACAAGTTAAAGAAGAGATATACCTATGAGGAATTAGAACAGTTGGAACTTCCTCAATTGAGAGCAATCTGTAAAAACAGGGCAATTAAAACGCCAACTGTTGAATTGCTAAACAAAAAAGAGGAATTGGCAGACTTTTTATATCATTATTTAGGTGAAATAAGAGAAATACAAATTGTTTCGTGGGGAGAAGAAGAAAGCAGCCGATTGAGCAGAAAATTGAAAAATGCGGAAGCAAAACAGACAGAGCAGATTGTAATGTCACAAAATATAAAATTGTATCGGGATTTGAATTCTTTTGATGAGCCGGATACCAAATATAAAGTGACTGCTAATATAAAGCTTGGAACATATGCCCTGCTTGTTGACGAAAAAAAGAATATTTTAGCCATAATGACGGTTAGAGAAATCAAAAATATGTCTGTTTCTAATAAAGAAAAGAACAATTATTTATTAGGAGTGAAACGTGTATGTGTATCAAAAGGATTAAAAAAAGGTACGTATTATAATTTAGCTGTTTTGTTTTTTGAGGAAGAAAAGACAGAGGAGCTTGTAAAAACTTATTATGGAATGGAAAAAAAACAACGAGCTTTTTCTTATTATGAAGTAGCAATGGATGAGGTGGAAGTAAAGGAAGCACAGTTAACCGATGAGGTTTTGATTATTGATTATGGAACATCGTTTACAACAGCAGGGACATATGGGATGGAAACGGGACAGATGAAAAAAATTGTTTTTGATTCTCAGGCTGAAGAATTGGGAAATGATAGCTTTAAAGAATGGGAGCTACATTCGCAAGAACGTTTTTTATGTCCGAGCGTGATTGGAGTAAAACAAATAGACGGAAATAAAATTGAATTTATTTATGGCAGAGAGGCAATCGAGGCAGAAAAAAACAGCATTTTTTAGGAAAAAATACAATATTTTATGACACCAAACGTTTTGTAAATTGCTATAAAGAAAAAATAAAGGTGACGGATTTTGATGGAAATCGTTGTGAGCTTAGGGGAGGTGATTTCGTACGAGCTTTTTTGCTTTACATAATAAAAATGGCGGAACAACAAAATAAAGTAAAGTATCAAAAAATTTGTCTTACCTGTCCTGTAAAGCAGCAATATTTATCGATGAAGATGTATCAGGATGTGTTAAAAGAATATGAGATTGTGACAACGGATGTCATTGATGAAGCTGTTGCTGTTTTATATCATTCGTTGCAACAAGAAATTAATACTATGACTTATCAAAGCGGGGAAGAAAGAAAAGTATTGATTTTAGACTGTGGCGGTGGAACCAGTGATATGGTGCAATGCAGTTATGCTGTAAAAGACAGTAAGATTACAAATGATTTAGAAATTCACGTTACATATGCAGATGGAAATACAAATTTTGGTGGAAATAATTTAACTTATCGTATTTTCCAATATATAAAAGTTCAATTGGCTGCCTATTATCAGACGGGAGCGATTTGGAAAATCGACCATTTTTTTGAGCATGTTTACAAAATGTTTTATGAATGGATTGACTGTCATGGGATGGAAGCATGTTATAAAAAGTTAGAAGAAGCGTATGAAGAAGTCGAATTCTTGATACCGACAAAATATGCGGATTATCAGACGGGTTCAGAGGAAATGTTTTTAAAAGTAAGAGGAAACTTTTATTTCTTATGGCAGATGGCAGAACAGGTAAAAAGAAAATTTTATCAGAAGACCGGAGCGGTTTCTATTAGTATCGGACAAGAATTTTATTCAGAATTTCAACTGTATGTTAGAAATAAACATGGTTATTTACAGTTGTATACGTCTTGTCCCGATATACTTTTATTAAAAGAAGAAATCAATATTTTACTTAAGCCGGAAATCTATCATTTTATGAAGCATTTTATAGAGCCGTATTATGATTCTATGGAGCTTTATGATATGGACCGGATTTATTTGGCAGGACAGACATTAAGCATTGAATTATTTCGTGATATTTTAAAAGAGTATATTCCGGGAAGAAAAGCAAGAGGAACAGAAATTAACAGTTATGAAAAAAAATTAATGTGTATCGATGGAGCCATTGCGTATCATGGTGCAAAGCGAATTGGAAAAATTCGCCCGGTCATTACTTATGATTCACCTAAAATTCCTTATTTTTTAATAGTCGAAGATTTTCATTCAGAAACAGGGGAAAAAGTTTTGATTTGGGAAAGCATGGTTATGAAAGATGTTTATAGCTATATTTCCAGACCGATGGAAACAAAGGAATTGGTTTTAACTCTACAAGATAAAGATAAAAAACAGCTGCATCAGGATTTTGTGCGAATAGATGCAAATGAATTTCAAGAGACTGGATATGAAGAATTGATGAAAAATTATCCGGTATTTTTACAAAAAGATTTAGATAATATTGTTTCCGGTGAGATGAAAACTTTTATTTATACAGATGGGAAAAGCTGGGGGTACTATGTATGCAGTGTTGCACGGCGAACCAATACATTGTGCTATTTGCATCCGTATTTTATACCATTTGAAGAGAATCAATGGAAAATGAACTTTTTTGATGGAATGCATTAAGGGAGGCAGTTATGTGTAAAAACAGCACAGAAATAAGGAGTTGTATGCAGTATTATAAAAAGCCGATTTTTGCAAAAGGAAGAATTGTAAAAAAAGAGAGCTTAGATTTGTTGAATGAGTTCCCTGAAAAATTAATTTCAACAACATGGAATTCTTTTTCAGACGGTATTTTATATGGGTGTGCAATTGAATATACAGCTCAAACTTTAATTGTTTGCGAAGGAGCCTGTATTTATCAGGGAGAAGTTGTTCTGATTGAGCGAGAGGAAATTCCTTTTTTAGATTTTGACAGGCAGGTAGTTGTAAAACTTGTTTTTCATGATTGGGAAAAAACAGAAGACTTTATGATTCGTCCGGTGGAATTGAAAATTGATGATACGGTATTTTCAGCAAATTATGAGATGGAGCTTGGAAGATTTTTTCTTTCCAAAGGGGCAGAACTTAGAAAACAGTATCAGACAATGGAAGATTGCAGAACGGCTTATAATACATTAGACGTCACGCATGTACCGTATGCAGGACATAACCATGGAACGCTGTCACCGGTTGTTTTTAAATTATATGCGAGATTATTATTGGAATCTTCTTTCTTAGATGAAATTGATTATAGTTTTTGTTTTCTTTGTTTAAATCAGGAACGAATGGAAAGGGAAACTGTGTTAACGTATTTTTCCTGTGTACTGGGAAAACCTTGTTGGGAATTTACCAATAATCAGATTTATGAAACTTTAGTTCAATTTGTCCGTCATAGAGCAGAGAAGAAAGTAAAACAAGTAACCGGAATTAGAAAAGAGCCAAAAGTCTTATAAAAGTCCAGCTAATAAATGTCAATAGAAAAATGAAAAAATTTTGATTTTATTATCTGACTAAAAAAGGGCGCACTTACCCCTTGGTGAAAATATCATTTTGTAAAAGATATTGTTTCGCTAAAGTT